>NZ_JBICZL010000014.1:0-147651 GCF_043201875.1 Streptomyces sp. NPDC048248
CCCCGATCTTCGACCTCGTCGACTACGGCATCGTCGGCGACCTCTTCGAGGTCGTCCCCGCCCTCACCGAAGAGGTCAAGACCCGCAAGGGCTGAGACCGTTGGGCTCGCCCGAGCCCACAGGCACAGAAGACCCGCACACCACCGGCCCCGTACCGCCACGCGCGAACCGGGCCGGTGGTGTGCGGGTCTTCGGGCTCTCGGGTCCTCGCCGATCTCCCGACGGGCGCGCTCAGCCCTTGGTCAGTACGCCCTTCGCGGGATCCCCGGCAGGCACCGGCTCCAGGACCGCGACGTCCACCGGCGCGGCCATCGCGTCCGTGATGTCCCCGATGAGCGCCGCCATCGCCGGGCCGGCCGAGTGGGCGTCGAGGGCGGCCTGGTCCGCCCAGTGCTCGACGATCGTGACCCGGTCGTCGCCGGAGTGCGCGGCGTAGAGCAGGCAGCCGGGCTCGGCGTGCACGGCGGGCGCGTGCCGTCGGAAAGCCGCGAGAACGTCCTCGCGGCGGCCGGGCTTGGTCCTCATGGTGGCGACGACGACGGGCACAAGGCCTCCTGGTGTTCGGTGGCGGACGCTTCAGCCTAAGAAACCATTGGGCCGAGGGGCGACCGACCGGCAGAATGCCCGGCATGAATGACCCGCTCGATGACGTCACCGGAGCCCCCACGGCGGCCCGCGCGACGGACTGGATCACCATGCCGCTCACCGCGGATCTGCTGCGCGGCGCGCTCGATCTGGAGCGCACCGAACACGGTGTGCTGCCGCACCGGCTGCCCGCCCGGGCCCGCGCCCAGTGCGCCGACGGGCAGCTGGCGATGGCGGAGGCCCAACCGTCCGGCGTACGGCTGGTGTTCCGCACCCGGGCCACCGCCGTGGAACTGGACGCACTGCGCACCAAGAACGCCTACCAGGGCGCTCCGCCGCGCCCCGACGGCCTCTACGACCTGCTCGTCGACGGCCGGCCGGCGGGACAGGCTAGTGTGCCCGGCGGCAATGTGCTGATGGTGGACATGGCCACCGGGACCTCGGAAGTCCGGCCCGGCCCCGTAGGCACCGTCCGGTTCACCGGCCTCTCCGACCGCGTCAAGGACATCGAGATCTGGCTGCCGCACAACGAGATCACCCAACTCGTCGCGCTGCGCACCGATGCCCCCGTCGAACCCCTGCCGGACCGGGGCCGCAGGACGTGGCTGCACCACGGCAGCTCGATCAGCCATGGTTCCGACGCCGCGAGCCCCACCACGACCTGGCCCGCGCTGGCCGCCTCCCTCGGCGGCGTGGAGCTGACCAACCTGGGCATGGGCGGCAGCGCCCTGCTCGACCCGTTCACCGCCCGCGCGCTCCGCGACACCCCGGCGGATCTGATCAGCGTCAAGATCGGTATCAACATCGTCAACGCCGACCTGATGCGCCTGCGTGCGTTCGGTCCGGCGGTGCACGGCTTCCTCGACACCATCCGCGAGGGCCACCCCACCACGCCCCTGCTGGTCGTCTCGCCCCTCCTGTGTCCCATCCACGAGGACACACCCGGCCCCGCCGCCCCGGACTTCAGCAACCTGGGCGCTGGACGGCTGCAGTTCAAGGCGATGGGCGACCCCGCGGAACGGGCCGCAGGGAAGCTGACGCTCAACGTCATCCGGGACGAACTGACCCGCATCGTGAAGCAGCGGGCGGTCGACGACCCGAACCTGTCCTACCTCGACGGCCGCGATCTCTACGGCGAGGCCGACTTCGCCGAACTGCCGCTGCCCGACCAGCTCCACCCGGACGCCGCCACCCATCGCAGGATCGGCGACCGCTTCGCCGCTCACGCTTTCCGCTCCGGCGGCCCGTTCGCCGCGGAGCGTGCCTGAGGCGCCCGGCTCCGCAGCAGCCCCAGGAGCCCTCACCTGACGGCGTGAGCGGTCACGCCCTAGTCGCCCGTCGCGCCGTCGATCCGCTCGCGCAGGAGATCCGCGTGGCCGTTGTGCCGCGCGTACTCCTCGATCAGGTGGACGTAGACCCAGCGCAGGTTCAGCTTGCCGTCGCCGTGGGGGTTGCGGAAGAGCTCGTCCAGGCCGCGGCCGGCCACCGCCGCGTCGCACACCTCGACCTCGGCTCGGAAGGCGGCGTACGCCGCTTCCGCGCCGGCAGGATCGATGTCGTCGAGATCGGCGTCCGCGTTCTCGTCGGTGAAGTAGCGGGCATCGACCTGCTCACCGGCGAAGCGCTGCCGGACCCAGACACGCTCGACGTCCGTCATGTGCCGCACCAGGCCGAGCAGGGTGAGTGTGGACGGCGGGGTGCTGGCTTCGGCCAGCTGCTCCGGGGTGAGCCCGGCGCACTTGGTGAGCAGGGTGTCGCGGTGCCGGTCGAGCCAGCCCTGCAACATCTCCCGTTCGGCGGCCGCCGTCGGAAGGTCCCTGCGGTCGATGTGTGGTGCGATCCATGTCATGAGGGCGAGTGTGACGGCCCCGTGGTCCCCGGCGCCACAGAGTTTGGCCGTCCGTGGGCCCGTGACCTGCGTCGCTGCGGGGGAGAGGGTGTTGACCTCGGCACCCGACACGGTTAACTTCGCTATACGGATTGTTGATTCCGCTAGACGGAAAAACGCTCGATCGTCGGGCGTGAGCACCGGGAGGGTGTCGAATGGGGCAGCAGGAGACCGTGGCAACGAGCCTTGCGCACACCGTACGTGAGGGAATCGGAGCCGCTCTTGCCGAGGTCGACGCCGACTTGGCCCGGCGCTACCCGGGCGACCCCGGCACCCGCCAGCCCGTTCACACCGTCTACGTCCCAGGGGACGTCTACACCGCGGGCACCGTGCGCTCCTGGGGCGACCAGGCACTCGCCGCCCTCGACGAGCACGCCCCGGACGCCGCCGCGCTCGCCGCCGTCCTCGGCATCTCCGACGAGCTCGCGGGGCCCGTCCACGACCGCGTCCGCGCCAAGCTGGAGCGCGAGCCCATCGAGGACCTGCGCATCGACTTCGAGGACGGCTACGGCCCCCGCTCCGACGCCGAGGAGGACGAGGCGGCCGCGCGCGCGGCCGCCCTGGTGGCCGCCGCCTTCAAGGACGGCACCGCGGCTCCGTACATGGGCATCCGGATGAAGTGCATGGAAGCCGCCGTCCGTGACCGCGGCATCCGCACCCTCGACATCTTCCTCACCGGCCTGATGGAGGCCGGCGGCCTGCCCGACGGGCTGGTCCTCACGCTTCCCAAGGTGACCTACGCCGAGCAGGTCACCGCCATGGTGCGGCTGCTGGAAGCCTTCGAGAAGGCCCGCGGTCTGGAGAGCGGCCGGATCGGCTTCGAGATCCAGATCGAGACGACCCAGTCGATCCTGGGTGCCGACGGGCGGGCCACCGTGGCCCGCATGATCGAGGCCGCCGAGGGCCGTGCGACGTCCCTGCACTACGGCACCTTCGACTACAGCGCCTCCTGCGGCGTCAGCGCCGCCCACCAGTCGCTCGACCACCCCGCCGCCGACCACGCCAAGGCCGTGATGCAGGTGGCCGCGGCGGGCACCGGCGTCCGCCTCTCGGACGGCTCGACCAACGTCCTGCCGGTCGGCCCGACGGCCCAGGTGCACGACGCCTGGCGGCTGCACCACGGTCTCGTACGCCGGTCGCTCGCCCGCGCCTACTACCAGGGCTGGGACATGCACCCGGGCCACCTGCCGACCCGTTACGCCGCGGTCTACGCCTTCTACCGCGAGGGCCTGGAGCAGGCCGCGGCCCGGCTCACCGCGTACGTGGCCAAGGCCGGCGGCGACGTCATGGACGAGCCGGCCACCGCCAAGGCGCTCAGCGGCTACCTGCTGCGCGGCCTCGACTGCGGCGCCGTCGACACCGCCGAGGTCGCCCGCCTCACCGGCCTGACCCGCGCCGACCTGGACGCCCTCGCCGGCCGTCCGGCCAAGTCCGCCTGATCCCGGGCCGGCCCACGGCCGGCCGCTGCCCGCTGCCCCGGTCGACGCCCTCCGGCGCCACGGCCGGGGCAGCGGCGTTCCGCGAGGGGCCTGCATTCTTGCGATGTGATGCCTCGTCAAATGAGCTTCGGGCGAGCGCCGTTGGGAGCCTGCGAGCTCCGGGCGGCCACGAGACCTCGCTCGCGCCCGGCGGCGTCGAGGAGGAACGGCGACCGGTGTGCGCCGCCCTGCGGCGGCGGCCAGGCCCCCCAGGTCCCTGAGCTGGGGTCCTCTTCCGGGGCCCCGACCGCGCGCGGCTGTCGTCAGCGCCCGCCGGTCCGTGGGCTCTCCGCTCGCTCTCAACTCTCCACAGGGCGCAGCTCGCCCGAACCGCGGGCGATCAGGCGGGTCGGGATGTCCACCCGCCGCGGCGGGTCGTCGACGCCCTCCAGGCGGCGGAAGAGCAGCTGGGCGGCCGTCCGCCCCAGGCGGGCGGCGTCCTGGGCGACGACCGTGATCGCCGGCTGGACGAGATCGGCCAGCTCGAAGTCGTCGAAGCCCACCAGGGCCACCTGGTGCGGGCGTACACCGAGGACACGGACGACGGTGACGGTGACGCGGTTGTTGCCCGCGAAGAGTGCGGTGACCGGCTCGGGGGAGTCCAGCATGGCGGTGGCGGCGCCCCGCACCCGCTCGGGGGCGGTGGGGCCGAGCGAGACCCAGGAGTCGTCCACCGGCAGCCCTGCCGCGGCCATCGCCGTGCGGTAGCCGCGGAGCCGCTCCCGTGCGGTGTGAATTCGCGGCTGGTCACCGATGAACCCGATCCGCCGGTGGCCGTGCGCGATGAGATGCGCCACCGCGTCCTGGGCGCCGCCGAAGCTGTCGGAGAGCACGACATCGGCGTCGATCTTGCCGGCCGGGCGGTCCACGAAGACCGTCGCGATCCCGGCCGCGATCTCCGGCTCCAGATAGCGGTGGTCGTCACCGGCGGGGATGACGACCAGGCCGTCCACCCGGCGCGCGCACAGAGCCAGCGCCAACTCCTGTTCACGGGCCGGGTCCTCGGCGCTGGAGCCGTTGATCAGCAGTGCGCCGTGGCTGCGGGCGACCTCCTCGACGGCGCGGCTGAGCGGGCCGTAGAAGGGGTCGGCGAGATCCTCCAGCACCAGCCCGATGCTGGCCGTCCGGCCCTTGCGCAGGATGCGGGCGGAGTCGTTGCGGCGGAACCCCAGGGACGTGATGGCTTCCTGGACGCGTCGTTCGGTGTCCGGAGTGACGCCCGGCTCGCCGTTGACCACGCGGGAGACCGTCTTCAGTCCGACACCGGCGCGCGCCGCGACATCCTTCATCGTGGGCCGGGTGCCGTAGCGGCGGGAGGTGCCCCGGGCGGTGTCGCTCACGGTGTGCGGTCCTGATTCTGTCGGCGTCGGGGTATGCCGTCGAGCATAGCCTCTAGACAACGTTGTCAACAGAAGGGAGACTGGGTGTTCTCATGCCGGGCCGGCACCCCCGGCCCCCGGGCCCACCAGGAGATTCGACACCGATGCAGATGGACCTCAGCGCAGCGTTGGACATTGGCGGCACCAAGATCGCCGGCGCTCTGGTGGACGGTCGCGGCAGGATGATCGTACGGGCGGCGCGGCCCACGCCCGCCGACCGGGACGGGGCGACCGTGATGCGCGCGGTCGCCGAGGTCGTTTCGGAGCTGGCGGCGGGCCCGGACTGGGCGCGGGTGGCGGCACTGGGGATCGGCAGCGCGGGCCCGGTGGACGCCTCCGCGGGCACCGTCAGCCCGGTCAACATCCCCGGCTGGCGCGACTTCCCGCTGGTCGCCGGTGTGCGGGCGCTGGTCGGTGAGTGCCCGGTGGTGCTGGTCGGTGACGGTGTGGCGATGACCGCGGCCGAGCATTGGCAGGGTGCGGCCCGCGGCCGCGCCAACGCGCTGTGCATGGTGGTCTCCACCGGCGTCGGCGGTGGCCTCGTCCTCAACGGCCGCCTGCATCCCGGCCCCACCGGAAACGCCGGCCACATCGGCCACATCAGCGTCGATCTGGACGGCGATCCGTGTCCGTGCGGTGGGCGTGGCTGCGTCGAACGGATCGCCAGCGGACCCAACATCGCCCGCCGGGCGCTGGCGAACGGATGGCTGCCGGGCGCCGACGGCGACACCAGCGCCGCGGCGGTCGCCGCCTCTGCGCATGCCGGCGACCCCGTCGCCCTCCGCTCCTTCGAACGCGCCGCGCAGGCGCTGGCCGCCGGGATCGCCGCGACCGCGACGCTGGTCGAGATCGACATCGCGGTCATCGGCGGCGGCGTGGCCGGCGCGGGAGAGGTGCTCTTCGCCCCGTTGCGTGCCGCCCTGCGGGACTACGCGACGCTGTCCTTCGTGTCGGATCTGACGGTCGTACCCGCTCAAATGGGCACCGACGCCGGGCTGGTGGGCGCCGCCGCGGCCGCCGCACAGGAGTCCCGCCTCGAAGCCTTCGCGCCCACGGGCTGAGGCCGTAGCGCCCGCCGCGCTCCGGTGGGGGGCCCGCCGAGGCGGCGGCGACCGCCGGATGACTTGGTGAGGATTTTGGCTCCAGGATGCTCACCCTGCCCACCAGGTCGTTTACGTTTTCCCCTGCCTGACTCATCACGCATGTCCACGGGGGAAAAATGTCCGCTCAGGAAGTCCACGGAGCCCGTCCCGCACCGCCGGCCCGCTCCGGGCCCGCCGCCGCGCTCGGATGGATCCTGACCATCGGCCTCAATGTCGTCGCGCCGATCGTCACCTTCAACGCGCTCACCGACCACGGCTGGAGCGACTTCTCGGCGCTGCTGCTCAGCGGCGCCTGGCCGGTGCTCGACAGCGCCGTGCATCTGGCCTGGCGCCGCCGCCTCGACGAATTCGCCGTCGTCACGCTGGTGTTCCTGGCCATCACGGCCTTCGTCTCGCTGATCGGCGCGCACTCGGCACGGGCACTCATCATCAAGGACTCCGGTGTGACCGGGCTGTTCGGGGTTCTCTGCCTGGCCACCCTGCTCGCACCGCGTCCACTGATGTTCTACTTCGGCCGCAAGTTCGCCACCGACGGCACCCCGGAGAGCACCGCCTGGTGGAACGGCATGTGGCAGTACGAAGGCTTCCGCCGCACCATGACCGTGATGACGTCCGTATGGGGAGTGGCCTACCTCGCGGAGGCGGGGGTGCGGATCGCCCTGGCCTATGTCGTGGACACCGGCGCCATGGTGGTCATCAGCCCGGCCATGGCCTACGGGGTGCTCGGTCTGCTGAGCGTCTGGACCGCCCTGTACGCCAAGCGGTCGCAGGCCGCGGGCGAGCGGCGCGCTGCCCAGGCGGCGGCCGCCGAGGCAGCCGCAGCCTGACCGGAGCACACCGGTGGCCGGGCGAGGACGCACGCGCCCGGCCGACCCGGAGAGGCGGCTCCGCGGCACGGGGTGTCAGCCCGGATGCCGGTCGGGACGTCCGACGCGCCCACCGGTAGCGGTCGGTACGAAGTTGCCTGCCTCGCGGCAACGGAAAGTCTCTAGGCTGTAGCCCACGACGACGGGCAGTGCTACGGGCAACGAGGGGAATCGGCGACGGTGACAGCGGGGGAGCGTGAGCAGCGCGGAGCGGATCAGGCCGGCGGGGCGGACGGCGTGCACGAGTCCGGTGCGGCGGGCGGTGCACCCGGGCCCCAGGGGGGCGGCACACCCGGTGCCGCCGCCGTGAGCGGCCCCCGGCGGGGGCAGGACGCCGACCTGACCGGCCGCGTCCTGGGCGGCAGATACCGCGTGACCGGCCGGATCGGACGTGGCGGCATGGGCGTGGTGTGCCGCGCCGTCGACGAGGTGCTGGGCCGCGAGGTCGCGGTGAAGGTCCTGCGCGCCTACACCGACGCCTCGGCACCGGAGCTCGCCGACCTGCGCACCCGTATGCAGCGCGAAGCGCGTGCCGCGGCACGTATCCGGCACTCCGGCGTGATCACCGTCCACGACGTCATCGACGAGGACGGCCGGCCGGTCATCGTGATGGAGCTGGTGGACGGCCCGTCGCTGGACGACGCCATCGGCAGTCGCGGCGCCCTGGACCCCAGGGAGATCGCCCGGATCGGTGCCCAGGTGATGGACGCGCTGGACGCCGCCCATCGGGTGGGTGTCCTGCACCGTGACGTGAAGCCCGGCAACGTCCTGCTGGACAGCAGCGGCCGGGTGGTCCTCACCGACTTCGGCATCGCCAGCATCGAGGCGCCGGGCGACGGCGCGACCACGAACATCACCCGCAGCGGCGAACTCGTCGGCTCCCTCGACTACTTGCCGCCGGAGCGGGCGCAGGGCATGGATCCCACCCCCGCGTCGGACATCTGGTCGCTGGGCATGACGCTGTACGCCGCCGTCGAGGGCAGCGGCGCGCCGTTTCGCAGGACGTCGGTCTGGTCGACGCTGACCGCGATCGTCACCGAGCCGCTGCCGGAGCCACGGCAGGCGGGTCCGCTCGCGCCGGTGCTGCACGCGCTGATGGCGAAGAACCCGGCAGAACGGCCGTCCGCCGCCGCGGCGCGGAGCATGCTGGAGGCGGTGGCCGAGGGCCGGGAGCCGGCACCGGTGCAGGCTCCCGGGGCGGCGCCGGTGCCCACCGCGATGGATGTCCGCGCGACTCCTCCGCCGCCTTCGCCGCAGGGCGTCGGCGCGCAGGGCGAGGACCGACCGGGCGGCGGGCAGACCGGGCAGAGCATGCAGGGTGCGGCAGGCCCGGCCGCAGGCGGCGGCGCGCCCGTCGGCCCGTCGAACGGCCAGGCGCCGCCCACGAGTTGGCTGTCGGGGCCCGGTGCGCAAGGAGCGCCGGGGAGCCCGGCGCAGCCGGTGCCGCCGTCCGCCGGTCCGGCCGCGCCCTGCGACCCAGACGCCACGAGCGGATCAGCTCTCGCCGGCTCGCCGACGGTCGGGGCCGGCTTTGTCCCGGCGGCGCGTCCCGTCCCTGGCGCCTCCGACGGCGCTCCCGCGGGCCCGTCCGTCGCCGCGGTCGGCTACGACCCGCCGGGTGTGGTCGGTGGCCCGCCCGTCGGCAGTACGGGCAGCTACCCGCACCCATCGGGCCGGTCCGAGCAGGACACCGCGCGGTTGCCGGCCCGGCGTCGCCGCCGCGTGGTGTTCGCAGTGGCCGCGGTGCTCGCCGTGCTGGCGACCGGTGGTGGGACGTATGCGCTGGTCGGCGGGGGTGCGGGCGACCCCGTCGCGGAACGGGGCCGGCAGGCGGCGGAGTCGGCGGTGAAGCCTGCGCCGGCCGACGAGCAGCGCGCGACGGCCGGCAAGGACGACGCCAAGGGCACGGACAAGGGCGAGGGCGCGAGCCCGTCACCCTCCGCGTCCGGCAAGCCCGCCGGTGGCGGCGCCTCCGAGGACGTCGAAGCAGGTGCCGGGGAAGGCAGTTCGGGCGGGAAGGACGGCGGATCCGGCGACGGTGGCGACGAAGGTGGTTCGGACGGCGGCGGCACGTCCGGTGGTTCGGACGGCGGCAGCGACACGACCGGAGGCGGTGGCGACGGCGGCGGTACGAGCGGCGGCGGTGGCGGCGACCCGACGGAGGGACCGTCCTGTGTGGGCATCGGGGGCGGTAAGGCCAACTGCCAGGTGTGGCGGACCGCCACCTCCTACACCGACTCCTTCCAGCAGGTCGGCACGCTCAACGCGGGCACCAACTACTTCTACTGCCAGGCGAATCTGGGCCGCCGCGAGACGTACGGGAAGTGGACCAACGTCTGGTGGGCCAAGACCGACGACGACAGCGGTAACTCCGGCGTCTACGTCAGCGTCGTCTATCTGACCGGCGGCCGGAACGATCAGCCGGTCCCCGGGCTGCGCACCTGCTGAGTGCCGGGCGGGCCGTGGGCCCGCCCGGCGGCAGCCGGCCCCTCAGCAGCTGAACCTGGCGTCGCCCCAGTCGGCGTGGTCGTGGTCCACCCCGTCCCCGCCGTCGGTCACGACGAGGCGGACGGTGCGTGCCCCCGAGACGTCGGCGTCGACCGTCCCGGCGGCGTCCTCGCCGGTCAGCGTGCCGCTCTCGGTGAGCCGCTTGCCGTCGGCCCAGACCTCGAAGCCGGCCGATCCCTTGTCGCCCGACTCGTCGTCGATACCGACCCGGGCGCGGAACGCGGTGCACCGGCCGCCGGTGTAGAAGCTCACCTCGCTGGGAGCGTGCGCGCCCAACCCCTTCGCGAAAACGGTCCCGCCGATGGTGAGTTGCCCGCCGTCGCCGGCCTCGCTCTCCCCGACGCTGGTGTTCCGCTCCACCGGGCCCCAACCGTTGGCGACGGTGAGCCACGGCAGCTCGGCGGCGTACGCCGTCCCCGCAGGCGGGGGCACCACGACATGGGCGGAGCCGGGCAGGGTGGTGGTGAGCCGCTGTCCGTCAGGCGCGCGGTAGGCGGCGGTCAGTGTCAGTTCGTAACCCCCTGGCTGCGCCCCGGCCGGCGCGGTGATCTTCCAGTCGGTGCGCAGCGTCTCGCCACCGAGCAGCGCGCGGGCGTCGGGGGGCGAGGTCGCCGAGACCTGCCACCCGTCCGGGGCCCGGAGCGTGACCCGCACGTCCCTGGCGGGGGTGCCGCCCAGGTTGCCTACGGTCGAGCGCAGGCCGGTGGGGGTGTCGTTCTCGACCAGCGGCGTACCGTCGGTGCCGGCCTCGACGGCGGGCGGGTAGTCCGCCCAGCGCCGGTCGGCGGAGACTCGGTAGACGGTGGTGCCGTGGGCGGGGACGGTGGCCGAGATCGTGCCGGTGGTGTGTTGGTCGCGGTGCTGCCAGAGGTCGCGCAGGCGGTAGCCGTCCGCCTGCGGGAGACCCACCTGCCGGGCGCTGGTGGTGATGCGCTGTGGCTGTCCGGTCTCGTTGAAGAGGGCGACCGCGCGGTCACCGTTCGCCAGCTCCTTGACCAGCGTCCAGCGGCCGCCCTCGGACGCCAGGACGGTGGCCTGCTTGCCGAGCTCGTCCTGATCGAGCGCGATGAGGTCCTTGTTGCCCAGGATCTCGTAGGTCTCCGGCGTCGCCTTGCGCAGATCGGAGCCGATCAGCAGCGGGGCGGACATCATCGACCACAGCGCGAAATGGCTGCGGTACTCGGTGTCCGTCATCCCGCCGTTGCCGACCTCCAGCATGTCCGGGTCGTTCCAGTGGCCGGGGCCCGCGTGCGGAGCGAGCGGCAGATTCTGCTTCAGGATCCCGAGCATGCTCGACCAGCTGTCGCTGATGTCACCGGTCGTGCGCCACAGGTGCCCTACGTCCGACGCCCACTCCCAGGGCCTGTTCTCGCCCCATTCGCAGATGCTGTAGACGATGGGCCGCCCGGTGGCCTTCAGGGCGTCCCGCATGGCGCGGTAGCGGTACCGGGCGTCCACGCCCTGGTTGTTGCAGTTGTCGTACTTGAGGTAGTCGACGCCCCAGTCGGCGAACTGACGGGCGTCGGAGACCTCATGTCCCAGGGAACCGGGAAAGCCGGCCTCGTTGCAGGTCTTGGTCCCCGCGCTCGTATAGATGCCGAACTTCAGGCCCTTGGAGTGGACGTAATCGGCGACGGCCTTGATGCCGTGCGGGAAGCGACGGGGGTCGGCCACCAGCTTGCCGTTCGCGTCCCGCTCGGGCAACGCCCAGCAGTCGTCGAGGTTGACGTACCGGTAGCCCGCGTCCTTGAGGCCCTTGGCGAGGAAGAGATCGGCGATGCCCTTGACCATCTCCTCGTTGAACTCCGCCCGGCAGTGCGTGGAGTTCCAGTTGTTGAAGCCCATGGGCGGCGTCTTGGCGAGCCCGTCGGGAAGCCGTGACGCGGGGGAATGCGCGGTGTCGGTGCCGGCCAGGGTGGTGACCGGGGCGTCGGGAGTGCGGGCCGCGACGGGCTGGGCGGTCACCCCTGCCGTGCAGAGCAGCGCGGCGGACAGCGCTCCGACGATTCTTCGATGACCTCGCAGTGGGGTGGTGCGGATATGAACGCGCATGGTTCGCGTCCTCCGTCCTCGCGAGAGGTGTGGGGAGTCGGGTAC
The DNA here is from genome assembly GCF_043201875.1 of Streptomyces sp. NPDC048248. Taxonomy (NCBI): domain Bacteria; kingdom Bacillati; phylum Actinomycetota; class Actinomycetes; order Kitasatosporales; family Streptomycetaceae; genus Streptomyces; species Streptomyces sp. NPDC048248. The sequence goes on from NZ_JBICZL010000014.1 coordinate 11,905, forward strand.
CGCTCACTGACGGGTGTTTACGGTAGGGCTTGTTGGACTCTGTTGTAAGGGGAGCGGTAACGGTTGTTCCCTCGCCTGCAAAAACCCTTGACTGGTCCTGCCGTTGAGAGTGAGATCCCACCACTCGCGTTCGGTTCTGTTGGTTCCACCCCTGAGGAGGGGGACATGGCCCAGTCAACGTTCGGCGGATCAGGCTCACACGGGGAAGCGGCAGGACGTCGGATGTCCCGGCGGACCTTGCTGCGAGGTACGGCACTCGGGGTGGGGGCGGTCGCCCTGCCGTCCGTCCTCGCGGCCTGCGGCAGTGGACCGGGCGGCATCTCGGTCGGTTCCAATGCCTCGGACGCCGTCCCGAAGAAGGCCTTCGCGGACGTCTTCCGGGCCTACGAGAAGAAGTCGAAGAAGACGGTGCGGGTGAACACCGTCAATCACGAGAACTTCCAGGAGAACATCAACCGCTACCTCCAGGGCACGCCGGACGATGTCTTCATGTGGTTCGCGGGCAACCGCATGCAGTATTTCGCCCGCAAGGGTCTGCTCGCCGACATCAGTGACCTGTGGCGGGGCTTCGACGGATTCACCGACGCGTTGAAGAAGCAGTCGACGGGTGCGGACGGGAAGCAGTACTTCGTGCCGCTTTACTACTACCCGTGGGCGGTCTTCCACCGCAGGAGCGTCTTCCAGGAGAAGGGGTACGAGGTCCCCAAGACCTTCGACCAGTACCGTTCCCTCGCCCGGCAGATGGAGAAGGACGGGCTGGTGCCTTTCGCCTTCGGCGACAAGGACGGCTGGCCGGCGATGGGCACCTTCGACTACCTCAATATGCGGGCCAACGGCTACGAATTCCACCTCGCGCTGATGAGCGGCCGGAAGTCCTGGAACAGCCCGCAGGTGAAGCAGGTCTTCGACCTCTGGCGCGGCCTCATGCCGTACCACCAAAAGGGCGCCAACGGACGGACCTGGCAGGAGGCCGCGCAGACACTCGCGCAGAAGAAGGCGGGTATGACGGTCCTCGGACTGCCGCACCCGGGCCAGCAGTTCAGCGCAGCCGACCGCGCGGACCTCGATTTCTTCCCCTTCCCTGAGATCGATCCGTCCTTCGGTCAGGAGGCGGTCGAGGCGCCGATCGACGGATTCCTGATGTCGAAGAAGGCCAAGGACAAGAACGGAGCGAAGGACTTGCTGAAATTCCTTGCCACGCCCGGAGCGGAGGACATCTATCTCCGCTCCGACCCGAACAACGTCGCGGTCAACAGCGGTGCCGACACCGGCGCCTACACACCACTTCAGAAGAAGGCCGTCGAACTCGTCGCGGGCGCCCGGCAGATATCGCAGTTCATGGATCGCGACACCCGCCCCGACTTCGCGTCGACGGTGATGATCCAGGCCATCCAGCAGTTCCTCAACAAGCCCGATGACATCGACGGTCTGGTGAACGACATCGAACGCCAGAAGAAGCAGATCTTCGCGGCGGAATGACCGCAGCGGAGGACCGCCGCCGCATCGACCGCGCGGGCCGCCGCCCACCGGCCACTGCCACCGGGTCACCGTCGGGTGACCACGGACACGACGGGGAGCGAAGAGCCGTGCCGAACACCCGCACTCCAGCCGCGCCGGACGCCCGCGTACGAGGTGTGCCCCGCACCCGCCTGCGGCGCGCCGGGCGGCGGGGGCCACGGAAGTACACCCGCCGCGACCTCTGCGTTCTCGGCCTGCTGCTGGGCGTTCCGATCCTGCTCGACCTCGCCCTGATTTGGGGGCCGACGCTCGCCTCCGTCGGGCTGTCCTTCACCGACTGGGACGGGATCGGCGACATCCGATGGGCCGGCCTCAAGAACTACGACAACCTCTTCACCAACTACCCGCAATTCTGGCCTGCCGTCCGGCACAACCTTCTCTGGCTGGTATTTCTCGGATTTCTCGCCACCCCCTTCGGGCTGCTGCTCGCCGTCCTCATCGACCGCGGTGTCCGCTTCAGCCGGTTCTACCAATCGACGCTCTACATGCCGGTGGTGCTCTCGCTCGCCGTCGTCGGATTCATCGCCCAGCTCATCCTCTCCCGGGACCAGGGCGCACTCAACGCCGTACTCGGCGGCGAAAACCCCACCGACTGGCTGGGAGACCCGGACCTCAATATCTGGATGGTGATGCTGGCGGCCTGCTGGCGGCACACCGGATACGTCATGATTCTCTATCTCGCCGGTCTCAAATCCGTTGACCCGAGCCTCAAAGAAGCCGCCGCCATCGACGGCGCGAGCGACCGGCAGACCTTCTTCCGCGTCGTCCTGCCCACGCTGCGCCCGGTGAACGTCATCGTCGGCGTCATCACCGTCATCGAATCACTGCGCGCCTTCGACATCGTCTACGCCGTCAACAAGGGCCGCAACGGTCTTGAGCTGTTGTCGGTGCTGGTCACCGACAACATCATCGGCGAGGCCGGCCGGATCGGATTCGGCTCCGCGATCGCCGTCGTCCTCCTCCTCGTCTCCATGGGATTCATCGTGACCTATCTCGTCCAGGAGCTGCGAGGGGAGCAGAAGCGATGACCGCCCCTGCCACCGCCCCGCCCCCGGCCGCGCGACCGGTGCCCGCCGCGGCGCCCGCCCCGCCACGCCGCCGCGGTCGCTTCGGCGTGCACGCCTTCCTGCTCGTCGTCTCGCTGGCATTCCTCGCGCCGCTGCTGCTGGCCGTCTATGCCTCGCTGCGCCCGTACGAGGAGACCGCGAAATACGGCTACTTCTCCCTCCCGCGGCGCCTGTCCTTCGACTACTACGCGCAGGCGTTCGTCGATTCCGGCATGACCAGGTACTTCGTGAACTCACTGGTCATCGCGGTGCCGGGCGTCCTGCTCACGCTGTTCCTGGCGTCCTTCGTGGCATTCGCCGTATCCCGGCTGCGGATGCGCGGCGGCATCGTCCTGCTGATGGTCTTCACCGCGGGAAACCTGCTCCCTCAGCAGGTCATCGTCACTCCGCTGTACGTCCTCTTCAACAAGATCCCGCTGCCCTATTGGATGTCCGACTCCCTGACGATGTACGACTCCCTGTGGGCCGTCATCGCCGTGCAGATCGCCTTCCAACTCGGTTTCTGCGTCTTCGTGCTGGCCAATTTCATGCGGACACTGCCCCGGGAGATCCTGGAGGCCGCGATCGTCGACGGCGCGGGCGTCTGGGCGCAGTACTGGCGCGTCACTCTTCCGCTCTGCCGCCCCGCACTCGCCGCCCTGGGAACCCTCCAATTCACCTGGATGTACAACGACTTCCTCTGGGGCCTGGTCTTCCTCTCCGACGGCGACAAACTGCCCGTGACCTCGGCCCTGAACAATCTGCGTGGCCAGTTCTTCACGGACTACAACCTGCTGGCGGCCGGCTCCGTCCTCGTCGCGCTCCCCACGATCCTGGTCTTCCTGCTGCTGCAGCGGCACTTCATCGCGGGGCTGACCCTGGGGGCGAACAAGGGATAGCGGCGCGGCCGGCAAACGGCTGGTGACGGCGTGATGCGCCGCCGTCATATGCGACGGACAGCGGGGTGTCCAGGGGGCCAACTTCGTTGTACGGATGGGGGTTTCGGTGCGGAAGGGGTGGGGGAGCGCTTGTTTGCCGGGGGCTTCGCGGCGGGGGATCGGTGACCGGCATCCTCCGTCGTGGCGCAGTGCGCGATCGGCGCGTCCACGGAGCCGCGAGGTCTCCCTGGCCGGGCCGACCGTCGCAGATGCGCCGTCCCCGGTCGCGCCCGCGGCCCGTGGTCCCGAGGGGTTTCCGTGGCAGGGTGTTGCGGGCAACTCACCTGGGTCCTAGGGAAGAGGGGAAACCGTGATCGTCTGGCTGAACGGCACGTTCGGTGCGGGCAAGACCACTGCGGCTCATGAATTGCTCGACCTGCTTCCCGGAAGCACGCTCTACGACCCCGAAATCCTCGGCAGCGGGCTGCGGCTGATGCTGCCCGCGAAGCGATTCGAGGAGATCGACGACTATCAGGACCTGCCGGCCTGGCGCCGGATGGTCGTGGACACCGCTGCCGCTCTGCTCACCGAGGTCCCGGGCCCCCTCGTGACACCGATGGCCTTGCTGCGCCAGGAGTACCGCGACGAGATCTTCGGCGCTCTCGCGGCCCGCCGCATTCCCGTGCGGCATGTGTTCCTGGATGCGGAGGAAACGATCCTGCGGGAGCGAATATCCCACCGGACGCACGGAGCCCCGGAGTCCGCGGCCGGTACGTCGGCACGCCAGGGACTTCCCGGGCACCGGCCGTACACCACCGCCCCCGATTGGATCAAGGACGACGCCCACGTCGTCGACACCACCCGGCTGACGCCCCGGCAGACCGCCGAGCAGATCGCCGAGGCCGTCCGCGTCGGCGCCGGCGCCTGCGACATCGTCCAGACACCCGAGCCGACCGCGGAGACACTCGCCGCCGGGGTGCTGCTCTTCGACGACCGGGACCGGGTACTCCTCGTCGACCCGACCTACAAGCCGGGCTGGGAGTTCCCCGGCGGCATCGTGGAGCCAGGCGAGGCCCCCGCCCACGCCGGAGTGCGCGAGGTCGCCGAGGAACTGGGCATCCAGCTGCCCCGCGCTCCCCGGCTGCTCGTCCTGGACTGGGAGGCGCCCAAACCCCCCGGCTACGGCGGCCTCCGGCTGCTCTTCGACGGCGGCACCCTGACCGCGGACCGCATCCGCGAGGTGCTGCTGCCGGGCGCCGAGTTGCGCGACTGGCGGTTCGCGACCGAGGCCGAGGCGGAGGACATGCTGCCGCCGGTGCGCTGGAACCGCCTGCGCTGGGCGCTGCGCGCCCGCGAACAGGGCTGCCCGCTTCACCTGGAGGCGGGCGTCCCGCTCGGCTGAGACGCCAGGCCGGGCGCCGCGGGCGGGGGACCGCGGCGCCCGAACCCCCGGTCGGGCTCGGGGCGTCAGGCCCGGCTGTCCGCGTACCGCTGCAGGAACAGTGCCTCGGCCAGCGACAGCCGCTCCAGCTCCTGCGGCGAGACGCTCTCGTTGACGGCGTGGATCTGCGCCTCGGGATCACTCAGCCCGATCAGCAGGACCTCCGCGTCCGGGTAGAGACCGGCCAGGGTGTTGCACAGCGGAATCGAGCCGCCCATGCCGGAGATTTGCATCTCCTCCCCCTCGTACGCCTCGCGCAGGGCGGCGGCCATGGACGCGTACGCCGGGCTCCCGGTGTCGGCGCGGAACGCCTGGCCCTGGCCGATCTGCTCCACCGCGACCCGCACACCCCACGGCGCGGCGTTCTCCAGATGCGTGGCGAGCAGCTTCGTCGCCTCCCCGGCATCGGTGCCCGGCGGCACCCGCAGGCTCACCAGAGCCCGCGCCCCCGCCTGCACGGACGGCGTCGCGCCGACCACCGGCGGGCAGTCGATGCCGAGCACGGTGACGGCCGGACGCGCCCAGATGCGGTCCGCGATCGAACCACTGCCGATCAGCTCGACGCCGTCCAGCACCTTGGCGTCCTTGCGGAAGTCCTCCTCCGGGTACTGCAGTCCCTCCCAGGTCGCGTCCGCGGCAAGTCCGTCCACGGTCGTCGAACCGTCCTCGGCGCGCAGCGAGTCCAGCACACGGATCAGCGCCGCCAGCGCGTCCGGGGCCGCGCCACCGAACTGCCCGGAGTGCAGATTGCCCGCCAGGGCGTCGACCCGCACCCGCACCAGCGTCATGCCGCGCAGCGTCGCGGTCACCGTCGGCAGGCCGACCCGGAAGTTTCCGGTGTCACCGATGATGATGGCGTCGGCTGCCAGCAGCTCGGGGTGGGCTTCGGCGTACCGCTCCAGGCCACCGGTGCCCTGCTCCTCCGAACCCTCCACGATCACCTTGACGTTGACGGGGACGCCGCCGTGCTCCTTCAGCGCGCGCAGCGCCGTCAGATGCATGATCAGGCCGCCCTTGCAGTCGGCCGCGCCACGTCCGTACCAGCGGCCGTCGCGCTCGGTCAGCTCGAACGGCGGCGAGACCCAGCCGGCCTCGTCCAGCGGCGGCTGCACGTCGTAGTGGGCGTACAGCAGAACCGTCGGGGCGCCGGCCGGGCCGGGCAGGAAGCCGTACACGGACTGGGTGCCGTCCGGGGTGTCCAGCAGCGCGACGTCCTCGAAGCCCTCCGCACGCAACGTGCCGGCCGTCCAGTCGGCGGCCGCCTCGCACTCGCTCCTGGGGAACTGTGCCGGGTCCGCGACCGACTTGAAGGCCACCAGCTCGGCCAGCTCGGACAGGGCACGGGGCTGCAGCGAGGCGACGGTGAGCGCGAGGGGGCTGGCAGACATGGAACGCTCCTTGTAGGCGCGGCGTTGTGTACCTACGGGCCGTCCGGCGGGGTGTGCGGACGGGCCGGACATACGGGTATGGGTGCTCCCGATCTTCCCACAGGCGGTCCGCGCGGAAGCGGCCCGTAGGATGCGGGCGGTACGCGCAGCCAGGCATCGAACAGGAGCAGAAGCACAGGTGAGCAGCGAGCAGGCAGCCGAGGACAACCAGCAGGTGTGGGACGTGGTGGTGGTGGGCGCTGGGCCCGCGGGCGCCGCGGCCGCGCACGCCGCGGCCTGTACGGGCCGCCGGGTGCTGCTCCTGGAAAAAGCGGAACTGCCGCGGTACAAGACCTGCGGCGGCGGCATCATCGGCCCCTCGCGGGACTCACTGCCCCCCGGCTTCGAACTGCCGCTGCGTGACCGCGTCCACGCCGTCACCTTCTCGCTGAACGGCAAGCTGTCCCGCACCCGCCGCTCCAAGCAGATGCTCTTCGGGCTGATCAACCGCCCCGAGTTCGACGCCGCTCTGGTCGAGTCCGCGAAGGACGCCGGCGCGCGGATCCGTACCGGCGTCACGGTTTCCCGGGTGGAGCAGCACGGCGCCGAGGTCCCCGACCGGCGGACCGTCGCCGTGGTGCTCGGCGACGGTGAGGTGGTGCTGGCGCGGGCCGTGATCGGGGCGGACGGCAGCGCGGGCCGGATAGGCGCCCACGTCGGGGTCAAGCTCGACCAGGTCGACCTCGGTCTGGAGGCGGAGATCCCGGTGCCCGAGACGGTTGCCGAGGACTGGGCGGGCCGGGTGCTCATCGACTGGGGCCCGCTGCCCGGCAGCTACGGCTGGGTCTTCCCCAAGGGTGACACTCTCACCGTCGGTGTGATCTCCGCCCGCGGCGAGGGCGCGGCGACCAAGCGCTACCTGGAGGACTTCATCGGGCGACTGGGGCTCGCGGGCTTCGAACCGAGCATCTCGTCCGGGCATCTGACGCGCTGCCGCGCGGAGGATTCGCCGCTGTCCCGCGGCCGGGTCCTGGTGTGCGGCGACGCCGCGGGACTGCTGGAGCCGTGGACCCGCGAGGGCATCTCCTTCGCGCTGCGCTCGGGGCGCCTCGCGGGGGAGTGGGCGGTCCGGGTCGCGGAGGCTCATGACGCGGTGGACGCGCGCCGGCAGGCGCTGAACTACGCCTTCGCCATCAAGGCGGGCCTCGGGGTGGAGATGGGGGTGGGCCGGCGGATGCTGCAGGTCTTCTCCCGCCGGCCCGGCCTGCTGCACGCCGCGATCACCGGCTTCCGCCCGGCCTGGCACGCCTTCGCGAAGATCACCCGAGGCACGACGACCCTCGGCGAACTGGTCCGCACCCACGCGATGGCGCGGCGGGCGCTGGAGGCCTTCGACCGCTGAGGTCGGGCCGGGGGTCGGGAACCGGGGGCCGAGCACCGGGTCCGGCCACCGGGGTCGTGCGCCGGGGTGCGTGGCCGGGATGTGCGGCGGGGCGCCGGCCGGGTGCTGCCGGGCGCATACCGGCCGTGGATCTCCGGCGCGCGTGTCGAACTGGGGGAGTACGGCGTCGCGGAGACGTATGCCGGTCGCCGGGGCGCATGCCCGTCGCGGTGTGTCGGTGTGCCGGCGTGTGGTCGCGGCGGGTGGCGAGCCGGATGGGCTCGGGAGGCCGGTTCGCCGTTGGCGGGCCGGTCCTCGGAAGGGTGCCGTGAGTGCCGGGGGCGGCCCGGCGGGGAACCGCGGCCCGTCGGCGAGCGACGGGCAGGCGAACGTCGGGCACCGGACGTCGCCGACGACCGGCCGGGCCGGAGGAGGTGCGACCCGCCTCCACCTCCACCTCCACCTTCGCCTCCGCTGCCACCTTCCTGCGCTGTGCCCAGGCCCTTCGCTGTCGCCTTCGCTGTCGCCGCCGGAGCCGGCGTCCGCACGGGCGTCGGCCGGGGTGTCAGGGCTCAGGATTCGGTGATCCGGAAAACCGGGTGGCGGGGGGCCGCGGCGAGGAGTTCCTCGTCGGTGGAATCCGCGGTGATCTCGCCGAAGAAGGACTTCACCTCCCAGCCCCAGCGCGCGAGATAGGCCCGCAGCACGGCCGGGGTCTCGGCCGGTGGGACCTCGACGGCGGTGAAGGCGCGGGTCCGGCGGCCGACGCGCAATTCCCCGCCGCCCGCGGCGCGCATGTTGCGCACCCATTCGGAGTGGCCGCGCGCCGAGACGAGATAGCGGCCCCCTTGGAAGGTCATCGGGTTCACGGGGACGCGGCGCCACTCCCCGCTCTTGCGGCCGCGGACGGCCAGGTCGGCCGCGCCGGCGAGGCTGATGCCGCGGCGGGCGAGCCAGCCGATGAAGCGGTTGAGGCGGACGGCGAAGCGGTTCGGTTCGAGGTACTGGGACATGGGGTCCTCCGTTGTCGACGTCCACGAGGTGTGAGCGCCATTCACATTCGAGAGCAGTGCTCTCGCTTACGAGCAGTGTGAAGGAGGATTGCGCTCCAAAGCAAGAGCACTGCTCTCGTTTTTGTGCGGTGCTCCGAAAGGTGGCAGACTGCTCTCATGACGGCGATCCGAGGGGCCAGGGAACGGGCACGCAGCGAAATCACCGCGGCCATCAAGGATGAGGCCCGCAGACAGCTGGCGGCCGAGGGCGCCGCCAAGCTGTCCCTGCGTGCCGTGGCCCGCGAGCTGGGCATGGCCTCCTCCGCGCTCTACCGCTACTTCCCGAGCCGCGACGACCTGCTCACCGCGCTGATCATCGACGCCTACAACGCGGTCGGTGAGGCAGCGGAAACCGCGCGGGACGCGCTGCGCGGCCCCCGGGCCGGCGACCCGCTCACCCGCTGGCGCACCGTCTGCGGCGCCGTCCGCGGATGGGCCCTGGCCCATCCGCACGAGTACGCCCTGATCTACGGCTCGCCCGTGCCCGGCTACAGCGCCCCGCAGACCACGACCGAGCCGGCCGCGCGCGTCGGCCTCGCCCTGATCGGCGTGGTCCGCGACGCGTACGCCGCGGGAACGCTCAAGGAGCCCGCGGAGCCGCTGCCCGATGTGCTGTTGGGCGAGGCGCTGGCGCTCGCCGCCGAGCTGGGTGTGGAACTGCCGGGCGCGGTGACCGCGCGGCTCGTGGCGGCCTGGGCGCAGCTCTTCGGCCTGCTGAGCTTCGAACTCTTCGGTCAGTTCAACGGCGTGATCGAGGCCCGCACGGAATTCTTCGACCAGTCCGTGCTCCAGCTGGCCCGCGGCGTCGGCCTCCCCACTCCCCGCTGAAGGCAGGGCGCGCCCGCCCACGGCCGCGTCCGCTGAGACCGCGCCTGCTGACACCGCGCCCGCTGACGACGACACCCAGTCGCCCGCCCTCCTGCCGCTCATCCCCGCCTACTCCCCCAGGAGTACGGCTGATCACTGCGTCGGGGGGACGCCGCCGCCGGTCGTTGCGGTCTAGCGTTACCGGCATGGACAACGCACGGCCGCAGTGGGTGCGGCGCGGTCTCGGTCGGCTTCGGGGCCGGTGGCCTTCACCCGCCCATGAGGAACCGAGAGGCTGGGCGGGTACCCGGCTGCCCTGGCTCTCGACGCTCGCCGTGACGGTCTTCGTCCTGGTCGGCTCCGGCTTCGCCGGGCACAACCAGCCCGATCGCGTCCCGCTCGATTCCCTCGGGCGGACCCTGTTGGTCGTGGGCGCCGTCCTGCTCCTCTTCCGGCACCGTTTCCCGCGCGCCGTCTGTCTCTGTGTGGCGGCGTCCGTGGCGGTGTACTTCGCCGCGGGCTTTCCGTACGGTCCCGTCTTCCTCCTCGTGGCGCTGGGGACCTTCGCGGCGATCGTCGCCGGGTACCGGGTCGTCGCCTGGAGCGCGGTCGCCGGGCTCTGGCTCAGTCATCTCCTCGTCGCCCACTGGCTCTACCGCTGGCTGCCGCCGCGCGACGGGCCGGCGCCGTGGAGCCAGGAACTGTTCATCGCCGTGCTGGTGGTGGCGGTGGTGGCCGTCTCCGAGCTGGTGCGGGTGCGCCGTGAGCAGCTCGCGAAGGCACGGGCCGAGCGGGCCGCCGCCGAACGGCGCCGGGCCGATGAGGAACGGCTGCGGATCGCCCGCGAACTGCACGACGTCCTCGCCCACAGCATCTCCGTCATCAACGTCCAGGCGGGAGTGGGGCTCGCCCTCCTGGACAGCGACCCCGAGCAGGCCAGAAGCGCGCTGAGCACCATCAAGTCCGCGAGCAAGGAAGCGCTCGGCGAGGTCCGGCAGGTGCTCGACACCCTGCGCGCCCGCGGTGCGGCGCCGCGCGCCCCCGCACCGGGTCTGGACCGCCTGCCCGAGCTCACCGAGCAGGCCACGGGGGCGGGCCTTGACGTGAGCGTGCGCACCGAGGGCCGCCGCGTCGCCCTGCCGCCCGGAGCCGATCTCGCGGCCTTCCGCATCGTCCAGGAGGCGCTCACCAACATCGTCCGGCACTCCGGCTCGCGCACCGCCCTGGTCCGGCTCGGCTATGCGCCGTCGGAGCTGGAGATCCAGGTCGACGACGACGGGCCCGCGACGTCCGAGGCGGGGGAGCCCGCCGGTGGCGGAAACGGTCTCGTCGGGATGCGGGAGCGGGCAGCGGCGCTCGGCGGAACCGTCGAGGCGGGCCCCCGCCCGGACGGCGGTTTCCGGGTCGTGGCGCGCATTCCGCTCGCCCCGGCCGAGAACCCGCCCGGGGGTGCGGATCCCGGTACGGTGGCCCCGACCGCCGAGGAGGAGTCGTGATCCGGGTACTGCTCGCCGACGACCAACTGCTGGTCCGCGCCGGGTTCAAGGTGCTGCTGGATGCCCAGCCGGAGATCGAGGTGGTGGCTGAGGCGGCGGACGGCCAGGAGGCGCTGGCCGCGGTCCGCGAACACCGCCCGGACATCGTGCTGATGGACATCCGGATGCCGGTGGTGGACGGGCTGGTCGCCACCCGTCGCATCACCGAGGATCCGCAGCTGGCCGACGTGAGGGTCGTCATGCTGACCACCTTCGAGCTGGACGAATACGTCTTCGAGGCGATCCGCTCCGGGGCGTCGGGTTTCCTCGTCAAGGACACCGAGCCGGAGGAGCTGGTGCGGGCGGTGCGCGCGGTCGTCGACGGTGACGCCCTGCTCTCGCCCGGGGTGACCCGCCGGCTGATCGCCGAGTTCGCGGCGCGCTCCAAGGAGCCGGCGGCGGCCGACGCGCTGTCCGTACTGACCGAGCGGGAGCGCGAAGTCATGGCGCTCGTCGGGATCGGGCTGTCCAACGAGGAGATCGCCCGGCGGCTGGTCGTCAGCCCGCTGACCGCCAAGACGCATGTCAGCCGCACGATGGTCAAGCTCGGCGCACGCGACCGCGCCCAACTGGTCGTGCTGGCCTACGAGTCGGGGCTGGTGCGTCCCGGCTGGCTGGGCTGAGCCCGCCGCAGCACCCACACCATGCGGACGACGCCCACCGCCCCGCCGAGGGCGCCGCTCACCGTCAGCCAGGGGCCTTTCCAGGGCGTGGGCAGCCCGCCCCAGAGCGACGGGCTGCCCACCGCCAGGAAGCAGATGCCGCCCGCGAACGCGGCGCTGAGAAGTGCGAAAACGATCTCGACGGTGAGGGCGTCCTTCTCGGACTGGCTGCGCGTGGGTGACATGACGCAAGTCTGCCCCCTGCATACCCATTGCCAGGGGAAGTGGCGCAAATCTAGCCTGTGTTCGTTATTTCGGCCGACAACCGGCCTATCGAACGAAGGAGGGGGACGCACATGGGACGACTGGTACCCGCGGTGACCCGGGCCCTGGACGTGCTCGAACTGTTCCTGGAGGGCGACGGCACACTGTCCGCCCCGGAGATCACCCGCAAGCTGCAACTGCCCCGTACCACCGTGCACGAGCTGGTCTCCACCCTCACCGCGCGCACCTACCTGGTGCCCGTACCGCAGCAGCCCGGACGCTACCGGCTGGGAGTGCGTACCTATCAGCTCGGCAGCCGCTACGCCGAGCAGCTCGACCTCGCCGCCGAGGGGCAGCGGGTGGCGCGTTCGGTCGCCGAGACCTGCGACGAGACCGTGCATGTCGCGCTCCTCGAAGGCGCCGACGTCATCTACATCGCGAAGGTGGACTCCACGCACGCGGTCCGCATGGTCTCGGCCGCCGGTCGCCGGCTGCCCGCGCACTGCACCTCCGTCGGCAAGATGCTGCTCGCCTCGCTGCCGGAGGACGAACTGACCGCCCGGATCCCGGACGGCGCCGAGCTGACCGCCATGACGGAGAACAGCATCACCGACCCCGCCACGCTGCGCCGGCACCTCGCCGCGGTCCGCGAGCGCGGAATCGCCGTGGAGCAGCGTGAGTCCAACGCCGACGTGAGCTGTGTGGCGGCGCCCGTGAGGGATTCCGCGGGGCGGGTCGTGGCAGCGCTCAGCATCTCCGTACCGATGGTGCGCTGGAGCGAGGAGCGGCGCACGGAGCTGGAGGAGCTGACGGTGAAGGGTGCCGGGGAGCTCTCCGAGGCGCTCGGGCACCGGGGCCGGCGGTGAGGCCGTGGGAGGTGGCCGTGGCAGCCGGTGCGCGCCTGGGGGAGGGGCCGACCTGGGACGCGTCGGCCCGGCGGTTGATCTGGGTGGACATACTCGCCTCCCGGGTGCACACCTTCGACCCGGCCACCGGCCGCCGCACGGTCCTGGCCACCGAGCAGCACGTCGGCGCGGCGAAGCCGCGTGCGGGCGGCGGCCTGGTGGTCAACCTCCGTGACGGCGTGGCCTGTTACGACGCCGATGGTGCGCTGCGCTGGCTGCACCGCGAGGTCGTGCCCGGCCGTCGCGGCAACGACGCCGGCGTCGCCCCCGACGGGTCGCTGTGGGCGGGCACCATGCGCTACGACGAGGCGCCGGGCGGCGGCACGCTGGTCCGCGTCGCGCCGGACGGACGGGCCACGCCACAGCTCTCCGGCGTCACCGTCAGCAACGGCATCGGCTGGAGTCCGGACGGCGGGCGCATGTACTACATCGACAGCCCGACCCGTCGGGTGGATGTCTTCGACGTCGGGCCGGATGGCGAGGCGACCGGTCGTCGTCCGTTCGTCACCGTCGAGGAGGGCGCCGGCTTTCCGGACGGGCTGACCGTCGACGCGACGGGCTGTGTCTGGGTGGCCCTCTGGGACGGTGCCGCGCTGCGTCGCTACGCCCCTGACGGGCGGCTCGACCGGGTGGTGGAACTGCCCGTACGGCGGCCCACGGCCTGTGCGTTCGGTGGCCGGGGCCTGACGGATCTCTATGTCACCTCGGCGAGCGAGGGGGTGGCGCCGGGCGGCGCGGCGGGAGCGCTGCTGGTGCTTCCGGCGGCGGGGGAGGGACTGCCCCAGCCGGCTTTCGCCGGATGATCCCGCCGCGGCTCCGATCGAGATCCCGAACGGGTTCGGTGGGTGGCAAAGCGGGGCAATTGTCCTGATCGGCCGGTGTGGTACACGGATTCGGCGCGAAGTGTTGACGGGGCATCAGTCGGAATCTATTTTCACGGCCGGAGTTCCGATCGCCGTTCGAGATCCCGAACGGTAGGACAAGAGGCCACCGCGAGTCAGGCGCCGGGCACCCGGCCGCGAGGGGGCGGCCGGCTGACCGCGCGAGGCCGTGGCCGCGGGGAATCCCGCGGCCACGGCCGGTGGCCCACTCCTGGGCGGGCTGCCGCCTCCTCGGGCGGCACCCTCCGCTCAGGAACCGACGCGCCTTTTGTTCCAGACGTCGAAGCCGACCGCGGCCAGCAGCACCAGGCCCTTGATGACCTGCTGGTAGTCGGTGCCGATACCGACCAGCGACATCCCGTTGTTGAGGACACCCAGCACCAGGGCCCCGATGATGGCGCCCAGGACGGTGCCGACGCCACCGCTCATCGAGGCGCCACCGATGAACGCCGCGGCGATCGCCTCCAGTTCGAAGTTGATGCCGGCCTGGGGCGTGCCGGCGTTGAGCCGGGCCGCGTACACACAGCCGGCCAGCGCCGCCAGGGTGCCCATGGTGACGAACACCAGGAAGGTGACCCGGCGGTCCTTGACGCCCGACAGCTTGGCGGCCGCCTTATTGCCGCCGAGTGCGTAGACGTGCCGGCCGACCACGGCGTTGCGCATCACGAAGCCCAGGGCGATCAGCAGCGCGCACATGATGAGCAGGACCACCGGCACCCCGTGGTAACCGGCGAGTGTCAGGGTGAAGGCGACCACCGCCGCCACGATCGCCGCGCACTTGAGCAGCCAGAGATTGAACGGCAGCACGTCCAGCTCGTAGGCCAGCTGCCTGCGCCGGTCGCGCCACTCCTGGAGGAGGACGAAGGCGATCACCAGCAGGCCGATGACCAGCGTCGGGTTGTGATACTGGGTGTAGGGCCCCATCTCGGGCAGGAAGCCCTGCGCGATGTCCTGGAAGCCGCCGGGGAACGGCGCGAGTGACTGACCCTCCAGCATGATCTGGGTCGCGCCGCGGAACAGCAGCATCCCGGCCAGCGTCACGATGAACGACGGGATGCCCACATACGCGATCCAAAAGCCCTGCCAGGCCCCGGCGATCGCCCCGATCAGCAGCGACACCACCAGGGCAACGCCCCAGGGCATGTCGTGCTTGACCATCATCACGGCGGCCGCGGCGCCGACGAAGGCCGCCAGTGAGCCGACCGACAGATCGATGTGCCCGGCGATGATGACGATCATCATGCCCATGGCCAGGATCAGGATGTAGCTGTTCTGCTGGACGATGTTGGAGACGTTGTTGGGCAGCAGCAACGTGCCGTCGGTCCAGATCTGGAACAGCACCACGATCAGCGCCAGCGCGATGATCATGCCGTACTGCCGCATGTTGGCACGCACGGTGTGCAGGAGCAGCGCCCCGGTCGATGGACGGTCCGCGCGCGGTGGCGGCGCGGAGCCGGTGGAGTGTTCGGTTGCGGTCGTCATGGGCGGCCTCAGCTCTTGTCCATGGTCATATGGCGCATCAGTGCTTCCTGGGTCGCGTCCGCGCGCGCGATCTCACCGGTCAGCCGGCCGGCTGCCATGGTGTAGATGCGGTCGCACATGCCCAGCAGCTCGGGGAGTTCGGAGGAGATGAAGACCACGGCCTTGCCCTGCGCGGCCAGTTGGTCGATCACCGTGTAGATCTCGTACTTCGCGCCGACGTCGATGCCGCGCGTCGGTTCGTCGAGAATCAGCACGTCGGGATCGGCGTGGATCCACTTGCCCAGCACGACCTTCTGCTGATTACCGCCGCTGAGCCGCCCCACCTGCTCCTGCACGGTGGGTGTCTTGATGTTCATCGACCGGCGGTAGCGCTCGGCGACCCGCCGTTCCTCGTGCTGGTCGACGATGCCGTGCCGGGCCATCGTCGGCAGCGAGGCGAGCGAGATATTGCGGTGGACGGTGTCGATGAGGTTCAGCCCGTAGGTCTTGCGGTCCTCGGTGACATACGCGATGCCGTGCGCCACCGCCTCAGGGACGGACCGGGCCGCCACCTCGCGGCCGCCCATGTGCAGTCTCCCGCCCGCGTAGCGACCGTAGGAGCGGCCGAAGACGCTCATCGCCAGCTCCGTGCGGCCGGCTCCCATCAGGCCCGCGATCCCCACGATCTCGCCGCGCCGCACATCCAGCGAGACGTCGTCGACGACCTTGCGCTGCTGGTCGATCGGGTGGTGCACGGTCCAGCCGGACACCGCGAGCGCCTTCTCGCCGGCGTCCGCGCCCTCGTAGCGGGTGCGATCGGGAAAGCGCTGGTCGAGGTCCCGGCCGACCATGCCGCGGATGATGCGGTCCTCGGAGACCTCCGGTGCGGCGTCCGGCGCGTCGCGGACGGTCAGCGTCTCGATGGTCCGCCCGTCGCGCAGGACGGTGACGGAGTCGGCGACCCGCCGGATCTCCCCCAGCTTGTGGGAGATGAGGATGCAGGCGATGCCCTGCTCGCGTAGCTCCAGGATGAGGTCGAGGAGATGCTCGCTGTCCTCGTCGTTGAGGGCGGCCGTCGGCTCGTCGAGGATCAGCAGCCGCACCTCCTTGGACAGCGCCTTGGCGATCTCCACCAACTGCTGCTTGCCGACGCCGATATCGGCGACCCGGGTCTGCGGCGTCTCGTGCAGACCGACCCGCTTGAGCAGCGCCGACGCGTGCCGCAGCGTCTCGCTCCAGCTGATGACGCCGCGGCGGGCGCGCTCGTTGCCGAGGAAGATGTTCTCGGCCAGCGACAGATACGGAACCAGCGCCAGCTCCTGGTGGATGATGACGATGCCGCGTTGCTCGCTCGCCCGGATGTCCTTGAACGCGCAGCGCTCGCCCTCGAAGAGGATCTCGCCCCGGTAGCTCCCGTGCGGGTGCACCCCGCTGAGGACCTTCATCAGCGTCGACTTGCCCGCGCCGTTCTCGCCGCAGATGGCGTGGATCTCCCCGGCGCGCACGGACAGGTGGACGTCGGACAGGGCGGTGACCCCGGCGAAGCTCTTGGTGATGCCGAGCATCTCCAGCACCGGGCCCGCCGTCTCGCCGCCGGCGGCGCGGCGCTCGCCCCTCACACCGGTCACTTCAGCTCACCGGCCTTGAAGTAACCCTCCTCGACGAGGAGTTCGGTGTTCTTCCGGTCGATGCTGACCGGGTCGAGGAGGAAGGCGGGGATCACCCGGGAGCCGTTGTCGTAGGTCGTGGTGTCGTTGACCTTCGGCTTCTTGCGGTGCAGCACCGCGTCGGCCATCCGGACGGCCTGCCGGGCCAGCTTGCGGGTGTCCTTGTAGACGGTCTGGGTCTGCTGCCCGGCGCGGATGGACTTGATGGACGCCAGCTCCGCGTCCTGGCCGGTGACCACCGGAAAGGGCTTGTCCGCCGACCCGTAGCCGACGCTCTTGAGGGCGGAGATCACGCCGATGGAGATGCCGTCGTACGGGGAGAGCACGGCGTCCACCCGCGCATCGCCGTAGTTCTTGCTGAGCAGGTCGTCCATCCGCTTCTGCGCGGTTCCGCCGTCCCAGCGCAGCGTGGTGGCCTGGTTCATCTTCCGCTGCCCGCTGCGGACGGTGAGCTGACCGCGGTCGAAGTACGGCTTGAGGACGGCCATCGCGCCGCTCCAGAAGTACTTGGTGTTGTTGTCGTCGGGCGATCCGGCGAACAGCTCGATGCTGAACTTGTCGTCCTTCTCCTCGTCCAGGTGCAATGCGTCGACGATGTACTGCCCTTGCAGCCGGCCGACGCGCTCGTTGTCGAAGGACGCGTAGTAGTCGACGTTCGGGGTGCCGAGGATGAGACGGTCGTAGGAGATGACGCGGATACCGGCCTCCTTGGCGCGGCGCAGCACGTCGGTGAGCGCGGAGCCGTCGATCGCCGCGACGACCAGCAGCCGGTGGCCCTTGGCGATCATGTTCTCCAGCTGGGCGACCTGGTTCTCGACCTTGTCGTCGCCGTACTGCAGATCCGCCGTGTAGCCCTTCGCCTCGAACTGCCGTGCCATGTTCCTGCCGTCGGCTATCCAGCGTTCGGAGGACTTGGTGGGCATGGCGATGCCGATGGTGCCGCCCCCGGTGCCGCCGGGCCGATAGCGACTGCCGCCCTTGGCCTCCTGGCCGCATGCGGTCGCCGAAAGGGCGAGCGCGGCCGCCAGGGCGATGGCGGGGATACGGTGAACTCTCGTCACACCCATGGTCAGTTGGTCCTCTCGGGAAGCGGGAACCGGCGCAGCTCACCGGGCAGCCGGGACCCCAGCGGCGACATCCCGCCGTCCGCGCCGAGACGGGCCAGCAGATCGAGCACCAGCCGGCCGCGCCGCACCCGTTCGCGTGCGCTGTTCAGCGCGGTCTCGCGCAGCTGCGCGCCGTAGGGGTAGATGCCGGGGGAGCGGCTCAGGCCGAACTTGAGATACAGGGGAGCGCCGCGCCGGATGAGCTGAGCGGCGTCGTACATGCGGATGTAGCCGCCGAGGTCGTCCGGAGCCTCGATGTAGAAGTCCATCGGCGCACGCGAGACCCGCCGGATCTGCGTCAGATGATCGAGGGTCAGGTCCGAGGGGACGTTGACGGAGTCCGCGCCCAGGCGCTCGTAGACCTCGTACGCGGCGGGGTTGACCGGCCCGATCAGCGCGGACACCTTGAGGGTGGTTTCGGCGGGAAGGGCGCCCTCGGTGCGCAGCCGGTGCAGCAGCCACAGCACACCCTCGTCCGCGACGAGCAGGCAGCGTACGCCGAGTTCCACGGCGCGCAGCGCGTCCTCCACACAGCCTGCGACGGCTTCCTGTCCCCGGGCGCGCAGCCCTCCGCCGCCGGAGTCGGAGCGGGTCGCCCCTCCGATGTCCCAGGTGCCGCGCGGGCCCGTGAACAGGCACAGCTCGGTGTCCCGTTCCGCACAGGACTCCACCATCTCCGTGATCTCCGTGTCACTGAGCATCCAGACGCCGCTGCCCTGGCTGACGCGGTGGATCGGTACGTCCAGCCGGCCGGCCTCCTTGAAGACGGTGGCCAGCGCCTCGGGCCCTTCCACGGAGGGGACTTCGGTGCGCCAGGTCCCGCCGTCGGGGAAGGCGTACGGGGAGGTGTCGGCCGGGTTGTCGGCGGGCGCGGCGTGCCCGAGCGGGGCGAGGACGTGGGCGGCGGGATGCCGGGGACCGGTGCCTGCGGCAGGCCCGGGCTCGGCGGAAGGGGAGGGCGTGGGCATGGGGCTCCTCGAAAGGCTGGGATGAGCTCGGGACGTCCGCGGACGCGCCGAGCGGGATGGTTCAACAGCAGCGTTCGATATTTCGTACGTCGTTCGGTTTTTCGTGCATGCCGACGGCGGCCGCAGAGCGGGGCGCCGCCGGTCAGGCCCCGGTGCTGCCGCCGGGCTCCAGCAGGACCTTGCCCACCGAAGCGTCACCGCCGCCCACCAGGGCGACGGCCGTGGCGTACTCCTCCAGCGGAAAGGCGTGGGTGATCAGCGGGGCAGGGTCGAGCAGCCCCGCGTCGAAGGCGCGCACGGCGTGCGTCCACGCGGCGGACGGTGCGCCGAACACGCTGTGCACGGTGATCTGGCTCATCGCGAGATGGATGGGGTCGATGCCCCGCGCACCGGGCGCGGGCAGGCCGACGAGGACGACGCGGCCACCACGCCGGGCCATCAGCGCCGAGGCGGCGGCACTGCCCTGCGCACCGGCCGTCTCCACCACCAGGTCGAATCCGGACGGCAGCCGGTCGTCCGCGGGGGTGTGGATCCGCGTCGCGCCCATCGTCAGGGCCTGCTCGGCGCGGGCCGTGCGGGGATCGACGACGACCAACTCCGAAGGGGAGGCGGCCGCCAGCAACTGGACCGCGAGCAGCCCGAGCGTCCCCGCGCCCACCACCGCGACCCGCTCGCCGGGCAGCGCGTTGCCCATCAGTGCCGCCGAGGCGGCCACGGCGGCCGGCTCCAGGAGCGCCGCGGCCCGCAGGTCGGCGTCGGCGCGCAGCGGGTGCAGCAGACGGGCGGGCAGCACCAGGGTGTCGGCGAAACCGCCGGGCTCGGTGAAACCGGTCTCGGAGTAGCCCGCGGTGCACAGGGAGGTGTCGCCGGCCCGGCAACGGTCGCAGGTACGGCAGTTGCGGAAGCCTTCGCCGACGACCTTGCGGCCCACCAGGGCCGGATCGACGCCGGGGCCCACCGCCTCCACCGTGCCGGACCACTCGTGGCCGGGCGTGACGGGGTAGCGGACATAGCCGGCCGGCCGCGCCCCGTCGTACACCTCGCGGTCGCTGCCGCAGATGCCCGCGGCCGACACCGCCACCCGGGCCTCGTCCGCGCCGGGCTCGCGCGCCGGGCCGACCACCAGCCGGTGCTGCCCGGGGCCGTCGAGGACGACGGCGCGGGAGAGACGGGAGACCCGGGAAAGAGCGGTCATGTCGCCACCGCCCGGCCGGGGCCCGGGGTGGTGGGCCGGGGGCGCCTCATGACCGCTTCCGGTCGGGATCGCGCTGCTCCCAGCCCTCGGCCCAGAGGTCGAAGCGGGCTGCCTGCTGCGGGAATTCGGCCGCCGCTTCGGTGTCCAGCTCCACGCCGAGGCCCGGTGTGTCCGACAACGGGAAGTAGCCGTCCACGACCTCGGGCGCGCCCTTCACCACCTTCTTGATCTCCGCGTCGGCGAAGTCGTTGAAGTGCTCCAGGATCTTGAAGTTCGGTGTGCAGCCCGCGAGTTGGAGCGAGGCGGCGGTCAGCACCGAGCCGCCGACGTTGTGCGGCGCCACCATCATGTAGTGCGTCTCGGCGGTGGCGGCGAGCTTGCGGGTTTCCAGGATGCCGCCGATGTGCCCGAGGTCGGGCTGGATGATGTCCGCGGCCTGCGACTCGAACAGCTCCCGGAATTCGGTCCGGTCGTGGATGCGCTCGCCGGTGGCCACCGGCAGATCCACCTTCCCGGCGACCTTGGCCAGCGCCTTGAGGTTCTCCGGCGGCACCGGCTCCTCCAGCCACGCGGGCCGGAACGGTGCCATCTCGTGTGCCAGCCGCACCGCGGTGGACGGACTGAACCGGCCGTGCATCTCCAGCATCAGTTCCCGCTCCGGGCCGATCGCGTCCCGGACCGCCTCGATGAGGGAGACGGCGTAGCAACTCGCGGCGTGGTCCAGTTCGAAGTGCCCGGTGCCGAACGGGTCGATCTTCAGGGCCTGGTAGCCGCGGTCCACCACGGCGCGGGCGGCGCGGTGATACGCCTCGGGGGTGCGCTCGGTGGTGTACCAGCCGTTGGCGTACGCCTTGACGCGGTCGGTCACCCGGCCGCCGAGCAGTTGCCACACCGGCACCCCGAGGGCCTTGCCCTTGATGTCCCAGCAGGCCATCTCGATGCACGCGATGCCGGACATCACGATCTCACCGGCCCTGCCGTAGTCGCCGTACTTCATCCGGCGTACGAGGTCCTCGACCGCGAACGGGTCGGAGCCGGCGATGTGATGGGCCTCGGCCTCGCGCAGATAGCCCACCAGCGCGTCCGTGCGGCCGAGCATCCGGGTCTCGCCGACGCCGGTGAGCCCTTCGTCGGTATGGACCTGCACATAGGTGAGATTGCGCCAGGGAGTGCCGACGACATGCGTGCTGATTCGCGTGATACGCACGGGAATTGACCCTTCGCCGTGTTCGATATTTCGTCACTCGTTCGAAATGGTGGCGTGACCGTAATGACGTGGCGAGAGCGGTGTCAATGGGTGTGCGTGGACAGCGCGCCGAACGACATCGCGGGCGCGGACACACCGGGGTGTGGCCGCGCCCGCGACGCCCGACATCTCAGATGCCGCCGCGTTCCTGCCACAGCCGGGCCGGCGCGTCATCGCCGGTGATCTTCAGGGTGTCCCACGGCAGGCGGTTCCACAGTGCCAGATACAGCTCCTCGGCCGACCCCTCGATCGTGCAGTCCGCCGGAGGCCCGGCCTCGCCCCGCTCGGCGTCGGCGCCCGTGCGCACCGTGCGCGGCGGTGCCTGGGAGAGGTGCACCGTCCATTCCGCTCCGGCCTTGTCCGTCGCGCGCACCCGCAGCGTCCTGGGCACCTCCGTACGGACCCGGCTGCGGTCCCGGGAGTGGAAGCCGGACAGCAACTCGTCGATGCCGTCGACGGCGAAGGCGGACGGCAGGGGTGTGAGGGAGGCGCCGGCCGCCTGCTGGGCGTCCACCCGGTGCACCGATGTCTCATGCGCCTGCCGCCGCGCCCAGAACGCCAGCGGGGACGGGGCGTCCAGGAACGTCCAGGCCGTCAGGTCCGCGGCGGCGGAGTCCAGCGCCAGCACGAGGTGGTGATGGCCTTCGCGCAGCCAGCTCACGAGCTCTTCGTCGTCCATCGCGGGCGCCTCGGCCGGCCGCTGGGGCTGCTCGATGCCCTTCGTGACGAACTCCGTCGCCCAGCGGTGGATCTGCCCGATATGGGTGACCAGGTCCCGCATCTGCCACTCCGGACAGGCCGGAATCCGGGCCTCGGGCCCGGCCTCTTCCGCGGCGTTGGCGAGCAGCGCCCCGTCCAGCCGCAGCGTTTCGACGAACTCAGTGATCTCCATGCCGACGAGTGTGCCAGCCGGTACCGACAGTGGACCTCCTCGGGCCCCGCAGCGCACGGTGGGCCAGCCCCAGCAGCAGGGCGTTGACCAGGGCCGCAAGGGAGGCCGCGGCCATCAAGTAGGCGTCCGGGGCTCCCGATCCGCCCCAGAGCGCGTCCCCCGCGAGCCACAGTGGGAAGATCGTCGGCGCGGTGAGCAGGAGTGCCCAGACACCGGAGAAGGAGGCGTCGGCGGGATCCGTGACCAGACCGTCGAGCACCGCGAACCCCACCGCGGCGAGCACCAGAGCGAGATATCCGAGCGACACCGGGTTGCCGAATGTCAGGCGTGCCACCCGGCGCGGTGCGCTCCGGCCTTCGGGCGATGCCGCCGATCCCGTCGTCCCGGGCGAGTCCTCTTCCATCGCGCTGCCCCCTCCGTCGGCCACGCCGCACGCCGGGATCGTCCCGCGTACGGACGTACGGTGCGCGTACCCCGGGCCCGCGCGAATCACTCCCGCCCGGTGTGGTGCACCCCACGGGTCGTATACGACAGAAGCACCGCGACCGCGGCGAGCACCGCCACGGACGTCAGGGCCGAGGGAAGGGTGAATGCCTCGGCCAGGAAGCCGATGGCGGGCGGGCCGAGCAGCATGCCGCCGTAGCCGACGGTGGATGCCACGGCGACGCCCTGCGGGCCGCCGGCCTCGCCCGCCCGCGCGATGGCGACGGGGAAGATGTTGGCCAGCCCCAGGCCGGTGATCGCGAACCCGGCGCAGGCCGCCCAGGCGGTGGGCGCCCACGCTCCCAGCAGCATGCCGGCGGTCGCCGTCGTGCCGCCGGCGATCAGCGCGCGAGCCGGCCCGAAGCGCTGGACCACCGCCGTCCCCGACAACCGCCCGATGGTCATCGCCAGCGCGAACACCGCATAGCCGGCGGCCGCAAGGCCGGGCCCGGCGTGCAGATCCTCCGACAGATGCAGCGCGCCCCAGTCGGCCATCGCGCCTTCTCCGTACGCCGTGCACAGTGCGAGCAGTCCGAACCCGAGGACGGGGCCGGAGAGCCCGCCCGTACGGTGCGAGCGGCCGCTCCCCTCGGGCCCCGCGCCGACGCCACGGTCCTCGGCGGGCAGCCGCTGCGGGACGTTCGGTGCCGGGTGAGTGCGCAGCGCGTGACCGGCGAGGGCCGTCACCAGCAGTCCGGTCACCGCGAGCAGCAGCAGATGGACGGTGGGGGACACCCCTCCCGCGATCAGCCCGCCCAGCCCCGCGCCGAGCATGCCGCCGAGGCTGAAGGCGGCGTGAAAGCTCGGCATCACGGGGCGCCGCAGTGCGGCGATCAGGTCGACGGCGGCGCTGTTCATCGCGACGTTGAGCGAGCCGTAGGCGGCGCCGAAGACCAGCAGCACCAGTCCAAGTGCGGTCGCCGAGTGGGTGAGCGGGGGCAGCACGATGCTCAGCGACAGGGCCGCGGCCGAGGCGATGGTCACGGCATGACTGCCGAACCGGCGGCACAACCGGCCCGTGATCAGCATGAAGGCGACCGCGCCCGCCGATACACCGAGCAGCGCGAGCCCGAGGGTGTTCGCGCCGGCGCCCGTCTGCGCCTTGATCGCCGGAATGCGGACGACCCAGCCGGCGAAGAGGAAGCCGTCCACCGCGAAGAACGCGGTGATCGCGATGCGGAGCCGGACCAGCCGCGGATCGGTGGCATGCTGGGGTCCGGCACGGAAAAGAGCACTCCGTGTTTTGTTCAGCAGTGGCACAAAGTCAGAATAGAGCCGTGACCCAGACTCGGACAACCAAGCTGGAGCGGGGCCGTGGCGCCCTCGGACCCGCACTGGAGCTCGTACACACCCGACGCGCGCCCACCCGCGCGGTCCTCACCTCCGAACTCGGCGTGACCCGCGCGACGGCCGGAGCGGTGGCCGCCGAACTCGAAGCGCTCGGCCTGATCACCGTCGACTCACGGCCGACCGCCATCGCCGGCTCCCAAGGCCGCCCCTCCCACCGGCTGTTCATCGACGAGCGCGGCCCCGTCGTGCTCGCCGCACAGATCCACGCCGACGGCTACCGCGTCGCCCTCGTGGGCCTGGGGGGCCGTATCGCGGCGACCGCGACCGGCCGTGGCGCCATCCCCGCGGACCCGGCCCACGTCCTCTCCGACGTCGTCGCGACCGGCTCGCGGCTGCTGCGCGAGACCGGCCGGCGCTGCCTGGGCGCGGGACTCGCGGTGCCCTCCGCCGTCGCGGAACCGGACGGCGAGGCCCTCAACCCGCTGCACCTCGCCTGGCCCTCCGGCGCGCCGGTACGCGAACTCTTCCTGCGCTCTCTCGCCGACGCGGGCATCCCCGGCGTGACCGAGCAGATCGGCTTCACGGGCAACGATGTCAACCTCATGGCGCTCGCCGAGCACCGCCACGGCGCCGGCCGCGGCGCCCGCGACCTGCTCTGCGTGGCGTCCGGCCACCGTGGTGTCGGCGGGGCACTGGTGCTGGACGGGCGTCTGCACAGCGGCAGTTCCGGCCTCGCGCTGGAGGTCGGCCACCTGACCGTCCACCCCGAAGGCGCGCCCTGCCACTGCGGCAGCCGCGGCTGTCTGGACGTCGAGGCGGACCCGCTCGCCTTCCTCGGCGCCGCCGGCCGCGAGGCGGGCCCGGAGGTCTCCCTGCTCCAGCAGGCCGTCGATCTGCTGCGGCACGAGTACGCCGACCCGGCCGTACGCGGCGCCGCCGACCTCCTCATCGACCGGCTCGGACTGGGCATCGCCGGCCTCGTCAACATCCTCAACCCCGACCGGATCATCCTCGGCGGGCTGCACCGCTCCCTGCTGGAGGCCGACCCGGACCGGCTCCGGGCGGTGGTCGCCGACCGCAGCCTGTGGGGGCGCAGCGGCGGCGTGCCGATCCTGCCGTGCAGCCTGGACCACAACAGTCTTGTCGGGGCCGCGGAGCTGGCCTGGCAGCCGGTCCTCGACGATCCGCTGGTGGTCGTCGAGCGGTAGCCGGGCGCGGCGTTCCCGGGGTGCGGCAGCAGACGGCCGGCCCAGGGGTGCCGCCCAACTCCTGCCCGGCCGACGGAGTCCGGCGGTGCACGGGACGGCACGGCACGGCACCGCACGGCACAGCAGGCGCCGGAGCGGCGGGACCGGCGAGCGCCGCCGGCTGTGGGGCAGCGGGGGACGTCGGCAGCCTGAGGACACCCTCTAGGCTGCGGCCATGATTCCCGAAGCGATCGCCCGCAGCCCCTACGTCAGCCTGGTCACCTTCCGCAGGAACGGCACCTCGGTTGCCACCCCGGTCTGGGCGGTCGCCGAAGGGGAGGAACTGCTGGTCTGGACCCGGGACGACAGCTGGAAGGTCAAGCGGCTGCGCAACGACTCCCGGGCGACCGTCACCCCGTGCGACGTCCGCGGCCGGATCGCCGAGGGCGCGCAGACCGCGGAGGGCGCCGCCCGGCTGCTGGAGGGCAAGGCCGAACTCGGGCGGGTGCGCAAGGCGATGGCGCGCAAGTACGGGCTGCGGTTCCGGCTGATGGACACCGGTGGCGCGCTGCTGCGCGGGGGCAAGCGGCCGCACGTGGGGATCTCCGTCAGCCTCTGAGCGGCACCCGGGCGTGAGCACCTCGGGGCCACTTGGGACCGGCCGTGTCAAGAGGGGCCGTGCGCCCGCCCCCACTCGGCGGCGAAGGCGCGGGCCGGATTGGCCGTCAGGAAGTGCGTCACCATCTCCTCGCCCAGCGCGAGTGCGAGGCGCCGGCGGTGCCCGCGCAGCAGATAGGGCATGCCGGGACCGCCGTTCACCGACCTGGCACCGGCCGTCGTGGTGTCGCCGCCGAGCAGGACGCGGTCGCCGTGGCCCGCGTCGGCGAGGGCGGCCAGCGCCTCGGGCAGCCGCCAGTCGGTCGCGTGATGGGCGCGCGAAGGGCCGTCGAAGGCCAGGTACGCACCCGCCTCGGCCGCCATCCGGTGCACGGCCGGGTCCGGCGAGCGGTTGAGGTGACCGAGGATCACCCGGTCCGGCGGGACATCCAACTCCCCGCACAACAGCTCGAGTACCTCCGGCGCCCCGGTGCCCAGGTCCAGGTGGACGCCGATGGCGGCCCCGGTGGCGTGCTGGGCCTCGGCTGCCGCGGCCATGACGTGCCGGGCGTGCCGGTCCAGGCCGTGGAAGCCGCCGGCCACCTTGATCATCCCCGCCCGCGGTCCCGCGCCGCCGATTCCCTCCGTCAGCTCGCGGACGAACAGTCCCGCCAGGTCCGCCCCGACCTCCTCCAAGAGCTCGGGGGTGTAGTGCGCCGCTTGGTGCAGCCCGGTCGCCGCGACCAGATGCACCCCCGACTCCCGTGCAAGAGAGGGAAGTTCGGACGCGTGGCGCCCCATTCCGTACGGCGTCCACTGGATCACCGTCGCGCCGCCCGCCGCGCGGAAGGCGGCCAGCTCCGCGGCCGCGAGCCGGACGTCGGCCAGCTCCTGGCCCGGCAGCTGCGGGCTGCGGAGGAAGAGATGGTCGTGCGCGTCGCAGACGCCGAGAGCGTCGGGGGCGATATCGCCGAGCACCGTGCGGACGGTCCGGCCGGTGCGGCGCGGTGCCGCGTCCGGCGAGTCCCGCCCGGCCGGCTCCGGGGTCACCACTGCCGCCCCTCGCCCAGCCGGCCGGTGCCCGGCGCCGACAGGTGCAGCACCTCGTAGCGGTCGCCCGCGGCGGCGGGGACGGCGTCCGCCCAGAGGGTGAAGTGGACCAACTCCCAGTGCCGGGGATCGAAGCCCAGCGCAGTGGAGTGCACACCGTCCGCTGTGGCGAGTTCCTCGTGCCGGGCCACCGCATCGGTGAGCACGGTGGCCGGGTCGGCGCTCTCGGGGACGGTCTCGGTCCGGAGGGAGAAGGCGGCCGGAAGCGTGCCGGCGGCCGTGCCCCGACGGTGGAACAGCCCCTGCCAGTGCTGTACGACCGGCCGCCCGAAGTCCCTGATGATCCCGCGGAATCCGTCACCGGCCAGGAAGCGGCTCATGGCCTGCGGATCGGCCCAGAGATAGAACGGCGCGTACTGGTTGACGGGCGATCCGTCGACCCCGCGCTCGCGGATTCCGTAGCCCTTCAGACCGAGCCCCTCGAAGTCATCCAGCAGGTGTCCCCTGGATTTCACGCGGTGCCGGATGATTTCCATGTCGTAGTCGGCGGGCAGGGTGATGGCGTAGCGCATGGCGTGCATGGCGGGCTCCGATCGGGACGGGTCGACCGTCGACTGTGTTCCGGTACTGCCGGCTGCGGCCGCGCAGGTACGGGAGGGGGCAGCCGCCGGGCATTCGCACCGCGGCTCCCAACTCCGCACGAAATGGCCGACGTTGATGCCCAAGATCCGGCAAGTGGGTCAGGCGGTGGCGGGCGGTGGGGGCGCGGTCGCCCCTCCGGGCGTGACGCGGGCGGCGAGCAGCGCCAGCGCGCCCTGGACGGCGGCATCGAACGGCGCGGTGTCATCGGCCGCCCGCGCCAGTACATAGCCGCCCTGGACGACCGCCGCGACGGTCGCCGCGGTGGCCACGGGGTCGAGGCCCGCGGCAAGTTCGCCGCGCCGTCGGCCTTCGGTGAGCACTTCGGTGAGCCGCGCCCGGAGCCAGTCGAACATCTCGTCAAGCGGCTGCCGCAGCTCGGGACTCTCCGCCACGTCGCGGTCCTGCGTCATCCGGCCGATGGGGCAGCCGCGCAGCACCCGCCGCTCCCGCAGCAGGTAGGCCGCCACCCGGTCGTACGCCGTCCCCGGGCCGGAGAGGCACTCCTCGGCGGCGGCCCTCAGGTCCTCGGCGCTGCGCCGGATCGCCGCGAGCGCGAGGTCGGACTTGCCGGCGAAGTGGTGGTACATGCTG
Source organism: Streptomyces sp. NPDC048248 (assembly GCF_043201875.1). NCBI lineage: Bacteria > Bacillati > Actinomycetota > Actinomycetes > Kitasatosporales > Streptomycetaceae > Streptomyces > Streptomyces sp. NPDC048248. The sequence goes on from NZ_JBICZL010000014.1 coordinate 39,957, forward strand.
CCCTGGCCGACGCCCGCGCGCTCCAGGATCGCCTTGGGGCTGGTGCCGACGTAACCCCGCTCCCACAACAGCTCCTGGGTGCTGCGTACGAGCCGTTCCCGAGTGTCCATGAGGTCACTGTACATACTAGTAGTTACAGAATCCAGGGACGGCCGGAGCAGTGCCGCACGCACCGCGTACTTCCTGCGTGGTACGTGCGAAGCCGCTGGCTGTACGACGACTCCCGGCGTCCCGGGGACGAGGCTCGAAGACGAAAGAACGAACCCCTCCACCGAGGAGCTGAGTCCCATGTTCGAGCTGGCACATCCCTGGTCCGACGGCGGCCCCGGCCTCTGGATCCTCTTCGTCCCCGTGCTCTGGGCACTGGTCATCTTCGGCGTGGTGACCCTGCTGCGCCGCACCGGCAGGCGCCACGGCGGCCCCGGCCGGTACTTCCGCGGCCCGCAGGGCCCGGCCAGGAGCGACACCCCCTCGCCCATCGCCGTACTCGGCCGACGCTTCGCGGCAGGCGAGATCGACGAGGAGGAGTACTGGCGCCGGCTGTCGGTCCTGGAGGAGCACTTCGGCACCGGAGCGAAGGGTGACACGCCATGACGTCCACCGGCCCCACCCCGCCTGCCGCCGCCCGCGTCGTCGACGCCGTCAAGATCTACGGATCCGGCGACGCGCAGGTACGGGCCCTGGACGGGGTGACGGCCGGCTTCCCGGCCGGCCGGTTCACCGCGATCATGGGCCCTTCCGGATCCGGCAAATCCACGCTGATGCACGTGGCGGCCGGCCTGGACGGCCTCACGTCCGGGTCGGCCTTCGTGGCCGGCACCGACCTCACCACCCTCGACGACCGCCGGCTGACCCTGCTGCGCAGGCAGCGCGTCGGCTTCGTCTTCCAGTCCTTCAACCTGCTGCCCACCCTCACCGTCGCGGAGAACATCACCCTCCCCCTGGACCTGGCCGGGCAGCGGGGCGACTCCGAGTGGATCGACACGCTCATCGACGTCGTGGGCCTCCGCGACCGGCTGCACCACCGGCCCGCCGAACTCTCCGGCGGACAGCAGCAACGCGTCGCGGTCGCCCGCGCGTTCGCCGCCCGCCCGGAGGTGGTCTTCGCGGACGAGCCGACCGGCAATCTCGACTCCCGCTCGGGCGAGGAGGTGCTGGGCCTGCTCGGCCGGGCCGTGCGCACCATGGGCCGCACCGTCGTCATGGTCACCCACGACCCGGTCGCCGCCGCACACGCCGACGAGGTCGTCTTCCTCGCCGACGGGCGGCTGGTCGACACCATGGCCGATCCCACCGCGGAGCGCGTCCTGGACCGCATCAAGGCGTTCGACACCAGGACCCGCGGCTCCGCGCCGCACGCCGAACAGGCGGTCCCGTCATGACCACAGCGCCCGTACCCCTGCTCCTCGGCCGCTCCGCGCTGCGCGGCCACAAGCGCCGGTTCTTCGGCACCTTCCTCGCCGTGCTGCTCGGCGTCGCCTTCCTCAGCGGCACCCTCGTCATGGGCGACACCCTGCGCGGCAGCTTCGACACGATGTTCGGCGACGCCACCCGCGGCACCGCCGCGGTGGTGCGCAGTGCCGACGTCGTCACCGTGCCCGGCGCCGGCCAGGGCACCCGCAGTCCCGTCAGCACCTCCCTGGCCGCGGCCGTCGAGAAGGTACCGGGCGTCGCCGCGGCGGAGCCCGCCGTACAGGGCGAGGGACGGCTCATCGGCAAGGACGGCAAGGTCGTGGGCGCCGGCCAGGGCCCGCCCTCGCGCGCCGCCAACTGGATCACCGATCCGCAGCTGAACGCCTATCAACTCGCCGAGGGCCACGCCCCCGAGGCGGCCGGCCAGGCCGTGATCAACCGGGGCGCAGCGAAGGCCGGTGACCTGCGGATCGGCGACCGCACCGTGCTGCGCACACCGGACCCGGTCCCCGTCACCGTCGTCGGCATCGCCACCTTCGGTGGCGAGGACGGCATGGGGCAGAGCACTTTCACCGCACTGACCCGGTCCGACGCGGAGCGCTACCTCGGCGCCGAGCCCGGCCGGGCGTCGAGCATCCTCGTGCGGGCCGCGCCCGACGTCTCCCAGCAGCAGCTGGTCGACGCGCTGCGGCCCACCCTGCCCGACGACGTGGAGGCCATCACCGGCGACCGCTACACCGAGGAGAGCAGCGCCGTGGCCGGTGGATTCCTGAACCTTTTCACCACGCTGCTGCTGGTGTTCGCGGGCATCGCCCTGCTGGTGGCGACCTTCTCCCTGCACAACACCTTCGCCATCCTCGTCGCCCAGCGCACCCGCGAGAACGCCCTGCTGCGCGTCCTCGGCGCGTCCCGTCGTCAGCTCGTCGGCGCCACGCTCGTCGAAGCCGCGGTCGTCGCGGTCGTCGCCGGAGCCGTCGGGCTCCTCGCCGGTATCGGCATCGCGGCCGGTCTGCAGGCGCTCTTCCCCGCCATCGGCTTCCCCTTCCCTGGCGGCCCCTTGGTCATCAGCGCACTGTCGATGACGCTGCCGGTGGCCGTCGGTGAGCTCGTCTGCCTCGGCTCCGCGCTTCTGCCCGCCGTGCGCGCCGGGCGCACCGCCCCGCTGGCCGCCCTGCGCGACGCCGCCGTGGACACCTCGGGTGACTCCCGCCGCCGCACGCTGAGCGGCGCGGTCATGGGCGCGGCAGGGATCGCGCTGACCGCTCTCGGCGCCGCCGGCACCCCGAATGTCCTGCTCACAGGCGCCGGAGCGCTGCTCACCCTCATCGCGCTCGTCGTCCTTGGGCCGGTCGCTGCGACGCTTGCCGTACGGGTGCTCGGCCGCCCGATCGCCGGACTGCGCGGGGTCACGGGAGCCCTGGCGCAGCGCAACGCGCTGCGTTCGCCGAAGCGGACCGCGGCCACCGCCACCGCCCTGATGATCGGCGTCGCGGTGGTCTGCCTCTTCACCGTCTTCGGGGCCTCCCTCAAGGCCACCGCCGACCGCTCCGTCTCCCAGGCGTTCGCCGGCGACATCGCGGTCGGCACGTCGTCCTTCGGGCCCGGTGGCAGCGGCATCAGCCCGCGCCTGGCCCCGGCCCTCGACCGGCTGCCCGAGGTGGACGCCGCGGTCGGCCTGGGCAAGGGCGTCGCCGAGGTGGACGGTGGCGGACGTTCGCTGACCGTCACCGACCCGGGCGCACTTCCCGAGGTCCTCGATCTGGGCGCGGTCCAGGGCTCGTTGAACGGACTCGGGGCCGACGGTCTGGCCGTCGCGAAGGAGGAGGCCGACAAGAAGGGCTGGCGGCTCGGCAGCACCGCCGAGCTGACCTTCACCGACGGCGACCGCGTGCCCTTCACCGTCCGCGCCGTCTACGAACAGCCCGATCTCACCGGGGACTACGTCATCTCCCGCCAGGCCTGGCAGCAGCACCGCGTCCAGGACTCCGACAACCTGGTCGCGGTGGCCCTCGCGGACGGCGTGACCGGGGCCGAAGGCGAGGCAGCGGTCCAGCACACGGCCGCCGCCCACGGCAATCCCGAGGTGCAGACCAGGGACGCCTACGCCGCGTCCGCCGCGAACGGGGTGGACACCTTCCTGACCCTGGTCTACGCCCTGCTCGCACTGGCCGTGCTGATCGCCCTGCTCGGCATCGCCAACACCCTCACGCTGGCCCTGCACGAGCGCACCCGCGAACTGGGCCTGCTGCGCGCCGTCGGCCAGACCCGGTCGCAGCTGCGGGCCATGGTCCGCTGGGAGTCGGTGCTGGTCGCCGCCTTCGGGACGACCGGCGGGCTGCTGCTCGGCGGATTCCTCGGCTGGGCGCTGGTGCGCGCGTCCGACAGCGCGGGCGGCAGCGTGTTCGCGGTGCCGCCGGTGCAGCTGACAGCGGTTGCGCTGATCGGGTTGGCCGCGGGGGCGGTGGCCGCGCTGCGTCCCGCGCGCCGGGCCGCGCGGCTCGATGTGCTCCGGGCCGTCGCCACCGAGTGAGGGCCGCCGCTCGTCGTGGGCGTCAGCCGACCTTCGCGCTCTGCACCGGGGCGAGGGGGTCGGCCGGCGCGCACGTGGGCTCGGGCTCCAGCCCCACGGTCTCCCAGTGGGTGGTGACCGCGAGGGCCTCCTCGACGGCGGGCGTGAGGGCCGGAAGGGTGAACCAGACGACTTTGCCCTCCCCGTCAGGGCGAACCCCCCAGCTCTCGCTGAGCGCCGCGATCAGCGCCAGGCCGCGCCCGCACGTCTCCCAGCTCTCGGCGACGCGCAGGTGCGGCAGCCGCGGATCCAGGTCGTGCACGGAGACCGTCAACTGGTCCAGGAGTACGCACAGTTCGACCGTGCACTGCTTACTGGGCCGGGCGTGCCGGTGCACATTGGCGAGGAGTTCGGTCACGCCGAGCGTCGCGGGGTCCACCAAGGCGTCGAGACGCCAGTACCGCAGCTGTGCAGAAACGATTCTGCGCACATGTCCGATGCGGGACGGCAGGGCATGGAGCCCCACCGTGCAATGCCTGCTGGGCTGCCTGATCACGACCACGACTCCCTGATGAGGCCGGGCGCCCCCCGAACCGGGCAGGGGCGAAGATCGGATCCAGCGATGTCGGCTGCACCACAGCGTCACCGCTGGTGAACCCTCAGTGATACGTGTCCAGGGTCGGGCAGGTGGTGCGCTCCCGCAACCGCACCACCGCGCCGGAGCAGGGGGTCAGGCGCGCGGCGGACGCGCCGCCTCCAGGGCCTTCAGGAAGAGTTCCGGGGCGCCGAGAGTGAGGGAGTAGCGGTGGCCGTTGAGGGTGGCGAGCGCCCGGTCGCGGGCTGCGAACAGCGGTTTGTGCGCCTGCACCGCCGTCAGTGGCGCACTGTCGATCTCCGTGCCGTAGCTCGTCAGGAGCGCGAGTCTGCCGTCCGCGATGACGACCTGCCCGGCGCGGGTCATGGACCGCAGCCACCGCTCGATCCGTACGCCGGTCGCGTTGTACTCCGGCTCCGCCATGGCCACCACCTCCTCGGTGAAACGGGCAGGTGCCCTCCACCGCCCCTTGAGGGGAGTCTGCCGGTAGGAGGGCCCGGACACCAGTGCCCCTGGCGCCAGGCGCCCGCAACGGCCCGCTCCCAGGGCTTCCTTGGGGGCTCTCAAAGGGTTGTTTATGCAGGTGAGAAGGTTGCCGCGGGTGGCTATAGTCGAAACCGGCCCGGCGTCCCCGCGCGGGCTCTTTGACCCCTTGAGGAGCGCCGGTGAGCACCGCACAGCAGCCGCAGAACCGGCCGGACCGTACGGCCGCGGTCGACACCCCGATGCCCACCGTCGACGTCGACCGCACCGATCCGGACTACCGCGCCTGGCTCAAAGAAGCCGTCCGCAAGGTGCAGGCCGATGCCAACCGCACGGCCGACACCCACCTCCTGCGTTTCCCGCTGCCCGAGCGGTGGGGCATCGACCTCTACCTCAAGGACGAGTCGACGCACCCCACCGGCAGCCTCAAGCACCGTCTGGCCCGCTCGCTGTTCCTCTACGGGCTGTGCAACGGCTGGATCCGTCCCGGCAAGCCCGTCATCGAGTCCTCCAGCGGCTCCACGGCCGTCTCCGAGGCGTACTTCGCGAGTCTGATCGGGGTGCCCTTCATCGCGGTGATGCCCGCGACGACCAGCCGCGAGAAGACCCGGCTGATCGAGTTCCACGGCGGCAGCTGCCACCTCGTCCAGGACCCGCGGACGGTCTACGACGTCTCCGCCCGGCTCGCGGCCGAGTCCGGCGGCCACTACATGGACCAGTTCACCTATGCCGAACGGGCCACGGACTGGCGCGGCAACAACAACATCGCCGAATCGATCTACCAGCAACTGCGGCTGGAGCGCTACCCCGAGCCCGCCTGGATCGTCGCGACCGCAGGCACCGGCGGCACCTCCGCGACGATCGCCCGGTACGTGCACTACATGCAGCACGACACCCGCGTCTGCGTCCCCGATCCGGAGAACTCCTGCTTCTTCGACGGCTGGCTCACCGGCGACGCCGGGACCGACTGCGCGACGGCCTCACGCATCGAGGGCATCGGACGGCCGCGGATGGAGCCGAGCTTCGTCCCCGGCGCGATCGACCGGATGATGAAGGTGCCGGACGCCGCCAGCGTCGCCGCCGTACGGGCCCTGGAGAAGGCCATCGGCCGCAAGGCGGGCGGCTCGACCGGCACCGGGCTGTGGAGCGCCCTGAAGATCGTCGCGGAGATGGTCGCCGAGGGCCGCAAGGGGTCCGTCGTCACGCTGCTCTGCGACCCCGGTGACCGCTACCTCGACAAGTACTACTCCGACGAGTGGCTGGCCTCCCAGGGCCTGGACATCGCGCCCTACGCGGACACCCTCGACACCTTCCTCTCCACCGGCGCCTGGCCGGCCTGAGGCGGCCCGCCCGCCGGGCCTCAGAGCTCGGCGAGCAGGCGGTCCAGCGAGCGCACCGACTCACGGAAGGCGCGTCCCAGGCCCGGCCTGGCCATCGGCATCACGAAGCGGAACGCCGCCGGGCCGTCCGCCGCGAACATCCAGCGCACCCGGGTCCCCCCGCCCACGGGGGTCAGTCGCCAGTCCTCCAACAGGGCCTGCAGGCCGGGGGCGTTGGTGGTGTCACCGCGGTAGGCGTAGTGGGCGGCGGGCTCGGCCGCCAGGACGGTCTCCACGAAGCGGGTGCCGCCGGTGAGACGGATGTCGCGGCCCCGGCCGCCGTCCGTCGACGCCGAGCGGGCCACCCCTGAGAACCAGCGCGACCAGCCGGCGACATCGTCAGCGAGCGCGGCGTAGACCTCTTCGGGCGGCGCCGCGATCTCCTCGGCGAACACCAGCCGCACGGGGGCGTACGAGGTGAAGTCGAGTTCTACGGGGCGGAGTCGGTGCGCCATGGGACGAGCACCCCTTCACGGCGGCGGCGGCGGTGGATGTGCGCCGCACACCATAGCTGACGAGTTATCAGATGTCTGTGTCATCCGGCTGCTCGCCCGCCACCAGCAGCTCGGGGGGCAGCTCGGCGAACTGCGCGCGCGCCTCGGCGGACAGCCCGGCATCCGTCACCAGCACGTCCACCTCCTCCAGCGACGCGAACGAACTCAGGCCGACCGTACCCCACTTGGTGTGGTCGGCGACCACCACCACTCGCCGCGCTGACCGCACGAAATGCCGATTGGTCTCCGCCTCGGCGAGGTTGGGCGTGGACAGGCCCGCCTCCACCGATATGCCGTGCACACCGAGGAAGAGCACGTCGAAATGGAGCGACCGGATCGCGGCGTCCGCCACCGGGCCCACCAGGGTGTCCGACGGTGTCCGCACCCCGCCGGTCAGGACGACCGTCGCGGCGCCCGCCCGCGGCCCCGAGCCGCCGGTCGCCGCCGCCCGCTGCGCGCTGTAGAAGACATCGGCCACCCGCACCGAATTCGTCACCACCGTCAGATCCGGCACCTCAAGCAGCTGCTGCGCCAGCGCGAACGCCGTCGTGCCGCCCGCCAGGGCGATCGCGCTGCCCGGCGCCGCCATCTCCGCAGCGGCCCTGGCGATGTCCTCCTTGGCGCTCAGCTCAAGCGCCGACTTCGCCTCGAAACCCGGCTCGTGCGCGCTCGGCTCGCTGACCGGCACCGCGCCGCCGTGCACCTTCTCGACCATGCCCCGGCGGGCGAGCGCGTCCAGGTCGCGACGGACCGTCATGTCCGACACGTTCAGCTTGCGGGTCAGCTCGTTGACCCGGACACCGCCGCGCCGCCTGACCTCGTCGAGGATCAGGGCACGTCGCTGCTCCGCGAGCAGGTTCTGGTTGTCGCTCACCCCGGCCCGTCCCTTCCGCCCGGCTCGCTGAGTCCGGTCTCTCGCGCCGGCTGCCGCCCGCGATCACTGGTCCCCTCATCCTCGCACGGAGCACCGACAGCCGGACCGGGACCGGCGCTGCCGTCGGAAGGACCGTGACGTGTGTCGCAGAGGTGGATGGACGCTCGTGCGGGGGAAAGGGACAATCCTCGGGGCGCCGCACAGCGCCGCACGGACAACGGGGGAAGACAAGTGGAGACCGCGGACACGACACCGCACGCCCGCCCAACGCCACGACGGAAGACGGCAGATGGGCCGCCGGACGAAGCACCGCAGCTCGCTCTGGAACTGCTGGTGCACGGCGTCGGCGGCACGACACCCGCGGAGATGCTCGGCGACCCGCGCGTCCAGCGGATCACCGGCGACGACACCGCCGCCTGCTACCGCCGCACCGACGACGCGGACGCCGAGGAACGGCCGGGCGACTTCCGCGACCGGCCCGTCCGCGAGGCGTACTGCTGGTCCAACCTCACCTCCGGCAACGGCGCCCGCGCCCTCTGGCTGATCCTGGTGCCGTTCATGGTCGCCAACCTCGCCCACTGGATGCGTCCCGCCGCGCCCCCCGAGCACCGCGCCCAGCGGCTCTACGACGTCCTGGTGCGGATCCTGGCGCTCACCCTGACCGTCCTGCTCGCCGCCGCGGCCTGCGAGGTCACCCTGGATCTCATGGCCTGGCAGTGCGCGGGCAGCACGGACTGCGTCACCGGCAAGTCCTGGATGGGCTTCCTCAGCCCCGACAACGGTGGCTGGTGGAGCGCCCCCGGCCGCCGCCTCGTGCTCGCCTCGGTGGTGCCCCTTTTGGTCATCGGCTTCCTGTGGTGGCTGTCGTACCGCACCTGGAGCGCCTACGAGTCCGCCTCACCGCCGCCCCGCCGCCCCGGCACCTCGCGTCACACCCCCGCCGCCGAGCGCACCACGCTGAGCCTGGACGGCTTCTGGTACGGCCGCCGGCTGGTCGCGCGGCTGCGCGCCGCGCACACCGCAGCCGGTGTGCTGACCGTCGCCGCCGCGCTGCTCGTCGCCACCGCCGAGGCCGACCGGCGCACCGGCACCGCCCTCACCGTCACCGGCCGGGCGCTGACCGCCTTGATCGTGCTGCTGTCCGCCGCCACCCTCGCGGTCGTCTGGCGCACCGCCCGCAGCGAGGCCGCGCCGGACGACGAGTCCGACCGCCTGGTCGTGCGGGCGCTGCCGTTCGCCTGCCTCGGCGCGCTGGTGCTGGTCGCCGTGCACACCGCCTGGGCGCGCCCCGGAGCACACAGTTCGGGCCCGCTGCCCGGCGCCTCGGCCTTCGGCGCGATCGCCGTCTTCCAGGGCGCCATGGTCCTCGCGCTCGCCGTGACCGCATGGGTGCTGCAGCGCGCGGCCCGCGACGACGACCGCACCGCCCTGCGCGGTATGGGTGGCCCGGCCGTCGCCCTGCTGGCCTGTGCCGTCGGTGGGGTGCTGTCCGGGGGAGTGGCCCAGCGGTTCGCCGACTGGCTGGACGGTGGCGCGACCCCCGGCCAGGCGCACGCCCCCATGGCCGGCCCGCCGGTACTCCTCTCCTGGCAGGCCGCGGTCATCCCGGCGCTGCTGGTCGTCGTCGCCGTCGTCGTGGTGCTCGCCGGTATCCGGGTGCTCGTCGTCCGCAGCAAGGTCTCCCACGACGTCCCCGGACTCTTCGACCCGCAGGAGCGCCCCGACGACCTGCGCACCAAGCGGATCGCCGGCACCATCGCCCGCGCCGGCCTGACCGACTCGGCGCCCGTCCTCGTCGCGGCCACCGCCGCCGTCACCCTCGTCCTCGGGGCCGGCGCCGTGGCCGGCGCCTGGCTCACCGGCCGCGCGCCCGGCCGCGCCACCGAGGCCGCGCCGCCCGTCGTGCACGCGGCCGCGCAGACCGCCGAGGCGCTCGGCTCCTGGCTGATGGGCGCGGGCGTCATAGTCCTCGTCGCCATGGGCCGACGCGCCTACCGCGACCACTCCGCCCGCCGCACCATCGGCATCCTCTGGGACGTCGGCACGTTCTGGCCCCGCGCCGCCCACCCCTTCGCGCCGCCCTGCTACGCCGAGCGTGCCGTCCCCGACCTCACCTGGCGGATGGCGACCTGGACGGAGCGGTTCGACGGGCGCCTGGTGATCTCCGGGCACTCGCAGGGCAGTGTGCTGGCCGCGGCAGCCGTCTGGCAGCTGGACCTGGTCACCCGCAGCCGCGTCGCGCTGCTCACCTACGGCTCCCCCCTGGAACGCCTCTACGGGCGCTGGTTCCCCGCCTTCTTCGGCCCGCCCCTGCTCACCGGTCTGCACCGTGAGATGGACGACTGGCGCAACCTGTGGCGCTTCACCGACCCCATCGGCGGCCCGACCCGGCTCACCTGCGAGGACGGCTGCCGCGTCGACGAGGGCCCGCTGCGTGACCCGCTCGCCTTCGGCCGTACGCTCCAGAACCCGCTGCCCGCCCAGATCCTGGGCCATGGCGACTACCAGGCCGACCCGGTCTTCGCCGAGGTGCGCACCGCGCTGATCGCCCGGCTCGACCCCGGGCTGCCCGGCCAGCGGGACGACGAGCCGGAGGGTGGCCCCGACCGCAGCGGGCCGGGCCCGCAGCAGTCGTCCCCTCAGGGCAGTTCGGGCAGATCCTCCGCGTAGAGCAGGGTCAGGTCGTCGGTGCTCGTGTCGGTGAGCTGCGCGACCCGGCCCGCGTGCCGCTCGACCATCGCCTCGAACGTCTGCCGCGCGGTACGGCCGTTGCCGAAGGAGGGGCCCTTCGGCAACGCCGTGAAGTACTTCAGCAGCGCCTCGCCGGCCCCCTCGGCGAGGCGGTACTCGTGCTCCTCGCCCTGCTGCTCGACGATGCGCAGCAGCTCCTCCGGCGCGTAGTCGCCGAAGGTGATGGTCCGTGAGAACCGCGACGCCACACCGGGGTTGACGGCGAGGAAGCGCGCCATCTCGGCGGTGTAGCCCGCCACGATCACCACCACCGCCTCCCGGTGGTCCTCCATCAGCTTCACCAGCGTGTCGATGGCCTCCCGGCCGAAGTCCCGCCCGGAGTCCTCGGGGGACAGGGCGTACGCCTCGTCGACGAAAAGCACCCCGCCCCGCGCCCGGTCGAAGGCCTCCTGGGTACGGATCGCCGTCGAGCCGATGTGCTCGCCCACCAGGTCAACCCGGGACACCTCGACCAGGTGCCCGCGCTCCAACACCCCCAGAGAGGCCAGGATCTCGCCGTACAGGCGCGCCACGGTCGTCTTGCCCGTGCCGGGGGAGCCGGTGAACACGAGGTGCCGGCGCACCGACGCCGCCTTCAGCCCGGCCTCCTGCCGCCGGCGCCCCACCTCGATCATGTTGATCAGGCTGCGTACCTCACGCTTGACGCTGTCCAGGCCCACCAGGGTGTCGAGTTCGCCGAGCACCTCATCGGAGGGCCGAGTGGCGACGGGCGGCTCGGGGGCCGCCACCGGCGCCTGCGGGGCGCTCTGCGCCGGTACGTTGCCAAGCAGCCCGGCGGTCTGGGTTGCGGTCTGCACGGCCGGAGCGGTCCCGGCCCCGGTCGACGGGGCGGTGGCCGTCCGGCTCTCGTCGCTGGTGCAGTCCTGGACGGTGGGCCCGCCTGCCGTACCGTCGCCGAACCCGGAGCCGCCGTCGGCGAACTCGTAGCCGCCACGGGCACACCGCTCCGTGCGGCAGCGCGTCAGCGTCGTACGGCAGCCGTCGATCACATGGAAGCCGAAGCCCGAGCTTCCGGTGACGCGGCAGCCGTGGAACGTGCCGCGGCCCTCCGCCGACACATAGAACCCGGCCTCGGCCGGTGAACTGACCGTGCTGCCCTCGATGGTGGGGTCGGCGCCCTTGGTGACGATCACCCCGGTCTGGGCGCCGTCGATGGTGCAGTTGGCGAGGGTGCCCCCGCTGCCGTGGTCACGGAACCAGGCGCCGGTCGCCGCCTCGCGGATCCGGCAGTCGTCCAGCTGCACGGTCGCCCCGTCGCTCACCGACACCGCGGTGTTGCGGACCTGCGAGATGTCGCAGTCCACCACATCGGCCCGCGAGCCACGGTCCAGCACGAACAGCGCGTCCGGCACGTCGTGCACCCGCGTCGAGTCCAGCACCGCCGTGGCGCCGTCGCTCACCCAGACCGCCGGGTAGTCGCCTGTACTGTCGTGGATCTCGCACTGGTTGGCGTCCACGCGCGTGCCCGGGTCCCAGACGGACAGGCCGTTGCGGCCGAAGTGCCGCACCGTGCTGCGGGTCAGGGTCAGCACCGACCGGGACCGCAGGTCGATGGCGTTCTCCGGGATGTCGTGGATGTCGCAGTCGGCGAGCGTGAGGACCGCGTCGGTGTCCAGGGTGACGCCGTCCGCCGAGGTGCGGTGCACGGTGCAGTCGGTGAGATGGCCGGTGGCCCGCGCCGCGACCTGGATGCCCGCACCCTTGATCTCGTACAGCTCGCAGCCCACCGCCTCGACCGCGCTGCCCTCGCCGTTCAGGGAGAGGCCGGCGCCGGAGGCGTGGTGGATCCGGCAGTTCTCCAGCCGCGGATGGGCCCCGCCGCGCACCGCCACCCCGGCCTGCCCCGCGGCCACCACCTCGCACTCCTCGAAGACGCCGCCGGCGCCGTCCAGGACGCTGATGCCGACCCCGCCCGCGTTGTCGACCGTGCAGCGGCGCACCGTCGGCCGGGCGCCGCCGCGGACCTCGATGCCCGCAGCGGACCGGGTCACCACGCGCAGACCTGACAGCTCGGGCGCGCCGTCCTCCACCAGTAGCGCGGGCGCGGCCGAGTCCGTCGCCTCCAGATGCAGATCGTGGACGGTGGCCGAGGCGCGTATGGTCAGCGCCACGCCGTCGGCCGGGGCGATACGCACCGAACCGCGCGCCCCGTCCGGTCCGCGCAGCGTCACCGCGCGCACCAGCACCAGATTCTCGCGGTAGGTACCTGCCGGGACGGTGAGGACATCACCGTCCCCTGCGGCCTCCAGGGCGGCGGCGAGCGAGCTGTACTCCCCTGTGCGGCGCCGCCAACGCGACGTTCCGGAGTGCGTCACCTGGACCGAGCCCTGTGCCATGGCGCTGTCGTGCCCCCACCTCGTGCGGCTGTTGTCGGCCCGGCAGGCATCCGTCCGCGGATGTCCGCATTCGGGTCTGCGAGGCCCCAGCCGGGAGGCTGGATGCACCACCGTAGCGCGCCCGGCGGGGGGCAGTTGACATGGTCAGCCGGTTGATCAGCTGCCCGCGCCGGCCCGTCCCCAGTCCTGGCCCGCGCGCTCCCACTCCTCGTCCCAGCGGCGGTAGCGGCGCACCCGCAGCCGCCAGACGGCCAGCCGCCGGCCCCCCTCGATCAGGCCCCCGGCAGCCGCCGCGGCACCCAGCCCGGCGAGCACGGCATGCGTACCGGCAGTGCTGACGTCCATCGGCCGCGGCATCACCCGGCCGCCGTGGTCGGTCCAGATCCGGAAGCGCTCGCCGGGCTCCACCGGCCGAGGGGAGGCGAGCCGGCCGGTGTGCAGGCTGCCGTCGTACGCGGTCCACCGGGCGATGACCCGGCGGTGTGCGTCGCGCTCGGAAGAGGTCTCCGGGTCGGGGTCGAGCGGGGTGCGGGAGACCAGCCGGTCGACGGTGACCCACACCAGATGCCGCTGTGCGTGCTGGAGGCGGACGGTCTCCAGGAGCGCGCCGTGCGCTGCCTGTCCGGTGAGCCAGCCCACGGAGGGAGCCCCGAGCGTGATCAGGAGGGCGGCGGTCAGCGCCACCCACGCCTCGATCCGATCCGTCCGGCGCCGCAGCGGATTGCGTCGCCAACGCCACATACCTGCCATCGCTCGCATCGCTGCACCCCCTTCCGTGTCCGTGAATACCTCATCGCGCCTGGTCCATGCGCGAGTTCCGCAAAGAGAGAGGAACATCACTTCGCGAGGGGCGGACCGGCCGGAGCGCGGACACTGTACTCCTGCCCCGACTCGGCGCCACCGGCGCGTGAACACCCGGGAGTGCGGGGCTTGTTAGGACGCGTCGCCCGCAGAGCCGACGAGACGACCGAGTGGGACCGGGCGGACGAGGACCGGGTGGCCGATGGACCCGAGGCGGGGCCTGGTGGGAGGGGGTGACCCTGCCGCCGCGCGATCGCCCGTCGGTCCGCGAAGGCGCCTCGGAGCCGAGGCGGAGCGAGTGGGCCGAGCCGCCGCCGGTGCATGGCATGCCGCGGTCCCGCGCCCGCTGCCCTACAGGCGGACGGGCGGACGGGCGGACGGGCGGACGGGCCATCGTCGGCGCGCCCTAGGGCAGCCGCACCGCCACCGTCACGACGGCGCCCCCCAGGCCCGTGTCCGCGGTGCCCGCCGCGACCGCGAACCGGTCCGTCACCAGGCGCGCCAGCCACAGGCCACGCCCCTTCGGTGCCCCGTCAAGACCCGGCAGCAGCTCGGGAATCACCGCCTCGCTGAACCCGGGCCCCGCGTCACTGATCCGGCACTCCAGTTCATCGCCGACCCGGCTCAGCACCAGCCGGCCGGAACCACCCGCGTGCTCCACGGCGTTCCCGGCGATCTCGTCCACGGCCAGTACGAACTCGCCGCGCCGCGGCTCGCCCAGACCCTCGCGGGCCGCACACTCCTCCACCAGCAGCCGCAACTGGGGCAGCAGTCGTGCGGTGAAACGGCGCTGGAGCAGCCGGCGGCCGGCGTCCGCCGGCGGCGACTGCGACGGCCCGACCGGTTCGTGACTCACCACGGCCGCGACACCTCCTTCGCGGCCAGCCTCGGCACCGTCCCGGCCCCGAGCCGCCGCAGCATTCCGGACTGCACCTGGTCGCAGCGCACCTCGACCAGGTCGTGCCCCGCCGCGTCGCGCACCAGGGCGAGCAGGCCGGTCGCGCAGCCGACCGACAGGAAGTGCAGCCGGGTCAGATCGATGGTCAGCCGCCGGCTTCGCGTCGTCCGGGCCAGCGCGATCTCCAACGATCTGGTGAACGCGCCCTGGTTCGCGGTGTCCGCCTCGCCGATGAAGTGCACCGCGTCGTCCGGGCCCCGCTCGGACCGCATGCTGCCGATGCGCTCCAGCAGGGCGCGCGGATGCGCGCGTTCCATGGCGCAGACCGTCGCGCGGTCGAACCGGCGGCGGTCGTAGGCGCAGATCTCGGTGTACGGCCGACCGGTGAACAGGTGGTCGGCGTGTGTCTCGCGGTGGGTCATCGCGCTGACGTCCGCGCCGAGCGCGGCCACCCAGCCCATGTCGATGAAGGCACGCAGGCCGGTGCAGCCCTCGGCGGTCGCCTTGTCGGTCTCCTCGCTCAGCCTGCTCAACTGGCGCGCGGCGGTGAACTCCGTATCCGGCTGGATCACTTCCCGCATGCTGGTCAGCACCAACTGGCCGCGCTCGCGGGCCGGGACCGTACTGCGGCTGGGGAAATCGATCCGGGCCAGCACCTCCGCCTCCGGTACGCCGGGGCAGGGGAGCAGCAGGACCTTCTCGCCGCGGGCCAGCCCGAGCCGCACGAAGGCCGTGACGACCTCCCAGCGCACTTCGTCATTGCCATAGCTCACAAAGGCGTGGTCCCCGGGTCGCAGATGCTGGACAGGGATGAGGTGATCGTTCCTGGTGCCCCTCTCAGGCATCGACACCTGGCTTTTCGTCTCCCCCCGGACGGCCCTCCCGCAGGTGGCGTGGAGCGCTCACTCTAGGCAGCGTGCGGGCGGCCCGCAATGCGCCCGGCGGCCGTCATCGGTGCCCGCCCCGGGGCGCCGCCGAAGGCCCGCAGGCCACGTCAGGCGACTGCTTCGAAGGGGTCGCCGACACGGAGCGTGCCCGCCCCCTGGGGGATCAGGTTCTGGCCGAAGACCAGCCGGTCACCGAAGCGGCGATGGCGGGCGAGGGTGCGCAGCGGTTCCTTGCCGCGCTCGGCGGTGCGCTGGTCGGTGGTGGTGACCACACAGCGCGAGCAGGGCTTGGCGACCCGGAAGGTCAGCTCGCCGATGCGGACCGACCGCCAGTCGTCCTCGGCCCAGGGCGTGGTGCCGTCGACGACCACATTGGGCCGGAAACGGTTCATCGGCAGCGGGCCCTCGTCGGCGTGGTCGCCCTGCGCGATGAGGGAGTTGAGAGCGTTCAGCGACGAGGTGGTGGTGAGCAGCAGGGGATAGCCGTCGGCGAAGCTCACGGTCTCGCCGGGCAGGGCGAACTCCGGATCGATGGGGCGGCGCATGTCCGGTGCGTCCAGATGCACCAGTTCGGCCTCGACACCCAGATACGCGCGAAGCCAGTCGGCTGCCTGCCGGCCGGCCGGCACCGCCTCGACCTTGTCCCTCCAGACCTCGACCACGACCGTCTCGCCGGGCTCGGGCACCTCGACCGTCAGCGGCTCCATACCGGGCGCTGTCAGCGCGAGGGCGCCGCCCGGCAGCACCTCGGCCGAGGCCAACGCCAACGTCGGCTGCTGCCGTTGGGACAGCATCCTGCGCTGGGTGTCCACGACCATCCACCGTCGGTCCCCGGCGAGCCCCCACGGCTCCACGACCGCCTCGCCGGGACCGGACCCCGCAATGGATTTGACCGGATAGAGATGGATCGATTGCAGCGCTGGCGTCGGCATGGAATCCATCCTGCCAGTCGCCTCGGACAGTTGGCCGACCGGCCGGTTCAGTACCCCCGTGGATACTGGCGGCCGTACGGATCGTCGTACGGCGCGGCCGGGCGGGGGGCGGCGGGACGCGGCGCGACCGGAGCGGCCGGGCGCATCGCCTCGTAGCCCGTGCCGGCCGGGCGCTGGGGGTACTGCTGGGGCTGCTGGGACTGGTAGCCGCGGTTGCCGGCCTGCTGCGGGATATAGGGCGCGGGAGCCTGCTGCAGCGGGGCCGCCTGCTGCCCGTTGCCTTGATAGCCCTGGCCCGCCGAGGGATACGAGGGAGCGGCGGGCAGCGCGGGCAGCGCCGACGGAAGGGCGGGCAGGTAGGACGAGCCGGTGTCGTAAGGGGAGGGAGATACCCGGATCGGGGCGATCTGAGGGGTACCGCGTTCCGCGACGAGGCTGTCGTAGATCGGAGTGTCCGGGAAGGAGGGCGAAGCGTAGTAGCCGCCGCCGTAGGTAGAGCGGGGGGAGGTCATGCCTCTTAAGTTAAGCCCACGATGTGCCGATTGGGGAGCCTGAAAAGAGGGTTGTTTTACGGGCTGCGAGTGGCCCAGGTTCCTCAATGTGAGCGAACTTGGGAAAAACGGTCGCGATCGACCGTAGGAATCCTGTAAAGGATCCGCTTCCCGCAGGTGAACGCGGGGCACTCGCAGGGGCGTCGGCCCAGTAGGTTGGAGGTGCCACCACCGACGGGGCACCGCGAACGACAGAGAGGGCGCAGCGATGTCGATGCTCAAGGGCAGCAACGTTCCGGTTCCGGCCCCGGCGGTCCGGGTGGAACTGGGCTGGCAGGCCGCTCCGGGGATTCCGGATGTGGACGCCTCCGCGCTGCTCCTGGTGTCGGGAAAGGTTCGCGACGACAGGGACTTCGTGTTCTACAACCAGGCCGTGCACGCCTCAGGCGCCGTCCGCCACGAAGGCAAGCAGCCGGCCGGCGGCGTGATGACCGACAGCCTCGCCGTCGACCTGGCAGCCGTCGAGGGCGGTGTCGAGAAGGTCGTGCTCGCCGCCTCCTGCGACGGCGGCACCTTCGGAAGGGTCCCCGGGCTGTACATCCGGGTGCTGGACGCGGCGAGCGGCTCCGAGATCGCCCGCTTCGACAGCCAGGACGCCACCGCCGAGACGGCCTTCGTGCTCGGCGAGCTCTACCGGCGGCAGGGCGCCTGGAAGTTCCGCGCCGTCGGACAGGGCTACGACACCGGGCTCGCCGGCCTCGCCACCGACTTCGGCATCAGCGTCGAGGAGGAGCCGGCCGCGAACCGGGCCCCCGCTGCCGGCCCGCCGAGCGCCGCGCCGTCCGGGCAGGTGCCGTCCGCCCCGCCGTCCGCGCCTGCACCTCCCGCGCAGCCGATGGCGCCTCCGCCCGTGCCCGCCGTGGCACCGTTGCCGACCGGTCAACCCGCGGCGTCAATTCCCCCGCCGCCCGGTCAGCCGGTGCCGCCCCCCGCTCCCACTCCCGTTCGTCTGACAAAAGTCACCCTCACGAAGGATGCCCCGGCCGTCTCGTTGACGAAGCAGGGCGGTACCTCCGGCGCGATGCGGGTGAACCTCAACTGGAGCGGCGGCAAGGCCGCCAAGAGCCTCGGCAAGAAGCTCGGCCGCAAGGCGATGGAGGCGATGGGCGCCCGCGGCGCGCTGCTGCCCCAGTCCGGCCGGCTCGACCTCGACCTGTGCGCGCTGTACGAACTCACCGACGGCAGCGCCGGCGTGGTGCACCCGATCGGCAACAACTTCGGCTCGCTGCACGCCCCGCCGTTCATCCAGCTGGACGGCGACGACCGCACCGGCGCCGTCCAGGCGGGCGAGAACCTCACCATCAACCTCGACCACCAGGCCCGCATCAAGCGCATCCTGATCTTCGTCACCGTCTACGCCGGTGCCCGCAGCTTCGAGGGGCTGGACGCGACCGTCACTCTCCAGCCGCAGCACGGCGCCCCCGTCGACTTCGCCCTCGACACCTGCACGGTCCCCTCCAACGTCTGCGCCCTGGCTCTGATCACGCACACCGGCAGCGAACTCGTCGTCCAGCGCGAGTCCCGGTTCCTCGTGCCCCAGCCCGGCATCAGCCCGCAGCGCACCGTCGACCAGGCCTACGGGTGGGGCCTGGACTGGTCACCGGCCCGCAAGTGACGCCGCCGTCGCGCGGCCCGCAGGCGGACATCGCGGCCGCGCCTCCCGGGAGGCGCGGTCAGGACGGCGCTCCGTACGTCCGGCCCTTCCACGCCGCCCCGCGTCCCCGATAGTGCTGCACGGCCGAGTCCATGGTCATCAGCAGATAGAGCACCGCGGTGAACGGCAGCAGCAGCGCGGTCCACGGCGGCTGCCGGTAGTAGCGCAGCATCGGCAGATACGTCCCGCACATCACGAGCCATGCCGCGCCGCCCAGTGCCGCGGCCGTGGCCTCACCGGCGGCCGCTCCGGCCAGCAGCACCGCGGGCGGCGCGAGATAGACCAGCGCGAGGCCCGCGACGGTCCCCACCAGCAGCAGCGGCTGGTGCAACAGCTGGGCGTAGGCGCTGCGCGCGACCATCCGCCACAGCTCGGCCAGCCGGGGATACGGTCGCACGCTCGTCACCCGGTCCGCGAGGCCCAGCCAGATCGTGCCCCCGGAGCGCTGGACCGCGCGGGCCAGCGTCACATCGTCGATCACCGCATGCCGGATCGTCTCCGGGATGCCCGCCCGCTCCGCCGCCTCCCGCCGCAGCAGCACACAGCCGCCCGCGGCCGCCGCGGTCCGTGCCCCCGGGCGGTTGACCCAGCGGAAGGGGTAGAGCTGCCCGAAGAAGTACACGAAGGCCGGCACGATCAGACGCTCCCAGAACGTCACGACCCGCAGCCGGGCCATCTGCGAGACCAGATCCAGGTCCGCCGACCGCGCCGCAGCCACCAACTCCCGCAAGCTGTCCGGTTCGTGGGCGATGTCCGCGTCGGTCAGCAGCAGATACTCCGGCGCGAGCCGCTCCCGCGCCTGCGCGATGCCGTGCCGTACGGCCCACAGCTTGCCCGTCCAGCCCGGCTCCGGCTCACCGGGGGAGCAGACGGTCAGCGCGAGCCCGCCCCGCTCCGCCGCCAGCGCGCGGGCCACCGTGCCCGTCCCGTCGGTACTGCCGTCGTCGACCAGGAACACCTCGGCCCGTCCCGGGTACTTCTGTGCCAGCAGCGACGGCAGGCTGTCCGGCAGCACCTCGGCCTCGTCCCGCGCGGGCACCACCACCGCGACCGAAGGCCAGCGCGCCGGGTCCCGGCGCGCCGGAAGCCGCTGGTCCGTTCGCCAGAAGAAGCCCTGTCCCAGCAGCAGCCACGCCCAGGCCAGCAGTGACCCCGCACCGATCCACTCCATCGCTCCCACGGCCGCAGTCTGCCGCACCGGAACCGCCGCGCGGCGGTCATCGACGGGGTGTCCCGGACCGGGCGGCACGCGTCCGTGGGAGGTGCCCCGCGGGTGTTCCGGCCGCCGCACACAGCGGCCGCCCCGGGGACCGCGGACGGGGCCGGTATGACAAGTCGGGCGCCGTCCTGAGTAAAGTGTCCGCGTGAAGATCGCGCTCATGGACTCCGGGACCGGGCTGCTCGCGGCGGCCGCCGCCGTGCGGCGACTGCGGCCGGACGCCGATCTGGTCCTCTCCTCCGACCCCGACGGCCTGCCCTGGGGCCCGCGCACCTCCGACGATGTCGCGGCGCGTGCGCTTGCGGTCGCCCGCGCAGCCGCCACACACCACCCCGACGCCCTGATCGTCGCCTGCAACACCGCCTCCGTGCACGCCCTGCCGGTGCTCCGCGCCGAGCTGGAGCCCGTCGTGCCGGTCATCGGCACCGTGCCGGCCATCAAGCCCGCGGCGGCCGGTGGCGGCCCGGTCGCCATCTGGGCCACCCCGGCCACCACCGGCAGCCCCTACCAGCGGGACCTCGTGGAGCGGTTCGCCCACGGCGTGGACGTCACGGGCGTGCCCTGTCCCGGACTCGCCGACGCCGTGGAGGAGGCGGACGGCAGGGCGATCGACGCCGCCATCGCCGCCGCCGCACACCTCACCCCGCGGGACGTCAAGGCCGTCGTCCTGGGCTGCACCCACTACGAGCTGGTCGCCGAGCGCATCAGGGCCGCCCTGCAACAGCCCGGCGCCCCCGCCCTCGTCCTGCACGGTTCCGCGGAGGCCGTCGCCGCCCAGGCCCTGCGCCGCATCGGGGCCGAGCCCGCGCCCGCGGCCGCTCCGACCGGCAGCGTGAGCGTGCTCCTCAGCGGCCGCCCGGGCGGGATGCCCGCCGCGGCGCTCGCCTACGCGGAGGGGCGGCTGCTGGCGGAGAGCGCCGAGGCCGGTCCTGGCGAGGCCGCGACGGTCCTCCGCGGCTGACGTCAGCCATGATGTCCGCGCCCCGGGATCTCGGGCCGCGCGGGCACGCCGCACCACGGTGCCGTGCTGTGCAAAGACGCGTACGCTGCGTTCCATGAGGGACCACCCCCCGGAGGGGGCAGCAGCCCCCGATCAGGACGACAGCACCGTAGGCGACGGCCTGCCCCCCGGCGGAGGCGGCGCCCACGCGGAACTTCCCGAGGTCTGGCACGGCGGCGCCACCAACCGTGTGCAGTGGCTGCTCGCCGGTGTGGGCGCGGCCTGCATGGCCCTCGGCGTCGAACTCGCCGTCGACAGCTCCTGGACGTCGGGCCTCGCGCCCCTGGTGATGTCCGTGGTCGGCTGCGTCGCGGCCGGTCTGCTGGTGCTCTTCGGCACGATCGCCTTCGTCCATGTAGCGGTACGCGTCGACGAGGACGCCCTGGAAGTTCGCTGCGGCCATATAGGGGTACCGCGGCGCCGCATCCCGCTCGACGACGTCGTCGGAGCCGACTACGCCCCACAGGTCACCCCGCGGCACTGGGGCGGCTGGGGCTACCGCTGGCGCCCCGAGCAGGGCACGGCCGTCGTCGTCCGGCGTGGTGAGGCCCTGGTGCTCCAACTCCACGACGGCCGCACCTTCACCGTCACCGTCGACAACGCCGAGGCCGCCGTCCGCTACATCCGCGGCAGGCTGAGCGTGCGGCGCAACGGCACTCCGGCGGGCGCCTGAGCGTCGGAGCGGGCCCTGCCACCCCACGCGCGCAGCGGAAACGGGGACGCTTTCCTTTAGGGTTCAACGCATGGCGACACCCGAATTCATCCGTGACCTCCGCACGTCCGTCGGCCGTCAGCTCCTGTGGCTGCCCGGGGTCAGCGCGGTCGTCTTCGACGACGAGGGCCGGGTTCTGCTGGGCAAGCGGGTGGACACCGGCGGCTGGTCGGTGATCGGCGGCATCCCCGAGCCCGGGGAGCAGCCCGCCGAGACCGCGGTGCGCGAGGTGTACGAGGAGACCGCGGTACGGGTCGTCCCCGAGCGGGTCGTCCTCGTGGAGACCATGCCGCCGACTCGTTACCCCAACGGGGACGTCTGCCAGTTCATGGACGTCACCCTGCGCTGCCGCGCGACCGGCGGCGAGGCCGTGGTCAACGACGACGAGTCGCTGGAAGTGGGCTGGTTCGACCTGGACGCCCTGCCTGCCTTGGAGGACTACGCGCTGATCCGCATCAAGCGGGCGGTGGAGGCCGGGCCGACGTGGTTCCGGGGCATGTCGGAAGCGGACGCGTAGGACACGCTCGCCGGCTACAGCTCCTCGTTCGACGGCTCGTCCAGTGGATCGCCGGGGTCCTCCGGGATCGGCGGCAGCTGGGACTCCTCCGGGCTCTCCCCGGGTTCCCCGGGTTCCCCGGGTTCCTCCGTCGGGTCGGGCGCCGGCGTCTGGCCGGACGGCTCCTCCGTGTGCATCTCCAGGGTGTCCTTGCGGCAACTGGTGACCCAGGTGCCGGTGGGGCCGCTCTCGTACTGGCAGAACCAACCCCGCACCGCCAGCGTCCCCTCGCTGCCACCGCCTGCCTGCGGCGCCCGCAGAAAGAACTCGGCCATCACGTCGTGGGCCTCCTCGCAGCCCACCGTGCCGCCGGCACCGGGGTCAGCGAACAGGGCGACATTGCGCGCCTTGCCCAGCGCGTCGGGGATCTCCCCGCAGCTGACCGGCTGCCCGGGAACGGGGGACGAGTCGGGAGCCGGCGAGTCACCCGGGTCCGGGGGGTCGCCCTCGTCGGGCCCGGCGCCCGTGCCCGACGACGTCGTGGCGGAGGTCGTGGCGTCCGCGTCGTCACCGGCCCCGCATCCGGCGGCGGCGAGGGCGAGCAGTACGGTCGGCACGGCGATGAGCCTACGCATGATCGAACTCCCTCGTGGCGGCGGTCGCAGGCGGCGCGCTGCGTCGTCTGACGCTAGGAGGCCGCGGGGTGCTCGGC
This sequence comes from Streptomyces sp. NPDC048248, assembly GCF_043201875.1. Taxonomy (NCBI): domain Bacteria; kingdom Bacillati; phylum Actinomycetota; class Actinomycetes; order Kitasatosporales; family Streptomycetaceae; genus Streptomyces; species Streptomyces sp. NPDC048248. Next base: position 62,653 of record NZ_JBICZL010000014.1, read on the forward strand.
GATCCGGGACGGCCGATCGGGTGACCGAGCGACACGAGTGGCGTCGAGAAGATGCGGCGGCAGGACACAGGGTGTGCGGACACCGGCCGACGCCCCACCGTCCACGACAGGGGTGCGCGCACGCCACACCCGGCTCACGAAGTATGGGGCGGTGGCACATCGGTGTGGCGGAGGCGGCTGCCTAGGGTGCGGTCATGACCGTGATCGGCACCTCAGGCCAGGTATCCCTCGACCTCGACGGCCTCACCGCCCTCGTCACCGGCGCCGCCAGTGGCATCGGGCGCGCCTGCGCCCTGCGGCTGGCGGCGGCCGGCGCCACCGTACGGGCCGTGGACCGCGACGTTGCGGGGCTCGCCGGCCTCGCGGACGCCCTCCCCGCCGGCAGCCCCGGCAGCATCGAGGCCCACCCGCTGGACCTCGCCGATCTTGACGCCGCAGAGCGGGCGGCCGCGGGCAGCGATCTGCTGGTCAACAACGCGGGGATCCAGCTCGTCCGCCCGATCGAGGAGTTCCCGCCCGAGGTCTTCCACGAGGTGCTGACCGTCATGCTGGAGGCGCCCTTCCGGCTGCTGCGCGGAGCGCTGCCGCACATGTACGAGCGCGGCTGGGGCCGGATCGTCAACATCTCGTCCGTGCACGGCATCCGCGCCTCGCCCTTCAAGTCCGCGTACGTCGCCGCCAAGCACGGCCTGGAGGGCCTCTCCAAGACCGCCGCGCTGGAAGGCGCCCCGCACGGCGTGACCTCCAACTGCGTCAACCCCGGCTATGTCCGTACACCCCTGGTCGAGCGGCAGATCGCCGACCAGGCCGCCGCGCACGGCATCCCCGAGGAGCGCGTACTGTCCGACATCCTGCTCGCCGACTCGGCCCTCAAGCGGCTGGTCGAACCGGCCGAGGTCGCCGAGGCCGTCGCCTATCTCTGCACCCCGCAGGCGTCCTTCGTCACGGGTACCTCGCTGCTGCTGGACGGCGGCTGGGCCGCGCACTGAGGCACGCCCTCCCGCGGCGGGCCTGCACGGATCGGGAGGCGTCCGGACAGGGGCGGGTCGCGACGCACCTGCTGAACGGAAGGGGCGGCGGAGGCTGGCGCGCCACGATGGACCGGAGGTATCCCTGTGACCATGTCCACCGAACAGCCGATTCCCGAGCCCGGTCCCCCGTCCGGGCGCCCCGTCGAGGTCCCGGCCGCCCCGGACGACCCCGCAGAGACGCCCTTCCTCGGCCTGCTGGCCACCGGCGCCTCGGCGGAGGAGTACGAGCGCGCGGTGCTGCGTGCCCGCGCCGAGGGGGCGACCACCGAGCGGCTCGCCGCCCTGGAGCGGGCCAAACTGCTGGCGCTGCGGGTGCGGACCGAGATGGAGGGCCGTCGCAGGCGTGAGGCGGAGCTGTCCGCGCTCTACGCGACCGCCCATGACCTCGCGGGGCTGCGCGACCTCGACGCGGTGCTGCGGGCGATCGTGCGCCGGGCCCGCTCCCTCCTGGGCACCGAGGTCGCCTATCTGACGCTCAACGACCCCGCGGCGGGCGACACCTACATGCGTGTCACCGACGGCTCCGTCTCCGCCCGGTTCCAGCAGCTGCGGCTCGGCATGGGCGAGGGGCTCGGCGGGCTGGTCGCGCAGACCGCCCGCCCGTACGTCACCGACAGCTATTTCCACGATGAACGCTTCCGGCACACCGGACCCATCGACTCGGGTGTCCAGGACGAGGGACTGGTGGCGATCCTCGGCGTACCGCTGATGCTCGGCAGCGGTGTCATCGGTGTGCTGTTCGCCGCCGACCGGCGCGAACGGGTCTTCGAGCGCGGCCAGATCGCCCTGCTCGCCGCCCACGCGGCCCACGCCGCCGTCGCCATCGATACCGCCAACCTGCTCGCCGAGACCCGCAAGACGCTCACCGAACTGGAGGACGCGACCGCGATCATCCGCGACCGCAGCGCGGTCATCGAGCGGGCCTCCGACATCCACGACCGGCTGACCGAGCTGGTGCTGCGCGGCGGCGGAGTGCAGGACGTGGCTGCCGCGGTCGCCGAGGTACTCCGCGGCGAGGTGGAGTTCACCGACCCCGAGCGCGCGCCCGGTGAGGCGCTGGACCGCTCCCGCGCCGACGGCCACGCCGTGCGGGACGGCGCCGACTGGGTCGCGGCGGTGTGGGCCGGTGGCGAGGTCCTCGGCGCCCTCGTCCTGCGCGGGCACCCGGAACTGGACCCCGTCGACCAGCGGACCCTGGAGCGCGCCGCGATGGTGACGTCCCTGCTGCTGCTCGCCCGGCGGAGTGCGGGCGAGGCCGAGCAGCGGGTCAGGGGCGAACTGCTGGACGATCTCCTCGACGCGCCCGACCGCGACCCGCGCCTGCTGCGCGAGCGCGCCGCCAGGGTGGGCGCGAACCTCGACGCGCCGCACGTCGTCCTCGCGGCGCGCATCGAGAGTTACGAAACCACGTCACAGGACGGAAGCCGGCCGGGCTCACCCGCCCCTGCGCCCCTGGGCGCAGCACCAGGAACGGCCACTTCCGGCCGCTCCTGCCCACCGCCGCGCACACCGCACGGAATCCGCCCGCACGAGACGGGCGAGGCACCGGCCGACGCCCCGGCCGGAGCGCCGCTCGCCGCCGACCCGTCCGCCGAGCCGTACGGATACGAAGCGGTGGCCCACCCCGGCGGTGCCGACCGGCAGCGGCTGTGGTCGGCGGCCTCGCATCTCGCCGCCACCCGCCACGGGCTCGCCGCCGTACGGGACGGCGGCGCCGTGCTGCTGCTGCCGCTGGGAGACGACGGCGATCCGGCGCGGGCCGCCCGCGAGGTCGCCGGGCGGCTCGGCGCCGCCCTGCACGTCCCCGTCTCGGTCGGCGCGTCGGAGCCCGTCCCGGCCCCGGCGGCCAGGCCCGCGGCGGTCGCGGACGCGTACGCGGAAGCCAGGCGCTGCCGGGAGGCGCTGCGCGTGCTGGGCCGGGACGGCGAGGGTGCGGCCGCCGCCGACTTCGGGTTCCTCGGCCTGCTGCTCGCCGACACCCGCGACGTGGACGGCTTCGTGCACCGCACTCTCGGCGAGGTGGCGGACTACGACGAACGCCGTGGCACGGACCTGCTGCGCACCCTGGGCGCGTACTTCGCCGGCGGAATGAGCCCGGCCCGCACCAAGGACGCCTTGCACGTCCATGTGAACACCGTCGCCCAGCGCCTGGAGCGGATAGGCCGTCTCCTCGGCCCCGACTGGCAGTCGCCCGCCCGTGCGCTGGAGATCCAACTGGCCCTGCGGCTCCACCAGCTCTCGTCCGCCGTCGCGCGGCATCCGGAGGGGTGAGGGCGCCATCCGGCGTACGGCGCGCCGCGGGTGCGTACCGATGGCCCCCTCCAGGTGCGAACCGCACCGACCTGCGGCAGCGTGGTGCCGGAACTTCCCACTCCTTCCCACCGAACAAAGGAGTTCGTCATGGGTGAAGACAGCGGCATGAAGAAGATGAAGGGCAAGGCCAAGGAGGCCGCCGGCAAGATGACCGGCAACGACCGGATGGCGACCGAGGGCCGCGCCGACCAGGCCAAGGCCAAGGCCAAGGACGCGATGTCCAACCCGAAGGAGAAGGCCGCCGGGATGAAGGACTCGCTGAAGGACCGCGACGACTCCTGACCCCAGGGGCGCCAGGCCCCGCCGCCCGCTCGCGCGGAGCCCGGCCGGGACCGTGGCGCCCCGCCGCACGAACGCCGCGTATCCCGGCCCGCCCGTACGGGCCTGCCGGGATACGCGGCGCTGTCTCGTCGTTGCCGGTGGCGCGCGACTCCTGGAGACCGCCACCTCATGACGTGCTTGTGAAGGCCGCCGTCACCTCACGACGGGCTCCCGAAGGCCGCCGTCACTTCGCGACGGTCTTCACCACCCCGGCCGCGTCGCCCGCCCCGCCGGCCTCGACCGCCCCGAGATCCCGGCTGCGGGTCTCCTTCGCCACCCCCACCGCGAGCAGTGTGAGCACCGCCGCGGCGATGACGTACAGGGCGATCGGCGTCGGGCTGTCGAAGTCGGCGAGCAGCGCCGTCGCGATGAGCGGGGCGGGCGCGCCGGCCGCGACCGAGGAGAACTGGGCGCCGATCGACGCACCCGAGTACCGCATCCGGGTCGCGAACATCTCCGCGAAGAACGCCGCCTGCGGCGCGTACATCGCGCCGTGGAAGACCAGCCCCACGCTCACCGCGAGCAGCAGCAGCCCGAAGTCGGCGGAGTCCACGAGCGCGAAGAACGGGAACGCCCACACCGCGACCCCGGCCGCGCCCAGCAGATACACGGGGCGTCGCCCGACGCGGTCCGACAGGGCGCCCCAGGCGGGAATGACCGCGAAGTGCAGGGCGGAGGCGATCAACACGGCGTTCAGGGCGGTCTGTTGGGAAAGACCGGTGTGTGAGGTCGCGTAGACCAGCACGAAGGCCGTGATGACGTAGTACGAGATGTTCTCCGCCATCCGGGCGCCCATCGCGATCAGCACATCGCGCCAGTGGTGCTTCAGGACCGCGACCAGGGGCATCTTCTCCACCGGGCCGCCCTCCGCCCGACGGGCCGCCGCACTCGCCAACGCCGCCCGGAACACCGGTGATTCATCGACCGAAAGCCGGATCCACAGCCCGACGATCACCAGCACGCCGGAGAGCAGGAACGGCACCCGCCAGCCCCAGGAGAGGAACTGCCCGTCCGACAGCAGCGCCGTCAGCGCCGACAGCACGCCGGTGGCCAGCAACTGGCCGGCGGGGGCGCCGGTCTGCGGCCAGGAGGCCCAGAAGCCGCGCCGCCGGGCATCGCCGTGCTCGGACACCAGCAGCACCGCGCCGCCCCACTCGCCGCCCAGCGCGAACCCCTGCACCAGCCGCAGCACCGTCAGCAGCACCGGCGCCGCCGAGCCGATCGTGGAATGCGTCGGCAGCAGCCCGATCGCGAAGGTCGCGCCGCCCATCATCAGCAGGCTCAGTACCAGCAGCTTCTTGCGGCCGAGCCGGTCGCCGAAGTGTCCGAAGACCAGGGCGCCGATGGGCCGCGCGGCGAAGCCGACCGCATACGTCAGGAAGGAGAGCAGCGTGCCGACCAGCGGATCGGACCCGGGAAAGAACAGCTTGTTGAAGACGAGTGCGGCGGCGGATCCGTAGAGGAAGAAGTCGTACCACTCGACGGTCGTGCCGATGAGGCTCGCGGCGACGATGCGCTTGAGCGAGGCGGGGGCTGGGGGAGCGGATGCCGAGGCAGCCATGGTCACCACTTCCGGTGCGGGTCGGGTCGGGGACGGTACACGTGTCGCCACACCGTAGGAATGCGCTGGTCACCGGCACATGTGGTGGGACACCACACTTCGGCGGGCAGGTGTGCGCGCGATCGCCATGAGCGGCCGGCAGTCGGGCCCCTGGATCCTTCCCCCTCCGGGAAATGCGGTCCGCGTCGCGTTTCCGGCCTCGGACGACGCCACATACATCACCGCAGCGAACCCTGCCGTGGACGGCCGGCCCGTGAAGAAGGAGTCCGAGTGAAGATCACATCCCTGCGCACCTACCTGGTCGCCCCCCGCTGGTGCTTCCTGCGCGTCGACACCGACGAGGGGATCACCGGCTGGGGCGAGCCCGTGGTCGAAGGGAGGGCGCACACCGTCGCCGCTGCGGTGGACGAGCTTGCCGACCATCTCGTCGGCAAGGACCCGATGCGCATCGAGGATCACTGGCAGGTGCTCACCAAGGGCGGGTTCTACCGCGGCGGCCCCGTGCTCTCCAGCGCCGTCGCGGGCATCGACCAGGCGCTGTGGGACATCGCCGGCAAGGCCCTGGGCGTGCCCGTGTGGCAGCTGCTGGGCGGCAACGTCCGCGACCGGGCACGCGTCTACAGCTGGATCGGCGGAGACCGTCCGGACGACGTCGCCGAAGCGGCCCTCGACCGCAAGGAGCAGGGGTTCACGGCGATCAAGATGAATGCCTCGGCGCAGCTGCGCCCGATCGACACCCCGGAGGCCGTCCGCGGCATCGTGGAGCGGGTACAACACGTCCGCGAGGCGGTCGGGGACCGCTTCGACATCGCGGTGGACTTCCACGGCAGGCTCAGCGGTGCCATGGCCCGCCGGGTCCTTCCGCTGCTGGAGCCGTATCTTCCGTTCTTCGTCGAGGAACCGCTCGTCCCGGAGATGAGCGACCACCTCGGCGAGATCGTGCGCTGCACCAGCATCCCGATCGCGACCGGTGAACGGCTCTACTCCCGCTGGGACTTCAAGCGGGTGCTCCAGCAGGGCATCGCCGTCGCACAGCCGGACCTGTCCCACGCGGGGGGCATCTCCGAGGTGCGGCGCATCGCCGCCATGGCCGAGGCCTACGACGTCGCGCTCGCGCCGCACTGCCCGCTGGGACCGATCGCGCTCGCCGCCTCACTCCAGGTGGGCTTCGCGACGCCGAACCTCCTGATCCAGGAGCAGAGCCTGGGCATCCACTACAACAAGGGGTCCGATCTGCTCGACTACCTCGCCGATCGGTCGGTCTTCCGGTACGAGGACGGGCATGTGGCACTGCCGACCGGCCCCGGACTGGGCATCGAGATCGACGAGAAGGCCGTGGAGAAGGCGGCGCGGACCGGCCACCGCTGGCGGAACCCCGTGTGGCGGCGGGACGACGGCTCCCTGGCCGAGTGGTAGGCCGTGCGCGCGGACGGGTGGCCCACGTCGAGAGCGGCAGGGGACACCGGAGCCGAGCCTGCGGCGATCCGATTCGCAGACCGGCGCTCCGGCCTCTGTCCCCCGTTGGTGGCCGGCGTGACGGCCGCCGCGGATCCCACCGGCTTTTCCGGCCCGGGGGAGACCGCTGCGCGGGCCCTGGAACGAGCCCGCGGGGCGGCAGAACCGGGCCGGCATCGGCGGGTTGCAGGCGCTCTGGACCAGTCCCTGCCCATGCCCTAACTTCGAGGTGCATCGTCAGGCGGCACTTGCCCGAAGCAGGCGTCAGCCATCAGCTGCCGACGGCCGACAAGCCGTGCGGCAGCCCCGTTGGCCGGCGGGCCCTCTCCCGACACCCACCTCCGCCCGCGCGATCGGAATCCCGCTCACGAACAGCTCCCGACCGGACCCCGAGACGCTTCCCGACGGTTCCCGAGGGGGCCCGGGGCTCCGCACAGGGAATCCGCTCAGGGAAGAAGGACATGCCGTGACCACTCTTCCGCAGCCGCCAGACATCCTCTCCGCGGAGTTCGCGGCGGACCCCTACCCGGCGTACCGCGTACTGCGGGAGCACTACCCGCTCTTACACGACAAGGGCACCGACAGCTATCTCCTCTCCCGCTACGAGGACGTCCAACGCGCTTTCCGTGAACCGGTGTTCACCACCGACAACTACGCCTGGCAGCTCGAACCGGCGCACGGTGGCCGCACCCTCCCGCAGATGAGCGGGCGCGAACACTCCGTTCGCCGTGCCCTGGTGGCGCCGGCCTTCCGGGGCCGGGAGCTGCAGGAGCGGTTCCTGCCGGTGATCGAGCGCAACGCGCGCGAGCTGATCGATGCGTTCCGGGGCGCCGAGGAGGCCGATCTCGTCGCGCAGTTCGCCACCCGCTTCCCGGTCAACGTCATCGTCGACATGCTGGGCCTCGACCGGGCCGACCACGACCGCTTCCACGGCTGGTACGTGGCGGTCGTCGGGTTCCTGGCGAACCTCGCGCAGGACCCCGCCGTCGCGGCCGCCGGCCGGCGCGCCGGAGAGGAGCTGGCCGCGTATCTGCGCCCGGTCCTGCGCGAGCGGCGGGCCGCGCCCGGGGACGACCTGCTGTCCGTGCTGTGCACCGCCGAGATCGACGGCACCCGCATGAGCGACCAGGACATCACCTCGTTCGTCAGCCTGCTGCTCGCCGCCGGCGGCGAGACCACGGACAAGGCCATCGCCGGCACCTTCCGCAACCTGCTGAGCCATCCCGATCAGTTCGCCGCGGTACGGGCCGACCGCACGCTGGTACCGGTGGCCTTCGCCGAGACGCTGCGGTACAGCCCGCCGGTGCAGATGATCATGCGGCAGCCCGCGGCGGACGTCACCGTCAGCGGCGGGACCGTCCCGGCAGGCTCCACCGTCACCTGCCTCATCGGCGCCGCCAACCGCGACGAACGGCGCTACGCCAGGCCCGATGAGTTCGACATCTTCCGCACCGACCTCACCGCGGCCAACGCCTTCAGTGCTGCCGCCGACCACCTTGCCTTCGCCCTCGGCCGGCACTTCTGCGTCGGCGCGCTGCTCGCCAGGACCGAGGTGGAGGTCGGCGTCAACCAGCTGCTCGACGCCTTCCCCGGCATGGACTTCGCGGGCGGCACCGCGCCGGCGGAGGCCGGCGTCTTCACCCGCGGGCCCCAGGACCTGACGCTGCGGCTCACACCCGCCTCCGCGCCGGGCACCGCTGACCAGGGCTGACTGCCCACCCCTCCAGGGATCCCGACCGGGAGGGGTGCCGTACGGACACGTGCGACACCCCTCCCGCCGGGACTGCCGTAAGGCGACGTGCCCCCGGGCGCACCACGGAGCTGCTGCCGCCACGGACGACAACGCGGTACTGCAGCCCCGCACATCGCGCTGAACAGCGGAAACGTCGGTACGCACGTATCGGGCGGGTGCCGGACCCCGGATCGACGCGCGGTGCCCGCCCCAGGTGCCATACGGACCGTTCCCAGGGCCGAACGACCCAAGGACGGCGGTGCGCGGCGGTGTCACAGTGAGTCCAAGGTTGCTGACGAAAGCGCGCAGGTCAGTGACGCGGCATCCGCATCGAAGGAGCTAGACATGGTCACTCATGTCGGAACCGGGCACGGGCACACAGGTGCCGCCCGCCGTTCCTCGAGTACCGCGATTTCCGGCTGGACCGCCTTCGCCGGCACCCTGATGATCTTCGGTGGGGCCATGGCGATCCTGGAGGGCGTCTCCGCCATAGCCAAGGACAATGTCTTCGTCGCGACGAATGACTACACCTTCGCGTTCAACGTGACGGGCTGGGGCTGGGTGCACCTCATTCTCGGCATCGTGATCGCGCTGGCCGGCATCGCACTCTTCACCGGGGCGTTCTGGGCCCGGGTCGTCGGCGTCACCCTCGCGGGGCTGGGAATGATCGCGAACTTCCTCTGGGCTCCGTACTACCCGTTCTGGGCCGTGGCGCTCATCGCCGTGAACGCCTTCATCATCTGGGCGCTGTGCACCGGAAGCAGAGAGACGCGGGCCCGATAGGCCACGACCTGCGCCGCCTTCGGGTACCACCGGAGAGATCGGGGAGGGAGGCCGGACGGCCTCCCTCCCCGATGCGGGTGCAACGAGCCGCCGCACGGTGACCTGCGGCGGTGCGGCGGGGGCGAGCTGCGCCTACGGCTGAGAGTGTCCTCACGCCCGGGGGCTCAGGGCGAGTGTCACACCCACCGCGTCCCTCAGGGCGCGGGTTTCGGCGTGCCCGGCGCCGTGGGTTCCGGGCCGGTGGGCGGGAACAGCTCCAGCAGCCGGGCGCGCTGGCGGGGCCCCAGCCCTCTCACGCGGCGACTCCCGGCAATGCCGAGCTCCTCGAGGTAGCGCGCGGCCCGGACCTTGCCGACGCCGGGCCGGCATTCCACCAGCCGCCGCACCAGCGTCCTTCCGACCATTTCGTCCCTGCGCTCCAGGACGTCCCGCAGGGTGATACGGCCGGCTGTCAGGTCGGCCAGCATCCGGCTCCGCTCGCGGCGGACCTCCGCCGCCCTCTGCAGGGACCTGGCGCGCTGTGCGGGGGTCAACGGGGGAGGAGGAGCGGCCATGTGTGGGGTTCCTTCATCGTGTCGGTCCGGCGCCTGCCCCGCGCCGTGCGGGGTTTCGCCGCGTGGTTCCGCACTTCGGGTCCGTCCGGCGCTGCCCGAGCTGCCGCGCCCGTTCGGCCGGTGGACGCACCGACCGACGGCGCGCCCCGCCTGCGGCCACGGGGCGGTGAGCAGGGCGCACCGGGCCGTTCCGTCGGGGGAGTTGGGACGGCCGGGCACGAGAATGGCACAGCGGGGCGAGAGCGAAGATCGACCGGAGCGGCTTCGGTCATCCGAACGCGGTGCACGGGCGGCCCGGAGATCTCCGCTGTCGTGCACGCCCTCGTGTCCGGGCCGGTCACGGGCCTGTCGGATCGCGACGACCGGGTGAAGGGGGTCCGTTCGACGCCCAGTTCGGTCGGGAAGCGGTCATCGCCGGGGGCCATTCGGGCATGCGCCGGGGCGGACGGGGCGCCCCGCGGGGAGGAGTGTTGGGTGGGGGGACACGTACCGAAGGCGAGAGGGCGGGACCACGACGTGAGCGACAGCGGTGACAACGGCAGTGGTGACAGCGACAGCGGGGCGTCCTCCGGCAGCCCTCTGCGGCGTGGCGGGCCCTCCGGCACGGACCAACTGTCCCTGCTGCGCAGGGCCATGCGCTGGGAGACCCTGGTGATCCTCCTGATCTTCGTGGTCCTGGCGGCGGTTGCGTCCTAGGCCGGAAGGGGCTTCCTGCCCCGGGAAGCCCGGGGCAGGCTGTCAGGAGTCCGGCGGGGCGCCTTCTGCGTCTGTCAGCTTGCGGGCGCGGTAGTTGGCGACGTTTCGGCGGTTCCCGCAGAGGTCGGGCATGCAGTAGCGGCGTCGTCCGGCCTTGCTGGTGTCGACGAACATCCCGTTGCACGCCGGGGCGGTGCAGTGCCGGAACCGGTCGTGGCTCAGGGTCCGCAGGGCGCCGAGCAGCCCCGTGCCCATGAGGACGCCCAGCTCGTCGGCCAGTGAGGCGTTCGAGGAGGTCGCGAGGTACCACTGCCACCGGCCGTGGGTGTCCCGGTGCAGGGTCGGGCCGATGCCCGCCCGGGCGACCAGCGCCGTGGCGGCGTCGACGACCGCTTCCTCGGTGGCGGCCTCCAGGATGGTGCGGACTTCCTGGCGGAGGATGCGCACGTGGCCGAGGTCCTCTTCGGTGAGCCGACGGCCGTGCGCCATCGCGTCCGGGCGGATGTTGCGCTCGGTGAGGAACTGGGCCAGGGCGTCCGGGGTGGCGAGGACCTCGCCCGAACTGCGGACCGCGGGCGAGGTGTTGACCAGGTCGGTGGCCACCCCCGCACCTCGTGCGTAATCGGAGAAATCGATATTCAAGCCTTACTCCATGCTACGGTAATCGGAGAAAGTTAAGTTTACCCCTTAGCTTGGGAGTGGTTGCCATGACGGCGCACGCGAAGTCCGCGTGGAGGTTGGCCGACCGGGTCCGTGTGTCAGGTGGTGAGGTCGCCGCGGGCGTCTTCGGGGAAGGGCCGCCCGTGGTTCTTGTCCACGGCACTCCCGCCTGGTCCTACCTGTGGCGCGAGGTCGTCCCGCTGCTGGCCCGCGAGTACACCGTCCACGTCTGGGACCTGCTCGGCTTCGGTGATTCCCGGCCTGATCCGGGCGTCGAGCCCTCGATCGCGCGGCAGGCTCGCACGCTGGTCGAGCTCACCGAACACTGGGGCCTCGATTCGCCGAGCCTGGTGGGACATGACATCGGCGGGGGGATCGTGCTGCGAGCCCATCTGGTCGAGCAACTGCCGGTCCATCGGATCGCGTTGCTGGACGCAGCGGTCCTCGGCCCCTGGAACACGCCGTTCACCGAACACCAGCAACGGCACGCGGACGTGTACCGCACCATGCCCTCCGACATCTTCGGCGACCTCATCGCCGCACGCTTTCGCACCGCCACGCACCATCCGATGTCCACCGACGTCGCGAACGCCTACCTCTCCCCCTGGGCCGGAGCAGCCGGGCAGCAGCGTTGGATCGATCAGGTGGCAGCCGTCAGCTTCGAGGACACCCGCGAAGTCGTGGACCTCCTGGACACGATCACCGCTCCGACGTTGGTGGTGTGGGGTGAACAGGATCTGTGGCTCGCCCCGACCACCGGCGATCAGCTCGCCGTCGCGATCCCCGGGGCGCACCGGGCGACAGTCCCTGGAGCCGGCCATTTCGTCGCTGAAGACAACCCGCACGACACCGCGGACGCCCTGCTGCGCTTCTTCTCCTAGGTCGCGTCGTTCGGCATCCGACCGTGGGGTCCGGTGCGCCGCCGGACGATCCTTCCCCGGCGTACTCACCGCAAGGGTCCCGCTCCGAGGAGCCGTCAGCTCCTCGCCGAGGTCGCACGTGCCTGGCTTGATCGCGGCGGTATGCGTGCCGCACGGGGTTTTGGTCCGTGTGACCGGGAGAAGCGCAGGGGACGGGGGATGGGAGCAGCAGGGAAGGCAACGGACGGAGGCGACGTGGCTGACGAGGTGCGAGGGCTGACCGGTAGGGGCGACGGGCGTGGTGGCCGTACGGCGGTGCCGGCCGGGGCGCGACGTCGGAGCGTGCTCGCGGTCACGGCGGCGGCGGGCCTCGGGCTGTTCGCCGGATGCGCCAAGCCGTCCGCGCGCGCCGACCCGGCCCCCGGTGCGTCGCCGCCCGAAGGGCGGAGTCACGCCCCGTCGGCGAGCGGCAGTCCGTCGGTGCGCCCGACGAAGCGGCGCCCCGAACTACCGCGTGGTGGACGGGAGTTGTTTCCTCACTACCGACTCGTGGGGTTCTGCGGCCTGCCCGGCGCGGCGGCCCTCGGCCGGCTCGGCACCGGTGACCCCGACAAACGGGCCGCCGAGATCGAGAAGGTGGCAGGCTCCTACGCCGCGGGGCGTGAGCCGCTGCCCGTCTTCGAACTCCTCGCGGTGGTGGCGAATTCCGCGGCGGGCCCGGACGACACCTACCGCTCGCGGACGCCCGCCGCGACCGTTCGCCGCTTTCACAAGCTGGCCCGCGAGCACCGCGGTCTGCTGCTGCTGAACATCCAGCCGGGCCGTGCGGCGATGCTCGACGAGGTCAAGGCGTTGCGCGAGTGGCTGGTCCATCCCGACGTCGGGGTCGCGCTCGACCCGGAATGGGAGATGGGCCCTGGCGAGGTGCCGGGCGACACCTACGGCCACACCAGCGGCCATGAGCTGACCGAGGTCGCCCGCTACCTGTCCGACCTGGTCCGCGAGCACGACCTGCCGCAGAAGCCCCTCGTCTTCCACCAGGTCGCCAAGTCCGTGGTGCGCGAGGAATCCGCCCTGCGACCGCAGCCCGGCGTCGCGCTGATCAAGAGCGCGGACGGCATCGGCTCGCCGGGGCTCAAGCGCGGCACCTGGCGGCAGCTCGTCAGCGATATGCCCGACGGCCTGCACACCGGCTTCAAGCTCTTCTACGACGAGGACGCCGAGAGCAGCCGCCTGATGACGCCCAAGGAGGTCCTGGCGCTCAAGCCGCAGCCGGAGTACGTGATGTACGAGTGACCGGGCGAGTGGGGGGCGCGGGACGGACGGGTGATTGGCTGAACCGGGGTGGGCCGGCCGTCAGTCCTCTCTCCGCGCGATCAGCCGTTCCGCCGCCGAGCGGGCAACGGTCAGGGCCTGCCGGCGGTCGGTGCCCCGCTGGCCCAGGACCACCCGGGTGCTCAACCCGTCCAGCAGTGCCAGGAGTTCGCCCGCGCGCGCCGGTACGTCCATCGGCGCGAACCTGCCCCGGTCCACGCCCTTCGCGAGCAGATTCTCCAGGTCGTCCTGCCAGCCCTGGTCCATCTCCTCCTGTGCCTGGTGCAGCGACTCGTTCGACGGTGTGCGTGCCCACAGCTCGATCCAGAGCATCCAGCGCGCGTCGCGAGGCCCGCGCGGCAGGTAGAGCTGCAGGAACAGATCGAGTTTGCGCTCCGCGGCGAGCCGGCGGGTCAGCAGGTCCCGCCGCTCGCCGGTGAGAGCGGCCTCGCTCCAGCGCAGGGCCTCCAGCAGGAGCAGGTCCTTGCTGCCGAAGTAGTACAGGATGTGGCCGCCGCTGGTGCCCAGCCGCTCGGCGAGCGCGGACATGGTGAGCGCGGCCAGGCCCTTCTCCGCGATGGCCGCCATGGCGCCTTCCAGGATCCGCTCCTGGGTGATGTGCCCGTCGCGCCGTCGTACCGCCCCTGCCACCCGTGCCGCCTCCGCTCTCACCGTGCGTGGTCCCGACCCTATCCGCGGATTCGCGCAGAGGTCTTGACGGGTGGGGGAGCCGTCGCACATCTTGAATGCCGTTCTAAAACTTAGAACGTCATTCAAGATCTCTGGGCAGGACGGAAGGGCGGGAAGCGGATGGCACAGCAGCAGCCGGAATCCGGCAGATTCGGTAGCACCGGCACCGGCACCGGCACGGACCCGGAGCACACGGGCCGGGCGGCCTCCACCGCGGCGACCGAACCTCAGGCCCCGGCCGGCGACGAGGTCTTCCGGGTCGAGCGGCACGGCATCGACCCGATCCCCGACGACGAGCGGCACGGCGGTGCCAAGGACCTCTTCTGGCTCTGGTTCGGCTCCAACCTCACCTTCACCTACGTGATCAACGGCGCCCTCGCCGTCGCCTTCGGCCTGTCCTTCTGGCAGGCGACCGCGGTCGTCGTCATCGGAGGTCTGGCGTTCTTCGCCATCAGCGCCGCGGGCCTGAGCGGCATCCGCACCGGAACCGCGACCCTGGTGATCTCCCGCGCCGCCTTCGGCGTGCGCGGCAACTGGCCGGCAGGCCTGCTCAACTGGGTGGTCAGCATCGGCTACACCATCGTCAACACGGTGGTCGGCACCCTCGCCCTCGAAGCGTTCTTCGCGGACCTGGGCCTGCGCGGCGGCGATCTCATCCGCGCGCTCGCGCTGCTGATCACCCTCGCCCTCACCTTCGCGGTGGCGATGTGGGGCCATGCGACCGTCCAGTTCGCCGAGCGCTGGATGGCGTACGTCCTCGCCGCGGGCTTCGCCGCGCTCCTGGCCTTCGTCGTCCCCGGAGCCGAGACCGCAGCGCCCGGGGCAGGACCCGGGGCGGCCGGCTGGAGCCTGGCGTTCGTCGTGATGCTCGCAGGCCCGTTCTCGTACCTGCCGATGCCCGCCGACTACACCCGCTACCTGCCGCGGACGACATCGCTGCGCGCCATCACCTGGAGCGGCGCGCTGGGCGGGTTCGTCTCCTCCGTGGCGCTCGGCGTCATCGGGGTGGCCGCCGCGACGCGTACCGACATGACCGACGCGGTCGCCGGCACCGAGCAGCTGCTGCCGAGCGGGTTCCAGCCGGTCTTCCTCGCCCTGGTCCTGGGCGGGTCGGTCACCAACTCGATCATCACGCTCTACTCCTCCAGCCTGAACCTCCAGGTCCTCGGCATCCCGTGGACCCGGGCAAAGGCCATCGTGATCAGCGCGGTGGTCACCGCCCTCGGCTCGCTCGGCGCCCTCTTCCTCGCCGATTTCACCGCATCGCTGCTGTCCTTCCTCTCCCTGCTGATCATCGTCTTCGCCCCCTGGGGCGGCGTCTTCCTCGCCGACATGCTGCTGCGCCGCTGCCGTTACGACACCCGCGCCCTGCATCTCGGGCGCGAAGGGAGGTACTGGTACCGCGGCGGCTTCCGCCCCGCGGGGGTGACGGCACTGCTCTCCGGCATGGTGTTCGCCGCCCTGACCTGCGACTCCGAGCTGTGGACCGGCCCGCTGGTCGCACCGCTCGGCGGCGCGGACCTCACCCTGCTCGGCGCGGTCGTCGCCGGGCTCGTCCACATGCTTCTCGCCCGCAGGGAGTCCGCCCCCGTCGCCTCACCGCCGACAGAAGCGGTATGACCCGCGGCCTGCAGACACTTGCCCGCACCACCGCTTCCCACGTCCCACCGCTTCCCCCGTACCAGCGCAGGAGTTCACCCCGCATGCCCCGCACCGCACCACCCGCAGGCCCCGCAGAGCTGGTCCTCACCCACGCCCGGATCCACACCGTCGACCCCGCCCTCCCCGAGGCGCAGGCCCTCGCCGTACGCGAAGGACGCCTCGTCTGGCTGGGCTCCGACGCCGACGCGGCGCGCTGGACCGGGCCGGACACGGAGGTGATCGACGCGGGCGGCCGGCTGGTGCTGCCCGGCTTCGTCGACGCCCACAACCACGTCCGGCTCGGGTCCGACGACGCCTGCGTCCAACTCGCGGGCGCCCGCAGCCTCGACACGATCCACCAGCGCCTTCGCAGCTGGCACGCCGCCCACCCCGACGCCGAGTGGATCGAGGGCGAGGCGTTCGACTACTCGGCGATCCCCGGCGGCCGCATGCCCACCGCCGCGGACCTGGACCCGGCCACCGGCGACACCCCCGCCTTCGTCCTGAGCTACGACGTGCACACCGCCTGGCTCAACACCGCGGCCCTGCGCCGCCTGGGCATCGACCGGGACCACACGAGTCTGCCGTTCGGCGAGGCCGAGACCGATCCGGCGATCGGCGAACCCACCGGCTTCGTCAAGGACTTCGCGGTCAAGGGCCTCTCCCGGGACGGCCACCGCGCCCTGCGGGCGCTCGGCGTGCCGTGGGCCTCGACCGACCGCCAGTACGGGCGCCTCGCCAAGAGCCTCGACGACGCCATCCGCTTCGGCATCACCACCGTCGTCGAACCGCAGAACTCCCTCGATGACCTCGCGCTCTTCGACCGTGCCCGCGCCGAGGGCCGGCTCAGGTCCCGGATCGTCGCGGCGCTCTTCCACCCGCGCGGCACCACCGACGCCGATCTCGACGACTTCGCGGCGGCCGCCCGGCGCTACGACGACGACCGGCTGCGGGTCGGGCCGCTCAAGCTCTACATCGACGACGTCGTGGAACCGCGCACCGCCGCACTGCTGGAGCCCTACGCGGGCTGCCGCCACCACCGCGGGGAGACGTTCTACCCCGCGGCCGACTTCGGTGAGCTGCTCACCGCACTCGACGCCCGCGGCTTCCAGTGCTTCGTGCACGCCACCGGCGACCGGGGTATCCGCACCGTCCTCGACGCCGTCGAGCAGGCCCGCACGCGCAACGGCCCGCGCGACGCCCGCCACCAGGTGGTGCACGTGGAGTGCCTGGACCCTGATGACACCCCACGCTTCGCCGAGCTGGGCGTGGTGGCCTGCATGCAGCCCCGGCACTGCGCCCCGGAGATCGCGGGACCCGGCCAGGACTGGGCGGAGAACGTCGGTCCCGACCGCTGGCACAAGGCCTGGCCGATGCGCAGCCTGCACGACGCCGGAGCGGTGCTCGCCTTCTCCAGCGACTGGAACGTGGCCGAGATGGACCCCATGGTGGGCATCTACACGGCGGTCACCCGGCGCTCTCTCGACGGGGGCGCGGCCTGGCAGCCGGAAGAGACCGTCGACGTCGAGACCGCCGTGCACGCCTACACGATGGGCTCCGCGTACGCCAACTTCCTGGAGGAGGAGCGCGGTTCACTGACGGTCGGCAAGGTCGCCGACTTCGTGGTGCTCTCCCGCGACATTCTGCGGGGCGCACCCGAAGAGATACCGGGCACCGTCGTCGAACGGGTCGTCGTGGGCGGCGAGACCGTACACAAGGCCTGACAGGGCCCCCGCACATGCAGCAGCCCCCGAGGCCGGCGCGTCACGCGCCGGCCTCGGGGGCCGATCATGCCGGGGGCTCAGGAAGTGGCGGCGTTCCTGCGCGGCGCCGAACGGTCCCCGCCGCCCGCGCGGCGGGCCTGTGCGGGGCGGCTGCGCCGGCCTCGCGAGGAGGAGGCGCTGCGCTTGGGGCGCTCGGTGACCGGGGCGGTGATGATGACGGGGATGCCGGAGGGGGCCTGGGCGCCGGTGATGCGGTTGAGTTCGGCGTCGCCGGAGCGGACCTGGGTGGTCTGCGGGGTGATGCCGGCGGTCGTCATCAGGCGCGTCATCTCGCGGCGCTGGTTGGGCAGGACGAGGGTGACGACGCTGCCGGACTCGCCGGCGCGCGCGGTGCGGCCACCGCGGTGCAGGTAGTCCTTGTGGTCGGTGGGCGGGTCGACGTTGACGACGAGGTCGAGGTTGTCGACGTGGATGCCACGGGCCGCGACGTTGGTGGCCACCAGCACGTTCACGTGGCCGGTCTTGAACTGCGTCAGGGTGCGGTTGCGCTGCGGCTGGGACTTGCCGCCGTGCAGCGCGGAGGCACGGACACCGCTGGCGAGCAGGTCCTTGGTGAGGCGGTCCACGGCGTGCTTGGTGTCCAGGAACATGATCACCCGGCCGTCGCGGGCCGCGATCTCGACCGTGGTGGCGTGCTTGTCCGCGCCCTGGACGTGCAGGATGTGGTGCTCCATCGTGGTGACCGCGCCGGCGGAGGGGTCGACGGAGTGCACGACGGGGTCGTTGAGGAAGCGCCGGACGAGCTTGTCGACGTTGCGGTCGAGGGTGGCGGAGAACAGCATCCGCTGGCCGTCCTCGCGGACCTGGTTGAGCAGCTCGGTGACCTGGGGCATGAAGCCCATGTCGGCCATCTGGTCGGCCTCGTCCAGGACGGTGATCTTCACCTCGTCCAGGTGGCAGTCGCGGCGCTCGATGAGGTCCTTGAGGCGGCCCGGTGTGGCCACGACGACCTCGACGCCGCCACGCAGCGCGCCGGCCTGGCGACCGATGGACATGCCGCCCACGACCGTGGCCATCCGCAGGTGGAGGGCCTGGGCGTACGGGGTGAGGGCGTCGGTGACCTGCTGGGCCAGTTCGCGGGTGGGCACCAGGACGAGTGCGAGCGGCCGGCGGGGCTCGGCGCGCTGGCCGGCGGTGCGGGCCAGCAGGGCGAGTCCGAAGGCGAGGGTCTTGCCCGATCCGGTGCGTCCGCGGCCCAGCACGTCGCGGCCTGCGAGGGAGTTGGGCAGCGTCGCCCCCTGGATCGGGAACGGCTCGGTCACACCGAGCCGTGCCAGGGTCGACAGCAGGGGCGCCGGCATGTCCAGCTCGGCGAACGTCTCGACGGCGGGCAGCGGCGGGGTGACGGTGACGGGCAGCGCGAACTCGCCCTGGGGCGCGGCCGCCTTGGGACGGCGCGGGCCCTGCGAGCGGAATCGGCCGCCGGAGCCACCGGAGCCGTTGCCGCCGGAGCGGCCGGCGTAGCCACCGGAACGGGAGCCGCCGGAGCCGCCGGAGCGGGAGCCGCCGGAGCGGGCGGAGCGGTCATTGGAGCGGGTGCTGGGGTTCATGCGGAACCTTCCTCGATGCGGCGCGTATCGAGGGAGACCCGGCGGACGGAAGCCGCACGGAGAATCGCAAGAACGAGCCGGAAGAGTGGAGACCGGAGCGGGACGGTGAAGTCCTCGTTTCCGGAGCCTCGAAAAACGGTCGGCGGCCGCCGGGAATGCGGCGGTCGAAGAGCCGGACCGGGGACCGGACAGTCGCGGTGCTGCGCTGCCGGTCGGTGAAGCGGAACGTCATTGTCCGCTGCCGGGTGCTGCGAGGCCGTCGTACGGGGCGCCCTGAAGGGTGCCCCGCCGGGCCGTCGGTCCGACGGGAGGGTCCCGCACCGGTGAGGTGCGGGACCCGGTGGTACTGCTGTCCTGGTCAGACCGGGACGATGTTCTCCGCCTGGGGGCCCTTCTGGCCCTGCGTGACGTCGAAGCTGACCTTCTGGCCTTCCTGAAGCTCGCGGAAGCCCTGGGCCTGGATGTTCGAGTAGTGGGCGAAGACGTCGGCGCCGCCACCGTCCTGCTCGATGAAGCCGAAGCCCTTTTCCGCGTTGAACCACTTCACGGTGCCAGTCGCCATGTGAAATCTCTTTCGATAGGGAGTGCCAGGACCCACCTGGTGTGGGTCCTCAGTCGCTGATGAGCCCATCCGGAGATGACCGGCAACAAAAAATGCGCCCGCGGGTCACTGCCCGTCAGGCGCACACAAAGTCATGGGTACCAAAACTGCAACTGATATGAACGTAGCACGGATCTTGACGACGTGCGGGCAGAAGTGGCGAAGGTGCTGGTGGCGGGCGTCACGGTACTGCCAGGTCACGCCGGCGCCGTCCAGGTAGCGGGCGCGTACATGTAAATGCCGGTATCCGCAGGTATGTACCGGTAGGGCCTTGTATCCCGGGGTGGACGCGGAGAAGACTCGGCCCCGGGGAGTGGCGCCGAGCGAACAACCGGTCCGTGGCAGCCGTCGGGGGGCGAGGAGGCCTGGCATGTTCATCCACCGGCTGGGACGGGACGTCACCGTCCTCAACGATCACCTGCCCATACCCGGAATCGGCTTTCTGACGGTGAACGCGTTCGTGCTGCACGCCGCGGAGCCCGTCGTCGTCGACACCGGGCTCAGTTTGCCCGAGCGGGGCTTCATGGACGCGCTCGCTTCCGCGGTCGACGTCGGCGACGTGCGGTGGATCTGGCTGACCCATCCGGACCGGGACCACACCGGAGCCCTCTTCGAGCTTCTCGCCGCCGCCCCCGAGGCGAGGGTGGTGACCACCTTCCTGGGCGCGGGGATCATGTCGACCGAGCGCCCGCTGCCGATGGACCGGGTCCACCTGCTCAACCCCGGGCAGAGCCTCGATGTGGGTGACCGGACGCTGGTCGGTTTCCGACCGCCGCTGTTCGACAATCCGGCGACCGTGGGCTTCTTCGACACCGCTTCGCACACCTGCTTCAGCTCCGACTGCTTCGGGGCGCCCATGCCCAGCTCCGACCTCGCCACCTGTGACGACGTGGCGAACGTCCCGGCTGACGACCTCCGGGACGCTCAGCTCCTGTGGGCGACGGTCGACAGTCCCTGGGTGCACATGACCGACCCCGCGGCGTTCCTCGCCTCGGCCGGACCGCTGCGCGCGATGAATCCCGTGCGCATCCTCAGCACCCACCTGCCGCCCTCCACGGGGCGCGGAAAGGAGTTCCTCGACATGCTCGCCGACGCGCCGGATGCCGACCCGTTCGTCGGCCCGGACCAGCGCGGCCTGGAGCAGATGCTGGCCGGCTTCGAGCCGGCGGCACCGACCGTCCAGCCCACCGTGACGTAGCCCGTGGGCTCACGGCCGTGAGTGGGGGGAGCACGAGGGGTTCGAACGCACCGGAAGTCCGCCCCCATGGACGCGTCGGAGCCGTCCCGCGCAGGGGGCGAGGACGGCACCGCGGGGGCAGGATGACCGTATGTTGCTGGCCGAGCTTGCACGGGTGTCGAAGGACGTCGCGGGGACCTCGGCGCGGTCGCGGAAGACCGCGCTGCTGGCCGGGCTCTTCCGGGACGCCGCCCCGGAGGACGTACCGGTGGTCATCCCCTACCTCGCCGGGCGGCTGCCGCAGGGACGGATCGGGATCGGGTGGAGTGTCCTGCGCGAGCCCGTGGCGGCCGCGTCGACCCCCACCCTGACGGTGCACGACGTCGATGCGGCGCTCGACGCGCTGGCGGAGGTTTCGGGCACGGGAGCGCAGGCCGAGCGCCGGCGGCTGGTCCAGGAGCTGATGGGGGTGGCGACCGAGGAGGAGCAGCGCTTCCTGGTCGGGCTGCTGACCGGCGAGGTACGCCAGGGCGCCCTCGACGCCCTGGCCGTCGAGGGGCTCGCCGCCGCGACGGACGCGCCCGCGGCGGACGTGCGGCGCGCCGTGATGCTGGCGGGCTCACTGCAGGACGTCGCGCGGGCGCTGCTGGCCGAGGGGCCGGGGGCGCTGGCGGAGTTCCGGCTCACCGTCGGGCGTCCGGTCGGGCCGATGCTGGCGCACAGCGCCGGGAGCGTGGGGGAGGCGGTGGACAAGCTGGGGGCGTGCGCCGTGGAGGAGAAGCTCGACGGCATCCGGGTGCAGGTGCACCGGGACGGTGCGGACGTGCGGATCTACACCCGCACCCTGGACGAGGTCACCGACCGGCTGCCGGAGGTCACCGCCGTCGCCCGGGACCTCCCGGTGGGCCGCTTCATCCTGGACGGCGAGGTGATCGCCCTGGACGCCGACGGCCGCCCGGTGCCCTTCCAGCGCGTCGCGGGCCGCTTCGGCTCACGGGTCGACGTCGCCGCCGCGCAGGCCGCGCTGCCCCTGTCCCCGGTGTTCTTCGACGTGCTCTCCCTCGACGACCGTGACCTGCTCGACCTGACCGCCGCCGAGCGGCACACGGAGCTGGCCGCACTGGTGCCCGAGCATCTGCGGGTGCGCCGCACGGTGGTCCGGGACCCGGCGGACGGTACCGAACGTGCCGCGGCGGAGGAGTTCTGGAGCAGGACCCTGCGGCGCGGGCACGAGGGTGTCGTCGTCAAGGGCCTGGACGCCCCGTACAGCGCGGGCCGCAGGGGTGCCTCCTGGCTGAAGGTGAAGCCGGTGCACACGCTGGACCTGGTCATTCTCGCAGCGGAATGGGGACACGGCCGGCGTACCGGAAAGCTGTCCAACCTCCATCTCGGCGCGCGGGCCCCGGACGGCGGGTTCGTGATGCTCGGCAAGACCTTCAAGGGCCTGACCGACGCGACCCTCGCCTGGCAGACCGGGCGGCTGCAGGAACTGGCCGTGGAGGAGAGCGGCCATGTCGTGACCGTGCGGCCGGAACTCGTCGTGGAGATCGCCTACGACGGCCTCCAGACGTCCTCGCGCTATCCGGCGGGGGTGACCCTGCGCTTCGCCAGGGTGCTGCGCTACCGGGAGGACAAGACGGCGGCCGAGGCGGACACGGTGGAGACCGTGCTCGCCGCGCATGCCGACGGGGCGGCGTAGGCCCACCGGAGACTTCCCGGCGGTTCCCGGCCGGGAACGGGCGGGCCGGGCAGACTGGGGCCATGGCGGGAAAGCGAAGTGCCGGACTGCTGCTGTTCCGCGGTGACGGCGGCGAGGTCGAAGTGCTCCTGGGCCATATGGGCGGCCCGCTCTGGGCGCGGCGGGACGCGGGTGCCTGGTCCGTGCCCAAGGGCGAGTACCTCCCGCCGGAGGAGCCGCGGGCGGCGGCCAGGCGGGAGTTCGAGGAAGAGCTCGGGCTGCCGCCCCCGGACGGCCCGTACGTCCCGCTGGGCGACACCCGGCAGTCCGGCGGCAAGGTCGTCACGGTGTGGGCCGTCGAGAGCGACCTCGACCCGGACCGCGTCGTGCCCGGCACCTTCACCATGGAGTGGCCAAGAGGCTCCGGGGAACAGCGCAGCTTCCCGGAGATCGACCGGGTGGCGTGGTTCTCCCCGGACCGCGCCCGGGAGCGGATGGTGGCCGGCCAGCGGGTCTTCCTGGAACGGCTGGCCGCGCACCTCGCGGACCGGTGAGGGCGGGCGCCGTCCGGGCCGGCTGTGGTGTCGGCCGGGCCCGAGGACGGCGCCGGTGCCCCCCACCGCTTACGGCTGGATCTGGATCTTCCTGCCCTGTCCCGCCTTGAACCGGTCGAGCGCCTCCGCGTATCCGTCCAGCGGAAGGCGGTCGCTGATGAAGATCTCCGGATCCAGCGCGCCGGCCGCGAAGAGCTCGGCGGCGCGTTCGTAGCTGTGCAGCACCGCCATCGACCCGGTGATGGTGATCTCCTGGTTGTAGATGCGGTACGGCTCGATGACCGCGCGGGCGGCGTAGTCGGCCACGCCGAACTGCAGGAAGGTGCCGCCCTTGCCGACCCGCCCCAGCGCGTCCTGGATGGCGCGCTCGTTGCCGGTGGCGTCGATGACCACGTCCCAGCCCCGCGGCCGGTCCAGCTCGTCCGCCGATCCCGCCGCGTTGCTGCAGCCCAGCGTGCGGGCGGTGGCCAGGCGCTCGGGGTTGATGTCGACGACGTCGACGCCCGCGGCCCCGGTGCGCTTGGCCAGTTCGAGCATCATCAGGCCCATCGTGCCGGACCCGTAGATCAGGACCTGGGTGCCCAGCTGCTGGGAGCGCAGGATGTCGTAGCCGCGCACCGCGCAGGAGAGCGGCTCGATCAGCGCCGCGTCCTCGGTGCGGATGTGGTCGGGCAGCTTCACGCAGTTCGCGGCGGGTGCGACCGCGAACTCGGCGGCGCCGCCCGCGGTGGTCACCCCGATCGCGGCCCACCGCTCGCAGAGGTTGTTGCGGCCGATGCGGCAGTAGTGGCACGCGAAGCAGTACAGCGAGGGATCGACCGCGACCCGGTCGCCCTCGGCGAGCCCGGTGACCCCACTGCCGGTCGCGACGACCGTGCCGGCGAACTCGTGCCCCGGCACCACCGGCAGCGTGGGCGCGAACTCGCCCTGGAGGATGTGCAGATCGGTGCCGCACAGCCCGCAGGCGGCGACGGCGACGACGACGTCCCCGGGCCCGGGGGTGGGGTCCTCCACGGTGGTGACCTCGACCTTGCCGGGTGCGCTGATCACTGCGGCTTTCATTTCACGGCTCCAAGCGAAAGGCCCTGGACGAGCTTGTCCTGGGCGGCGAACCCGGCGATGAGCACCGGGAGGGAGATGACGGTGGCGGCGGCGCACACCTTGGCCAGGAACAGGCCCTGGCTGGTGACGAATCCGGTCAGGAAGACCGGTGAGGTACCCGCCACGATCCCGGTCAGTACCCGGGCGAACAGCAGCTCGTTCCAGCTGAAGATGAAGGAGATCAGGGCGGTGGCAGCGATGCCCGGCATGGCCACCGGCGCGACGATGCGGGTCAGGGTGGTGGTCAGCCCCGCACCGTCGATGGAGGCGGCCTCCAGCATCTCCACCGGGACCTCGGCGAGGAACGAGCGCATCATCCACACCGCGATCGGCAGATTCATCGAGGTGTAGAGGATGACCAGCAGCCAGATGCTGTCGAGCAGCCCGGTGTTCTGCGCGACCAGATAGATCGGCAGCAGACCGGCCACCAGCGGCAGCATCTTGGTGGAGAGGAAGAAGAACAGCACATCGCTCCACTTGCGCACCGGTTTGATCGACAGCGCGTACGCCGCCGGTATGGCCAGTGCCAGCACCAGCAGTGTGGAGACGACCGAGGCGGTGAAGGAGTTGATCAGCGGTGGCCAGGGGCTGATACCGGTGCCCGCGCCGAAGAACTCCCGGTAGCCGTGCAGGCTCAGGCCCGCGCCGACGCTCGGCGGGTTGGTCGCCGCGTCCGTCTCGCTGTGGAAGGACGTCAGCACCATCCAGGCGACGGGCAGGAAGAAGGCGATCCCGCACAGCCAGGCCACCAGGCCCAGCAGACCGCCGGTGTGCCGGCGGCGCCGCGCGGCCGGTGGGGCCGGTCGCCCAGGCCGGCGAAAGGTCAGGGGTGCGCTGCTCATCGGGTGGCCTCCTCGCGCAGCAGGGACGACACCGCGCGCAGCGCGAAGGTCGCCACCAGCAGCGAACACAGCACGACGACGACGCCCTGCGCGGACGCCCGTCCGTAGTCATGGGCCTGGTAGAAGGTCTGGTAGATGGTGTACGGCAGGTTCGCGGTGCCGAGCCCGCCCGAGGTGATGGTGAAGACCGCGTCGAAGTTCTGCACCACGTACACGGTGCCCAGCAGGGCGGCCAGTTCGAGATAGCGCCGCAGATGCGGCAGGGTCAGATAGCGGAAGATGTCGAAGGTGGAGGCGCCGTCCATCCGGGCCGCCTCGACCGCGTCCGTCGGCCGGCTCTGCAGCCCGGCCAGCAGGATCAGCATCATGAACGGCGTCCACTGCCAGATCAGCGACACCTCGACCGCGGCGAGCGGGGAGTCGGTCATCCAGTCCGGCTGCGGCGGATCGTCACTGCCGAACAGGCCCCAGATCCACGTCAGGGAGCCGTTGAGCAGCCCGTACGAGGCGTTGTAGAGCGCGTGCTTCCACAGCAGCGCGGAGGCGACGGGAACCACCAGGAACGGTGTGATGAGCAGGGTGCGGACGAGGCCGCGGCCGCGGAACCCGCGGTCCAGCAGCAGTGCGAGGCCCAGCCCCAGCAGCAGACTCACCAGCACCACGGTCACCGTCAGCACCACTGTCGTGACCACCGACTCGCGCATCGCGGGGTCGGTGACAACCGCCCGGTAGTTGTCGAAGGCGGCGAAGCCGCGGTTGTCGGGGGCCAGCGCGTTCCACCGGACGAAGGAGATCACCACGGTGGCCAGGAACGGCAGTTGGGTCACGATGATCAGGAAGACCAGCGCGGGCAGCAGTGGCGCGCGGCGGGCCCAGTCCTTCGCCCGCTCCGTGCGCCGGGCACGCGCCGCCGGACCGCCGGACGGCGGTCCTGCGGTCTCGACGGTCCGGGGCGGTTCAGTGGTCTGCGTACGCATCGGTCACCTCCTGCGCCAGCCGCTGGCTCTTCTTCAGGGCCTCCGGCACGCTCTGCTTGCCTGCGATGGCCGAACTCACCTCGTGCGAGACCTTGGTGCCCAGATCGGAGAACTCGGGGATGCCGACGAACTGGATGCCGGGAGCGGGGCGTTGCTGCACGCCGGGATCGTCGGGCCGGGCCGAGCGGATGGCCCGCTCCGTCGCCCCGGCGAAGGCGCCGGACTCCTCGCGGTAGTCCGGGTCGCGGTAGATGGACGCCCGTTTTCCGGCCGGCACCCTCGACCAGCCCAGTTCCCGGCCCACCAGCCGCTCGTACTTCTTGCCCGACGCCCAGCGGATGAACTGCCACGCCGCGTCCTGATGCGTGCTGGCCTTCTGCACGCCCCACGCCCAGGTGTAGAGCCAGCCGGCGCTGCGCGTCCGCTCGACGGGTGCCGGCGCGTAGCCGACCTTTCCGGCGACCTTGGAGTCGGCGCTCTCCAGCGACCCGGCTCCGGCGGTCGCGTCGTACCACATGCCGACCTTGCCCTGCTGCATGTCGTTGAGGCATTCGGTGTAGCCGGCCTGCGGTGCCCCGGACTGGCCGTGCTTGCGTACCAGGTCGACGTAGAAGCGGGTGGCCTCGGTGAACCGCGGACCGTCGAGCCGGGCCTGCCAGTCCTTGGTGAACCAGGTGCCGCCGAAGGTGTTGACGACGGTGGAAAGCGGCGCGGCGAGCTGCCCCCAGCCGGGCTGGCCGCGCAGGCAGATCCCCTTCATGCCCGGACGGGCCCCGTCCAGCTTCGCGGCCAGTGCGGCGACCTGGTGCCAGGTCGGCCGCGCCGGCATGGTCAGGCCCTCGGCCTTCAGCACGTCCTTGCGGTACATCAGGAACGACGATTCGCCGTAGAACGGCTCCGCGTAGACCTCGCCGTCGTCGGCGGTGAGCGAGGCGCGGACCGGTTCGAGGATGTCCTTCTGGTCGAACTCCGGGTCCTTCGCGGCGCGCCGGCCGAGCGGGGAGAGCCAGCCGTTGCGGGCGTAAATCGGGGTTTCGTAGTTGCTGACACTGGCGACGTCGTACTGCCCGGCCTGGCTGGAGAAATCCTGGCTCATCTTGTCGCGCAGGTCGTCCTCGGGCAGCACGGTGTAGTTGACCTTGATGCCGGTCCGCCGGGTGAAGTGCTCGGCGGTCAGCCGCTGCAGGTCCGCCATCTGCGGGTTGTTGACCATCAGGACGTTGATGGTGTCGGCGCCTTCGTTGCCCGCGTCGCCGGCGCCGCGGTAGCAGCCGGCGGTGGACAGCGACAGGACCAGGGCGGCCGCGGTCGGCCATATGACGCGGCCTGCGCGGCCTCGTCCGGGGGATCGTGCTCTCACGGCTCGTACCTTTCTGGGACATCCGGGGTGGATCCGTCGCGCTCCCGGCGGGGGGCCGGAAGCGGGGAGCGGTCCGTGGTGGGTGCGTTCGCGCGTCTTCTGCGGGGTGTGCCGCGCGGTTGAGGGCATGCTCGGGGGACCGTCCGCGGGCCGGGTGCGGCCTGCGGCGGTGTGCGGTGGTGCGTCTTCACGGGGCCGGTCGTCCCGGGCGGCCCCTGCCCGGTCAGACCCGGAGCACCTGCGGCCCCAGGAGGGAGTAGCGGTGGGCCTCCGGCGCGGAGAGGCCGGCGTCGGTGACGATCGTGTCGAAGTCGCCGACCTCGGCGAACCGGCAGAAACTGCTCGCGCCGAACTTGCTGTGCACCCCGACCAGGACCCGCCGCCGCGACGAGCGGACGGCCTGCGCCTTCACATCGGCGACCGCGGGATCGGGGGTGGTCAGGCCGTGCTCGCGGGAGACGCCGTTCGCGCCCAGGAAGGCCAGGTCGATCACGAACCGCGCCAGCATGTCCCGGGCCCAGGACCCCACCGTCGCCTGCGTCCCGGAGCGGACCCGGCCGCCGGCGAGCAGCACGGTGGTGGAATCGGACGCCGAGACCAGTGAGGCGGTCCGCAGCGAGGCGGTCAGGACGGTCAGTGGACGGTCGGTGGGCAGCAGCATGGCCACCAGCTCGGGGGTGTAGCCCTCGTCGACGAAGACCGTCTCGGCCTCGCCGACCAGTTGGGCGGCCGCCGCGGCGATCCTCCTCTTCTCCGCCACCTGCTGGGTCTCACGGCGGGCGAGTGTGGTCTCGAAGCCGGCGCTCTCGACCGGGTAGGCCGCGCCGTGGGTACGCCGGACCAGCCCGCGGCGCTCCAGTTCGCTCAGATCGCGCCGCACGGTCTCCCGCGACACCGCGAATTCCTCCGCCGCGTCGGCGACCTCGACCCGGCCCGACTGCCGTGCGAGCACGAGGATGCGGTGCTGACGTTCCTCGGCCCTCATGTGCGTGCTCCCTCGCCCTCTCCGTGTCATGTCCGCGGTCCTGTCCACGCCATGTTCACGTTCCGTACGGTCACGGGCCTGCCCGTTTCTGCCCGCATGAAGGTTTATAGCAAGCGTGGAGTCGCCTGTTCATGCCCGCAGCAGGGAAAAACTTGCCCGTTTCTGACCGCTCCGGTGGCCCGCCGGACCGGCGCCACGGCCGTCGCGGAGCCCGTACGGCCGCCAGAGGCGTTCCGCGCGCCCGTCTGCCCGCCTGCCACACGGCCGGTGTCACCCGTTCGGAGTACCGCGTGGTCCCCGCGCGGAGCAGCCGGAAAACGGAGGCGGACCGGGTACGCCGACGGCCCGGACCGATCGTGTGAAGGAAAAGTGCGCTTAGTCTGGACGGCATGAGTGCGGAAATGCGGTCGTTGGCGGTCACTGCGATCGTGCAGGAGGAGCAGTGCGCGGTCCTGCGCGTGAGCGGAGAGCTGGACCTCCGCACCGAACAGGCGTTCCTGGCCGAGGCGCGGGCGGTGGTCTCGGCGGGGCACCGCTTTCTGGTGCTCGATCTGACGGCGCTGCGCTTCTGTGACTCGCGGGGGCTGAGCTGCCTGCTGGCCCTGGAGTGGCTGTGTCGGCGGCTGGAGGGCCGGCTGCTGCTGGCGTCCCTCGGCGTACGCATGCTGCGGCTGCTGATCGGCACCCAGTCGCTGGGTGTCTTCTCGTGCTTCCCCACGGTCGGCCACGCCCTGGCCGCGGTCCCCGACAGCAGCCGTCCTGCCTGGCCGCCGGCCGTCGAGGACTCGTCGGCGTGATCTGCCGTCCGGCCCGCCGGGGTGACCGCACCCTTCACCCGGCCGGCCGCCGGTCCGGGCGTCACCCGGTCGGGCAGTTCACCCCGAGCCAGGCACCGTCGAACCGCGCGAACGTGATCTTCCGGTAGGGCCCCGACTCGTAGAGCAGGCCGAAGGTGCCGTCCCGCAGCCGGGTCAGCGTCGAATACGCCGCCGGGCCAGGGGAGACGACCCGGGCGACCGGCCAGGTGCGACCGTCGTCGCAGGACACGCGCACGGTGAGGTTCTCGCGAGCGGTGGTGCTCGCGGTATTGCTGAAGAGCAGCCAGTGCGACCGCGCACGGCCCGGCGGCGCGTCGGGGGCGTAGCGCAGCAGTGCCGCGTTGTTGACCGGGTCGATCAGCGCGTCGTCCGCGGCCGGCGCGCTGTAGGTCAGCCCGCCGTCGTGGGAGAAGGCGACCAGTCGCCTTCGGGTGCTGCTGGTGCGGCTGTTGAGCATGATGCGGCCGTCGGCCAGCTCGACTGTCTTGTTCTCGTCCATCAGCGGCCCGACGGGGGTCCCCAGGCGCCAGCTCCGGCCGTGGTCGTCGCTGTAGGCGCTCGCCGCCCACATGCTGCCGTCCGCCTTGCGGAGCGCGTACTGCTGCAGCAGCCGTCCGGTCGAGAGCTGGATGCCGGTGCCGGACGAGGCGAACATGCCGAGCCACGACGGGTCCTTGAGGTCCCGGGTCAGGCGCCGGGCCCGCCAGGTGCGGCCGCCGTCGTCGGAGTAGCGGTAGTCGGTGTGCAGCACGGTGGTGCTGTCGTGGGAGTTGCCGGCGCCCGGGGAGCGGAAGCCCACTCCCCGGGGAGCCGAGGCATGGAAGAGGAAGACGCGGCCGGTCTCCCGGTCGGTGAGCAGGCTGGGGTCGCCGGCGCCCGCCCCGCCGTCGAAATCGGCGACCGCCTCCGGGGCGCTCCATGTCCGCCCCTGGTCGGTGCTGCGCCGCACCATGACGTCGATGTCGCCGGGCAGGTCGGCGGCGCTGTCGTTGCGCCGGTCGTAGGCGGCGACGAGGGTGCCGTCGGGCAGCGTGGTCAGCGCCGGGATGCGGTACGTGTGGGCCCCCTGGCCGGAGACCGCCAGGTCGGTGGTCCGGTAGAGGGGGGAGGGAGTGGCGGGGCGTGGCCGTGTGAGGGGTGGTTCGGCGCCGATCGCCGGGGTGGTGGACGGCAGCACGAGGGCGACGGCGAGCAGGGCGGCGGACGGCAGGGGGCGGGGGGCTTTCACCGGTACCTCCGGGCGGAGCGCGGCAGGCGACCGGCGGCGGGGGCGCAGATCGGACCCAGGGCGTTTCCGGCGAATCTAAGCTCGGGGTGTTACCGGGGCAATCCGGGTGTTCGGTACGGGTGATGGCATGGGCGATGACCTGTCCGCGGGCCGGCCGGCGCGGCCGGATGGGCGTCGCACGGCATGGCGTGCCGGCGGTGCGGGGCGCTCTGTGGCCGCCGCCCGTGGTCCCGGACACCCCCGGCGGGCCCCGAGCCCGGCAGCGCCCCCCCGTGGGCGGCCGGTCCGCGCACCCAGGGGGACGGCCGGAACCCGGGCGTCAGCGGGCGCGCCCGAGGTCCTTGACGAGGGTCGGTGAGGGGTGGGGGATCTCGCCGAAGTCCTCGTCATCGCTGTCCACGACGAGGCGGTTGATCACGCTCTCCAGGGTGGTCGGCAGGGTCGGGGCGAGCCCGCTGTGCCACTGGACGAGCAGATTGTGCCGGGCATCGTCGGGCAGCAGCTGCCGCTCGTCGAAGGCGGCCGCGGCCGGGCGGTGCTCGTCCGGCGTGTGCGCGGCCTGCTCGCGCCAGTACGCGGCGTCGCGGTACTCGCCGTTGCGGCGGTGTGCGAGGTACAGGCAGTAGGCGGCCGTACGGCTGCCGGCGCCCGCCCCGAAGTGCCACCAGAAGTGCGCCGCGTCGCCCCGCCCGGTGATGTGCAGCAGACAGGCGAAGACCAGCGCGCCCTCGGGGTCGATGTGGTGGTCGTCGACCAGCCGCTCCAGGCTGGCCGCGGCGGCCGCGGCGTTGACGACCAGGGCGCAGGCCAGCTCCAGTTCGTGGGTGGCCTCGTCGCGGGCGCTGGGGTAGGAGGTGGGCGCCCCACGGTCCGCGCGGGACGTCCCCGGCGAGCCGCTCGTCGCGCCGGTGGAGTTGGCGAGGCAGCCGAGGCCGTCGAGCGTCCCCGCGTCGTCGAGGTCGCTGAAGTCCGCGAGGCCGTCGATGCCGGCCACATCGGCGGCTGCGCTGAGCAGCGTCTCGACGGTGTCGCGACGTCCGGGGTGCCGGCTGTGCGGGCTGTACGGGCTGTACGGCATGGTCAGTTCCCCCTTGTGGTTCCTTGGTCGATGCCGAGCGCCGTGGCGAGTTTGCGCTTGCCGCGGCTCGCGTGGGAGCGGACGGTGACCTCGTCCACGCCTAGCAGCGCGGCGATCTGCCCGTCGCAGTACCCGATGACGTGCCGCAGCACGATCACGTCGCACTGCCGCTCCGGTAGCCGCGCGATGGCCGCATACAGGCCCAACTGGCTTTCCAGGAGGGCGAATTGCTGTTGGCACTCGCGGAGCAGCGCCTGGGTGACGACGGCGAAGGCGGCGGTCTCGGTGAGCGCGGTGGGCTGCTGGTGATCGTAGAGCCACTCCACGACGCGTTCCTTCAGCACCGACCAGGCGAAGGCTTCCACCGACGCCTGACGCAGCGCGTGCGGCCACAGCCGCCCCAGCTGCTGGTAGGCGGAGCGGGTCACCTGACGGGCCGCCGCTTCGTTGCCGGTGTGCAGATAGGCGTAGGTCAGCCACTTGCGGGCGTGCGTCGCATGGAAGGCCTCGAAGGTGATCGAGAGATGGTGGCGCGAGGGCTCGGGCCGGGCGGGTGCCTGCCCGTCGTGCTCCTGGAGCGGCGCACCGGTCGGGCTGCGGCGGTTCATGCGCGCCCCTCGGCACCGCGGAGGCGACGGCTCCCGTGCGCGCGGCCTGCGACCCGCGGCCGCCCGGCTATCGCCTTGTGCCGGCCGGCGGGCGTATCGGAACGACGGGGGAGTGCGGCTAAGTCTGCGGTGATGGCGCGCGCCTGCGCGTGCGCCGGCAGAAGTCGGTCCCGGTCTGTGCCCACGAGCCGTCCTCGTTCCGTTCGCCGTGCGCCGCCGCTCCGGCACCGGGCCGGTGGCAGCGGGAGAGCGGATTGCCCTCTCCTCCAATGAACCCGAAATTGGGCCCATTTGTGGCACAGCCGGGAAAGAAATCTCGCCCAGCGTATTCATATGACTACGCGTGACCGGGGCATGGTCGCACGTCATACCTGCGCAACGGGTGCGTGGCGCGGAAGCGGACACCTGCCGTACGCGCCCGCCGGGCGACCAATACGCCGCGCGGGGCGCATTCCCGGCCGGGCGCGCCCTCGGGAGCCGCCGGGGCACCGGGCCGCCCACCGCATGATCCGGAGCGTACGGGGCAGGGTCCAACAGCCGCGGCGGAACGGGGCGTTCGGGAGCCTCCCGGGGAGCGCGCGGCGCACGGGGCGGCAGCGGCCGCCGGGAGAGCCCGGCCACCGGGGAGGCGGAGCGCGATGAGTGACCACGACGAGGCCGTGGTGGACCTGCAACTGGACCGGGCCCACTCGTCCCGCATCTACGACTACTTCCTCGGGGGCAAGACCAACTTCCTGGCCGACCGGATGGCCGCCGGCAGTGTGCTCGGGGTGTTTCCCGCCGCGCTGGTCGCCGCGCGCATCAACCGCGAGTTCATGCACCGCGCCACGCGTCTGCTCGCCCGGTCCGGGATGCGGCAGTTCCTCGACATCGGCACCGGCATCCCCACCCCGCCCAACCTCCATGACATCGCCCAGGGCATCGCCCCCGCCGCCCGCGTGGTCTACACCGACAACGACCCCATCGTCCTCGCGCACGCCGCGGCGCTGCTGCTCAGCACGCCCGAGGGACGCACGGCGTACGTCCAGGCGGATGTCACCGACCCCGCGGGCATCCTCACGGCACCCCAGCTGCGCGGCACCCTCGATCTGCGCCGCCCGGTGGCGCTCAGCCTGAACGCGCTGATGCACTTCGTCACCGACGACGGCCGAGACCGTGCGCACACCATCGTCGAGACCCTCAAGGACGCGCTGCCCAGCGGCAGCACCCTGGCCATGACGCATGCGACCCCCGATATGGACGCCACGGCGATGCACAAGATCATCAAGATCTACGCGGACGCCGGAACACCTCTGCAGTTCCGCTCCCGCGCCGAGTTCCGCCGCTTCTTCGACGGCTGGGAACTGCTGGAGCCGGGCGTCACCCTCTCCCATCAATGGCGCCCGGACCGCCCGGAGGACGCCACCCACGTCACGGACGCCGAGGCGGCGTGCTACGCGGCCATTGCCCGCAAACCCTGACGGCCCCCGGAACGGCCGGGTACCGGACGACGGGCGGTACGGCCCCGTCGCCGGAGCCGTACCGCCCGCCTCAGCCCTCCCGCTCGCCCTTCCCGCTCATGCCTCCCGCTCACGCCTTGCGGTAGCCGTACGCTTCCTCGGCCGCGGCAGCCACCGCCGCCACGTCGGCGCCGGAGGAGGCGGTCACCACCGCTGCCACCGCACCCTCCACGAAGGGCGCGTCCACCATTCGTGCTCCGTCGGGGAGTTCGTCCCCCTCGGCGACCAGAGCCTTGACGGTCAGTACGGCGCTCCCGAGGTCGACCAGGATCACCACACCCGCACCCCGGTCCACCTTCCGCGCCGCCTCGGTGATCAGCTCCGAACTCGTCCCGAGCCCCCCGTCCGGAGTGCCGCCCGCTGCGGCGACGGGCGCCTTGGAGCCGCCGCCCGCGAGCCCGGTGGCCATCGCCGCGACGGATTCGGCGACCGGCCCGCTGTGCGAGACCAGCACGATGCCGACCGGTGGAGCACCGTCCTGCGCCGTCTCCCCGCTCACTTGGCCACCTCCGCGAGGGTGGTGAAGAGCAGGGCCGAGGACGTCGCGCCGGGGTCCTGGTGCCCGATGCTGCGTTCGCCCAGGTAGCTCGCCCGGCCCTTCCTCGCCTGCATCGGAACGGTCGCCACGGCGCCCTCCTCCGCGGCGGCCGCCGCCGCTTCGAAGGACGTCGTCAGTGCCGCGACGCCCGGAATCAGCGCGTCGAGCATGGTCTTGTCACCCGCCGCCGCACCGCCGAGCTGGGCCACCGCATCCACCCCGGCACCCAGGCCGGTCCGCAGCTCCTCCGTGTTGATCTCGGGCGCCTCGCCGAGAGCCTTGCCGGTCCGCCGCAACAGGCTCCCGTACAGCGGCCCGGAGGCCCCGCCCACGGTCGAGATCAGCCGGCGCCCGGCCGTCATCAGGACCGCGCCCGGTGTCGCCGGCGGCTCGGCCTCCAGCGCCGTGACGACGGCGGCGAAACCGCGCTGAAGGTTGCTCCCGTGGTCGGCGTCGCCGATGGCCGAGTCGAGTTCGGTGAGCCGGTCGGCCTGCTCGTCGACCGCGGCGGCGGTCGCTGTCATCCAGCGGATGAAGAACGCGGCGTCCAGGACTGTCTCTGACACGGATTACTCCTCTTTCGTACAAGGCACGCGGGCAGGCCGCGCTGCTGCTGTGCGAGCGGTGGCGTGGAAGGGCGAGCGGGGCCGGCTCAGCGGCCCCAGCGCAGCCCGGGGGTCTGCACCGGCGCGTCCCACAGTCGCAGCAGCTCCCCGTCGACCTGGCACAGCGTCACCGAGCAGCCCGCCATGTCCAGCGACGTCACATAGTTGCCGACGAGCGTACGTGCCACCGCGACCTCGCGTTCGGCGAGCACCCGCTGGACCTCGGCGTTGAAGCCGTACAGCTCCAGCAACGGCGTCGCGCCCATGCCGTTGATCAGCACCAGAACCGGCAGGTGGGGCTGCAGATCCTGGAGGACCGCGTCCACCGCGTAGTCCGCGATCTCCCGCGAGGTCATCATCGCGCGGCGCTCGCGGCCCGGTTCGCCGTGGATGCCGACGCCCAACTCCAGCTCGCCGGGCGGCAGGTCGAACGTCGGACTGCCCTTCGCGGGCGTCGCACAGGCGCTGAGCGCCACGCCGAAGCTCCGAGAGGCGCTCACGACCTGACGGGCCAGCTCCTCCACCCGCTCCAGCGGCGCACCCTCCTCGGCGGCGGCGCCCGCGATCTTCTCGACGAAGAGCGTCGCCCCGGTCCCGCGCCGCCCCGCGGTGAAGGTCGAGTCGGTCACCGCCACGTCGTCGTCGACCAGGACGCTGGCGACCTGCACGCCCTCGTCCTCGGCCAGCTCCGCGGCCATCTGGAAATTGAGTACGTCGCCGGTGTAGTTCTTCACGATGAACAGCACGCCGCTGCCGCTGTCCACGGCCGCCGCGGCCCGCACCATCTGATCGGGCACGGGTGAGGTGAAGACCTCGCCGGGACAGGCGGCGTCCAGCATGCCGGGCCCGACGAACCCGCCGTGCAGCGGCTCGTGTCCGCTGCCGCCGCCGGAGATCAGGCCCACCTTGCCCTCGACGGGCGCGTCCCGCCGCACGATCACCCGGTTCTCGGCATCCACCACGAGCTCCGGGTGCGCAGCCGCCATCCCGCGCAGCGCGTCGGCCACGACCGTCTCGGCGACGTTGATCAACATCTTCATCTGTACCTCCTGGTGAGGCTGGCGGTGCGGCGGGCCCTGACGCGGCGTCCCACAGGTCGGCCCGCTCGCGCTACTGATGCCGTGCCAGCTCCTGCTCGTCGGGATCTCTCGGCCCGGACCCAGTATCGAGCCAAGGTCGTCCAGGGTCACGGACTGCGCCACGCGTCCCGTTGCCAACACGCCGGGACACGCGCGTCGATCACACCCCCATCGTTCCGCCGGTGCCCCCGGGCGCGGCAGGGGACAGGGCCCGGGCGTATCGGCCCGGGCCCTGTCCGCGCGCTCGATCCCTGCGCGCCATCCCTACGAGCAATGCTTCTAGTACCGGTGTTCCTCGACGTCGACCACGGGAGCGCCGGGAGACGGCGGCTGGGTGCGCCGCCGCTTCAGGATGCTCACATAGGTCGCGAGTCCGATGATGCCGACGATCATCATGATGAGGCCCACCAGGTCGAGGTTGATCCCGGCCATGTGCCAGTCCACCGCGAAGGTGAGAATGGCCCCCACCGCGAGCAGGCCGATGCACCCGCCGATTCCCATGGTGTTCGCCTCCGTAAGTTGCTGGACAGAAAGGTCTGTTGGTACAGCGCGTACCCGCGGGTGGGCGCCTCATGTCCCGGCACCCGGCCCGGCCGTCGGCGCGGGACGGATCGGCGCCCCTGCGGCGCCCGCGCGGGCGTACCGGGCACCGCCGTCCGCCGTATTGCCCGGGTCCAGGACCGGGCGCAACATAAGGGCAGGACGCCACCTGGAGGCCGCATGGAAGCGCCGAGCCCGCACCGGCCGACCCACGGCCGGCCCGAGACGGAGGAGCAGCGGGCGGACCGTCGCTGGAACGAGCTGCTGCAGGAAGTACGGGTGACGCAGACCGGCGTGCAGATCCTGTTCGGCTTCCTCCTGACCGTCGTCTTCACCTCCCGGTTCGCCACCCTGGAACAGACCGACAAGACGATCTACGTGGTCACCGTCCTCCTCGGCGCCGCCACCACGGGCGCGCTCATCGGACCGGTCACCCTGCACCGCCTCGTCACCGGACGCCGTATCAAGCCGCAGACCGTCATCCTCGCTTCACGGCTGACCGTCGTAGGCGTGGTCCTGCTGCTGGCGACCGTCACCTCGGCGCTGCTGCTCATCCTGCGCGTCGCCATGCACAACAGCGCCGTCCCCTGGATCGTCGGGGGACTCGTCGGATGGTTCGTGCTCTGCTGGTTCGCGCTGCCCGTCTGGGCCCGCCACCGCTACGCCGCGGGCGGCTCGGATGATGCCGCGTCCGACGCCGAGGGCCGCGACGACCGGTGACGGCGGGTCCGGGCTCAGCCGGCCCTGCGCCCCCTGCCGGTGGTCTTCTTCGCCGCCGCGGTCTTCTTGGCCGCGGGCTTCTTCGCCGTGCTGGTCGACTTCTTGCCGCCGGTCGCCTTCGGTGCACGGGCCGCGGACTTCTTCGTGGCGGAACCGCCGGCCGCCGTGCTCCCGGTGGTCTTCTTCGCGTCCGCCTTCCTGGCCGCGGACTTCTTCGCCGGACGGCCCGACGCCCCGGACAGCGACGTGACCGTGGCGTGCTCGGTGTCCTCCTCGCCACGTGACTTCTTGGCCGCGCGGACACTGTCCTGCAGCGCCGCCATCAGGTCCATCACCTGACCGGCGGGCTTCTCCTCGGTCTCCTCGAAGTGCGGTTCGCGGTGTGCCAGCTTCGCCGCGACGATCTCTTCGAGCGCCTCGCGGTAGTGGTCGTGCACATCCTCCTCGGAGAGGTCACCGTAGGAGTCCATCAGCGTCTCGGCGGCCTCCACCTCGTCGGCCGGGACCTCCACCTCCCGGTCGGGCAGCACGCCCTCCATCGGCCGGATCTGATGCGGCCACAGCAGCACCTGCATCACCAGGGCGCCCTCGACCGGGCGGATCATCGCCAGCGTCTCCCGGCCGTGCAGGGCGACCTTGCCGAGTCCGACGCGTTGGTGGCGCTCCATGGCGTCACGGAGCAGCACATACGGTTTGGCGGCGGCGGCGCCGTCGGCCGCCAGGTAGTAGCCCTTGTCCATCTGGAGGGGGTCGATGTCGCCGCCCGCGACGAACGCCAGGATCGTCAGCGTCTTGGCGGTGGGCAGCGGCAGCGCGTCCAGATCCTCGTCGCTGAGGGGTACGACGGTGTCCTTGTCGACCTGGTATCCCCGGCCGATCTCGTCGGGGGTGATCTCCTCGCCCTCCAGCGAGCACACCGGCTGGTTGCGTACCCGCCCGCCGTCCGCCGTGTGGATGCGCACGAAGGAGACCGAGGCGGAGCTGTCCGTGGCGTTGTAGGCGGCCACCGGGATGGTGACCAGGCCGAAGCTGATGGAGAACTTCGCCGTGGGACGCATGGGGCCCGCCTTCATCGGTGACTGCGCGGTGAGGAAGCGGAGCGGTGGGGATGCGGTGGGGCGGCAGGCACCACAGGGGCGACCCGCACCGTGGCCGGGGCGGCTCCGGCGGCCTGGCTGAAAACCATGCTAGGCGGGACCGTCCGGGCCCACATCCCGGCCGAGGCCGTACGGACCCCTCGGGCGAGCCGGGCGGGTCGGTACGGCCTCGGTCCTCAGGCACGGTCAGCGGGACGAACCGCCGCGGTGCTCGGCGGTGTGCTGGGCGGCGAGGCGGACGGTGGCGTTCTGGGCGCCGTATCCGCGGTAGCCGCCGGTGCGCTGGACGATCTCGAAGAAGACCCGGCCGACGGTGACGGTGTAGCAGTGGTGGAACTCGCCGTACTCGTCGCGGTCGTAGAGGATGCCCAGCTCACGCAGGGTGGACAGGGCGCCGGGGGCCATGTCGTAGCGGGCTTCGAGGTCGTCGTAGTAGTTGTCGGAGATGGGCAGCAGGCCGGCCCCGTGGTCGCGGATCCGGCGGGCGGTGGCGGCGATGTCGTCCGTGGCCAGGGCGATGTGCTGTGGACGGACCTCCTGGTCTCCGGGGCCCGGCGCGACATTGAGCGCGATCCGCAGACCGCCGTCGGCGCCGGCCACCGCCCGGCTGCGGAACAGGCCGTAGGGATCGGCCAGATCCAGGCTCTCCTTCGGCTGGAGACCCAGCACGCTGCGGTAGAAGAGGGACGCCTCGTCGAAGTGGTGCCAGGGCTGCGTCAGCGCGACATGGTCGATGTGCGTGATGCCGTCCGTCGGTGCGTCCGCCGCGTCCCGGCCCGGCCGCCGGTCGCTGACCGGCGCGAAGTCGTCCGTCCAGTCGGCGTGGTCGGCCCGCGCGGTGCGGCAGAAGAACAACTCGGTGCCGTCCGGGGCGGCCACCGCGTCGAGCGGGACGTCCTCGCCGGTCCTGCGCCGTGGGAGGACGGGCGCGAGCAGCGACTCGGCCCGGCGCACGGCGGCCGCGGGCTCGGGGGTCTCCAGGCCGAGCGCGACCAGCGCGGGGCCTTCCCTGCGGTCGGCCCCGGCGGCGTTGAGCAGGATGCGGGCGTCGCCCTGCTCCCACAGCTCCACCGGCTTGCCCAGGTGCCGGCCGGTGCGGGTGAATCCGAGGGAGCTCAGCAGCAGCCGCACCGGCTCGGTGTCCACGGCGGCCAGCTCGGCGAAGGCGAAGCCGCTCGGGACCACGGGCGCCGGGGGCGAGGTCAGATGCGCGGACTCCTCCAGGCTGATCAGCGAGCGCAGCGCGTCCACCGCCGTCCGGCTCGCGTCGGCCTGCCGGAAGACGTCGTTGAACACCTCCAGGGAGAGCGGCCCGGTGTAGCCGGCCCGGACGGCGTGGCCCACCAGGCCGGCCAGGTCGAAGCTGCCCTGGCCGGGGAAGCAGCGGTAGTGGCGGCTCCACTGGAGGACGTCCATCGCCAGGTGGGGCGCGTCCGCGAGCTGGAGGAAGAAGATCTTCTCCCCGGGAATGTCCTCGATGCCCTTGGGGTCCGAGCCGCGGGAGAGGATGTGGAAGCTGTCCAGGCAGGTGCCGAGCGCCGGGTGGTCCGCCTCCCGGACGATGCGCCAGGCATGGTCGTAGGTGTTGACGTGCCGGCCCCAGGCGAGCGCCTCGTACGCGATGCGGATGCCGTGCGCCTCGGCCCGCTCGGCGAGCCGGCGCAGCTGCGCGGCGGCGAGCGCGTCGTCGTCGAGGGCCGCGGGCGAGACGCTGGAGCAGACCAGCAGCAGATCCGCCCCGAGCCGCTCCATCACCGCGAACTTCCGCTCAGCGCGCCGCAGGTTGGCGTCGAGGGTGTCCTGCGGGACGGCCTCGAAGTCGCGGAAGGGCTGGTACAGATCGATGCCGAGCCCCAGGTCGGCCGCGCGGGCACGGACCTCCTCCGGGCTGAGGGGCGACGCGATCAGATCGTTCTCGAAGATCTCCACGCCGTCGAAACCGGCCGCAGCGACGGCGGTCAGTTTCTCGGAGAGCGAGCCGCTCAGGGAGACCGTGGCGATGGACTTGCGCATGGCGGAGGTCCTCACAGACTGGGAGTGGCGACGAGGTCGGCGAGATCTTCGAGCATCCGCTCGGCGTGCGGCTCCCGCCCTGTGAACAGCCGGAAGGCGTCGGCGGCCTGAAAGACGGCCATGCCGCCGCCGTCGAGTGTGCGGCATCCCAACTCACCTGCAA
The DNA here is from genome assembly GCF_043201875.1 of Streptomyces sp. NPDC048248. Taxonomy (NCBI): domain Bacteria; kingdom Bacillati; phylum Actinomycetota; class Actinomycetes; order Kitasatosporales; family Streptomycetaceae; genus Streptomyces; species Streptomyces sp. NPDC048248. The sequence goes on from NZ_JBICZL010000014.1 coordinate 102,859, forward strand.
GAAGCAGAAGTTCGGTCTCCAGCGGACGGTAGACGACCTCCGCGACCCAGAGCTTCGGGTGCACCAGGGCGGCCGGGAGCGGGAGACCGGGGTGGGCGGCCATGCCGGTGGGGGTGGCGTGCACCAGGCCGTCGGCATCGCCCAGCGCGGTGGGCAGCTCCGCCATCGACCCGGCGGTGGCGCGACCCCCGCCGAACCTGGCGCTCAGCGCTTCGGCCAGGGCGGCCGCGCGGGCCGGGTCCCGGTCGGCGACGGTCAGCCGGTCCGCGCCGAGGGCGAGCAGCGCGTGGGCGACGGCCGCGCCGGCGCCACCCGCGCCCAGCTGGACGACGTGGCCGGTGGCCGCGCCGGGCAGGCCGCGGCTGAAGGACTGCGCGAAGCCGGTGACATCGGTGTTGTGGCCGATCGCCCGCCCGTCGCGGAAGACCACCGTGTTGACGGCGCCCAACGCCGCCGCCTCCGGGGCGAGTTCGTCGAGGTGCTCGATCACCAGCTGCTTGCAGGGGTGGGTGATGTTGAGGCCGTCGAAGCCGAGGGTGCGGGCGGCGCGGACGATCTCGCCGACCGACTCCGGCCCGGCGCCGAGCACGTCGATGTCCAGGGTGCGGTAGAGCAGCCGCAGGCCGTGGCGGTCGGCCTCGCGCTCGTGCAGGGCCGGGCTCAGCGAGGGGCCGATACCGGATCCGACCAGGCCGGTGAGGTAGGCGGGCATGGTCACCGGGTTCCTTCCAGCAGGCGGGCCAGGTGGGCCAGGGCGAGGGCGTAGCCGTGCGGGCCCGCCCCGCAGATCACGGCGTCGGCGACCCCGGAGATGTAGGAGAAGTGCCGGAACTCCTCGCGCCGGTGAATGTTCGACAGATGCACCTCGACTACGGGCAGGTCCGCCGCGGCGAGGGCGTCGCGCAGGGCGACGGAGGTGTGGCTGTAGCCGGCCGGGTTGATCACGATGCCGCGGTGCGCGGTGCGCGCCTCGTGGACGGCGTCGATCAGCTCGCCCTCGTGGTTGCTCTGTCGCAGGTCGGCCCGGAGCCCGTGCTCGGCGGCGGTGGTGCGGCACAGCGTCTCGATGTCGGCGAGGGTGTCGTGCCCGTAGATCCCGGGCTCCCGAAGGCCGAGCAGATTGAGATTGGGCCCGTTGAGGACCAGTACGGGGGCGGCGGGCGCCCCTTCGGCCGGGTTCGGCATGTTCTCTCCAGTGAATGTACGAACTAGTTAGTTCATTGTGCCCGCAGTGCGGCGCCGAGCAAAGCCACGCGGGGGGAGGGGGGTCAGGCCGAGGGGGTCGGCACCGAGGCCACGCGCTCCGGCTCCACCTCGGCGGGCCTCGCGCCGAGCTCCGCGGTGGGCACCCGGTGCGTCTCCCGGCCGGTGAGCGCGGCCACGGCGCTGATCAGGCAGACGGCGGCGGTGAAGCCCGCGACGCCCAGCCAGTTCTTCCCGTCCGGGCCGGCGATCTGTTCCGCGAGGGAGACCGCGAAACCGGCGACCGCGAAACCGATCTGGGTGCCGATGGCCATACCGGAAAGCCGGACCCTGGTGCTGAACATCTCGCCGTAGAACGCCGGCCAGCTGCCGTTGGCCGCGCTGTAGACCACACCGAAGAAGAGGATGCCGGAGAGGAACACGAGCGGGTAGCTGCCGGTGGAGATCGCCCACAGGTAGACGAAGATCATCACGGCCGAGCCGATGGCGCCGGTCAGGAAGACGGGCTTGCGGCCGATCCGGTCCGAGAGCCGCGCCCACAGCGGAATGGCCAGCAGGGCAACGGCGTTGGCGAGCGCCCCGACCCACAGCATGGCCGACTTGTCGAGACCGGCGCTGTCGCTGGTGGCGTAGGCCAGGGCCCAGACGGTGAAGATGGTGCTGACGGTGGCGATGAGGGAAGCGGCGACCACGCGCAGGACATCGGCCCAGTGGTGGCGCAGCAGATGGGCGAGCGGCAGCTTGGCCACGTCCGCATCCGCGGACGCCTTCAGGAAGGTCGGCGTCTCCTCCAGCTTCCGGCGGATGACGTAGCCGACGACCGCGACGATCGCGCTCAGCAGGAACGGGACGCGCCAGCCCCAGGTGTAGAGCTGCTCCTCGGGAAGCGCCGCGACGGGGATGAAGGCCAGGGTCGCGAGGATCTGGCCGGCCTGGGTCCCGTTCAGCGTGAAGCTCGTGTAGTAGCCCCGCCTGCTCTCCGGGGCGTGTTCCAGGGTCATCGAGTTCGCGCTCGCCTGCTCACCGGCCGCCGAGAGGCCCTGCAGGACGCGCATCAGGACGAGCAGGACCGGGGCGGCCGTCCCGACCTGGGCGTAGCTGGGCAGACAGCCGACGAAGAAGGTCGAAAAGCCCATCAGCATCAGCGTGAAGACCATGATCTTGCGTCGGCCGAGCCGGTCGCCGTAGTGCCCGAGGATCAGCGCGCCCAGCGGCCGGGCCGCGTAGGCCACACCGAAGGTGCCGAGCGAGATCAGGGTCGCGGTCGCCGGGTCGTCGGGGCTGAAGAAGACGTGCGGGAAGACCAGGGCGGCGGCGCTGCCGTAGATGAAGAAGTCGTAGTACTCCAGGGCGCTGCCGATCCAGGCGGCGATGGCGGCCTTGCGGGGCCTGCCGTGCGGGGGTGCGGACGGTGCCGGGTCATCGAGGGGGTGAGCGGACACGCGTGCTCCTGTGGGAGGGCCACCGGGGCTCCGGGGAGAGCCGCCGGGGTGGCGGGGGAGGGCGGAAGGTCGGGCAAGGGGTCGCGACGGCCGCTGACGGGGGTGACCGTGCGGGGACGACGTCGGGCGCGCTCCGGGCCGCTGGGTGTCACGGCGAGTTAACGTACTAGGTAGTTAGTTACGTTCCAGGGATCGTGCTGTTCGGCGGCCGTCACTGTCAAGACATCCGGCGGAAACTTTTGCGCCGGGATCCGCGGCGCCGCGCGGCGGACCGGCTGCGCGTGAGGGGAGACCCGCGGGGAGCGGACGGCAGGCGTTCCGGGCGAGCGGGGACGTGCCGACCTGGGCGCCCCGGCGCTGCCGGGGAGCGGTGGACCAGAGGTGGTACGGGCGCATCAGCCCTCGGCGGGAGCGCTTCCGGTCAGATAGGCGAGCACCATGTCGCCGAGCATCGTGCGGTAGTGGTCCCGGCGGTCCTTGGCGGTCAGATCGCGACCGAAGAGCGCGCCGAAGGTGTGCCGGTTGGCGACCCGGAAGAAGCAGAACGAACTGATCATCGCGTGCAGGTCGACGGCGTCCACGTCGGCGGTGAAGACGCCCTGCGCGCGGCCCTCAGCGAGGATGCGGCCGATCACCTCGATCGCCGGGGAACTGACCTCGCCGAGCGTCGGCGAGGCGGCCAGATGCTGCGCCTCGTGGATGTTCTCGATGGTCACCAGCCGGATGAAATCCGGGTGCGCCTCATGGTGGTCGAAGGTCAGCTCGGCGAGGTGGCGAATCGCGGCCGCCGGGTCGAGATGCCCGACGTCGAGCCGCTGCTCCTGCTCCCGGATCACGGCATAGGCGCGCTCCAGCACCTCACTGAAGAGCTGCTCCTTGCCGCCGAAGTAGTAATAGATCATCCGCTTCGTGGTGTGGATGCGCGCGGCGATCTCGTCGATGCGGGCGCCGGTGTAGCCCAGGCGCGCGAACTCCTCCGTGGCGACGTCCAGGATCTCCGCCCGGGTCCGCGCCGCGTCACGCTGCCGTCCGGCGGGGCGGGACGGCGGGCGAACGGCACTCATACGGCTCCTCGGGCTGGATCAGTGCCGGTCAGTCTAATGGCCGAGGCCCCCGGTCGGCCCGGAGACCTCGGCTGCCCCGCTCGGTATACCTGGCCTAGGCGGGGCCGGGCTGCGGCGGCGGGACCGGGTCGGGCGCAGGGCCGGGCTCGGGGCCGGGTGTCGGTGGCGCCGGGTGCGGGGGGATGGGGTCCGGCTCCGGGTGCGGCGCCGGCGGGGGCACCGGGTCGGGCCCCGGGGCGGGCACAGGGCCGGGACCGGGGCCCGGCTGGGGGCCCGGCGGACCGGGACCCGGGCCCGGGGTGGGTGGCACCGGATCCGGATGGGTGGGCCCGGGCGGCCCGGGAGGCTGGGGCACGGTCATGGCGTTCTCTCCAATCGCCGATGGCACCACTCGGCAGCGGCCGCGGCCCGTGACGCGGACGCACGTCGCTCCGGCGTTCTTCGCCTACGCCCCTCGGGTTCCCGGGCGCCGCGGCTCCATGCCTTCCGCGTACGGAGGTGGTGTGAAACGGCCCGCCCGGGTGCGACAGCCGGCGGGCCACCCGCCCGCCGGGAGTACGCGCCGTCCGAGCGGGTACTCCGGCTCGCATGAGCGATACGGACACAGGCCCCGAAAAGGTGCGGGCGGGGCGCCGCACCGTGGAGATCCACCGCCCGGACAAGGTGCTCTTCCCCGACGACGGTCTGACCAAGTCCGACGTCGTCGGCTACCACGAGCAGGTGGCGGAGTTCATGGTGCCGCACCTGCGGGGGCGCCCCCTGATGCTGGAGCGGCTCCCCGGTGGCCTGGACGGTCCGCACTTCATGCAGAAGGAGACCCCCGACCACTACCCCGACTGGATCCGGCGCGAGACCGTCACGAAGGAGGGCGGCACGGTCACGCACACCGTCTGCGACGACAAGGCGACCCTCCTCTTCCTCGCCGACCAGGCGTGTCTGACGCTCCACCGCTGGCTCTCCCGCGCGGAGCGGCCCGACCACCCCGACCGGCTGGTGTTCGACCTCGACCCGCCGGGCCCCGACTTCGAAGCCGTCCGCGAGGCGGCCCGCCGTCTGATGGAGCTGCTCGACGAACTCCGGCTGCCGGCCGTCTTGATGACCACCGGCTCGAAGGGGCTGCACGTCACCGTCCCGCTCGACGGCAAGAGCGACTTCGACACCGTCCGGGCCTTCGCCCAGGACACAGCCGACGTGCTCGCCGGACGATACCCGGACCGACTCACCACCGCCGTACGCAAACAGGCCCGCGAGGGACGGCTCTACCTCGACGTGCAGCGCAACGCCTACGCGCAGACGGCCGTCGCCCCCTGGTCGGTGCGGCCGAAGCCGGGCGCCCCGGTCGCCACGCCGATCAGCAGGAAACAGCTAGACGACCCCGAACTCACCGCTCGGAGCTGGTCGTTGCGGGACGTCGAGGGCGTGTTGCGGCAGGCGCAGTCGCATCCCTGGGCGGACGTGACCAGCCGCGGCCGCTCCCTGAAGCCCGCCGCGAAGCGGCTGGACGCCCTGCGGTGACGGGCAGGCCACGGGCCGCCGCGCGCCCCGGTGAGGCACCGGTACCGGTGCCGATCAGCGTCGGGCGTCCTCCGAGCCGTCCTGCCCCGGGGCCACCGCGCCGTCGGACGCCACCGCCTCCTCCAGACGCCTCCGCTCCAGCCGGGCCCGCGCACGGTCCCTGGGCGAGGCGTCCGTGATGTCGAGGAAGATCTGGTCGGCGACCGGCCACCGCTGGTGCAACTGCCGCTTCACCCGCACCAGGACCTCCTCCACCTCTTCGCTGTCGCGCCCGCCGACGAGATCGATACGGGCCGCGACCAGCGTCGACTGCGTACCCATCCGCATCGTCAGCAGCATGGTCACCGTGTCGATCTCCGGCTGTTCGTCCAGGAACTCCTGGATCGCCTTCCGCAGCGCCGGGTCGGCGGCCTCCCCGATGAGCTGCCCGCGCGACTCCCTGGCGAGCTGGAAGGCCACGTACACCAGCAGCGCGCCGATGATCAGCGAGGCCCATGCCTCGTACCGCACTTCGCCGGTGGCCATGTGCAGTCCCATGCCGGCCATGGCGACCAGTACCCCGAAGCAGGCGGTGGAGTCCTCGGCGAGCACCGTCCGCAGCGCGGGGTCCTCGCCCGTGCGGATCGTGGCGAGCAGGCCCCGGCCGGTCCTCCGCGCCTGGCCGTGGACCTGCACCAGCGCACGGACGAGCGAGGAGCCCTCGGCGATCAGCGCGACGCCGAGCACGATCAGACCCGCGATATACCCGCTCCGGCTTTCCGAACTGCCCGAGCGAATGGCCTCAATGCCCTGGAAGAAGGAGAAACACCCGCCCATGACGAAAATTCCGACGGCGGCGAGCAGGGACCAGAAATAGCGCTCCTTTCCGTAGCCGAACGGATGCCGGGCGTCGGGGGCACGTTTGCTTCGCTTGAGCGAGGCGAGCAGAAAAACCTCGTTCAGCGAGTCGGCGACGGAGTGCGCGGCCTCGGAAAGCAGCGCGGGGGAGCCGGCGAAGAATCCACCGAGCGCCTTCGCGACCGCGATGACCAGGTTGGCGCCCAGCGCGACGAGGACGGTGACCGCGGTCCTGGAGTCCTCGGACGCGGGCGTTTCGCCTTGTGCTCCGCCTGATGCGGCGCCGGAGCGGGCGGTGGTATCGGCCTGCTGGGACAAGCGGTTCCTCCCCGGAGGTCGGTCGTACGGGCGGCGCGGGCGCTGCGGATCGTGCGGCGGCCGCATTCCGTGCGCCGCCTGTGCGCCGCAAGGAGCAGTACCCGTTTCCGTGTCCGCGAACCGGGGACTCTGGGAGGGAATGGTTCCGCGCACGCCACGACAATGGAGGGTCACCGTGGTCGGTATTCCGGCGATCGGCGAGAAGGGCTGCGGGCATATCCGCCCCGCCCCGCTGCGCGGTGGCGCGCGGTGACCCGGCGAGGCGGGCAGCAGACAATCGCCCGGGCCCTTCTGGACCGGCACGGCCGGACCTATGCCGAGGAAGCCGGTATCCGCGTGCGGAACACCCCTCAGCCGCTTTATCAGGTTCTCGTCCTGGCCACGCTCCTCAGCGCGCGCATCCGCGCCTCGGTGGCGGTCGCCGCGGCACGTGCCCTGTTCGACGCGGGCATGCGCACCCCGCGCCGGATGGCCGAGGCGACGTGGCAACAGCGCGTCGACGCGCTGGGCGAGGGCGGCTACCGGCGCTACGACGAGCGCACCTCCACCCAGCTCGGCGACGGGGCCACTCTTCTGCAGGACCGCTACGGCGGTGACCTGCGGCGCATGCGGGACGCGGCCGACGGGGACCTCGACGCGCTGCGCCAGGCGCTCCAGGAGGTGCCGGGCGTCGGCCCCGCGGGTGCGGACATCTTCCTGCGCGAGGTGCAGCAGGTCTGGCCCGAACTCACCCCGTACCTCGACGCGAAGGCCGTGCAGGGAGCGGAGCGGCTGGGCCTCCCGGCGGACGGCAGGAAGCTGTCCCGCCTGGTCGCCGACGAGGACGCCGCGGCATTCGCCTCTGCGCTGGTGCGTGCGGCGCTGGACCGGTCGGTCGTCGACGACGTGCTGTCGGACGAGTGACGGCACACCCGCGGGGCTCTCGGGCCGCGGGCTCCGTTCACGGCCGCGCCCGTCACACCACCAGAGCCGCGACCAAGGTGATGCCCGCCAGGAACCAGGCGACATAGTCGCCCACATGACCGGAGTGCAGCCGTCGCAGCGGTCCCGTCCACCCGGCCGGCTCGGGGCGTACCGGCCTTCGCACCGCCGCCGCGGCGAGCGCCACGGCCAGGACGGCGGACAGCAGCCCCCACAGGACCCCCGCCGCCGACCAGTGCGGCGCAGGGGTGGCCACCGGCGCCGCAGCACCGCCTCGCAGAACGGACGCCGCGTAGCCGGCGTGGTCGGTGAACGCGTCCGCGGCCCGGCCCACGGCCGGCAGCAGGGCGGGCACCACGCCGACCGCCAGCGCCCCGGCCAACAGCACCGCGGGCACCGCGAGCATGGTGTCCGGGATCCGGGAGAGCCGTCCGCCGCGGGTCTCCGGCTCCTCCGCCGTGCCGGTCGTCTCCTCGGCGGCGTCGGCCGGACGCGGGCCGAGCCCGAGGAACACGCGTGCCGCGGCGCGCAGTACGGCCCCGCCGGTGGCCGCCGAGACCAGCACGAACAGCGCGGTCGCCCAGCCGCCCGCCGCCTCCTCGGTGACGGCCTTGCCCAACGCGGTGCCGAACGGCGGGAGCCCGGCGAGCGCCAGCCCACCGAGCACGAACAGCACACCCACGCCGGGGAATCCGCGGCCCCGGCCGTGCAGCTGGTGCTCGTCGACGCTCGCCAGCCGGTCCAGGAGAAGGCCGACGCAGGCGAAGAGCGCGGCCTTCACGCCCGCGTGGGCCAGTACGTACAGGGCGACACCGCCGAGACCCTCCGGTGTGAGGACCGCGAGCCCGACGAGGAACAGTCCGGTGTGCGCGACGGTGGAGTAGGCCAGCAGGCGTTTGAGGTGGCGCTGCAGCCAGCACATCACCGCGCCGAGCGCCGCCGTCAGCACCCCGAGGGCCAGCAGCGCGCGGTGCGCGTCGGGAGCCGGGATGCCGCCGGGGCCGGCGAAGACCGTCCAGTAGACACGGGCCGTGCCGTACACGCCCAGTTCGACCATGACCGCCGACATCAGCATGCAGACGGGCGTCGGGGCCACCGCGTGCGCGTCGGCGAGCCAGAAGTGGAAGGGCACCGCAGCTGCCTTGACGAGGAGGCCGGTGACGACGAGGACGAAGCCGGCCGTCACCAGGGCGTCCGGGCCGCCGGGGTGCGCGTCGAGACGGGCGCCGATCTGCGCGAAGCCCAGTTCACCGGAGCGTGCGTACAGCAGGCCGATCCCCAGCAACGTGGTGTAGCCGCCGAGGGAGTTGACGATGCCGAAAACCAGGCCGCCCTGGACCGCGCGGGCCGCCTCGACGCGGTAGCCCGTCAGCGCGTAGGCGACGACGCTCATCAGCTCGAAGAAGACGAAGGCGTTGAAGAGGTCGCCGGTGAGCACGAAGCCGCACATGCCGGCCTGGAAGAGCAGCACCAGGGCGGGAAACGACCCCGCGTGGCGCACCGGCGGTTCGTCGAAATACCGCCAGGCGTAGACGAGGGCGGCCAGGACCAGCAGCGAGATCAGGGCGGCCATGCCCAGTCCGATGTGGTCGCCGACCAGCACGATGCCGACGGTCGCGCCGCCGTGCGGACGCCAGCCCCCCAGCCACTCGACGGACCGTCCCGCGGGGCCCGCCGCGCCGCTCAGCGCGATCAGCGCGGTGGCCGCCGTGCCCCCGGCGAACAGGCACCCCGTCACCTCCGCGGCGAACCGCGGCAGCCGCCGGCCCGCCCCGACCAGGAGCGCCGCTCCCAGGAGCGGGATCGCCACGATCAGCGGGAGGAGCCCGGCGACGCTCACCCCCGCAGCTCCGAAAGCTCATCGGGATCGACCGTGCGGTGCCGCTTGGCGACCTGGATGACCAGGGCGAGCAACAGCGCCGTCACGGTCGCCCCGATCACCACGTCCGTGAGGACGAGGGCCTGCACGACGGGGTCGACGACGGGGCGGGAGCCCGGGGTGACGTCGGAGAACACCGGGGCGGTGGCGCCGTCGCGGTAGCCGACGGCGAGCAGCAGGACGTACGTCGAGGACTGGCAGACGGCCAGGCACCCCACGGCGTGGATGAGGTTCCGGCTGGTGGCCAGGCCGTAGCAGCCGATCAGGAAGAGCCACCCCGCGATGAGATAGGGCAGCACGCTCATCGGGTCGCCTCCTTCTCGCCGGGGGTGTCGTCCTCGATCTCGACGGCCTGGTCGAGGAAACGGGCCAGCAGGACGACGACCCCGCACGCCACCTCCACCCCGATGGCGGCGTTGAGCAGCGGCACGGTGCCGCCCGATGACAGGGTGTTGAAGGTGCCGTAGGGCAGGAAGTTGGCGAGGAATGCCGATCCGGCCACCAGGGCCGCCGCGCCCATCATGAGATAGGCGGCCTCGCCCGCGGCGTCCGCGACCTCGTACAGGCCGATCGGCCGGATCCGCTCCAGAGCGCGGTAGTCCACCGCGATGTAGAGCAGATGCAGCGCCGTCGCGACCACCACCCCGCCCTGGAAGCCGCCGCCGGGGCTGAGTTGGCCGTGCGCGACGATGTACAGGCCGACCAGCAGGGCGACGGGCAGCGCGATCAGCGCGTAGCGGTGCACCGGGGGCGCGACCCGGAACGGCTCGGGTGGCCGCCGGTTCTCGTCGCGGGTCTGGCGGAGCAGCACCACGGTGCCCAGCACGGCACCGAACAGGATGCTCTCTTCCCCGAGGGTGTCGAAGGCGCGCTGGTCGAAGTTCACCGAAGCGATCGTGTTGGCGGTGCGGTGGTCGAGGGCGGCGCGGACGGCACGGTCACCGTAGGGGTGCCAGGCCCCGCCGAACCGCGGCAGATCGAAGCAGGCCGCGGCGAAGAGGGCGGCCGTGCCCAGCGCGCCGACGGCCAGCACCCAGCGCCGCAGCGTCATGCTCACTCGTGCTCCTCCCGGCTCTCACTGCGCGCCCGGCGGCACACCTTGCGTACGGACAGCAGCACCATCAGCGGAGTCAGTGCGGCGCCGACCGCGAGCTGGGAGAGCGCGACATCGGGCGCCTGGAGCAGAAGGAACAGCACCGCGAGCGCCAGACCGAGCAGGGACAGCAGGAAGGACTGGCGCACCGGGTCCCGCACCAGCACGGTGGCGGTCCCGGCGGCGGCGACCAGGACCAGGCCGAGCAGCAGCGGCAGATCAGCCATCCGACGACATCCCTTCCGCGGGCCCGCCCAGCCCGTGGCCCGCCGTGCCCGCGGCGGTCACCGCGCGGGCCGAGGCCCAGCTGCCCAACACCAACAGCACGCCGATGACCAGGAGTTTCGCCAGTGCACGGCCGGGTCCTGTGACCACGCACAACGGCAGCACCACCAGCGTCACGGCGCCGTAGCACACCCACGTCGTCGCCCGTAGCGGGCGCGGGCGCGGTGGCGCGGCGGCGAGCTCGTCCGCCAGCAGCCGCACGTACAGCAGCGTCCCGGCGGGGCCGAGCACCGCGAGGGTCAGGGCCAGGTCCTGGTAGGCGCTGCGGTCGTAGCCCTGCGACAACAGCAGTACGACCAAGGCGACCAGAGTGGTCGTCAGGTTCTGCGCCGGGACCCTTCGGCGGACCCGGCCGGTGGCGGCGCCGACCGCGGCGGGCACGGCGCCGCACAGGAGCAGCGCCGTGCCCGCCGCGGTCCAGCCGTTCACCGGCGGCCGGCCGCCCGACGGGCCCCGCAGGCCGCGCAGGCGGCGAGGAGCGCGGCGGCGGCACCGACCAGCCACTCCAGCGGGTCGACGCTGGAGATCAGTACGAGCCAGAGGCCGGTCAACGCCGCCCACCAGCAGATGAGTTCGGCGCCCGTCGCGATCCGCTGGTTCATCCGCCCACCTCCTGCCGCCCGGGTACCCCGGCCTCAGGCTCACATGCGCGGCTCCGGACGCCCGGTCACCGCGCCGCTCATCACTCCGACGGGGGCGCGGGCGGGCCCGGCACCCCGCCGTCGCGGTGTCAGCCGGCCCAGGACCAGTCCGCGACCTCCGGCAGGTCCGATCCGTGTTCCCGGATCCACGCGTGGTGGCGGGTGCGCACGTCCGCCATCTCCTGCCGCAGCGCCACGGCGCGGACACCGAGGCCGGGCACCCGGTCGATGACGTCCATCACCAGGCGGTAGCGGTCGAGGTCGTTGCGGACGACCATGTCGAAGGGCGTCGTGGTGGTGCCCTCCTCCTTGTAGCCACGGACGTGCAGCTGGTGGTGTCCCGTACGGCTGTAGGTGAGCCGGTGGATCAGCCACGGGTAGCCGTGGTAGGCGAAGATGACCGGCCGGTCGCGGGTGAACAGCGCGTCGTACTCGGAGTCCGGCATACCGTGCGGATGGGCCCCGGAGGGCAGCAGCCGCGCCATGTCGACGACGTTGACCACCCGCACCGCCAGCTCCGGGAGGTGCCGGCGCAGCAGATCCGCCGCGGCCAGGGTCTCCTGGGTGGGCACATCTCCCGCGCAGGCGAGCACCACGTCCGGTTCGGCGCTGCCGTCCTCGGTGCCCGCCCAGTCCCAGACGCCGGCGCCACGGGCGCAGTGTGCGCGGGCCTGCTCCAGGGTGAGCCAGTCGAAGCCGGGTTGCTTGCCGGCCACGATGACGTTGACGTAGTCCCGGCTGCGCAGGGCGTGATCGGCCACCGAGAGCAGGGTGTTGGCGTCCGGCGGCAGATACACCCGGACGACTTCCGGGCTCTTGTTGAGGATGTGGTCGACGAATCCGGGGTCCTGGTGCGAGAACCCGTTGTGGTCCTGCCGCCACACATGGGACGTGAGCAGGTAGTTCAGGGAGGCGATGGGCCGCCGCCACGGGAGCTTCCGGGAGGTCTTGAGCCACTTGATGTGCTGGTTGACCATCGAGTCGACGATGTGGGCGAACGCCTCGTAACTGGAGAAGAGCCCGTGGCGCCCGGTGAGGAGATAGCCCTCCAGCCACCCCTGGCACAGGTGCTCGGAGAGCACCTCCATGACCCGCCCGTCGCGCGCGAGGTGCTCATCGGTGCCGAGGGTTTCGGCCTGCCACGCCTTCCCGGTGGCTTCGTAGACGTCCTGCAGGCGGTTGGAGGCGGTTTCGTCCGGGCCCACGATGCGGAAGTCGCGGCGCTCCGCGGTGGCCTCCATGACCGCTTCGAGCAGCCCGCCGAGCACCCGCGTCGGCTCGTGCACGGCGGTGCCCGGCTTGTCGACGAGGACCGCGTGCCGCTCCAGGGGCGGCACCGGCAGGTCGCGCAGCAGCAGACCACCGTTGGCGTAGGGCGAGGCACCCAGCCGGCGAGACCCCTCCGGCACACAGGCGAGCACGTCCGGCCGCGGCGCGCCCGTCGCGTCGAACAGTTCGGTTGGCCGGTAGGAGCGCAGCCACGTCTCCAGCTGCCGCAGATGGTCGGCGTTCTCGCGGACGCCGGACAGCGGTACCTGGTGTGCACGCCAGGTCCCTTCGACGGGGAGCCCGTCCACGTCGCTCGGGCCCGTCCAGCCCTTGGGCGTACGGAGCACGATCATGGGCCAGCGCGGCCGCTCCGTCACTCCCTCGTCCCGGGCCCGGCGTTGAATGGCGGCGATCCGGTCCAGCGAGGTGTCCAGTGCGGCGGCCAGATCCCGGTGCACCGCCGTGGGGTCGTCGCCGCTGACGTACAGCGGCTCGTGGCCGTAGCCGCGCAGCAGGGCGTCCAGCTCGTCCTGCGGGATCCGGGCGAGCAGTGTCGGGTTGGCGATCTTGTAGCCGTTGAGGTGCAGGATCGGCAGGACGGCGCCGTCGTGGACCGGGTCGAGGAACTTCGTGGTGTGCCAGGAGGCGGCCAGCGGGCCCGTCTCCGCCTCGCCGTCACCGATCACACAGGGGACGAACAGCTCCGGATTGTCGAACGCCGCGCCGTAGGCGTGCGCCAGGGAGTAGCCCAGCTCGCCGCCTTCGTGGATGGACCCCGGGGTCTCCGGCGCGACATGGCTGGGGACGCCGCCGGGGAAGGAGAACTGCCGGAAGAGCCGCTCCATCCCCGCCCGGTCCCGGCTCACGTCGGGATACGTCTGCGAGTACGTGCCGTCGAGCCAGGAGTTGGCGAGGACGGCGGGGCCGCCGTGGCCCGGGCCCCAGACACACAACGCGGGCAGGTCGCGAGCCGCGATGACGCGGTTGAGGTGTGTGTGCAGCAGGTTGAGCCCGGGGGACGTCCCCCAGTGGCCCAGCAGGCGCGGCTTGATGTGTTCGGGGCGCAGGGGCTCTTCCAGCAGGGGGTTGGCCATCAGGTAGATCTGCCCGACGGACAGGTAGTTGGCGGCGCGCCAGTGGGCGTCCAGCCTCGTGACCTCCGCAGGGTCGAGGCGGCTCGCTGTCTCTGCGTCGCGCATGCTCATCTCCTCATCAACAGGTCCTCAACAGGCATGGCCGTTCACGGCGGGAGCGGGCACCGCCGGCGCCCGCTCCGCTGTCCGAACACGCGGAGGCGCACCTCTCAGAGGTGGCGCAGCGCGGGCAGCAGCTTGGACTCAGCCCACTCCAGGAACGGCTCCTGGTGGCCACCGCCCACCTGCACCAGAGCGATCTCCGTGAAGCCGGCGTCCACGTACGGGCGTACCGCGTCCACGAACCGGCCGACGTCGTCGCCGCAGGGGATCGCCTCCGCGATGTCCTCCTGCCGGACGTACCGGGTGGCCCCGGAGAAACCGGAGGGGCCCGGCAGCTCGGAGTTGACCGGCCAGCCGCCGACCGCCCAGCGGAACTGGTCGTGGGCCCGCGCGAGCGCCGCCTCGCGGTCGGCGTCGTAGCAGACCGGGAGCTGTCCGATGCGGGGCTTTCCGGCGCCGCCGTGCCGGTCGAAGGAGGCCAGCAGCTCGCTCTTGGGCTCGGTGGCGATGACGAGATCACCGAGACGGCCGGCGATCTCGCAGGACCGCTCGCCCGACACGGCCACACCGATCCGCACCGGCTCGTCGGGCAGGTCCCACAGCTTGGCCTGCTCGACGTCGAAGTGGGTGCCGTGGAAGGTGACGTCGCCGCCCTCGAAGAGGGCGCGGATGACCTCGATCGCCTCCTCCAGCTTCTCCAGCCGGACGGGCGCCGAGGGCCAGCCCCGGCCCACCACATGCTCGTTGAGGTTCTCGCCCGACCCCAGGCCCAGCCGGAACCGCCCGCCGGACAGCAGCTGCATGGTCGCGGCCTTCTGCGCGACCACGGCAGGGTGATAGCGGGTCGTCGGGCAGGTCACGAACGTCATCAGCGGGATGCGCGAGGTCGCCTGCGCCGCCGCACCGAGCACACTCCAGGCGTACGGCGAGTGGCCCTGGGAGGCCAGCCACGGGAAGTAGTGGTCCGAGGTGACCGAGAAGTCGAAACCGGCCCGCTCGGCGCCGACGACATGCCCGACGAGTTCCCGCGGGCCGGCCTGTTCGGTCATCATCGTGTATCCGAATTGCACCATTGAATACCCCTAGCCGTTCCTCGGCTTCCGAAACGCGCCTACCGACCCATCGCACCCGGACGCCGGTCAGTGGCGTTCACCGGCCATGCCGACGGCCCTCGGGCCGCTTCGCGCGAGGTAGTTCTCCGCCGCGATGATCGCCTCCCGGGCCGTGCGGCGCCCCATCAGCACGCACAGGGTGTAGGCGACGTCCTCCAGACGGCGGCGCCGGGCCGGATCGTGCGGCTCCGCGAGCGACAGGCGCTCCCACACGCGATATCGCCGCAGCAGCGAAGCGAGCACGGTCCTGTCCGGCAGCAGCATCCTGTTCTCCCGACGTCGGCCCGGATGACCGGGAACAGCCCAGGCGGCGCGCATGCGGTGATCACCGGGCGAACCGAGGTGTGTACGACAGGCGCGCCGCGAGCGATGCCGGGCGGGCAGCTCTGCCCGCTCGGCATCGCTCGCAGCGGCCGTCATGACGTGCATCGCCGGCCGGAGGGGCGCCTGAGCGCGGCTCCGGCGGACCCTGCCCGTGCTCCGAGGCCGGGCAGCATACTCACCTTGCGCCGCGCCCCGGGGGCCTGCAACCGGACGTGGGCCCAGGGCGTGTCGCCCGGCCGGCTCAGTCGGGGGGTTCGGGCGCCGGATGGTGATCCGGCGTGGCACCGGGCGGCTCCACCGGGTCGGGGCCCGGCTCGTCCGGTTCCGACTCGGGCGGACGCGGGTCGCGCGGCACGGGGCTCGGATCGCTCGGTACGGGCCCCGGCCCGTCGGGCTTCGGTTCGGTGGTCATCGCGACCGCCTTTCCTCGTTGGCCTTGTTGGTTCCGTTGTTCCCGTCGGCCTCGTGGGCCTCGTGGGCCTTCTTGCTCTCGTCGGCCCGGTCCATCGGTCGCTCCTCGCTCCTGGAGCGACGGTCTTCCGGACGCTTCCCGGGGTGCTTCCGGGCTTGTTCCGGTCCGGTGCCGGAGGGCGGGACGCTGCCCCTCCATGGTGCGTCGGATCCCGGACCGGCCGTCCCGGAGACCTCATGGGCGCATCCACCGGGATTCCCCCGCACCGGCCTCCTGCCCGTGAGCCGTCCGAGTAAAAGGCTCAAGATCGATTGATTCGTCGAGCGCGCTCCCGGTCCTGCCCTCACGCGGCCGTGCCGGGGGCGTCCAGCAGATCGGCCAGCGGCACGCTCGTATCGGCGAGGCGGCCCGGGTCGATCCTGCGGCCGCTCGTCACCAGCGCGCGGATCGGATCGGTGACGTCCCAGATGTTGACGTTCATGCCGGCCAGCACGCGGCCGTCCGCGAGCCAGAAGGCGATGAACTCGCGGGCCTCGGGATTGCCGCGGAAGACGACCTGGTCGTAACCGTCGGGCTCGACGTGCCCGGTGTACTCCATGCCCAGGTCGTACTGGTCGGTGAAGAAGTAGGGCAACCGGTCGTAGCTCACGTCCTGGCCGAGCATGGCTCTGGCGGCGGTCTGCGGCTGGTGCAGCGCGTTGGCCCAGTGCTCGACCCGCAGGTGCCGGCCCAGCAGCGGATGGAAGGCGTTGGCGACATCGCCGGCGGCGTGGATGTCCGGATGGGAGGAGCGCAGTTGCGCGTCGACCAGGACGCCGTTGTCCACGTCGAGACCGGCCACCTCGGCAAGGCCGCTGCACGGAGCGATGCCCACGCCGACCACGACCGCGTCCGCGGGGATGCGGGTGCCGTCGGCCAGCCGTACGCCGTCCGCCCGGCCGTCGGTTCCGGTGATCTCCGCGACCCGGACCCCGCAGCGCAGGGTGACGCCGTGGTCGGTGTGCAGCGCGGCGAAGACCTGCGCGACCTCGCGGCCCAGTACCCGCAGCAGGGGCAGCTCGGCCATCTCGAGCAGTGTCACCTCGACTCCCGCGGCGCGGGCGGCGGCCGTGGTCTCCAGCCCGATCCAGCCGCCGCCGATCACCACGATCCGGGTGGCGGCGCGGAAGGTCTCCTTGAGGGCGTCGCTGTCCGCCAGGCGGCGCAGGTAATGGACCCCGCCGAAGTCCGCGCCTGGCACCGGTAGGGGGAGCGGGGCGGAGCCGGTGGTCAGCAGCAGCTTCGCGTAGCCGTGCCGGCTGCCGTCGTCGAGGGCCACCGTGTGCCCGGCCGGGTCGATGCCGGTGACCGTGGTGCCCAGGCGCAGCTCGACGTCGTGTTCGGCGTACCAGTGGGGCGGGTGGGCGTAGATGCCTTCCAGCTCCGAGGTGCCCATGAGGTAGCCCTTGGACAGCGGAGGGCGTTCGTAGGGCCGCTCCCGCTCGTCGCCGAGCAGGACGACGGGCCCGTCGAAGCCCTCCGCGCGCAGCGTCTCCGCGGCCTTCGCGCCGGCCAGACCGGCTCCGGCGATCATGAATGCGGTGTTCCCGGCCATCTCCGGCTCAGCTCCTTCGTCGCCTGCCCCGGGCGGGACGACGCCGTCGCGTGCGCCCGGGTTGTGCCACTCATCAAGCCCCGGCGGCGGGCCCGTGAGGTACCGCTGATGGTGTTGCGTGCCCTTGGCCGTGCCACCGGCCACGGCCGTCCGGCGTTGCCCCCGTCGGCGCTCTCACCCCCTCCCGCAGGGCTGTGAGCTGCGAAGGTTACAATTCGAACGGACTGCGCGGCCCGAAACCCGGGCGTTTGCGTACGGTCGGATTCCCGTGGACCACGGGGGTGTGCGTGTGGATGTCGTCTGCAGCACCGGACCTCTCCTCCTGCCCGCCCCGCCGGCCCCTACCGCGCCGGCACAGCCCAGAAGTGTCGTATGAGCCTCGATCACGCCCCCGCGCCGGCCACGCCTGCCCGCGCGGCGACCGCCCCCGCGCCGACGGCCGCCTCCCGTGCGTCCGCGGTCCGTCCGCTGGCCGGCCGGGCCCCGGCGCCGCCCCCGCCCGCGACCGCGCTGTTCATCGTCAGCGCCGCGGCGCTGGTACTGCTGGCGCTGGTGGGCATCGGCGCACTGATACACGAGCCGGTCTTCATAGCCCCGCTGGCCGCGAGCGCCGCCCTCGTGCACAGTGCGCCCGCACTGCCCCTCTCGCAGCCGCGCAGCGTGATCGGCGGACATCTGCTCTGCGCGGGGATCGGTTTCGGGGTCCTCGCCGTGTGCGGCAGCTCCCCGTGGGCGGCCGCCGTCGCGGGCAGCCTCGCCCTCGCGGCCACGATGATCGCCCGCACACCGCACAGCCCCGCGTGCGGCACCGCCGTCATCGTGGTGCTGCAGGGCCCGGAACCGCTGGAGTTCCTCGCGACGCTGGTCGGCGCCTGTGTCCTGCTGGTGATGACGGGGTACGCCGCCTCCCGCGTCCGGCGCAAGGCCCCGGTGTACCCCGCCTACTGGTGGTGACGTGGCGGTCAGCTCCCGCCGAGCGCCCGGTCCAGCTGTCCGCGCAGGGCTCGTGCGGTGAGATCCCGGTCCTCGCCGAGGACGAAGGCCCGCACCCCGTCGGCGTGCCACTCGGCGCGGCGCTCCGGCGTGGTGGACATCGCGCAGAACGGGACGTCGTGACGGGCGCAGCCGGCGCGGAGGGTCCGCACGGCTTCCTGGACGCGGGGGTGGCGGACCTGCCAGGGGACCCCGTAGGACTGCGAGAGGTCTCCGGGGCCCGGCAGCAGCAGGTCGACGCCGCCGGGGGAGAGGATCTCGTCGATCGCCGTCACGCCCTCCGCGTCCTCGACCAGCGCGATGACCATGATCTCGGCGTTGGCGCGCTCGATGTACGTGGGCAGGTCGATCCGGCCGAAGCCGGGACCGCGGCCGCCGTTGAGGGAGCGCATGCCCTCGGGGGCGTAGCGGGCCGCCCTGATGGCGGCGTCCACGTCCGCGCGCTCGCGTACGTGCGGCACGACGATGCCCATCGCCCCGGCGTCCAGGGCGCGCAGTATCGCGCCGGGATCGGCCTCCGGGACGCGGACGAACGGGGTGAGCCCGGTCGTCTCTGCGGCCCGGATCAGATGCTCGAGCTGCTGCGGGTCGACGAGGGTGTGCTCGCAGTCGAGGATCACGAAGTCGTAGCCCGCGCAGCCGATCATCTCGACCATCGCGGTGTCGGGGACGGTGCTGAACAGGCCGTGCACCTCCTCGCCCGCGGCGAGCCTGCGCCGGACCTCGTTGGGGCGCAGCATCTCAGGCGTCCTCCGCACTGCCGAGGAAGTGGAAGCCCGGGCGGGGGTGCATCAGGAAGTCGTGGTGCGAGATGTTCCAGGCGTACGCACCGGCCACTCCGAACACCACCCGGTCGCCCGCCCGCAGCCCCGGTGCCGGCACGTCACGCGCGAGGACGTCCTTGGGCGTGCAGAGCTGGCCGGTGACGGTGACGCGGTCGCCCTCGGCCGCAGACCGGGGCCAGGGGTGCGGCCAGGGCTCGTCGGAGGACAGCACCGTGCAGGGCTGGTCGTGTCCCTTGGTGGCCGGTGTGCGCAGGTGGTGGGTGCCGCCACGGACCACGGCGAAATCCTCGCCGTGGCTGCGCTTCACATCCAGCACCTCGGTGGCGTACCAGCCGCAGTAGGCGGTGAGCGCGCGGCCGGGCTCGATGCGCAGCGTGAGCCCCGGGTGCGCGGCGGCGAGCCGGTCGAGTCCCGCACCGAACGCCGCCCAGTCGAAGCGGGCCTCGGGCTCGGCGTAGTCGACGGCCATCCCGCCGCCGATGGTCACCTCAGGCAGGGTGATGCGGTGGCGCTCGGCGAGCCGTACGGACCAGGTCACGATGGCGCCGGCGACGGCGAGCTGCTCGGGAGCCTCCAGACCGCTCGCCAAGTGGGCGTGGATTCCGCGCAGTTCGAGGTGCGGGTAGGTGCCGTCGGTGAGCAGTGCGACGACCTCGTCGGCCTGCGCCGGGTCCAGGCCGAAGGGGGTGGGGCGGCCGCCCATGGCGAGGGAGCTGCCGTCCAGCGAGCCGTCGTCGACGGAGAGGTTGAAGCGGGCCAGCACCGCGATCCGGCGGTCAGGGGCCAGGCGGGCGGCGAGGTCCGCGAGCATGTGCAGCTCGTAAACGCTCTCCACATGGAAGCGCTGCACGCCGAGCTCCAGCGCCTGGGCGACCTCCGCGGGCGTCTTGCCGGGGCCGCCGAAGGCCAGCGGCGCACCGGGTACGGCCTTGCCGACGTGCGCCAGCTCGCCGCCCGAGGACACCTCGTAGCCGTCGACGTACGGGCGCAGGGCGGACAGGATCTCCGGTTCCGGATTGGCCTTGGCCGCGTAGTACAGCTCCACCCGCTCGGGCAGCGCGGCCCGCACCCCGGCCACGTGCTCGCGCAGCGCCGTCAGGTCGTAGAGGTAGGCGGGCAGTTCCTCGGGCCGCAGCGCCGTCACACGGGCGCGGACCGCGGGCGTGGGGAGGGTCATCGTGCGCTCCAGGGGGTGGTGTCGTCGGTCCGCACGGCGCCGGACAGGACGTCTTCGGCGAGCGGCGAGGGCAGCGGGACGTAACCGGCCTCCCGGTCGGCCTTGCGCTCCCAGCGGGTCAGCAGATTGGCCTTGGCGGGCAGCGGCACCCCGGCCAGCAGGGCGGCCAGCCTCGGCGGGCAGCCGTGCCGGTCGGCGTGCGCCTGGAGGGTGCGGCGCACCTGCGCCCACAGCTCGGCCTCGATGCCCGGGTGCAGATCGGCGAGCGCGGCCAGCATCTCGGCCACGTGGTTGACCAGCAGGCAGTACACGACGCGGTCCCAGCCGCGCTGCGCGTCGTACGTCATGGGCCCCGCGATCGACTCGGGCAGCGACGCGAGCAGGTCGGTGTGGTGTTCGGGGACGAGCTTGGTGCCCTCCAGGTCGCGGAAGAGCACCTGCGCGGGCATGCCGTCGCCGTCGACGCACACCAGCACGTTCTGCAGGTGCGGTTCCAGGACCACGCCGTGGTCGAAGTAGGCGGCGAGCACCGGCGGCAGGAGCAGGTCGAGGTACGCCGTCCACCAGTCCAGCGCGGCCTGCGGCCCGGCGCCGTCCAGGAGGCGGGAGACATGGCCCGCGCTGGTCGGGTACTCGTCGGCGACGGCGGCCGCCAGCAGCGGGGTGGTGCCGGGCAGCAGCCGGCGGGAGAGGCCCTCGCGGACGATGACGCCGAACCCTTCGAGCAGCTCGGTCTCCGGCCGGCCGTCCGGTCCCGGCAGCGCGAGGCTGCGGTACGCGGGCTCGCGGAGCACCGCGCTGCCGGGGAAGCGGGCGGCCAGGTCGGTCAGGACCGGCTCCAGCAGACGGGTCAGTGCGACGGCGCCGGACAGCTCGTAACTGGCGTTCTTACGAAGGCAGTTGGTGATCCGCACGTTCAGGCTGAACTTCAGGAAGGATGCGCCGTCGAAGAGTGTGCGCACGGACGCGGTCGCGGCGAACGGCGTCGTGCCGGTCCCCAGTACCCGGATGTCGTCCCGGTCCAGCGCCTCCCGCAGGCCCGGGTGGTCGCGCAGCAACTCGTACTGCCAGGGGTGGACGGGCAGCAGCCGGAAGCCGTCCGGTACGTCGCTGCGCAGCGCGTCCAGGGACGCGGTGGCGCCGGCCTCGGCGGCCTCCTCGGCGATCAGCTCGTCGCGGACGGCGAGCAGCAGCAGCGGGAAGGACGCCCCGGCCTCCGGCGCGTAGGACTGCCAGGACGCGGCGTCGCCGGTCCGGGCCTTGGGGGTGGGGTGGAACCGGTGGCCGAAGAGCAGCGCCTGCTCGGAGGCCAGGTAGGCGGCGAGCCAGCCCTCGTCCTCGCGGTCGGTGCCGGCCTGCCGCGGTACGCCGCGCGTGGCGAGCGCGGCCGCGACGGCCTGATGGCTGGAGGCGATCTGCGCGAGGAACTCGTCGTTGGCCACGCCGGTGCGCAGCGACAGCTCCGCGTGCACGTACTCGGCCAGCCGGCCCCAGCCGACCTCGGCCCAGCCGCCGTCGGCTTGCTCGGTCACCGGGCCGGTGAAGCGGTGCGCGCCGAGCAGCGACGTACGGCGCAGTGCCACCCGCAGCAGCACCCCGCGCCGGGGGAGCCTGATCAGCAGATGGCCGGTGTCGACGGCGGTCTGGTGCTCCGGCCCGCTGACCTCTCGGAGCAGGCAGTTCAGCAGGGTGTGCGCCACGACGTGGTCGGCGGTGGGCAGACCTGCGGGGGAGGCGGGGGCCGGGGCGGTGCCGGGCGAATTGGTCATCGAGGGCATCGAGGGCTCCAGCGGGTGCGGGGCAGACGGGGCGAGAGAGCGGGGATGGCGGTCGCGAGCACGGTGACCACGGCGATCGCGGTGCCGGTCAGGACGGGTGCGGACGGGCCGAACCAGTCGTTGCCGACCGCGGCGGCCACGCCGGCGGCGACCGCGCCGGCCTTGGAGAAGAATTCGATCGAGCCGAACAGCCCGCCGGGCGCACGGCCCTTGGCGCAGTCCGCGGCCAGTACCGAAAGGCAGACAAGACCGAGGGTGAGGCCGGCGCCGAGCACCAGCCGTACGGCGATGAAGGCCGGGAGCGAGTCGGCGGCGCCGTGGCCGGCCAGGCCCAGCGCGATACAGCCGAAGCCGAGCGCGATGCCGAGGCGGGGGCGGGTCCGGAAGACGGCGTGCACCGCCATCGCCGCGAGCAGGTAGCACATGTGCGGCAGGGCGAACAGCACGCCGGACACCATCGGCCCCGTCCCCGGGATCCGCTCCTTGATCAGGGAGATCAGGTACGGAAAGGAGATGACGGTGGAGAACACGAACGCGAACTCCAGCGCGTACAGGGTGCGCAGCGAGCCGAACCGGGCGCGCCGTGCGGGCCGCGCCGCGGCGGCCTCCGCGGCCATCGCCACCTCGGCCGACTCGGTGGCCTCGGCCTGCCCGGCGGACCTGTCCGGTGCCGGCGCGGTGACCGGGGACCGGGGCGGCTCCGGGAGCGCCGCCAGCATCAGGGCCGCGGCCAGCGGTAGCACGGCCAGCAGGGCGTACTGGCGGTGCGGGGACAGCCACGGAGTCAGCGAGCCGACGACGATCGGTGCGAAGACCAGCGCCGCGCGGGCGCTGCCCTGCATCAGCGTCAGCGCCCGGGAAAGCGCGTTGCCCTCCAGCGCCGCGCCCAGGTAGCCGTTGGACGCGGCGAAGGTGCCGCCCAGGACTCCTTGCAGGCACAGCGCCGCGGCGAAGGTGCCGATCGAGTCCGCCCAGCCGGCCAGCAGGAATGCAGCCGCGAGCCCCAACTGCGCCCGCAGCAACAGCCGTTTGCGCCCGAAGCGATCGGCGAGCCGCCCCCACAGGGGGGCGCCGATGGCGCCGAAGATGGTGGGGACGATGTAGAGCAGCCCGGCCCAGCGGGCGGCGCCGTCACCCAGCTCGGGCAGGATCTCGGTGAGGTAGGGCGGCAGGCCCAGGGCGGCGAAGGACGCAACGAAGTAGCAGCCCGCCACGGCATGGACCTGGCGTCGGGCGAGAGCGGGGCGGGGCTTGGTCTCGACGGCGTCCGGAGCGGCCTGGCGCCGTCGCGTAGCGGTGATCATCAGCAAGTTCCCGGGGAAAGCAGGTAGTTGGGGCCGGTCGTGTAGTGCTTGTTGATGTCGGCGGCGCCCGAGCGTTCCTTGGACAGCAGGGTCCCGGCGCTGACCATCGCCTTGACCGGGAAGTCGGGTGCGTCCAGAAGATGGGCGCGCAGCGCGGCGCCTGGCTCGCCCGGGGCGGTGCCCTGCCGCTCGACGGCCTGCGCGAGTCTCTCGCGGACCAGGCCGAGGAGTCGTGCGAGGGGGGCGCGGCCCTCCCGGGCGAGGCCGAAGGCGTAGGAGCCCGCGCACAGATGGACGGTGATCGTGGCGAACATGTCCAGGATCGGCCGGTCGCTGTCGACGAAGATCCGCGGGTCGGCGAAGGCGCTGGGGTCCGGGGCGTCGTCCCCGAGGGTCTCCCGCAGGCGGGCGGTGTGCAGCCGCGGGGCGTCGTTGTCCTTGAACAGCAGCCGCAGCCGCGTCGCGCCCGACACCCGGTCCAGTACCAGCGAGATGTTCTGCTGGTGGGACTCCAGGGCGATGCCGTAGCCGAAGAGGGTGGTCTGCCAGTCGAAGAGCAGGGCCAGGCAGGCGTCCAGCAGGGCGAGCGGGTCACCGTCGTAGAAGCGCTCGGCGAGATGGTCGATGACCGGCCTGCCGCCCGGGGCCCGGCTCAGCAGGGCGGCCATCGGCACCACGGCGCTGCCGTCGAGGCCGTCCGGGTAGCGGCGGCACAGCACGGCGAGCAGCTCGTGCTCGGCGTGTGCGTAGACGGTCTCGTCGGCCTGCAGAATCGATTCAGCGAACCGCGGCTCACGGGCCAGCACGGTCTCCAGCAGCCGCTGGCCCGCCGCGCCGTCGATGAGCGTACGGGGCTTGATGGTCCGCCGGTTGCGCAGCCCGAGCGTGGCCGTGGCCAGCGGCAGCTTCAGGTGCAGACGCGGATCGGCGTCCGGCGCCACGGTGCGCATCGACAGGGTCGGCACCGCGGAGAGCAGCGCGCGCTCGGACAGCACCGCGTCCTGTTCGAGGCCGGTCTCGCGCAGGGCGTCGCACAGCGGGTCGCCGAGGCTCAACGGGTGCACGGGCAGCGCGAGATGGCTGCCGTCGAGATGCGGCAGGCCCAGCGCCGCGGGCGTCGGCCAGAAGTCGGGCAGTGCCGCCTCGCCGCCTGTCACGGTCACGGCTGTGCGCGGCAGGGCGAGCCAGCGCAGTGCGAAACGCGGGTGGAACTCCGGTGCGTAGGAACGCAGCTGCCGCTCGTCCAGACCGGACCGGCCGCGCGCGGTGGGGTAGACGGGGTGGTCGAGCCGAGCGGCCAGCGTGTCGTACGCCAGGCCGCCGGACAGGCCGGACCAGGCGCCCGGGTCCGATCCGTGACATTCTGTCAGTTCCGCGTCGGTCTCGTCCCGTGTCCGGCTGTGCAGCCGCATGGTCGCCAGGGTCTGCCGGCACTCCTCGGCGAAGGCGTCGAAACCCTCGTGGTCGGCCGGGTCGGCGAGTGCGCGCAGCGCGGCGAGCACGTCATCGGTGGTGGTCAGCCGGGCGCCGTCGGCCTCGCGGACCACCAGGGGCAGCCGCGCCGCATAGGTGCTCTGGTAGCCGTCCTCGCCGAGCGGAAGCAGCAGGGCCGCGGCCGCCGGGTCCGCCGGAAGCCGCAGCCAGGGGCCGTCCGGCCGCTCCAGCAGTGTGCTCCGGCTGCGCAGGCCGACGACGTCCTCGCGCAGCAGCGCGCTGAGCACGCGCCGCAGCAGTCCTGTCTCCTCGTCCGCGCCGGCGGCCGGATCCACGCCGAGGTCCTCGGCGGTGTCGAGCGGGGCGGTCATGACGATATCTCCCAGCGCTCGGCGGCGAAGAAGCCGTTGGACGCGCGGTCCACGGCGCCGACGTCGGTGCCGGTGGCCCGCAGCACACCGAGGTAGTCGCGGTTGGTGCGGTACAGCGGGTGCTCCGAGCCGACCGGGCGCAGCGGCCGGTAGCTCAGCCGGACACCGTCCACCGTGCGGTCCGTGGCGCCGGGCGCAGCGGTGAGCGTCCCGGCCCGGCCCGCGCGGGCGTACTCCAGCCGGCCCGCACCGTCGCGCCGCTCACCGAGGTCGGCGGGCAGCGGCTCGCCCAGATGTGTCCGCAGGATGTGCTCGAACAGCGGGATGTCCAGGACCTGCGCGAGGAGCAGATCGCACTGGTCGCCGATGGCGCGGTAGTTCACCTCGATCAGCCGCGCGCGGCCCTCGTGCACCACGAACTCGGTGTGGCACGCCCCGAACCCCACGCCCAGCGCGTCGAGCTGGGCCAGCACCTGCGCCCGGACCTGCTCCGGGTGCGCGGCGACGAAGTCGTGCCGCTCCTCGATGAACGCCGGCGGCGCCGAGACGGTCGTGTGGAAGCCGCCCAGGACGTGCCGTACCCGGCCGTCGCCGAGGGTCTCCAGGGTGTACAGCTCACCGGCGAGGAACTCCTCGGCGACCAGCGCGGCCTGCGGGCGCCGTGCCTGGATCTCCTCGGCGCGTGCCACCAGCTCCTCAGGACCGGCGGCCAGCGTCACGTCCTCGCTCGCCACTCCCTCGCGGGGCTTGACGACGCAGGGGTAGGGCAGGCCGGCGGCGGCGAGGGCGGCCGGGTCCTGGCCGGCGGCGAGCTCCGCGGACCGGACGGTGTCGGCGCCGGCCGCGGCGAGGTGGCGCCGCATCTCGGCCTTGTTCTTGGCGCGCAGCGCGGCCCGCCAGTCCTTGCCCGGAAGAGCGAAGTAGTCGGCGGCCAGAGCCGCCTGGGTCTGGAGGTGGTCGCTGTTGGTGAACACCGCGTCGGGGCGGTGGTGGGTGGCGATGCGGCTGATGACGGCGCGGAAGTCGTGGACGTCGCACTCCAGGACCTCGGTCTGCGGACAGGCCCGGCGGTGCGCCTCGGGCTGGTCCGTGAGGATCGTGACCGTCAGCCCCAGGCGGGTGGCGGCGGGCAGGAAGCCGTCGGTGACCGAGTCGGTGGGATTGAGAGCGAGCAGATACATCCGCATGAGCGGGGCGCCTTCGGATCGGGGGTGGTGCGTGGGGAGGACGGGAGGGGGAGCGGGGGTGGGCCGTGGGGACGGCGGCCCACCCCCGGGGGCTCAGCCCTTGGGCAGCTGCACGCCGGTGGCCTTCGCCACGTCGGCGAGCATGTGCTCGGCGGCCTGGATGCCGATGCCGGACATCCAGGTCTCGTCCGGCACGTCGAAGACCTTGTGGTCCTTGACGGCGTCCAGGTCCTTCCAGACCGGGTTGGACGTGACGTCCTTCTTCTGCGTCTTGTCGGGGTCGTCCGCGACGGTCACGAAGACCATGTCCGCCTCGGCCTTGTCGATCTCCTCCGGGCTGACGTCGAGCATCGTCTTGACCGGGTCGGTGGAGCTCTGCGACTTGGGGCGGGCCAGACCGATGTCGTTCAGGACCACGCCGCTGTAGGAGGACTTCTGGTACAGCCGCGTCGGCCCGGCCACGAAGCGCACGACCGAGGCGGACGGCATCTCGCCGTCGTACTTCTTCTTGATGGCCGCGCCCAGGGCCTTCGCGCGGGTCTCGTACGCCTTGAGCTTGCGGTCGGCTTCCTTCTCCAGGCCCAGCGCCTTGGCGTGCACCTTCAGGTTGGCCTTCCACGGCCCGCCGGTGGTCTCGGTGAAGACGGTCGGCGCGATGGCCTTGAGCTTGTCGTAGATCTTCTCGTGCCGGACCTTGGAGGACAGGATCAGGTCGGGCTTGAGGGCGGCGATCTTCTCCAGGTTCGGCTCCAGCAGCGGGCCGACGTCGGTGACGCCCTTGATCTCGTCCTTGAGGTAGGCGGGGAAGCCGCCCTCGGTCTTCATGTGGGGAGAGACCGCGCCGACCGGTGTGATGCCCAGGGTGGTGACGTCGTCGAGCTCGCCGGTGTCCAGAACGACCACCCGCTTCGGCTTCGCGGGGATCTCCGCGCCGCCCATGGCGTCCTTGACGGTGCGCGGGAAGGCGCCGGAGCCGGCACCGTCCTTCGCGGCGTCGTCCGAGGACTTGGCGCCGCCGCAGGCGGCCAGCGCGGCGGTGCCCAGGACGACGGCGAGCAGCGCGGCGATCAGCCGGCCGATACCGCGGAAAGTGAATCTGCTGAACATGAGGGTGTCGGTTTCCTTAGGGGGAGCGGAGACTGACGCTCTTTCGAGCGCGGGACAGTGCTCGTGGGGGAGAGCGGGAGGGTCAGGCGGAGACGGCGGTGTGCCGCACCGCCCGGCCCTTGGGTACGACCAGCGGGGTGCCGGTCTCGGGGTCGGGGATCACCCGGCAGTCCACGTCGAACACGGACTTGACCAGCTCCGCGTCGAGCACATCCGCCGGGGCGCCGGCCGCGGCCAGCTGCCCGTCCTTGAGGACCACGAGATGATCCGCGTAGCGGGCGGCCTGCCCGAGGTCGTGCAGCACCATCACCACGGTGCGGCCCGCCTCGGCGTGCAGCGCGGCGACCAGGTCGAGGACATCGAGCTGATGCCGCAGGTCGAGGAAGGTGGTGGGCTCGTCGAGCAGGAGGAGGTCGGTGTCCTGGGCCAACGCGAGGGCGATCCAGGCGCGCTGCCGCTGGCCGCCGGAGAGCTGGTCGACGGGCTGGTCGCGCAGCACGTCGGTGCCGGTCCGCGCCAGAGCCTCCTCCACGGCCTGCTGGTCGGACGCCGACCAGGGGCTCAGCAGCCGCTGGTGCGGATAGCGGCCGAGCCGTACGAGGGCCTCGACGGTGATCGCGTCCGGCGTCACCGGCTGCTGCGGGAGCAGACCCATGCGCAGCGCGAGGGCGCGTGCCGGCATCCGGTGGATGTCCGCGCCGTCCAGCGCGACGGTGCCGGCGGACGGCGCCAGCAGCCGCGTCAGACCGCGCAGCAGGGTCGACTTGCCACAGGCATTGGGACCGACGACAGCGGTGACGGCGCCGCCGGGCAGCACCAGGTCGAGGTTTTCGACGATCAGCCGGTCGCCGTAGCGCAGGTCGAGTCCGTGCGTGGAGAGCTGGTTGACGGTCATCGGACACTCCTGTTGACGGAACTGCTCTGACGGATCATCAGGGCCAGCAGCCACGGCGCGCCCAGGGTGGCGGTGACCACCCCGACCGGCAGTCCGCTCACCGGCAGCAGATGCTGCGCCACCAGGTCGGAGGCGAGCAGCAGGATGGAGCCGGCCAGGCCGGAGAGCGCCAGGGTCCCGGCGGTCGGCGGTCCGGCGGCGAACCGCACCATGTGCGGTACGGCCAGCGCCACGAAGGCGACCGGGCCGGTGAGGGCCGCGGCCAGCGAGGCCAGGACCACGGCGGTCACCAGCACCTGGAGGCGGGCGGCGCTGGTGTGCAGGCCGAGCGCACCGGCCGAGTCGTCGCCCAGGTCCAGGACCGCCAGCCGGCGGTGCAGCAGGAAGGCGACGGCGAGGGCCAGCGCCACCGCCGTACCCGCGACCCATACCTCGGTCCAGGTCCGCCCGTAGACCGAGCCGGTCGTCCACTGGAGCGCGGAACCGGCCAGCTCGGTGGGGAAGCTGACGACCATGAAGTTCACCGCGGCGGCCAGCCCCGCCTGTACGGCGAGCCCGACGAGCACCAGCCGGGTGACGTTGACCCCGGCGCGCCAGGCGAACACCGCAAGCAAGACCGCGGCGAGCAGCCCGCCGCCGAGCGCGGCGAGCGGGATCAGCGCCTGCGAGGCCCCGGTGGCCAGCATCGCCACCGCGCCGAACGAGGCGCCGCCGGTCACGCCCATCACGTCGGGAGAGGCGAGCGGATTGCGGAACAGCCGCTGGAGGAGCGTGCCGGCCACGGCCAGGCCGATACCCGCGACGACGGCCGCGGCCATGCGCGGGGCGCGGAACTCCTGGACGATGAGCACGGTGCCTGGATCGCCCAGCCCTAGCAGGCCCTTGACCGCGTCGACCGGTGCGAGCGGCATATCGCCGTTGGCGACGGAGACCGTGATCAGGGCGAGGAGCACCACCACGCCGCCGAGGGCGAGCAGGGGCGTGCGGTGCGCGGCGGGGCGCCGCCCGGCGGACCGGGCGGCGGAGAGCTTGGTCCCCACGGTCATCGGGCCACCTTCCGGGCCAGCAGCGCCAGCAGCGGCGCGCCGAGGAAGGCGCTGATGATGCCGACCTGCAGCTCGGAGGGGCGGATGACGACCCGTCCGAGGATGTCGGCGGTGAGCAGCAGCAGCGGTCCCGCGATCAGGCAGCCGGGTACCACGATGCGGTGGTCGGAGGAGCGGAACAGCTGGCGTACGAGGTGCGGGGCCGCAAGGCCGATGAACGCCAGCGGGCCGGCCACGGCGACCGCGGATCCGGCGAGCAGCACGACGGCGAGGCCGCCGGCCGTTCTGATCCGGGCCACCGGCACGCCGAGTGCCTGCGCGGAATCGTCGCCGAGCGCCAGCGCGTTGAGCGCCGGGGTGATGGCCAGCGCGACGACCAGGCCGATCACCAGGGTCGGCAGCACGGGATAGAGCACGGAGAGGGGGCGTTCGGACAGCGAACCGGCCAGCCAGAACCTGGCCTCGTCCAGGGACCGTTTGCTGGCCAGCATCACCGTCGAGGTCCAGGAGAGCAGGACGAGTTGGAGGACGGTGCCGCCGAGTGCCAGGCGTACCGGGTCGAGGTCGCCTGCGCGCCGGGCGAGGGCCTGGGCGAACAGTGCGGCGGCCGCCGCGCCGGCGAACGCGAACCAGAGGTATTCGGCGGGGCGTGTCAGGTGCAGCGCGTAGATGGCGGTGACCACCGCGAAGCCGGCGCCCGCGTTGATGCCCAGGGTGGTCGGTGACGCGAGCGGATTGCGGGTGATGCCCTGGACGACCGCTCCGGCCACACCGAGTGCAGCGCCCACCGCGAGCGCGACGAGGGTCCGCGGCAGCCGGAGGCCCGTGACCACGATGGCGTCCCGCCCGTGGGCGGTGCCTGACAGGGCATCGATCACCGTGGACAGCGGCACGGACCGCGCGCCGAGGGCGAGGCTCAGGGCCGCGCAGACCGCGAGCGCGCAGACCCCGACCGCGAACAGCGGAATGCGCCGCAAGGTCTTCGCGGTGGTGTGCGTGCCGGGCACGGGGGGTGCTGTGGCAGCTGACTTTGTCGTGGACACGCGTCGTTACATTAGGTTAGGCATACCTAAAACTGCAAGTACAGGTGTACGGAACGGTCAACTATCCGTTTTGCCCCCTGGTGGCCGCCAAGGCCGCGGATCAGGGGTTTTGACCTCGCGTCGGCGCAGGAGCCCTCGGTGCGCCGGCGGTGAGCCACCCTCGTCCTCCCGCCTTCCCCGGCTTCGCCCTTCGAAGCCTCCGGAATGCCGATCGCTCCGCGGTCGCCTCCGACGCCTCCTCCGGGTCTGATCGAGGGGCGGCCGCGGGTGTCACCGCGGAGGTGACGCGTGTTCGGCGATACAAAAGGGGAGTCGTTGCACCATTTCGGCCTTCGTCGTGCTCGGGTGAAGGGCGGCTCGCGGCGGCGTGCCGCCCGCCCGACGGCGGCCGGGGCCGCTCGGCACGGCAGCTCGGACACGCCGACGCCCTGCCGCATTCCCACAGTTGAGGAGCGACATGAACCCCAGCACTCCCCGGATCGCGGTCATCGGTGGCGGCCTCGGCGGCCTGCTCTGCGCCCGCGTCCTCCAGCGGGAGGGCCGGCCGGTCACCGTCTTCGAGCGTGAGGAGTCCGCCGACGCCCGCCCGCATGGTGCCACGCTGGAACTGCGGGCGGCCACCGGGCGGGCAGCCCTGCTCGCGGCGGGGCTCGACGACGAATTCCGCGCCATCGCCTGCCCGGGAGGTCGGGAGACGCGGCTGTTGGACCGCACGGGGACCCTGTTGCACCGCGAGCTGCCCGACGACGGCGAGGACGAGCCGGCCGAGATCGGCCGCGCGGACCTGCGCCGTCTGCTGCTGGACTCCCTCGCCCCCGGGACCGTCCGCTGGGGCCGGTACCTGAGCACACTCCACCCGCTGGGCGAGGGCACCCACAAGGCCGTCTTCGACGGCGGTCACACCGAGACCTTCGACCTGGTCATCGGTGCCGACGGCGCCTGGTCCCGGGTGCGGCCCCTGCTGACGGACGACACCCCCCACTACTCGGGCGTCACCTTCGTGGAGGTCGGCTTCGACGACGTCGACGCCCGCCACCCGGCCGTCGCCCGGCTGGTCGGCGACGGCAGCATGCTGGCGCTGTCCGGCGCCAAGGGGCTGATCGCCCACCGCGATCACCGCGACGGACGCGACCACATCCGCGCGTACATCGCCTTCCGCGGTTCGCAGGACTGGATGCTGGATCGCGGCGTGAACGTCCACGACACCGAGGACATGCGCGCCGCGTTGCTCGAATCCTTCGCCGACTGGGACAGTGCCCTGCTCACGCTGCTGCGGGAGAACGACGGCGGATTCCTCAACCAGCCGCTGTTCGCCCTGCCGGTGCCGCACACCTGGCCGCACACCCCGGGCCTGACGCTGCTCGGGGACGCCGCGCATCTGATGACGCCGTTCTCCGGCAAGGGCGCCGATCTCGCCCTGCTCGACGGCTGGGAACTCGCTGCCTCCCTCACGCGCCATGCCGATCCGGAGGCGGCTCTGCGGGACTACGAAGCGACCATGCTGCCCCGCTCCGCCGAGGCGGCCGGAGCCGCCGCCCGGGACCTGGACAACGCCATCGCGGCCGACGCCGTCGCCGCCGACGCGCCGCATGGCACCCTGCGGCACCTCTTCCGCCGTCGCTGACCGACCGCTTCGGGTCCCTCCACCGCTGCGAGCGGCCCTCCGGTTGCGGCGCTGCTCCTCCCACCGCACGATCGGCAGCGTACGGAAACGGACTGCGGTGTACGGATGCGCGAACGCCCCGTCAGGTGAGGTGCGGGGGAAGCCGTCCGGCCGCGCGGACGGACGGATCAGACGGTGCAGATCGCTGAGCCCACTGCCGGAGCACCGTGCTGGGTCGAGCTGGGTACGACGGACCCGGACGCCGCGAAGGTGTACTACCGCGAGGTGTTCGGCTGGCGCGTGGAGACCGACCCGCGCCCGGAAGCGGGCGGCTACACGATGCTCTCCCTGGCCGGCGCGCCCGTGGCGGCGCTGACCCCGCTGTACGCGCCGGGCCGCCCCACCGCGTGGACCGTATCCTTCGCGACCCGGGACGCCGACGCGTCCGCCGCCGCGGTCACCGAGGCGGGCGGCACCCTGCTGAACGAGCCGATGGACGTCTTCGACCTGGGGCGCTTCGCCGTCCTTGCCGACCCGTCGGGTGCCGTCTTCTCTCTGTGGCAGGCCCGTTCCTTCGCCGGCGCCGCCGTGTTCGACGTACCCGGTTCGCTCGGCTGGGTCGAACTCGCCACCCCGGACCCCGAGGGCGCCCGCGTCTTCTATCCACGGGTTTTCGGCTGGACCGTCAACACCGGAGAGACGTACACGCAGTGGGGCATCGGCGGCGCCGACTTCGGCGGGATGAGCCCCCTGGACGAGCGCTACCCGAGCGATACGCCCGCGCACTGGCTGCCGTACTTCGCGGTGGCCGACGTCGACGCGACCGCCACCCGCGCCGAGGAGGCGGGCGGCACGCTCCTGGTGCCCCCGATGGACGTGCCGGGCGGTCCCCGGGTCGCCATGATCCGGGACCCCCAGGGCGGTGTCTTCGGGATCCATCGCGCCGGCGCCGAAAAGTGAGCTGTCCGCGGTGAGGGGGACCGTCGGCCCGACGCGCCGGAGCCGCGCCAAACTTGACGCCGTCGTCCGCCGCTGCGCGCGTCCCTCCGGGGCGCGACGGTCCGGCCCCCGCCGCGCGTCCCGACTTCCCGCGGTCCGGGCGTACTTGAAGCGTCACACGATCGGCTCTCCGGCCGTCGTTTCAGCTGATTTTTCGATGATTTTGCGCGTAATGTCCATCTAGCGCCCAATGGGTCGCATTGCGCGTCAAGAACAGGAGACACCTATGTCCACGACCGACACCCTCGTGGCCCGCGGCAGGACGCTCGCAGCCGGTGCGGGCGCACTGGCCACGGCTGCCGCTCTCGGTGCCACGCTGCTCGCCGCGGCGCCGGCCCAGGCCGCTCCCGCGAAGCCGTACGGCACCGTCACCGCGAAGTCCGGCCTCAACGAGCGTCAGTACCCCAGCACGGACTCCTCCGTTAAGGGCTTCCTCCACTACCGCGCGCAGGTCGGCCTGGTCTGCAAGGTCCGCGCCCAGAACATCGCGGGCAACGACGTCTGGTACCTGGTCCGCGGCCCCCACGCGAACTGGATCGCGGCGAAGTACGTGACCAACACCGGCTACGTCAAGTACTGCAAGGACGCCATGCCCAGCCGGCTGCTGCCCGACGCTGCCGCGAAGAACGCCAAGGGCTGACCCCCGCCCGACCGCGGCCACCGGAGCCGCGGGTCCCCGTGATGTACGCAAGGCCCGGCTGGGCACCTCGGGAACGCTCCGGGTGCCGAGTCGGGCTTCGGTGCCTACGCCCCGGCGGTCGCGGTGAAGGGGGGTCTGCGGCACGGGCGAACCGGCGCCGGGAAAGGGGCGCGCCGAGGGAGGTCCCGATCTCTCGCTCCCCTCGGTGGCCCGTGCAAGGGTGAGCCAGGATCAGCGGACCGCGCGAGGAAGGACGGAAAGCCGTGCAGATCGATCTCGCCGACAAGACCGCTCTGGTGACCGGTTCGACGCAAGGCATCGGGCTGGCCATCGCCACCGGCCTGGCCCGCGCCGGGGCACGGGTCGCGGTGAACGGCCGCAGCGAGCGGTCCGTGGACGCCGCGCTGGAGGGGCTGCGTGGGGAGGTGCCGCACGCGGAATTCGTCGCCGCGCCGGGCGACATCGCGACCGACGGCGGATTCCAGCAGGTGCTCGACGCCGTGCCGCAGGTCGACATCCTCGTCAACAACCTGGGCATCTTCGGTGCCCGGCCCGCCCTGGAGATCGACGACGCCGAGTGGCGGCAGTACTTCGAGACCAACGTGCTGACCGCGGTCCGGATGATCCGCGCCTACCTCCCCGGGATGATGGTCCGCGGCTGGGGGCGCATCCAGAACATCGCCAGCGACTCCGCCGTGGTGATCCCCGCGGAGATGATCCAGTACGGCATGTCCAAGACGGCGCTGCTTGCGGTCTCCCGGGGCTTCGCCAAGGAGGCCGCGGGAACCGGGGTGTGCGTGAACTCCGTCATCGCCGGCCCGACCCACACCGGAGGGGTCGAGGATTTCGTGTACGACCTCGTCGGCCGGGACGTCTCCTGGCACGAGGCGCAGCGCACCTTCATGCGTGAGCACCGGCCGCAGTCGCTGCTCCAGCGGCTGATCGAGCCGGAGGAGATCGCGCACATGGTGGTCTATCTCAGCTCCCCGTTCGCCTCGGCGACCACCGGGGCGGCGGTCCGCGTCGACGGCGGCTACGTCGACTCGATCGTCCCCTGAGACGGACGGGCCCCTCCCCGCCGGGCCGGGCACCGTCACGGGCGTGCGTGCCACCGCGGGCCGCCGCCCGCGCCCTTCCGTATTTCTGGAACGCGTTCTACTGTGCCCTCGATCCGGTATCCGACGGGCCGTCAGGAGCCCGGTGGCCGCCGGGCCGGATGACGGACCGGACGAACTGGAGGGGCCGTGCACCTCGAATACACCCCCGAGCAGCAGCACCTGCGCGCCGAGCTGCGGACGTACTTCGCCGACCTGGTGCCCGACAACGCCTACGCCCGCTCCCGAGGCGCCCAGGACCCGCAGGACGCTCCCGCCGAAGCCGGCCGCACCGCCGCGGCCGCGCAGAAGCGCTTCTACCGTGAGACCGTGCGCCGGCTGGGCGCGGACGGCTGGCTCGGCATCGGCTGGCCCAAGGAGTTCGGCGGGCGCGGCATGAGCCCGATGGAGCAGTTCATCTTCTTCGACGAGGCCGCGCAGGCGGGCGTGCCGCTGCCGCTGATGGCCCTGAACACCGTCGGCCCGACGATCATGCAGTACGGCACCGACGAGCAGAAGGCGTACTTCCTGCCCAGGATCCTCTCCGGTGAGATCGACTTCGCCATCGGCTACAGCGAACCGGATGCCGGCACCGACCTCGCCGCCCTCAGGACCCGCGCGGTACGCGAGGGGGACGAGGAGACCGGCCACTACGTCGTCAACGGGCAGAAGATCTGGACCACCAACGGCGATACCGCCGACTGGGTGTGGCTCGCGGTCCGCACCACCGCCGTGGAACCGGGGACCCCGCCCCACAAGGGCATCACCATGCTCCTCGTACCGACCTCGGACCCCGGCTACTCCTGCACGGTGATCAACACGCTCGCCTCGCACGACACCACCGCCAGCTACTACGAGAACGTCGTGGTCCCCGCCGCCCGCCGGGTCGGCCCGGAGAACAAGGGCTGGCGGATCATCACCAACCAGCTCAACCACGAGCGGGTCACCCTGGCCGCCCACGGCACCATGGCCATCCGGGCGCTGCACGACGTCCAGCGCTGGGCCGCCGACACCGAGCTCACCGACGGACGGCGGGTCATCGACCTCGGATGGGTACGCGGGCGGCTGGCCCGTACGCACACCCGCCTGGACGCCATGAAGCTGCTGAACTGGCAGATGGTCGACGCCCTCCAGCAGGGCACCCTCACCCCACAGGACGCCTCCGCGGTCAAGGTCTACGGCTCCGAGGCCCGCCGGGACGCATACGCCTGGCTGATGGAGATCGTCGGAGCCGCCGGGCCGCTCAAGGAGGGCTCGGCGGGCGCCGTCCTCCACGGAGAACTCGAACGCGGCTACCGCTCGGCGGTCATCTTCACCTTCGGCGGCGGCAACAACGAGATCCAGCGCGAGATCATCTCGTGGATCGGCCTGGGGATGCCCCGAGTACGGCGCTGACCCCGCGACGCGGCACCCGCCGCGCCGGGCGCCGTCGGGCGACGCGCACCCGGTGGCCGCCCAGCGCCCTACAAGCTGCGCCGTTCCGCCGCCATACTGGACCGGCAGGACACGCAGGGGGAGCTGCGCGACGGAACGCGGGGACGGGGGCGGGGCTGCGCGATGGCGGAAAGCAGGCTGATCCAGGGGCGCTACCGGCTGATCGAGACGATCGGGCGCGGGGGCATGGGCGAGGTCTGGCGGGCCCGCGACGAGTCGCTGGGCCGCCAGGTGGCCGTGAAATGCCTCAAGCCGATGGGGCCGCGCCACGAACCGAACTTCCTTCAGGTGCTGCGCGAGCGCTTCCGGCGCGAGGCGAGGGTGGCGGCGGCCCTGCAGCACCGCGGGATCACCGTCGTGCACGACTTCGGGGAGGACGACGGCACCCTCTTCCTCGTCATGGAACTGCTCAACGGCCGCAATCTCAGCCAGCTGCTGGACGACAACCGGCGCCAGCCGCTGCCGGTCGCGGACGTCATCGAGATCGCGGAGCAGCTCACCGCGGCACTCGCCTACACCCATGAACAAGAGGTCGTGCACCGCGACCTGAAGCCGGCGAACATCGTGCGGATCGCCGACGGCACGGTCAAGATCTGCGACTTCGGCATCGCCCGCCTGGGCCACGACATCGGCTTCACCGCCCGGCTGACCGGCACCGGCATCGCCATGGGGACCCCGCACTACATGTCGCCCGAGCAGATCGGCGCCGGCACCGTCGACCACCGCAGCGACCTGTACTCGCTGGGCTGTGTGCTGTACGAGATCGCCACGGGCGCGCCGCCGTTCGACGTCGGTGACGCCTGGGCCGTGCTCATCGGCCACCGCGACACCACTCCGGAGCCGCTGCGCGCGCGGCGGTCGGACCTGCCGGAGGCCTACGACCACATCGTCCTCGACCTGCTCGCCAAGGACCCGGACGACCGGCCGCGGGACGCCGACGAACTGGGCAAACGCCTCGCCGACGCCCGCCGTTGCGACACCGCTCGCAGCTCAGGTGGGGCGGACGCCCACGTGACGGCGCCGACCCTGCTGCTGCCCTACTGGACCCGGGGGATGACGACGGGCTCCCCCGCGAGCAGCGCCCGGCCGCCCCTGCAGAATCCGCCGGGCCGCGCCACGGCGGCCCTCGCCCTCGCCTGGACCACCGGCGCCGGCCCGCTGCTCGAAGTGACGCCCCCGGCCGCCCCGGGCCCCCACCCCGGGCGGCCCGTCCACCGGCTCACCGCCCTCGCCGAGCGGCACGGTGCCGGGCTGGAGCTGGGCCGGGACGGCCGCTGGGCCGAGGCGGGCGAGGTGCACCACGCGGTCGCCGCCGAACGCGAGCAGCTTCTCGGCCCCGACCACCCCGACACCCTCACCAGCCGCTTCGAGGCGGCCCGCGCCCTTGGCCGTACGGGACGCCCTGACGCGGCCTTGAGCGCCTTCGAGCAGGTCGCCGCCGTCCGTACGCGCACTCTGGGGGCCGACCATCCCGACACCCTCGCCGCCCGGCACGAGCTCGGTATCGGCCTCGGCAGGCTGGGCCGGGGCACGGAGGCGCTGACCGTCTACCGCGATCTGGTGGCCGCCAGGACCCGTGTCCACGGCCCGCTCGACGCCGAGACGCTGCGTGCCCGGCACGGGCTGGGCGTCAACCTCGGGCGGCTGGGCCGCTGGGAGGAGGCGCTCGTGCAAGCCCGCGAGGTGGCGGCGGCACGCGATCGGGTGCTGGGCGCCGACCACCCCGACACCCTGGTCAGCCGCAGGGAGGTCGCCGTGGCACTCGGCTGGCTCGGCCGCTGGGGCGAGGCGCTCGGAACGTACCGTCAGGTCGCCGACGCCCGGGATCGGGTCCTGGGCGTCGCGCATCCCGAGGCGCTCGCCAGCCACGAGGACGAAGCCCGGTGCCTTGACCGGCTGGGACGGACCGACGAGGCGGCGGCCCGCCGCCGCCGGATCGCGCAGCTGCGCCAGGCGCAGTCCCCGGGCCGGCGGTAGCGGACTTCACCGGCCCGGCGGGTCAGCGCGCGGTGACCCGGTAGAGGACGGTGGCGTGCGGCGGGACGTTCTTCGCGGCGATCTCCCCGCCGCTGTTCGTGATGCGGCCGCTGTGCAGCTCCCGCAGCCGGTAGGAGCCGGCGTCCGGCAGGCCCGCGTCCTTGGCCGTGGTGGACAGCGTGCGCGGCGTGTTGCCCGAGTTGAACAGGGCAACCGCCCGGTCGCCGTTGTGCAGCGGCTTGCTGAGCACCGCCATCCCCGTCTCCTGCCGCACGACCTTCCCCTGGACGCCCAGCGGGTCCTGATCGACGGCGATGACCTCCTTGTTCCCGAGCACCTCCAGGGCAGTCTGCGAGAGCTTGGTCAGATCCGTGCTGGAGATCAGCGGCGCGGCCATCATCGCCCACAGGGCCATCTGGCTGCGCATCTCGTCCGCGGTCAGCCCCGAGTCCCCGGCGAGGAGGAAGTCGGGGTCGTTCCAGCGGCCGGGGCGCTGGAGGTCGGCGAGGCCCGAGTTGTAGGTGAAGTTGTAGAGGATGGAGGACCACTTCTGGGCCGGCGACTGCTTCTCCAGTGCGACGTCCCGGCCGCCCCGCCACAGGTTGCCGACATCGGCGGACCAGCCGATCACCCGGTGCCACAGGGGCCGGCCGTCGAACTGGAAGTAGGCGGGCGCCGACACCGAGAAGGTCATCGGGCGGCCGGTGGCCGCGAGCGCCCGGCTCATCTGCCCGTACAGGTCGCGGTAGGTCTGCTCCTTGGTGCTCCCCGGGGCGGTGGGCACATTGCAGCCGTCGGCCTTGACGTAGTCGACCTTCCAGCTCGCGAACAGCTCGGCGTCCTGCTGGAAGTGGCCCATGCTGCCCGGGTACTTCTCGCAGGTGAGGGTGCCCACGTCCGCGTAGATCCCGAACTTCAGCCCCATCGCGTGCAGTTGCCGGCCGAGGTGGGCCATGCCGTGCGGGAACCTCGCCGGATCCGCGCGCAGCTCCCCCGCGGGGCCGCGCTGCTTCGCCATCCAGCAGTCGTCGACGGTGACGGTGTCGTACCCCTTGCGCGCGAGGTCCGTACGCACCAGGGCCCGCGCGTTGTCGAGGATGACCTTCTCGTTGATGTCGCACATGTAGTACGACCAGTTGTTCCAGCCCATCGGGGGCGTCGGGGCAAGGTGGGGATACGGCTCAGCGGCGCGGGGGGCGAGGGACGCACGGACCGGGTCGGGGGCCGCGGATGCCGGGCCGGTGGCCGCGACCAGCCCCACGGAACAGGCGGCGAAGGCGGTCAGTCCGGCGACGGTACGGCCGGTTCGGGAAGCCGAGGGGGGGAACACGGGTCACCTCACGAGTGGGCGGAGCAGCGCAGGGAGCGGGGCAACGGCCGGACGCTAGGAGCCGCCCGATGCCCGGTCAAGAAGCCCCACCGGCCGGGCCGGAGGATTCAGCCGCCTGCACCTGGCGACGGAGATCACCACGTGCTACGAAGAGGCATGCCGGAACGGACTTCGTATGACGCGGTCATCGTCGGTGGCGGCCACAACGGGCTGGTCGCCGCCGCCTACCTCGCACGCGCCGGGCGCAGCGTGCTCGTGCTGGAGAGGCTGGACCACACCGGGGGTGCCGCGGTGTCGACGAGGGCGTTCGCCGGTCTCGACGCCCGGCTGTCCCGCTACTCCTACCTCGTCAGCCTGCTGCCGCCGAAGATCGTGCGGGACCTCGGGCTGAACTTCGCGGTCCGAAAGCGCACCGTCTCCTCCTACACCCCCGTCGAACGCGACGGCCGCCCCACCGGGCTGCTGGTGGGCGGCGGCCAGGACCGCACCCGCCGGGCGTTCGCCGAACTCACCGGCTCGGACCGGGAGTTCGCTGCCTGGGAGCGCTTCTACGGCAGCACCCAGCGCCTCGCGGAGCGGGTCTTCCCCACACTCACCGAGCCGCTGCCGACCCGTGAAGCGCTGCGCGCCCGGATCGATGACGAGGCCCTCTGGGAGGCGCTGTTCGAACGCCCCCTGGGCGAGGCGGTCGAGGCGGCCTTCACCGACGACCTGGTGCGGGGGGTGGTGCTCACCGACGCCCTCATCGGCACCTTCGCCGCCGCCCACGACCCGTCGCTGCGGCAGAACCGCTGCTTCCTCTACCACGTCATCGGCGGCGGCACCGGCGACTGGGACGTCCCGATCGGCGGCATGGGCGCACTCACCGACGCGCTTGCCGGGGCCGCCCGCCGGGCCGGTGCGGAGATCGTCACCGACTGCGCGGTGACCGGCATCGCGACGGACGGCCGTACCGCGGAGGTGACCTGCGAACAGGGCACTTTCGGCGCGCGCCGCGTGCTGGTCAACGCCGCCCCACGGGAGCTGGCGCGGCTGCTGGGCGAGGAGCCGCCACCGGCCGCGGAGGGCGCCCAGCTGAAGGTGAACATGCTGCTCACCCGCCTGCCGCGGCTGCGCGATACGCAGGTGGATCCGCGGGAGGCGTTCTCCGGGACATTCCATGTGGCCGAGGGATACGGGCAGTTGGAGACGGCCTATCAGCAGGCCGCGGCCGGTGAGCTGCCCGCCGCGCCGCCGTCCGAGATCTACTGCCATTCCCTGACCGACCCTTCGATCCTGGGTGCTGACCTGGTCAGGGAGGGCTGGCAGACGCTCACGCTCTTCGGGCTGCACACCCCGGCGAGCCTGTTCGCGGCCGACACCGCCGACGATCCCGCCACCCGCGAGCGGCTGCTGGCCGCCACGCTCGGGCAGCTGGACGCCCACCTCGCCGAGCCGCTCACCGACTGCCTGGCGTACGACGCCGACGGCCGGCCGTGCATCGAGGCGCGCAGCCCGGTGGATCTGGACCGGGAGCTGGGGCTGCCGGGCGGCA
Organism: Streptomyces sp. NPDC048248; assembly: GCF_043201875.1. Taxonomy (NCBI): domain Bacteria; kingdom Bacillati; phylum Actinomycetota; class Actinomycetes; order Kitasatosporales; family Streptomycetaceae; genus Streptomyces; species Streptomyces sp. NPDC048248. The sequence goes on from NZ_JBICZL010000014.1 coordinate 143,695, forward strand.
ACATCTTCCACCGCGAGCTGGCCTTCCCGTACGCGGAGCCCGACGGCACGGCGGACTCGGCGGCGACCGCGCCGGGCCGCTGGGGTGTGGCCACCTCGCACGCCAATGTGCTGCTGTGCGGTGCGGGCGCGGTGCGCGGCGGGGGAGTGAGCGGGATCCCGGGGCACAACGCGGCGATGGCGGTACTGGAAGAGGGCTGACGGCGGACCGGGCACGGCGGGTGGCGCCTTCCCGCAGGGGCCTGTCCGGCGGATCCCGCCGGACAGGCCCTTGGTCCCTGAGAGGGCTCAGCGCCTGAGAGTGAAGGTGAAGTCGCCGGAGAGCTTGCCGCTCAGCCGGGCTGCCGAAACGAGCTTCCCGTCCGCGATCAGCTTCTCGACCCCGGACCGCGAAAGACCGCAGCCTTCAGCGATCAGCCGCACCGGCCGAACCGGGATCCGCGCCGCGAAGCGGACCGAGACGTCGATCACCTCGCGGTCCGGGTGGTCCGAGCCGCCGGTGTCGAGACGCCAGGCGTCGTCCCAGTCGAGGGCGACGCGACTGCGGCGCCGAACGACCGGATCCTGGAGCAACTCAGCGGCCAGGCCGGGGTCGTTGTCATGCATCCGGTCCAGCATCTGAGGTCGTACGGATCGTACGTTCGTCCTCTCGAAGACCGTGAGCTTCGCGGTTTCCCCGCAAGCGGTACACAGCACGAGGAGCCAGGCGTCGAGGAGCTTGTGGTTCGCGTTGATGCGAAACTTGCCGTTCGCCCGGAAGCGCTCGGACGCGCACGCGTGACAACGACGGAGAACGGTCGGCAGGCAGGTGGGCACGACCACCCAGTTTTCGAGCACAGAAGTACACCTGTTCAGTGAGAAATCCGCAGCAAAAAGGAGCGCGGCGCACAGGCGCGACGCGCGACGATTCATCGCTCGGGGGGTCTCACAGGGTGTACAACGGCATGTCCTTGCCTCGACGACTTGGGTCGGCAGCACGATAAGGCAGCACAGTGGCGCCGATCCACCGGTTTTCGCGCGCTTCACCGCAAGGTTTCCTCCGGCGGGCTGCCGCCACAGGCGCGGACCTGACGCCTCTTGCCCGATGCAGCATCATTATCTGACGCCGCATCAGAAAATCTCTTCCCTCGTCCGGCTCGCTGCGGCATCCTTCGCCCATGCAGACGGAGTTGAGCAACGCACTGGGAGTCGAGCACGCCGTCTTCGGGTTCACCCCCTTCCCCGCGGTCGCCGCGGCCATCACCCGGGCCGGCGGATTCGGGGTGCTCGGCGCGGTCCGCTACACCGCCCCCGACGAACTGGCGCGCGACCTGGACTGGATGCAGGAGCACACCGAAGGGCTGCCCTACGGCCTGGATGTGGTGATGCCCGCCAAGAAGGTGGAGGGAGTGAGCGAGGCCGACGTCGAGGCGATGATCCCCGAGGGGCACCGCCGATTCGTCACGGACATCCTCGCCGAGCACCAGGTGCCCCGGCTCGCCGAGGGCGAGGCCTCCGGCTGGCGGATCACCGGCTGGATGGAGCAGGTCGCCCGCAATCAGCTCGATGTGGCCTTCGACTATCCGATCAAACTGCTCGCCAACGCCCTCGGCTCGCCCCCCGCCGACGTCATCCGCCGCGCCCACGACCACGACGTCCTCGTCGCGGCACTGGCCGGAAGCCCCCGCCATGCCCTGCACCACAAGGCCGCCGGCATCGACATCGTCGTCGCGCAGGGCTACGAGGCCGGCGGGCACACCGGCGAGATCGCCACCATGGTCCTCACCCCCGAAGTGGTGGCCGCCGTCGACCCGTTGCCGGTGCTCGCCGCCGGCGGCATCGGCACCGGGGAGCAGATCGCCGCGGGACTCGCCCTCGGCGCGCAGGGCGTCTGGCTCGGTTCCCTGTGGCTGACCACCGAGGAAGCCGAGCTGCACTCCCGGCGGCTGACCGCGAAGCTGCTCGCCGCCGGAGCCGGCGACACCGTCCGCTCCCGCGCCCTGACCGGCAAACCCGCGCGTCAGCTGCGCACCGAATGGACCGACGCCTGGGACGACCCGGCGGGCCCGGGGCCGCTCCCGATGCCGCTGCAGGGGCTGCTGGTCGCCGAGGCCAACAGCCGTATCCAGAAGCACGAGGTCGAGCCGTTGCTCGGTACGCCGGTCGGTCAGATCGTCGGCCGGATGAACAGCGAACGCAGCGTGCAGGCCGTCTTCGACGACCTCACCCGCGGCTTCGAGCGGGCCATCGACCGCATCAACCGCATCGCAGGACGCGCCTGATCCCGAGGAGGACAGCGGACATGACCAACGACTCCCCACCGCCCAACGGCTTCTGGGCGCAGGCCGCCGCCGACCCGGACCGCTCCGTCCTGGTCACCCAGGAAGGCGAGGAGTGGACCGCCGGCCGGCTGCACGCCGCGAGCAACCAACTGGTCCACGGGCTCCGCGCGGCGGGTCTTGCGCGTGGCGACGCCTTCGCCGTGGTGCTGCCCAACGGCGTGGAGTTCCTCACCGCCTACCTCGCCGCATCCCAGGCCGGTTTCTACCTCGTGCCGGTCAACCACCACCTGGTCGGCCCGGAGATCGCCTGGATCGTCGCCGACTCCGGCGCGAAGGTGCTGATCACCCACGAGCGGTTCGCCGACGAGGCCCGGAGCGCCGCGGACGAGGCGAAGCTTCCCGCCACGCACCGCTACGCCGTCGGTGCCGTCGAGGGGTTCCGCCCCTACGCCCAACTCCTGGACGGCAACAGCGGATCCGCGCCGTCCGAGCGCACTCTCGGCTGGGTCATGAACTACACCTCGGGCACCACGGGACGGCCACGCGGAATCCGCCGGCCGCTGCCCGGCAAGCCCCCCGAGGAGACCTACCTGGGCGGCTTCCTCGGCATTTTCGGGATCAAGCCGTTCGACGACAACGTCCACCTGGTCTGCTCACCGCTCTACCACACCGCCGTGCTGCAATTCGCCGGTGCGTCCCTGCACATCGGACACCGCCTGGTGCTGATGGACAAGTGGGTGCCCCAGGACATGCTGGCCCTGATCGACGCGCACCGCTGCACCCACACCCACATGGTGCCGACCCAGTTCCACCGGCTGCTCGCGCTGCCCGAGCGCACGCGCGCGGCCTACGACGTGAGCTCGATGCGGCACGCCATCCACGGCGCCGCCCCCTGCACCGACCACGTCAAGCGCGCGATGATCGACTGGTGGGGCGGCTGCGTCGAGGAGTACTACGCCGCGAGCGAGGGCGGCGGCGCGTTCGCCACCGCTGCGGACTGGCTCAAGAAGCCCGGCACGGTCGGCAAGGCGTGGCCGATCAGTGAACTGGCCGTCTTCGACGACGACGGCAACCGGCTGCCCGCGGGTCAACTCGGCACCGTCTACATGAAGATGTCCACCGGTGGCTTCCAGTACCACAAGGACGAGTCGAAGACCGCGAAGAACCGGATCGGCGACTTCTTCACCGTCGGTGACCTCGGTCTTCTCGACGAGGACGGCTATCTCTTCCTGCGCGACCGCAAGATCGACATGATCATCTCGGGCGGGGTCAACATCTACCCCGCAGAGATCGAGTCCGCGCTGCTCGGCCACCCCGCCGTGGCCGACGCCGCCGCCTTCGGCATCCCGCACGACGACTGGGGCGAGGAGGTCAAGGCCGTCGTGGAGCCGGCCGAGGGGCATCGGGCGGGGCCCGAGCTGGCCGCGGAGATCCTCGCGCACTGCGCACGGCATCTCGCCGCCTACAAGCGGCCCAAGTCAGTCGACTTCCTCGACGCCATGCCGCGTGACCCCAACGGCAAGCTCTACAAACGGCGGCTGCGCGAGCCGTACTGGGCCGGGCGGGACCGCGCCGTATAGCGGGATCGGGGAGGGGGGGGGGGGGCCCCCCCCCCCGCCCCCCCCCCCCCCCCCCCCCCCCCGCGGCCGGGGGGCGCCCCCGCCCCCCCCCCCCCACCCCCCGCAGCCAGAGACGCA
>NZ_JBICZL010000014.1:147661-229171 GCF_043201875.1 Streptomyces sp. NPDC048248
ACCTCGCCCCCAACCCCCACACCCACCAAAACCACCGGGCGTGGGCGCCGGCTTGCGGGGGGGGGGGGGCCCCGCCCTTTGGGGGGGGGGGGGGGGGGGGGCCCCCCCCCGGGGGGGCCGCCCCCCCTCCGCCGCGTCGTCACTGGTGGGCGCGTACCACCCGAAGCTCCGGTGACGCGAGGATGTCCCGTTCGCAGAAGCGGGCCCGCACCATCCGGCCGGCCGAATACAGCTCGGTCTGGTCGCGGTAGTGCGGGGATCCCGGGTCGGAGGACTGCGAGTAGGTCAGCAGGACCCGGGCGTCGGGGCAGCGACCGCCGTTGAAGCCGACGGCCTGCAGATAGCTGGAGCCCGTGGTCACCTCGTGGTATCCGCCGGCCGCGGCATCCCACCGGCCCTCGGTCTTGTTCCAGATGCCGAGCCCCTCGGTGCCGCCGGCGATCGGGATCCGCTTTCCGCCCCGCACCACGAACTGGTGCGCACCGAGCGGCGCGTCCAGCGGGATCCGCGCCGCGCGCAGCTCGCTCACGGCATCGGCGAGGGCGGTGGCGAACTCGGGGGCGGCGGTGTCGAGGGTGTGCGGCGTGCCTACCGGGTCGGACGGGTCGAAGGGGGCACGCCACAGTTCCGCTGCCGGGACCTTCGCGGTGAGCCCCCGCCAGAAGCGGTCGAAGAGCAGTGCCCCCTTGCTGCCGGTCCGCATCGTCCGGTCCCAGGAGCCGATCACCCGGCAGGCCGCGGAGACATCAACTGCCCTGCCTTCACTACTCGTTGCCGTGCCTTCGGGCAGGTCACGGCAGGCGCGTGCGGTGTCGGCGGCGGCCAGATCCCCGGCCGGCGCGCGGTTGGCGAACTGCTGGCGCTGCAGGTCGTCAAGGGTCAGCCCGCCGCGCGCCGCCATCGCCGAGACGTCCTGGAGGGCGCCGCGGGTCCGCTGCGAGCGCGGGGTCGCCGTCGTGCCGAAGACCCTCGGATATCCGGTGAGAGGCCGGTCGGCGTTGGTCAGCCAGGCGCTGTCGTTGGAGTTCTCGACGTAGGGCACGTCCTTCAGCGTGGGCATCGCGGACGGCCCGAAGACGCCCGGTTGCAGCGCGTCCGGATCCCGCCCGAGGGCGCATTCGGAGCGGGAGCCGTCCAGTACCGCGAGACCGGTGGACGGATACGTGGTGCGGCCGAGGGCCGTGGAGCAGCGCCGGTCGAGGTCGTCGGTGATGCGGGGGAGCACCTGCGACTGGCTGTAGTAGGAGTGGCCGGCGGCGTCCGCGGCGATGGTGTTCGTCCAGGGCAGTCCCTGGGTGTCGCGCAGCGAGCGCGCGATGCCGTCCACACCGGTCGCCTTGCTGAAGCGCAGGGCGGTGTCGGCAGCCCGCAGATTCACCGCGTTGGGGTCGTTCACGGCGAAGGCCGTCCCGCCGGTCCAGGGCAGTTGCAGCTGTCCGAGGGAGCTGACCACCGGGCCGTAGCGGGTCCACCACTGGACGCGTGAGACGTCCGGGCCGTCCTTGACGGGGACGGTGACGAGGCGTCGGGTCATCTTGTGGGGGACGCCGTCGACCAGGTAGCTGGTCGGATCCGAAGGGTCGAGGGTCAGCTGATGCAGATTCAGCGTCACACCGGTGGCGACCGTGTGGCTCCAGGCGACCTCGGCGTTGTGCCCGATGGAGACCGTGACGGAGCCGAGCAGGGAGCCGCCGGAGGCGTTCAGCTCGCCGGGGATGGTGACCTGCGACTGCCAGAAGCGGCGGCCGCCGGACCAGGGGTAGTGCGGGTTGCCGAGCAGCAGGCCCCGGCCGTTCGCCGTCGTGGAGCCCTTGAACGCGACCGCGTTGGACCCCATGTCCGAGCCGTCCTGCGAGAACAGCCGGCGTACGGCGTCCACGGCGTCCTTTCCGCCGTCCCCGCCGCGCACGGACCGGTCACCCGACACGGGACGGGTTCCGGGTGGCGCCGCGGCCGTGATGCCGTCCACCACCCGGCCCTGCCCGCCCAGTACGGCAAGCGCGAAGGCCCGCCGGGCCACATCGAGGCTGCTGACGGGCCGGACCCATGGCTTGCCCGCACACGCGGGGTCCTCGGTCCGATGCCGGCTCAGCCAGGCGTTGTAGCCCGCGGCCCAGCCCCGCATCAGGTCCTTGACGGTACGGCTCGGGCCGGCCGGTGCGGGCTGCCGCAGCAGCTTCTCGACCGTGCCCGCCCGCCGGACGCCGGCGAAGTACAGGTCGCTGGAGAGGTTGGTCGCCGCCGAGGACAGCGACTGGTCGGGGGCGGCGTCGGCGCCGAAATACCGCGACCGCTCGCCCCGTAGGGTCACGAACCCGTCGGCGAGGGTGCACACCTGGTCGGCGGCCTGCGCCCAGCCCTCCCCGAACCCGAGGTTCGGGTAGTCCTTGGCGACGATGTGTGGGATGCCGTACTCGGTGTAGCGGATGACGGCGGACAGGCCGCCGGCCGACGGGTGGTGCCGGGCGCCGGCCGGTGTGTCCGGTGGCGCGGCCGCGGATATCAGCAGGGCCACCCCGGCGAGCGCGAACGTTCTCCGGCGATTGCGCATGGTTCCTCCCAACAGACTTGAGAGCAAAGGCGGTTGAGCGTACCAAGCGGTCGGTCATGTGCCGGTGCGTTCGCGCGGACGGAGAATCCGGACCGGGCGCCGCGGCCCCCGCGGACGGCACGAGACGGTACGGCCGGGCGCCTTGACCCGCGCCGGACCGCGGCCGAGGATCGCGCCATGACGCAAGCGCGCAGCAACACGGTCGACGGAGTCCTGCGGCGCAGCGCCCGCCGGGTGCCCGAGCGGACGGCGATCCGGTACGCCGACCGGTCCTGGACCTACCGCGAACTGGACGACGCGGTGACCGTCGCCTCCCGGGTGCTCCTCGCCGACGGGCTGCGGCCCGGCGACCGGGTCGCCTCCTACGGGCACAACTCCGACGCGTACCTGATCGGATTCCTGGCCTGCGCCCGCGCCGGACTGGTCCATGTGCCCGTCAACCACGGCCTCACCGGCGAGGATCTGCGGTACATCGTCGAGCAGTCGGGCAGTTCACTGGTGCTCACCGACCCCGCACTCGCGCACCGGCTGCCCGCCTCCGTACGCACTCTGCCGCTGAGCGACGCCGCCGACTCGCTGCTGGTGCGACTCGCCGAGTACCCCGCCGCTGACGACCGGTCTGCCGACGAGCGCCCGGCCGCCGATCTGCCGGACGACACCCTCGTCCAGCTCCTTTACACCTCGGGAACCACCGCGCTGCCCAAGGGCGCGATGATGACGCACCGCGCGCTGGTGCACGAGTACACCAGCGCCGTCATCGCGCTGGATCTGAAGGAGACGGACCGGCCCCTGCACTCGCTGCCGCTCTACCACTCCGCCCAGATGCATGTGTTCCTGCTGCCGTATCTGGCCGTGGGCGCCGAGAACACCATCCTCGACGGTCCCGACCCGGACCGGATCTTCGATCTGGTGGAGGCCGGCCGCGCGGACAGCCTGTTCGCGCCGCCGACCGTGTGGATCGCGCTGTCGCAGCACCCCGGTTTCGCCGTGCGGGAGCTGAGCGGACTGCGCAAGGCGTACTACGGTGCCTCGATCATGCCGGTGCCGGTCCTGGAGAGGCTCCGCGCCCGGCTGCCCGCACTCGCCTTCTACAACTGCTTCGGGCAGAGCGAGATCGGGCCGCTGGCCACGGTGCTCGGCCCGCAGGAGCACGTGGGCCGGATGGATTCCTGCGGCCGTCCGGTGCTGTTCGTGGAGGCGCGGATCGTGGACGAGACCGGCCGGGAGGTGCAAGACGGCACCACGGGCGAGGTCGTCTACCGCTCCCCGCAGCTGTGCACCGGCTACTGGGACAAGCCGGAGGAGACCGCCGAGGCGTTCCGCGACGGCTGGTTCCACTCGGGCGACCTGGCCGTGCGGGACCCGGAGGGCTTCTTCACCGTGGTCGACCGGGTGAAGGACGTCATCAACTCCGGTGGGGTGCTGGTGGCCTCGCGGCAGGTGGAGGACGTCCTCTACGAGCATCCCGAGGTGGCCGAGGTCGCGGTCATCGGACTGCCGGACGAGCGCTGGATCGAGGCGGTGACCGCCGTGGTCGTCCGGCGCGCGGACGGCGCCGGGCCGGGAGAGCAGGAACTGATCGACGCGGCACGTGCCCGCCTCGCGTCGTTCAAGGCTCCCAAACGCGTGGTGTTCGTGGACGCGCTGCCGCGCAACGCCAGCGGCAAGATCCTCAAGCGGGAGCTGCGGGACCGATTCGGGGCGTCCTGACCGGTCACCGCGCGTGACGACCGGACGGAAGGCGGTCGGCGCCAGGACGGGCCCGGCCCGGGTGCGCACGGAGAGCGGCTGTCAGTGCCCCCTGCCATGCTGGGAAGTGGCGGGAGTACGGCCGTGGCCGGGCTGCTGGGCTGCTGCGGACGGCGGCGAGGACACCGCCCCCGGCCGACCGTGCGCCCGCCCGGCTCCACCGGCCGGCGTCACGACCAGGACATCGGAGGATCACCCATGCTGACGACCGATTACGTTCCGGGTACACCCAACTGGCTCGACCTCGGCGCTCCGGACATCGACGCCGCCGTCACCTTCTACTCCGCCGTCTTCGGCTGGACCTTCCTGTCGGCAGGACCGGAAGCCGGCGGCTACGGCTTCTTCCAGCTGGACGGCAAGACCGTAGGCGCCGTCGGCCCGCTGACGGAGGAGGGGGCGACCTCCGCCTGGACGGTGTACTTCCACTCCGGCGACGCGGACGCCACGAGCAAGGCCGTCGAGCAGGCCGGCGGCTCGGTGCGCGTGCCGCCGATGGACGTCTTCACGGCCGGGCGGATGGCGGCCTTCACCGACCCGCAGGGCTCCGACTTCGGCGTATGGCAGCCGGGCGACGTCCAGGGCCTGGAGAAGGTGATGGACGTCAACGCGATGTGCTGGACGGAGCTGTTCACCACCGACGCGGCCGGGGCGAAGAAGTTCTACACCTCGGCGTTCTCCTGGGAGTACCAGGACATGCCCATGGGCGAGGACATGGTCTACTCCCTCGTCTCCTCGCCGGGCGGCGGCAAGCCCGGTGACACGAGCCAGGGCGGGATCATGCAGCTGCCGCAGGAGAACCTCGACGCCGGCAACGCGCCGGAGTGGCACCCGTACTTCGGCGTGACCGACTGCGACGCCACCTTCGCCACCGCCGCCGAGCGCGGCGCCACCGTCCTGATGCCGCCGAGCGACGCCCCGGGCGTCGGCCGGCTGGCCATGCTCAAGGACCCGGCGGGGGCGCCGTTCGCACTGATCAAGGGCGACCCCACGACGAGCTGATCCGGCTCACCAGGAGCGTGCCGTAGCGCGGCGGGTCTCGCTCACAGCCGCCCCGGTGCCCCCAGGGCCGCGCTCCTCAGGGGGCGCGACGTCCGGTGTCCCGCGGCCGGGCGTCGACGATCCGCTTGATCTTGCCGACGGAGCGCTCCAGCGTCTCGGGATCGACGATCTCCACCACCACCGACACCCCGATACCGTCCTTGACCCCGCGGGCGATGCTGCCGACGGCGGCCGCGCGCTCCTCGGTGGTCGCGTCGGGCCGGGCCTCGGCGCGTACGGTCAACTGGTCCATCCGGCCCTCGCAGGTCAGCCGCAGCTGGAAGTGCGGGGCCACCCCGGGCGTCCGCAGCACGATCTCCTCGATCTGTGCGGGGAAGAGGTTCACCCCGCGCAGGATGATCATGTCGTCGCTGCGACCGGTGATCTTCTCCATGCGGCGGAAGGCCGGACGGGCGGTGCCGGGCAGCAGCCGTGTGAGATCCCGGGTGCGGTAGCGGACGATCGGCATCGCCTGCTTGGTGAGCGAGGTGAACACCAGCTCACCGTGTTCCCCGTCCGGCAGCACCTCACCGGTGATCGGGTCGACCACCTCCGGATAGAAGTGGTCCTCCCAGATGTGCAGCCCGTCCTTGGTCTCCACGCACTCCTGGGCGACGCCCGGCCCCATGACCTCCGACAGGCCGTAGATGTCCACCGCGTCGATCGCGAAGCGCTCCTCGATCTCGCGGCGCATCTCCTCCGTCCAGGGCTCCGCGCCGAAGATGCCGACCTTGAGCGAGGTGGTCCGCGGGTCGATGCCCTGCCGCTCGAACTCGTCCAGCAGCGTGAGCATGTACGACGGGGTCACCATGATGATCTCGGGACGGAAGTCCTGGATGATCCGTACCTGCCGGCTGGTCATCCCGCCGGAGGCCGGCACGACCGTGCAGCCGAGCCGCTCCGCGCCGTAGTGCGCCCCGAGGCCGCCGGTGAACAGCCCGTATCCGTAGGCGATGTGGACGGTGTGTCCGGGGCGGCCGCCCGCCGCGTGGATCGAGCGGGCGACGACATCCGCCCAGGTCGACAGGTCGCGCTCGGTGTAGCCGACGACCGTCGGAAGGCCGGTGGTGCCGCTGGACGCGTGCAGGCGGCGCACCTCGCTCTTGGGGACGGCGAACATCCCGAAGGGGTACTGCGCGCGCAGATCGTCCTTGACGGTGAACGGGAACGCGGCGAGATCGCCGAGCGAGCGGCAGTCCTCGGGCCGTACCCCCGCCTTGTCGAAGGACTCGCGGTAGCAGGGGACGTTGTCGTACGCGTGCCGCAACGACTCCCGCAACCGCGTCAGTTGCAGTTCGCGCAACGCGTCACCCGAGAGCCGCTCCGCCTCGTCGAACCTCTCGCCGCCCGTGGCCGCTGGCGCCATGCAGTGTCACCGCCTCATCTCCCTACCGATCATTCGGTAGCTGAATGCGCATCCAAGTAATCAGCGCGCGGCGAACACGTCAAGGGGCGTGACGCGGACGGCTCGCGGGTACCGTCCAGCGCATGAGTGACGTCCAGAAGGTGCAGGTCGGTGAGGTCCAGCTGGCATACCGGGTGTGGGGTGAGGAGGCGGCGCCCCCGGCCGTTCTGTTGCACTGCCTCGGGGAGGACGGCGAGGACTGGCGCGGGGTGGTCGCACGGCTCACCGCCACCCACCGGGTCTACGCCCTCGACCAGCGGGGCCACGGGCACAGCGACTGGCCGGGTGAGTACGGCTTCGAGCGGTGGCGGGACGACGTGATCGGCTTTCTCGCGGCGCTGGGCCTGGAGCGGGTGACGCTCATCGGCCACTCGCTGGGCGCGGTCGCCGCCCTGCTGGCGGCAGAGGCGAGCCCGGAGCGGGTGGAGCGGCTGATCGTCGAGGAGCCGGCGCCGCCGGTGCGTGCGGAGCCCCCGCTGGAGGTCCCCGAGGCCCCGGAGGGCCCCCTGGCCTTCGACTGGCGCGCCAAGGCCGCGGTGGTCGCGGAGCGCAACGCCCCCGACCCGGCCTGGTGGTCCGGCCTCGCCGGGATCGCCGCCCCCACCCTGGTCATCGGCGGCGGCCCGACCAGCCATATCCCGCAGTCGCACCTCGCCGACCTGGTGGACCGGATCCCCGACGCGCGTCTGGTGACGATCGACGGCGCCGGTCACCTCGTCCACGAGGAGCGTCCGCTGGAATTCCTCGCCGCGGTGAACACGTTCCTGACGCCACACGCCTAGGGCGGGAGTGTCCGCGAAGTCCCGCCTGGCCCGCGGCGTCTGGCACGCACGCTCGCTGCGTTGTCGGGATCGCCCACGTGGACCCACTACGAGGACGACCCTCCGCCTCGCGATCGCGCTCGGCCTCCGAAGGCGACTCCGAGCCGAGACGGAGCGAGTGCAACGAGCGCAGTGCACCGGACGCCGCGGACCCCGCCCTACGGGCGGACGAAGGGACGTTGCGGACACGCCCTGGCGGATGTCCGCGTCGCGGGCCCGGTGTGATTCTGCGGACGCGGCCCGGAGCTGCCCGCGACGCGCGCCTGTTCGCCGGGCGCGCCCGGCGTTCCCCTTCGCCTCAGGCGGGGCGGGTCGCGCTCGCGAGGAGGGCGACGGCAGGCAGTGCCACGAAGCCGTCGCCGACGGCGTGCGCGGCGACCTTGCGGTCGTAGATCCGGCGGACGGCCCGCTGCCCTTCCGGGTCGAGCCGGGAGATGACCGCGCCGGTCAGCGGGGTGCCGGTGACCACATCCGTCCACCACTGGGCCGGGTCGACGCGGTGCAGCCACCGGACGGTCTCGACATCGGGCGCCGTGAACCCAGCGCCGCTCAGCAGCCGGAAGAAGGCGGCCGGACGGTCCGGGCCCTCGGCGCCCGCGAGGAACGGTCCGGCCGCCGGGACGTCGGCGGGGCGCGGCACCCCCGACTCGGCGACCGCCTCGCCGAACAGCGCGGTCGCCCGCATCGCCTCCTTCTCCCAGGCGGTCAGCGCGAGCCGCCCGCCGGGGGCGAGCACCCGGCGGATCTCCGCGAGGCCCGCCGCGGGATCGCCGAGGTGATTGATCACGAAGTTGCCGACGACGGCGTTGAACCCGCCGTCCGCGAAGGGCAGTTCGTCGAGCAGGGCGATACGGACATCGAGGCCGGGGTGGCTCCGCCCGGCGAGTGCGGCCATCTCGGGAGAAGCGTCGACAGCCGTCACCTTCGCGCCCCGCCGCAGTGCCGCGGCGGCCACCGGACCGGGCCCGCAGCCCGCGTCCAGTACCCGGCTCCCCGGGCCCACACCCGCGGCGTCCAGCAGCGGCTCGACGAGGTGCGACGTCACCCGGCCGAAGCCCGCGCGGTAGGCGTCGGCGCGGCCCGACCAGCCGGTCCGCTCGAACCGGTCGAACGACTCCGCGTCCCATATGGCCATGGTGTGCCCTCGCCTTCCTTCGGGACTCAACATCGTGCCAGAGCCCTGCGGTGCTCCGTGTACGGGCACCGCGCGGGCCGCTTCGCCCTCCGGCTGCCCGCCCGCAGCTGCCTGACTTCGGGTTGTGGAAGGGTGACGCACATGGGTACTACACCGGACGGGCGTCTGATTCCGCCCGCACATGCCGACGAACGCGCCATGCTGGAGAGCTGGTTGGAGTTTCACCGGGCCACGCTCGCGCTGAAATGCACCGGGCTCGACGACCGTCAGCTGCGGCTGGCCCCGGTTCCACCGTCGGCGATGACGCTGCTGGGTCTGGTCCAGCACATGGCGGAGATCGAACGCAACTGGTTCCAGAGGGTGTTCGCCGCACAGGACGTGCCGCCCGTCTTCGAGGAGGACAACGCCGATGGTTTCACGCTCGACCCGGACCGCGGCATCGACGAGGTGCTCGCCGCCTGGCGCTCCGAGGTCGCGCGCGGCCGCGAGCTCACCGCCGGCGCCTCGCTGACCGCCTCGGGCAAGCTGCCGCCCCAGGAGGCCCGGATCGTCGGTGACGAGGGCGTTTCGCTGCGCTGGATCCTCGTCCACATGATCGAGGAGTACGCGCGCCACAACGGCCATGCGGATCTGCTCAGGGAATGCGTCGACGGCGTCACCGGAGCGTGAGAGCGCCCGGCGAGCCGCGGGGCGCGGCGTACCCTGATCGCGCCACGGAAGGTGTAGTCGCCACGCAGCCCCCGGAAGGGCTTAGGCTCACGGCCGTACGCCCTCGCACCCGCCGCCCGGTTCGGCCGCGTCATCGGACCGCCGACCTGCCGGGGAGCGAGGGCCGTTCCGAAGGTTCGAGAGAGGCCGACTGTGCAGCTGACCACCTCCGTGCGCCGTGTGCTGATCACCGGCGCGGCCGCCACTGTCCTGTTCGCCGGAGCCGGCGGGGCCGTCGCCGCGCCGTCGGACACGTCGGCGGCCGCCCGCCCGGTCGTCGCCGCGTCCTCTCCGTACGGCCAACTGCGCCCGCTCGCCGCGCTGTCCGCGGAGCGGCTGGCGACCGGGGACCTGGTGGCCGCGGCCAAGTGGGGGACCGGCGGCCCGATCGACGACCCGGCCCGCGAGCAGGTGGTGCTCGATGCGGTGGCCGCGCAGGCACGGCAGCTGGGGGCGGACCCGGCGGTGACGGTGCGGATCTTCCGGGACCAGATCGAGGCGAACAAGGTCGTCCAGCGGGGACTGCACCGAGCGTGGGAGGCGGACCCCTCGCAGGCGCCGACCGAGCGCCCGGACCTCGACGAGGTGCGCCAGGAGATCAACCGCATCAACGGCGCCCTGGTGCGCGCGATCGCCGATTCGCCGGCCGCCCGCTCCGCGCCGTACTGCGGGCCCCTGCTGACCGCGGCCGCGGTGCGGGTTGGTCACGACCGGCATATGGACGGTCTGCACGCGGTGGCGCTGGCCCGCTCGCTCCGGTCGGTCTGCGCAGGTGCCTGAACCGGTCAGGTCCCGGGCGCGAGAGGCGGCAGACCGCACGACGGGATGCCGCACGACCGGTGGTGCCGGAGGCCGTACCCCGGCCGCTCAGGCCTCCCGGTCGCCCGACGCCACGGCTTTCGCCCAGCGGTAGTCCGCCTTGCCGCTGGGGGAGCGCTGGATGTGGTCGGTGAAGACGACGGCGCGCGGAATCTTGTATCCGGCCAGCCGTGAGCGGCAGTGTGCCTGGACACCCGCCAGATCCAACGGCGGTGCTTCCGGGCGCAGTTGGACGACGGCCGCGACGCGCGTGCCCCACCGCTCGTCGGGGACTCCGGCCACCAGCGCGTCATAGACGTCCGGATGGGACTTCAGGGCCTGCTCGACCTCCTCCGGATAGACCTTCTCCCCACCGGAGTTGATGCACTGAGAACCCCTGCCGAGGACGGTGACGATGCCTTCCTCGTCGACCGTCGCCATGTCGCCCAGCAGGACCCACCGGTCACCGTGTGCCTCGAAGAAGGTCTCCGCGGTCTTCTCGGGGTCGTTGTAGTAGCCCAGCGGTACATGGCCGCGCAGCGCGATCCGGCCGACCTCGCCGACCGCGACCGGCTCGCGGCCGGCCGGGTCCACCACGGCGATACGGGTGTCGACGCGCAGTCGGAACCCCTTGTCCGGGCCGGAGTCCTCGGTGGCGGTGCCGTTGAAACCGGATTCGGAGGAGCCGAAGTTGTTCAGCAGCATCGTGCCGGGGGCCAGGGCGCCGAACTGGGCCCGTACCGTCTCGGACAGGATCGCGCCGGAGCTGCTGACACTGAACAGCGAGGAGCAGTCGGTGCCCCGGAGCGGCCCGGCGAGCGCGTCGACGAGCGGGCGCAGCATCGCGTCGCCCACCAACGAAACGCAGGTCACCTTCTCCCGCTCGATGGTCCGCAGCACCTCTTCGGGGACGAACTTGCGGTGGATGACGACCTTTTGGCCGTAGTGGAAGGCGATGAACGCGGTGAGGGTGGAGGTGCCGTGCATCAACGGGGGCGTGGGGAAGAAGACGAGTCCTTCGCCGCCCGCCGCGACCCGCTCAGCCAGTTCCTGCGGGCGCTTCACCGGCTCGCCGGTGGGCGCCCCGCCGCCCATGCCGGAGAGGAAGATGTCCTCGTGGCGCCACATCACGCCCTTGGGCATCCCGGTCGTGCCGCCGGTGTAGATGACGATCTGGTCGTCGGCCGAACGCGGAGCGAAACCCCGGTCGGGTGACCCGGCGGCTTCGGCCTCCGCCAGGGGGACCGGGCGGATGCCCGGCTCGGGGGCGTCCGAGGGGGGAGCGCCCACCCGGACGAGGTGTCGAAGCCGGCCCGCCCGGGGGAGCGCCGTGGCGACCCGCGCGGTGAACTCCGCGTCGAAGACCAGTGCCACCAGGTCCGCGTCGCGGTAGAGGTACGCCAACTCCTCCTCCACATAGCGGTAGTTGACGTTGACCGGGACGGCGCGGATCTTCAGGCAGGCGTAGACGGCCTGAAGGTACTCCACGCCGTTGTAGAGGTGCAGACCGACGTGGTGTCCGGGGCCGATGCCGCGGTCACGCAGATGGTGGGCGAGGCGGTTGGCGGCGCGGTCCAGTTCCGCGTACGTCAGGCGCCGCTCGGCCCCCGTCCCCGGGTGGTCGACGTACACCAGTGCCTCGCGGTCGGGAACCGCGTCGACGATCGACTCGAAGAGGTCGGCAAGGTTGTACTCCACGTCTCCTCCAGACCGGGCGGACGTCGGCTTGGCGGTCATTAGAGCGCCGCGGGGAGCAGCAGGGAAGGGCCACGGCGAAGAAAACTGACTACCTGTCAGAAAACTCTTGAAGTCGGTGTGCGGCTACTGCAACCTGTTCTACGTCGTGAGACGGGAGGACGGAATGGGTGGGACAGAAGGGGCCGAAAAGCGCGCCGCTGCGGGCAGTGACGACGCGGCGGCGGCGCGGGAGGAGCGCACGCGGGGCCGAGGAGGGACACCGTCGGACAGCGACACCACGGGCCGGACGCGCGGTACCGAGCACCTCACCGTGGAGCGCGTCGGAGCGACGCTGGTGCTCACCCTCGACCGGCCGGAGGCGAAGAACGCCCTCTCGCTGCCGATGCTGGTGGGGCTCCATGACGGCTGGATCGCCGCCGACGAGGACGACGACATCCGCTCCATCGTCCTCACCGGAGCCGGCGGCGCCTTCTGCGCGGGCATGGACCTCAAGGCCCTCGCGGGGGACGGAATGGCCGGCGAGCAGTACCGCGACCGGCTGCGCGACGACCCCGACCTGCACTGGAAGGCGATGCTGCGTCACCACCGGCCCCGCAAGCCGGTGATCGCCGCCGTCGAGGGGTACTGCGTCGCCGGCGGCACCGAGATCCTTCAGGGCACCGACATCCGCGTCGCCGGTGAGAGCGCCGTCTTCGGACTGTTCGAGGTCCGGCGCGGGCTCTTCCCCATCGGCGGCTCCACCGTCCGCCTGGCCCGCCAGATCCCGCGCACCCACGCCCTGGAGATGCTGCTCACCGGCCGCCCCTACCCGGCGGCGGAGGCGGCGCGGATCGGACTGATCGGCCATGTCGTTCCGGACGGCACCGCGCTGGAGAAAGCGCTGGAGATCGCCGCGCAGATCAACGCCTGCGGCCCGCTCGCCGTCGAGGCGGTCAAGGCATCCGTCCACGAGAGCGCCGGCATGACCGAGGAGGAGGGCCTGAAGGCCGAACTCGCGCGCGGCTGTCCGATCTTCGACACCGCCGACGCCAAGGAGGGCTCCCGGGCCTTCGCGGAGAAACGCCCGCCCGTCTACCGGCGCACCTGAGCCAAGGAGACCCGCATGTCAGAGGTCCTTACCGCACCCCTCGTCGTGGAATTTCCCTTCACCCGCTCGCTCGGGCCGGTCCAGAGCGCCTTCCTCACCGGGCTGCGCGACCGCACCGTCCTCGGCGTCCGGGCGAGCGACGGCCGGGTGATCGTGCCGCCCGCCGAATACGATCCGGTCACCGCCGAGGAGATCCGTGACCTGGTCGAGGTCGGCGTGACCGGCACCGTCACCACCTGGGCCTGGAACCCCGCCCCGCGCCGCGGCCAGCCGCTCGGCACCCCGTTCGCCTGGGTGCTGGTCCGGCTCGACGGCGCCGACACCGCGCTGCTGCACGCCCTGGACGCGCCGGGACCGGATGCCGTCCGCACCGGCATGCGGGTCCGCGTCCGCTGGGCCGCCCGGCGCACCGGCGCGATCACCGACATCGCCTGCTTCGAGCCCGACGACGGGACGCCCGAGCGGGACGCTGTGGGGGAGAGCGCTCCGGCGGAGGAGAGCGCGCACGCAGGGGAAACAGGGGAAGCAGCAGTCACGGGCATCGTCGCCCACGCCCGCCTCGACTACACCTACGCACCGGGCCGCACCCAGTCCCGCTACCTCCAGGCGCTCGCGGAACACAGGACCATCGGCGAACGCTGCCCCTCCTGCCGCAAGGTCTACGTGCCGCCCCGCGGAGCCTGCCCGACCTGCGGCATCGCCACCGACACCCAGGTCGAGGTCGGCCCACGCGGCACCGTCACCACCTACTGCATCGTCAACATCAAGGCCCGCCACAGCGCGAACGACATCGAAGTGCCCTACGTCTACGCCCATATCGCCCTGGACGGCGCCGACCTGGCCCTGCACGCCCGCATCGGCGGCATCCCCTACGACCAGGTCCGCATGGGCCTGCGCGTGGAGCCCGTATGGGCCGACGGCGGCCGCTTCCCCGACCACTACCGCCCCACCGGCGAACCCGACGCCGACTACGACAACTACAAGGAGCTGATCTGATGCGCGAGGTCGCCATCGTCGCCTTCGGACAGAGCGACCACGTCCGCGACAGCGCGGAGACCTCCGAGGTCGAGATGCTGATGCCGGTGCTGCACTCCGTCCTGGAGCGGACCGGCCTGAAGGCCCGGGACATCGACTTCACCTGCTCCGGATCCAGCGACTACCTCGCCGGCCGCGCCTTCTCCTTCACCATGGCACTCGACGGCGTCGGCGCCTGGCCGCCGATCTCCGAATCCCATGTCGAGATGGACGGAGCCTGGGCGCTGTACGAGGCATGGGTGAAGATCCTCACCGGCGAGGCGGAGACCGCGCTGGTCTACGCGTACGGAAAGTCCTCACCCGGCGACGTCCGGGAGGTCCTCACCCGCCAGCTCGACCCGTACTACCTCGCGCCCCTGTGGCCCGACTCGGTGGCGCTCGCCGCCCTCCAGGCCCGCGCCCTGATCGACGCGGGACGGACCGACGAGCGGGAGCTCGCCGGGATCGCGGCCCGCAGCCGCGCAGCCGCCGAGGGCAATCCGCACGCCCAACTGCGCGGCGAGGTGCCCGCGGGTGAGCATCTCGTCGCCCCCCTGCGCACCGGCGACTGCCCGCCGATCGGCGACGGCGCGGCCGCGGTCATCCTCGCGGCCGGTGACACCGCACGCCGGCTGACCGACCGCCCGGCCTGGATCCGCGGCCTGGACCACCGCATCGAGGCACACAGCCTCGGCGTCCGCGACCTCACCGACTCCCCGTCCACCCGGCTGGCCGCCGAACGCGCCGGAGCGTTCGAACGCCCCGTCGACACCGCCGAACTGCACGCACCGTTCACCTCCCAGGAGGTCGTGCTGCGCCACGCCCTCGCCCTCGACGACACCGTCCGCGTCAACCCGTCAGGCGGCGCGCTCGCCGCCAACCCCGTCATGGCCACCGGGCTGATCCGCCTCGGCGAGGCCGCCGCCCGGATCCAGCGCGGCGAGTCCGACCGCGCCCTCGCGCACGCCACCTCGGGGCCGTGCCTGCAGCAGAACCTGGTCGCCGTTCTGGAGGGGGAGTCATGAGCAAGGAGCCCGTGGCCGTGGTCGGCATCGGCCAGACCAAGCACGTCGCCGCCCGCCGCGACGTCTCGATCGCCGGTCTCGTCCGGGAGGCGGCCCGTAACGCCCTGGAGGACGCCCGATTGACCTGGGCGGACATCGACGCGGTGGTGATCGGCAAGGCCCCGGACTTCTTCGAGGGCGTGATGATGCCGGAGCTGTACCTCGCCGACGCGCTGGGCGCCGTCGGCAAACCGATGCTGCGGGTGCACACCGCCGGCTCGGTCGGCGGCTCCACCGCACTCGTCGCCACGAACCTCGTCGCAGCCCGGGTCCACACCACCGTCCTCACCCTCGCCTTCGAGAAACAGTCCGAGTCCAACGCGATGTGGGGCCTCTCCCTGCCGGTCCCCTTCCAGCAGCCGCTGCTGGCCGGCGCCGGCGGATTCTTCGCCCCGCACGTCCGCGCCTACATGCGGCGCACCGGGGCCCCGGACACCGTCGGCTCCCTCGTCGCCTACAAGGACCGCCGCAACGCCCTCAAGAACCCCTGGGCCCACCTCCACGAGCAGGACATCACGCTGGAGAAGGTCCAGTCATCGCCGATGCTCTGGGACCCCATCCGGTACTCCGAGACCTGCCCGTCCTCCGACGGTGCCTGCGCGATGATCCTCACCGACCGGGCCGGAGCCGCCCGCGCACCGCACCCGCCCGCCTGGGTGCACGGCGGGGCGATGCGCAGCGAGCCCACGCTCTTCGCCGGCAAGGACTTCGTCTCCCCGCAGGCCGGCAAGGACTGCGCCGCCGATGTCTACCGGCAGGCCGGGATCACCGACCCGCGCCGCGAGATCGACGCGGTCGAGATGTATGTGCCCTTCTCCTGGTACGAGCCGATGTGGCTGGAGAACCTCGGCTTCGCCGCGGAGGGGGAGGGCTGGAAGCTTACCGAGTCCGGCGTCACCGAACTGGACGGCGACCTGCCCGTCAATCCCTCCGGCGGGGTGCTGTCCACCAACCCGATCGGCGCCTCGGGGATGATCCGCTTCGCGGAGGCGGCACTCCAGGTACGCGGTCAGGCCGGGGAGCACCAGGTCGACGGCGCCCGGCGGGCCTTGGGACACGCCTACGGCGGCGGTGCCCAGTTCTTCGCGATGTGGCTGGTGGGCGCCGAGCCGCCGGCCGGGTGACGCTCCCAGGGGGCGGGCGCGAGGCCCCGGCGCGCCCCTCCCCGAGCGGCCGCATCACCTCCTCGCGCCGCACCCTGTCCGACACCGGAGGCAGTGGTTAGGCTGACCGCGGACGACGAACCGGGAGGAGTGCGGCCGTGGCCGACAGCATGACCGAGGAGCGGCTCGTGGGCGGGCCCAGGCCCGAACTCGACCTGACACATGCCCAGTGGCAGTCGAGCAGCCGAGGCGTGGGCGATGTCGAGGTCGCCTTCGTCGAGGGGTTCATCGCGATGCGCAACCGCCGCAACCCGGAGATCCCCGCGGTGATCTTCGCCCCCGCCGAGTGGCGCGCGTTCGTCGTCGGCGCCCGCGACGGCGAGTTCGACCTCACGTAGGCGGGCCGGGCCCAGCCGGGCCGCCGCGGGGCGGGGCCACCGCGCTCTCACGTGAGCACCACGCACCCCCGCTCGCGCAGTGCCGCGACCGCCTCCGACGCGTCGTCCACGGCGTTCCAGCGCAGGTCCAGCTTCTCCAGGGACGGCAGCTCGCCGATCCACGACGGCAGCTCCTCGATCCGGTTGCCCCGCAGGTCGATCCGGCGCAGCAGCGGCAGCGCGCGCAGTGCCTCGGGGACCTGAGGCAGGGCGTTGTCCCGCAGCTCCAGGAGCCGCAGTTCGCCCAGGGCGCCGACGCCTTCCGGCAGGTCCGTCAGGGCGTTGCCGCCGAGCCACAGCTCCCGTACCAGGAGGAGCTGCCCCACCGAGTCCGGCAGCGAGGACAACTCCGCTGACTGTGCCCGGAGTTCCACGAGGCCGGCCATCGCGCCGAGTGTCTCGGGCAGCCGGCCGAGGGGGTTGTGGCCGACATTGAGGTAGCCGAGCCGGTCCAGGGCGCAGAGCGCGCCGGGCAGCTGGGTGAGCCGGTTGTCGTGCAGGTAGAGGTACCGCGTCAGCCCGTGCAGCTCGCCGATCTCGTCGGGTACGGCGCGCAGGGCGTTGTGCCCGAGGTCGAGGGTGTGCAGCGCGCGGAGCCGGCCGAGCACGGCCGGGATCTCGGTCAGGTCGTTGTCGGCGAGGATCAGCACTTCCCAGTCGTCGCGCCGCCAGATCTCGGGCGGCACCGACGACAGCCCCGCCTTCCAGAGATTGACCGTCAACGGTGGCGTGGGCCGGCTCTTCGGCATCGGGAAGCTCTCTGTCGTGGGGCGGGGCCGACCGGCCGGGTGTGGCGGCCCGGCCGGCCCGCTGGTGCTACGGCCAGTCGAGCAGCTCGGGCAGCGGTGCGCCCGCGCCTGCACGGCGGCAGTCGAGTGGTCGGTGCCGGTCACGGCCCGCCAGCCAGGCCGTGAGAGCGGTGAGCGGGCCGCGGACCGTGACCGTCGGCGCGGTGCCGGGCCCGTACGACCGCGAGAACGTCTCGTCGGTGGCCTCCAGGACGAGGTGCAACTCCCGCGGCGCACGAGGCGCCAGGAAATCCATGAGGTGGAGGCACAGCTGCCGCGGCCAGTCCTGCGGGCCGGGTCCGAGCCGGGCGTCCGCCGTGTGAATCTCCAACTCCCGCCACCAGCACAGCAACGCCGCGCGCAGATCGCCGTCGCGGTAGCGCACGGGGCGTGCCCAGTCGGCCGGTCCGACCGCCGACCAGGCCGCCGCCGCCTCGGCCAGCGCGTCCCCGACGGCCCGCCGGAGCGCCGCCGCATCGCGTACCGCCCCTGCCTCGATGGCGGCGGTACGCGCCGGCCGCCCGCCGTCGTACGGCTCGATCAGCTCGCCGCGCAGCGAGTAGCGGGCCTGCCGGGCCATGGCCAGTGCGATGCCTTCGATGTGGGAGAGGACATGGGCGCGCGACCAGCCGGGCAGTGCGCTGGGCTCGGTTACGTTCTGGTCCGTCAGGCCCGGGAGCAGGGCGAGCAGGCGGGCATGGCCGGCCTCGATGCGGTCACGCACGTCGTTCTCGGACATCACGGCCACAGCAGCTCCTTGGTCCAGCTCGACGACGTGCGGCGATAGGCGAGCCTGGTGTGATTGCGGTCGGCGGCGCCCTGCCAGAACTCCACCGATGTGGCCTGCACGGTGTAAAGCGTCCACCCGGGCGCGACCAGACCGGGCTCCCGCGCGAGCCGGGTCGCCGACTCGGCCACCGCGGTGTCCCGTTGAGCGAGATCCGCCAGGGGCTCGCTCTGCCGACCCAGCAGCGCCTCGGCGCGCGCGTCTGCGCCCCGGGCGAGGAAGTCCGCGGCCGCGCGCTCCGCGCTCTCCCGCACCACCGGGCCGCGGACGCGTACCTGCCGGGCCAGTGGCTGCCAGTAGAAGGTCAGGGCGGCGTACGGGCGGTCCGCCAGCTCCCGGCCCTTGGTGCTGCCGGCGTCAGCGGCGAAGCGCCAGCCGTCCGTGTCGATGTCCTTCAGGATCAGCGTGCGGGCCGAAGGAAGGCCGTCGGCACCGGCTGTCGAGAGCGTCATCGCATGCGGCTCCGGCACCTGCGCCCGTATGGCGCCGAGCAGCCATGCGGTGAACAGCTCCACCGGATCGTCGGGCGTGTCCAGTGGATCGAACGCCGGCAGCTCACCCCCGAAAACCGGGAGACCGCGCAGCAGTTGTCGTACCTCGGCCATGATGCCCCCTCAGGTGTTAATGGTTGATCACGACGTTACCATTAGCACCATGACCGCCACACGGCTCGCACTGGATCTCGCCGTCACCCTCCGCCACGACGGTCACGGCGGGGTCGCCGACGACCTGGCCGATACGGCCGGGCTCACCACGTGGGTGCGCGACCGCGCCGCCTTGCTGGACTGCGGCGCCCATCCGGACACCGTGGACCGGGCGCTGCTCGATGGCGTGCGCGAGCTGCGCGCCGCCGTCCGTGCCCTGTTCGCGCGCGCCGTCCGTCCGGGGCCGCCGAGCCGCGCCGACGACCGGAGACTGCTCCCCGAGGACGAGGCGATCGGCCGGCTGAACGCCGCCGCGGCCCGGGTCGCGACGGTGCCGGAGTTCACCTGGGCGGCGGGCGGGTCGCCCCAGGTGCGGCTACGGCCGACCGGGGGCCCCTCCGCCGCCGACCGGCTCACCGCCGAGCTCGCCCGCGCCGCCATCGCCTTCCTCCAGGGCCCCGAACGCGAACTGCTGCGGGCCTGCCCCGCACCGCGCTGCGTGCGCTACTTCGTCAAGGCGCACGCCCGGCAGGAATGGTGCGCCCCCTCCTGCGGCAACCGCGCCCGGGTGGCCCGCCACCACGAACGCCGCAGGTCCGGGCAGGGCGGCGCCCGTGGTGTGGAGTCCCATGAGCGGTGAAAGCGATCTGCGGCTGTTGCTGAGCGGCATGCGGCCCCAGCTGAACAAAGGGCGCTACGTCTTCACGACCGTTCCCGGCACGGCTCCCGAGGGCCTGACTCCGGTGGTCACCGTCGCCGAGCACGAGGGCGTCACCCTTGTCGTCCGCCAGGAGGAGGCCGACCGCGCCGGCCTTGCGTACGACTACGTCGCGGCGTGGATCACGCTGCGGGTGCACTCCGCGTTGGACGCCGTCGGCCTGACCGCCGCCGTGGCCACCGAACTCGCCGCCGCCGGGCTCAGCTGCAACGTCGTCGCCGGCTTCCACCATGACCACCTCTTCGTTCCGCACGACGCGGCCCACGATGCGCTCCGCCGGCTCACCGCCCTCGCCGACCGGGCGTGAGCGGCAGAGCGCTCGCCCGCCCGCAGGCGCCCGCCGGGCCCGGGGCGCACCGGCCGGTGCCGATGCCGACGTCGGCGCGGCGAGCCGGGTCCGGCCACGTACGATGGCGGCATGTCCTTCCTCCGCCGCCGCAGCGCAGCCACGCCCGCCGGGCCTGACTTCGACGTCCTCGCCATGGACCCCGGGGACTGGCCGGGCAACCTCGGAGCCGGGCTGCTGCCCGCCCCCGACGGAAGCTGCCAGGGCGTCTTCCTCCGCTACGACCTGTTCGGCGGCCGCGGTCCCGCGATGGTCATCGGCAACCTGCCGGAGGGCTCCCCGGCCCGCGAGCTGGACGATGACCAGGTGCCCTTCGAGGTGGCGCAGCTGCTGGCGGCGCTCGGCAACGACGAGCCCGTGGTGGTCGTCGAGACCGAGGACACCCCCGTGATGCACGAGGACAACCTGCTGATCGTCAAGCGGATCAAGTGCTCCGAGAGCCGGATCTCGTGCGCCCAGTTCGACCGCAGCGACGGCGTGCTGGTCACCATCGCCAGCTGGGACCGGCCGATCACCGACGACCTCTACGCCCTTCTCAAGCCGCTGCCGGCGGAGCTCTTCCAGCAGAGCTGACCCCGGCGCGTACGGGAGCGGACACACCTCGCGCCCGGTGGACGGTCCGCCGTCCACCGGGCGCGAGGTCTTATCCCCCACCGGGGCCCGCTCCTGCCTACTCCTGACCGGCCCGCCGGACGTCGACATCCGCTGCCCGGACGTAGCCGACGCGGTGCCCGACCTGGATCTCGTAGTACATGTCCTTGCCGCGCACGATCGCGTGCTTGGTGACGTCGAACGTCGGGGCGTAGAAGTACTCGCCCCGCATCCGCTCACCGACGACGTACTCCTGCCCCGCGGCCAGCTTGTAGGGCAGCGGGGATACGGCCTGGACCGGCACCCCGGCCGGATAGGCCTCCTTCTCCGGATATGCCCGGCCGTAGACCGGGATCTCCGCCGAGCCGTTCTTCGGCGTGATGACCCGGCCCTTGGCGGGCACCGCCGTCGGCTGCCCGGCCGGGTTGTGGAACCACGCCTTCTGCCCGAGGTACCAGATCGCCGTCCAGTCGCCGGAGCGGCCCGCCACCGCGAACTGCTGGCCCGTCGTGGCACGGGCCCCGGTGTCGTTGACGCCGGTCGTCGAGTCGGCGCCGTCCGGGTGCAGCCCGATGTCCTTCACCAGCGGTGCGTTCCCGCTCGGTCCGGTGTGCAGCCGTACCGCAGCAGAACCATGCGGGGCGCAGGGCTCACCGGCCTTCTCACAGCCGGTGTACACCGGCTGGTTGCGGTCGTAGTCGGGGCGGATGGTCACCACGCCGTCCTTGGCGCTGCCGGTGGACCGGAACGGCTTGCCCAGGAGGGAGAAGTAGTGCTGCCAGTCCCAGTACGGGCCCGGGTCGGTGTGCATCCCCTTGATCGTCGAGGTCGTCGTGCCGGGCACTGTGTCATGGCCCAGGATGTGCTGGCGGTCCAGCGGCACGTCGTACTTGTGCGACAGGTACTTCACCAGGCGCGCCGACGTGCGGTACATCGCCTCCGTGTACCAGGCGTCGGGCGCGGCGAGGAAACCCTCGTGCTCGATGCCGACGGAGTGCGAGTTGATGTACCAGTTGCCCGCGTGCCAGGCGACGTCCTTGGTCGGGACGTGCTGGGCGATCAGGCCGTCAGCGGACCGGATCGTGTAGTGCCAGGACACATACGCCGGGTCCTTGATCAACTTGAGCGTGGTCTCCCAGGACCCCTCGGTGTCGTGGATGACGATCGCGTCGACACGCTGGTCCTTCGGCCGGTCGGCCTTGTCGTGGTTGCCGTAGTCGCCGTCCCCGAACTCCTCGTACGGCGCCGGAACCGACTCGCAGGCGACACTCGCCGGGCACTCCGGCCGGGCCTTGCCGCCTTCCGACGCCTGCTGCGAGGCGGCGGTGCCCATGCCGAGACGTTTCTCCTGGGTGCTGACCGTCAGCGAGGGCATGGCGGCCAGCGTGATGCGCTGTCCGGTGTCGGTGGTCCGCGCCAGGCCCCGGCGCATGACGTCGAACACCTCGTCGGCGAAGGCGGTGCCGGCCCGCGCGTTGTCCTCACCGGCGTAGCGGGCGACCGCCGGGTACCACGCGGCCGGGTCGGAGCTGCGGGCCGGCCCCAGCTTGCGCTGCTCCGCGGCCAGCAGCGCGGCGCCGCCGAGCACATTCGCCACCGGGTCCGTGCGCAGCCGCTCGGCCGACAGCCCGGTCAGCTTCGCGGCCGCGAGCAGGGTCCGCAGCCGCGCCGGCAGGTCCCGGGGCACCACCGCGCCCTGCGCGGCCCGCACCGTTCGCCGGGTGCGTGAGCCGTCGCCGCGCGCGTCCTCGGCGTGGTCACCGAAGCTCGGCGTTCGTGCCAGGGCGGTGCGGGCGTCCGTCAGGTGCATCGGGCCGTAGCCCCCGGAGACGCTGGGCGCGCCGCCGTGACTGTCCCACCGGGACTCCAGGTAGGAGACGCCGAGCAGCACACTGCGCGGCACATGGAAGCGCGCGGCGGCGTCGGTGAAGGCCCGGTCCAAGGCATCGGGACGAGGCTGCCCGGCACTCTCGGAGGGCGTGGCCGAGACCAGCGGCAACAGGAGCGCCGCGGCGGCGACGGCGGTGGCGGACCTCCGCAGGGCGGAGCGGGGAGTTCTCTTGACGTCCTTCGGGGCGGATCCTCGCAAAACAGCCTCCTCGAGCCGGCCCGAGCCGGGTCGGTGTGACGATGGGTAGGCAAACGGCCGTGCGGGGCGGGACCCGACACAGAGCCCCTCTGGGGCTTAGGGGTATCGGTTCGCCGACGATCCGTCAATCATCGAACACGATCGGAATTTTGCATGTCAGGGCGTATCCCGAGGAGTCTTCCCGGTCCGGGCGGCGGGCCTGCGGGGCGTCAGTGGAATGGACCAATCGCCGACCACGAACGGGGAGCGGGAGAACCTGCGCACATGGGTGAGCGGCGCGCCCATGACGGGTGCGCCGCTCACAATCCCCCCTCGGCGGTCAGCGCGTGCCGACCGCCGCCCTCACCGCACGACGCGCCATCTGGCAGTCGTCGTGCAGCCGGCGGAGGAGCAGCCGCTGCTCCTCGCCCGCCGCGAGCACCCCGGGCTGTCCCGGACCCGGTGTTCCCGTCGGCGTGGGCTCGCGCATGGTGCGCTGGACCGCGGTCTCGTAGCGCCGGATCTCCCGGGTCAGCACCAGCATCAGATTCACCAGGAACGCGTCCCGCGAGGCCGGACCGGCCGCCTGGGCGAGCTGACTGATCTGACGGCGCGCCACGGGAGCGTCGCCCAGCACCGACCACAGGGTCGCCAGGTCGTACCCCGGCAGATACCACCCGGCGTTGTCCCAGTCCAGGAGCACCGGTCCGGCGGGGGAGAGCAGCACGTTGTTCAGCAGGGCGTCGCCGTGGCAGAACTGGCCCTGGGTGTGCGACAGGCCGTGCAGCAGCTTCTGCAGGTCACCCAGGTCCCGGTCGGTCAGCAGCCCCAGGTCGTGGTAGCGGCCGATGCGGCCCGCGTAGTCCAGCGGGGCGTCGAAGAGCCCAGCCGGCGGACGCCAGAGGTTGATCCGGCAGATCGCGCCGAGCGCGGCCCGTACGTCCGCGCGGGGAGGCGCTTCGGACGGGTGCCGCGCCGCGGCCGCGATCCGGCCCGGCATACGCTCCACGACCAGGGTGCAGTTGTCGGGATCGGCCGCCACGAGCCGCGGCACCCGTACCGGCGGACGGTGCCGGACGAACGCGCGGTAAGCAGCTATTTCCTGCCGGAAGCTCTCCGACCACGCGGGGGACTGGTCCAGTAAACACTTCGCGACCGCGGTGCTCCGGCCCGTCGTCCCCACCAGGAGGACCGATTTGCCGCTGCGGCGAAGCACCTGGACCGGGTTGAACTCCGGACAGATGCGGTGCACCGAGGCGACGGCGGCGCGCAGCTGGGCGCCCTGGGGACCGGACAGGTCAAGTCTCCCGCTGAGCGGTTGGCCCCCCGTCCCCTGTGCCCGCCGGGCACGGCCGCCGGCGAGACCGGTGACCGCCCCCGCGGCAGGGGAGGGGTCGAGGTACGGCCCGCTGCCGGAGGGGCGGGGGCGGTACTGCCGGACGGGGGCGGTCACGGCGGACGATGCTGCATACATGGGTGAGACAGATCCCTTCGTGCGCCGACGAGTTGCGTGCGCTCCCGGCCCGGTGGTGAGAACCCGTTGAACGGGCCCCGTGCAGGAGGCCGATCCAGGGTCCCTGTGAAGGGCACGCACCCTGGGGAATGCGGTCCCGCCACCGGGCCGGGGGCTGCACATCTACAGAACACGCGGGCGCGGGTGGCAGACCATCTGGCGCACCCTGGCGAACCCTGGCGAATGGTCGCAGCCCACGTCACGGGCCGTTACTGTCAACTCAGTCGAGGAACCTGGGGGCTTGACGTGGACAGGGAGCCGAACACCCGTCTCGCGGACCTTTTCGGCCTGGCCGGATGGTCCAAGGGAGAACTGGCAAGACTGGTCAACCGGCATGCGGCGGCCATGGGCCATCCGCAGCTGGCGACCGACACCTCGCGAGTGCGGCGCTGGATCGACATGGGGGAGACCCCCCGCGATCCGGTGCCCAAGGTCCTGGCTTCCCTCTTCACCGAGCGACTCGGCCGTGTCGTAACCATCGAGGACCTCGGGTTCGCAAGAACCGGTCGCTCGGGGAAACGGCAGGCCATGGACGGTCTGCCGTGGGCACCCGAACGGACCGCCGCGGTCCTCACGGAATTCACGGGAATGGACCTCATGCTCAACCGACGCGGCTTGGTGGGTGCGGGCGCGGCGCTCGCCGCGGGCTCCGCACTCACCGGCGCCATGTACGACTGGCTGCACACCGACCCGGCTCCGACCTCGAACGTCGCACCCCACGACGCGTTCGCCGCCGACTCCCTGGAGGACCTCGACCAGATCGGCCTCGACCGCTACGAGGCGGCGCCCGTGGGGTCGCAGGAGATCGACGCCCTGGAGCGGTCGGTGGAGGTGTTCCGCGCCTGGGACGCCGCCCGCGGTGGCGGACTGCAGCGCAAGGCGGTCGTCGGCCAGCTCAACGAGGTCGGCGGCATGCTCGCCTATCGCCACCCCGATCATCTGCAGCGCAGGCTGTGGGGGGTGGCGGCGAATCTGGCGGTGCTGGCCGGCTGGATGTCCCACGACGTGGGCCTGGAGCCCACCGCCCAGAAGTACTTCATCATCGCGGCCCATGCGGCGCGCGAGGGCGGCGACCGGCCGCGGGCCGGCGAGGCGCTCTCCCGCGCCGCCCGTCAGATGGTCCACCTCGGCCGCCCCGATGACGCTCTGGACCTGATGAAGCTGGCCAAGTCCGGTTCCGGCGAGGAGACCCTGCCGCGCACCCGCGCCATGCTGCACACCATCGAAGCCTGGGCGCAGGCGTCCAAGGGGCATGGTCAGGCAATGCGCCGCACCCTGGGCGAGGCGGAGGAGCTCTTCGTCTCCGACAAGGGCGATGTGCCACCGCCCAGTTGGATGCAGATGTTCGACGAGGCGGATCTGCACGGCATGCAGGCGCTGGCGTTCCGTACGCTCGCCGACCACGACCCGTCGGCCGCCCGCATCGCCCAGCAGCACGCCAAGCAGGCCCTCAGGCTGCGGGAGAACGGCCGCCAGCGGTCACAGATCTTCGACTACATCTCCCTGGCCTCGGCGTGCTTCATCGGCAACGACCCCGAACAGGCCGACCGCTACGCCAGGTTGGCGTTGGTGTCCATCGGCGAGAACAGCTCTCACCGCACCTGGGACCGGTTGCGTGAGATGTTCCGGCTCACCGGGCAGTACGCGAACTTCGCCAAGATCCAGGACCTGCGCGAGGAGATCCAGCATGTCCTGCCGAAGGAGAAGAGCAAGCCCAAGAGCAAGGGCTCCGGTCTCGCGCCGGGCCTCGGGGCGGAAATCGGCCGGAAGTTCTCGGTCTGAGCGGTTCGAGCCCCCAAGGCCCGGCACCACGGCCGACGACAGCACTGACGACAACTCATCTGCGGGCCCAGCCGGCTCAGCGCCGGCCGGTCCTCGCTACGCGGCGCTCCCGGAGCCGACCGTACCCCCGGTATCGGCTCT
This sequence comes from Streptomyces sp. NPDC048248, assembly GCF_043201875.1. Lineage (NCBI taxonomy): Bacteria > Bacillati > Actinomycetota > Actinomycetes > Kitasatosporales > Streptomycetaceae > Streptomyces > Streptomyces sp. NPDC048248. The sequence goes on from NZ_JBICZL010000014.1 coordinate 173,648, forward strand.
GCCGCTGTCCGCGTTGCCGCCGGAGTCGGCGGTGTGGTGTGTCAGTCGCCGATCCTGGCGATCAGGACACAGGCATCGTCCTCACGCTCCGTGCTGCCGAACTCCTCGACGACGATGCGGACGCTGTCCTGCGCGCTGCGGGCCACGGCGAACCGCGGAGCGAGGGCGAGGAGTCGCTCGGCACCCTCATGGGCGGCCCCCGCGGTGGGCGTACGGCGCGGTACGAGGCCATCGGTGTGGAACACGAGCAGATCGCCCGGCTCCAGCTGCTCGGTGCACTGGGCGTAGCTCGCGCCAGTGGTCGCCCCGAGCAGGACGCCCTCGGGCGGGTCCAGCGCGCGCCCCGTGCCGCCGCGGAAGAGCAGCGGCGCGGGGTGCCCGGCCTGGGCCCATTCCAGCCGACGGGTGGCGGGATCGAAGTGGGCGCACAGCGCGCTGCCCAGGGCGGGCTGCGCCGTGGTGTCCAGGAGTTGATTGAGGAAGCCCAGCAGCGGCCCCGGTTGCTGGCCCGTGACGGCCATCCCGCGCAGCGCGCCGAGCACCATCGCCATCCCGGAGGTGGCGGCGACGCCGTGGCCGGTGAGATCGCCGACGCTCAACAGCGTTTTACCATCGGGGAGTTGCAGGGCGTCATACCAGTCGCCGCCGATCAGGGCGCTGGTGCCGGACGGGAGGTAGCGGCCGGCGAGGTCCAGGGCGGCCGGACCGCCCTGCGGGAAGTGCAGGGAGTCACGCCACGGCGGGAGTACGGCCTCCTGGAGCTCCACCGCGATGCGGCGCTCGGTCTGCGCGATCTGCCGCTGGCGCTGGAGCGAGTCACCGGTCTCGCGCACCGCCTGCTGGCTGCGGCGCAGCTCGCTGACGTCCCGCAGTACGGCCCACATGCAGGCCGTACTGCCGTCGGCGTCGAGCACCGGTTCGCCGACCATGTGCACCGTCCGGATGTCGGAGTCCGGACGCACGACGCGGAACTCACCGTCGATCGGCCGGCCGTCCACCAGACAGTCCGTGACCATCGTGGCCAGCCGCTCCTGGTCCTCGGCGAGGATCAGCGACGGCAGCTCGTCGAGGGTCAGCGGGCCGTCGGACGGCCGCCTGCCGAACATCGCGAACAGCTCGTCGGACCAGCTGACCTCGTCGGTGAGGAGGTTCCACTCGGCGCTGCCGACCCGGCGCAGCAGTGAGCCGCTCTCATGCGGCTCGGACTCGGGCGGCGCGGCGGGCAGCTCGGGGTGCGCGGCGGTGCCGTCGTCGTACCCGGCGAGCTCGTCGCAGTCGGCGGGCAGGCCCTCTCTCAGCTGGTCGAGATGCCCGCCGAGGTCGTCGAGGTGGTGGACGGCGAGGTCGCACAGGGCCCGCTGCCAGCGCAGCTGGGGATCGGCCGTGGCGACATCGGCATCCGGCGACGACTCCCGGCGCACGGCATCGAGGCCACCGCGCAGGCGGCGGGCCTGCGTGATGAGTGCCTCGACCGTGTCCCGCTCGGGAGGCCGGTCGGCTGGATGGTCCGCGAAGAGAGGGGACGGCATGACGTACTCCGTGATCAGGCGGCGCCGGGGCCAGGTCTGACAGAAGGGCCGGTAACGACTGTTGCACAGGCTGCGACTGTCCGTAAGGGATTTGGCATTACCCGATACGGTGGTGCAGCTGGCATATGCCCCAGGCCTTCCTGGCGCAACCCTGGGGCGAATCGGCGGAATGACAGCTTCCAGGCTAGGCTGCGGCCGCCGTACAGCAGTCATGCCCGCCGATCCACGGTGGGAACGACGCATACGGCCCGCGGTCACCGGCAAGAATGCCGGTCAGCGGAAATCCCGTTGCCAGCCTGCCCCCCGCACCGGATGCTGACCTCATGTTCGATCCAGACATAGCGCCCAGTGGCACCCTCCTCGGCCTCCTTCAGCGAGGCCGCGGCGACGGGACCCTGCATGCCCTCGCGGCGCCGCGGGCCGAGGCGCTCGCGGAACTCAACACCTGCGTGCTGCGTGACCCCCGGCGCGACTGGCAGGTCGAGAACCGCTCGCTCTACTACGCACGCCTCTACATGCAGCTCGACGGCGGGCTCGAAGAGATCGAACGGCACCTCTTCCACTCCGACGACCGCATCGACACCGGCGAGGAGCGCACCGGACTCGCCCTGTCCGTACTGGGCCACCTCGCCTCCTACGGCCGGGACGCGGCCCGACTGCTGCTGCGCAGCTACGCCGCGGTCGGCAGCAACTGGCGCTGGGCTCTGGACGAGCTCGCGCTGCGTGACGACGACGCCGGGTTGATGACGCTGGCCCCCGCGGTCCTCGCGCGCTTCCCGGAGACGGCGGAGGGCGAGGCGGAGCTGGCCGCCGCTGTACGTGACGCCTTCGAGCCCCGGCCCTGGCGGCTCTGGGCCGAGGACGCGCGCTACGCCGCTCGCCTGGCCGCCGCGGGGGAGCAGGGCTCCTTCGACCGATGGCAGCGGCAGCTGCGGCCTCGTGGGCCGCGCCCCGGCTGGAGCGTGACCGAGGTGTTGCAGTGGGCCCAGCAGGGCCTCGACCTGCACCCGGAAGAGCGCCGGCACGCTGCCGCGGCACGTTGCCTGTCCGCCGTCGCGGGGCCCGAAAACCGTCCTGAACTGCTGCGGGCCGCGCGTGGCGGGCCGGACGCCGCCCGGGCCGCCGCGCTCCACCACCTCGCCGAGCGCGGTGACCCCGACGTTCTCGACCTGATCGAGATCGTGGCCGTCGACCCGCTCTCCGGCGATGCCCTGATCTCGGCCGCGCTCGCCGCCTTCGAGCGTATGTGCAGTGTGGCCGCCGTCGAGCGGGCCCGGATCTGGGCCCGGCGCGCGGATCGCCTGGGTGCGTCCGCGGCCGCGATGCTCGCCCGCCGCGGCGCCAAGCGCGACAGCGAGCTGGTGCTGGCCGCGCTGCGCAGGACCGTGCGCGAGGAGGGGCCGGACGCGGACCGGCTCTGGGAGCTCGTCGACGGGGCCGGGCGCCTCGGCGTCGCCTGTGCCGCCCCCGTTCTGCGTCACGTCTACCGCGAGACCTCCTCCTCCCACCTCCGTGGCCGGGCCGCTGGCGCGCTCGCCGCCGCCGACCCGGGATTCGCGGCCGGGTTCGCCGTCGAATGCCTGTGGGACTGCGAGGAGACCACCCGCGAACTGGCCGCCCGGCACGCCGCGACCGGCGACGACCGGGTCGTCGAGCAGCTCCGGCGCCTCGCCGCGGACCCTGCCGAGGAGGCCGAGGTCCAGACGGCCGTCCGCGCCAGATTCGGACCGGACGCCTCGGCGGTATGAGCGGGCTCCGTCACGACCGGGCCGGAACGGCCCTCTGAGCGGTCCTCCCTCCGAACAGTTCGGAGGACCGTACGGAGGGTCGGCCGAGTCGTCGGGGTGGCCGGGGTCGTCGGGTCCGAGACCGCCGGAGCGGCTGCCCGTGGGCGGTATGCGGTGGCAGGACGGCCCGCGGCGGGCCCGGAGCGGAACGCTCATGGGGTGTTATCCGGTTGGAAAGATCCCTTTGGTGCTGCCCACGCACGGTGCGTCGACAACAGCGGTATGCGAGTCGTCATCGTCACCGAATCCTTCCCGCCCGATGTCAACGGCGTCGCCCGCTGCGCCCTGGAGACCGCCCGCCACCTCGTCCGGCGCGGCCACGATCCGCTTGTCATCGCGCCGCTCGGTGGCTCAGGACCGGTCGGCGGCGATCTCGACGGCCCGTGCCCCGTCGTACGGGTGCCGTCGATGCCGCTGCCCGGCTATCCGCAGGTGCGGATCGCGCTCCCCGGGCGCCGGCTGTCCGCCGCGCTCGACGGGCACCGGCCCGACCTGGTGCACCTCGCCGGCCCCTTCGTCCTCGGCGCGCGGGGTATGGCGGTGGCCGCCCGGCGCAAGCTGCCCACGATCGCCGTCTACCAGACGGACCTGGGCAGTTACGCCCGTACCTACCTCGGGGGCGGTGGGGCCGCGGCGTGGCGGCGCCTTCGTTCTGTGCACTCCGCCGCTGACCGCACCCTCGCGCCCTCCGGTGCCGCGCTGCGGGAGCTGACCGAGCGTGGCGTGCCGCGAGTCAGGCTGTGGCCGCGCGGGGTCGATTCCGCGCGGTTCCACCCGGGGCGGCGGGATGCGGTGCTGCGCAGCTCGCTGGCCGCGGGGCGGAAGCTGCTGGTGGGGTATGTGGGGCGTCTGGCGCCCGAGAAGGAGGTGCGACTGCTGGCCGAGACCTCGCGGCTGCCCGGTGTGCGGACCGTCGTCATCGGCGACGGGCCCAGCGCGGCAGGTCTGCGTGCCGCCCTGCCCGAGGTGCGCTTCCTGGGCCGCCGCACCGGCGACGAACTCGCCCGTCTTCACGCCTCGTTGGACGTCTTCGTGCACACCGGTCCTTACGAGACCTTCTGCCAGACCGTGCAGGAGGCGATGGCCTCCGGTGTGCCCGTCGTCGCGCCGCGCGCCGGCGGCCCGCTCGATCTGGTGGACCACGACCGAACCGGGCTGCTGGTGACTCCTGGTGACGGAAGGGCCTTCCGGGACGCGGTGCGGCTGTTGGCGGAGAGCACCGAGACGCGTATCCGGTACGGCGCCGCCGCCCGCAGGGCCGTCGAGCACCGCACCTGGGAGGTGGTGGGCGATCAACTCCTCGGTCACTACGACGAGGTGCTCGCCGGCCGGACGGCGGTGGCGGCATGAGCGCTCGGCGGGACATCGCGGTGGCTCCGTGGACGCCGTCGCTCGGCGGGACCGGTCTGCGCATCGTACGGATCGCCAACTTCATCGCGCCGGTCTCCGGCGGGCTGCGCACCGCGCTGCGCGAACTCGGGGCCGGGTACCGGGCCGCCGGGCACGAGCCGGTGCTCATCGTGCCGGGGCCGCCGCCTACGGGCGGCAGGGGCACGGGGCAGGCGGGCGGCGTACTCGGCCTCCCGGACCTCGGGATCCGGTCCGAACACACCGAGCAGGGGCGGGTGATCACCGTGCCGGCACCCGTGCTGCCCGGGACCGGCGGCTACCGGGTACTGACCGACCGCCGCTGCCTCCAGAGGCTGCTCCGGGCGCTGCGGCCCGACCGGCTGGAGGTCTCCGACCGTACGACGCTGCGCTGGACGGGCGAATGGGCGCGGCGGGCCAGGGTGCCGTCGGTGATGGTCTCGCACGAGAGCGTCGACGGGGTGCTGAGCACCTGGGGAGTGCCGCGCTCCCTGGCCCGGTCCACCGCGGACCGGCTGAACTCCCGTACGGCCCATGCCTACAGCCGGGTGGTGTGCACGACCGAGTGGGCGGCGGCCGAGTTCACCAGGGTCGGGGCGCGCAATGTGGTGCTCGCGCCGCTCGGCGTCGACCTCGCGGCCCGGCATCCGGGCTGCCGCAGCACGGCGCTGCGGCAGCACTGCGCCGGCCGGGCCGCCGTACTGCTCGTGCTGTGCTCACGTCTGTCGCCGGAGAAGCGGCCGGGACGCGCCCTGGACACCCTGGCGGAGCTGCGTCGGCGCGGTGTCGACGCGGCGCTGGTCGTGGCCGGCGACGGGCCGCTGCGCGCCCGGTTGGAGGCCCGGGTACGGGCTGAGCGGCTGCCCGCGGCGTTCCTGGGGCATCTCGCCGACCGCGCCCGGCTCGCGGCGCTCCAGGCGAGCGCCGATGTCGCCCTCGCCCCCGGGCCGGCCGAGACCTTCGGGCTCGCGGCCCTGGAGGCCCTCGCGTGCGGTACCCCGGTCGTCGTCAGCGCGTCCTCGGCGCTCGCCGGTCTGGTCGGCGGTGGCGGCGATACCGCGCTCGACGACGGGCCGTCCTTCGCCGACGCGATCCAGCGTGTGACGGCGCGGCCCGAACCCGCTCGCCGCGCGGCCGCCCGCCAGCGGGCCGAGGGGTACGGCTGGCGGCCCGCCGTCGACGCCTTCCTGGCGGCCCACGACGCTCCTGGGGATCGGCAGAGCGTGGAGACCGGCCCGGCCGGGCTCCCGTACCCGAGTGGGTGGTGACGAGGGCGACGAGGGCCGAGAGCACCGTCCCGGTCGGCGGGTCACCCGGACAGGGCCTGGCCCGGGCCGGGGTCGCTGGGACAATGGCCGGATGACCGGACGCTGGGAGTTCTGGATCGACCGCGGTGGCACCTTCACGGACGTCGTCGGCAGGCGGCCGGACGGCAGGCTGGTCACCGGCAAGCTGCTCTCGCACCACCCCGAGCGCTATCGCGACGCCGCGGTGGCGGGCATCCGGATGATGCTGGAGCTGGGCCCGGACGATCCGGTGCCCGCCGAGCTGGTCTCCGTCGTCAAGATGGGCACCACCGTCGCCACCAACGCGCTGCTGGAACGCAAGGGCGAGCCGACGGTGCTGCTCACCACCGCGGGATTCCGCGACGCCCTGCGCATCGCCTACCAGAACCGGCCACGGATCTTCGACCGGCGGATCGTGCTGCCCGAGGCGCTGTACGACCGGGTGATCGAGGTGCCGGAGCGGGTCGACGCGCACGGCACGGTCGTGCGGTCCCTGGACACCGACGAGGTGCGCGGGGCGCTGGCCGGCGCCCGCGCTGACGGGCTGCGCAGCGCGGCCGTCGTGCTGCTGCACGGCTACCGCCACGCCGACCACGAGAAGGCCGTCGCCGATCTGGCCAGGAGCGCCGGATTCACGCAGGTGAGCTGTTCGCACGAGGTCAGTCCGCTGATGAAGCTGGTGCCGCGCGGGGACACCACCGTCGTCGACGCCTATCTCTCCCCGATCCTGGGCCGCTACGTCGACGAGATCGCCGCGCAACTCCCCGGAATCCGGCTGATGTTCATGCAGTCCAACGGCGGACTGCGGCAGGCCGCCCACTTCCGCGGCAAGGACGCGGTGCTGTCCGGGCCCGCAGGCGGGGTCGTCGGCATGGTCCGGGCCGCGGCCGAGGCGGGCCCCGGCCACGACCGGGTGATCGGCTTCGACATGGGCGGCACCTCCACCGATGTGTCGCACTACGCCGGCGAGTTCGAGCGGGTCTTCGGCAGCGAGGTCGCCGGGGTGCGGATGCGGGCCCCGATGATGAACATCCACACCGTCGCTGCGGGCGGCGGCTCGGTGCTGCACTTCGACGGCCGCCGCTACCGCGTCGGCCCCGACTCCGCCGGTGCGGACCCCGGCCCCGCCTGCTATCGGCGGGGCGGCCCGCTCACCGTCACGGACGCCAACGTGATGCTCGGCCGCATCCAACCCGAGCACTTCCCTGCGGTGTTCGGCCCGGACGGTGACCTGCCGCTGGACGCCGAGGTGGTGCGCACCCGCTTCGCGGAGCTGGCCGACGAGGCCGCGCGGGCGGTGGGCGACGACCGCGGCCCCGAGGAGGTCGCCGCGGGGTTCCTGGACATCGCCGTGCTCAACATGGCCAACGCCGTCAAGAAGATCTCCGTTCAGCGCGGCCACGACATCACCCGCTACGCCCTCACCAGCTTCGGCGGCGCGGGCGGCCAGCACGCCTGCGCGGTCGCCGACGCCCTGGGTATCGACACCGTTCTCGTCCCGCCGCTCGCCGGGGTGCTTTCCGCGTACGGCATCGGGGTCGCCGACGCCACCGCGATGCGGGAGCAGGCGGTCGAGGCGGAGTTCGACGACCCCGAGGCCCTCGCACGGGTGCGGGAGGTCTGCGACACACTCGCCGAGCAGACCCGCGGGGAACTCCTCGACGACGGCGTGCCGTCCGGCAGCATCACCACCCGGGCGCGGGTGCTCGTCCGGTACGCCGGGACGGACTCCACCATCGGCGTCCCCCTGGCGGACGCCGGGACCATGAAGGACGCGTTCCTCCGCGCGCACCGCCTCCGGTACGCCTTCACCATGGACAAGCCGCTGATCGCCGAGGCGGTGTCGGTCGAGGCGCTCGGGGAGGCAGGCGGCGCGGCCGGGCACGAGGCGCGGCCGGCCGCCCGGGAGGGCGCGTTGCGACCCGTGGCCACGGTCCGGATGTACGCCCAGGGGCGCCGGCAGGACACCGGCCTCCACCGGCGTGCCGACCTGCTCCCAGGCGACACCCTCACCGGCCCGGCGATCATCGCCGAGGAGGACGCGACGACGGTCCTCGATCCGGGCTGGCAGGCGGCGATGGGCGAGCGGGGGCATCTGCTGCTCACCCGCGCGGAGCCGCGCCCCCGCAGGGTGGCGGTCGGCACCGAGGCGGACCCGGTGATGCTGGAGGTCTTCAACAGCCTCTTCATGGCCATCGCCGAGCAGATGGGGGTCCGCCTGGAGCACACCGCGCACTCCGTCAACATCAAGGAACGCCTCGACTTCTCCTGTGCGCTCTTCGACGCCGACGGCAATCTCATCGCCAACGCCCCGCACATCCCCGTCCACCTGGGCTCGATGGGCGAATCCATCAAGGAGGTGCTCAACCGGCGTGCCGGTGCGATGCGGCCCGGCGATGTGTACGCGATCAACGACCCGTACCACGGCGGCACACACCTGCCCGACGTCACCGTCGTCACCCCCGTCTTCGACGCGCCGTCCGGCGAAGCGGCGGAGGAGCCGCAGCTGCTGTTCCTGGTGGCCTCCCGCGGCCATCACGCCGAGATCGGCGGCATCACTCCGGGGTCGATGCCCGCCTTCAGCCGCACCGTCCAGGAGGAGGGCATCCTCTTCGACAACTGGCTGCTGGTGCGCGACGGGAAGCTGCGCGAGCGCGAGACCCGCGAACTGCTCGCCTCCGGCCCCTACCCCTCCCGCGCGCCGGATGCCAACATCGCCGATCTGCGGGCACAGATCGCCGCCAACGAGAAGGGCATCGAGGAACTGCGGCGGATGACCGAGCAGTTCGGGCTCGACGTCGTCCGGGCCTACATGGGACACGTCCAGGACAACGCCGAGGAGTCGGTGCGGCGGATCATCGCGGAGCTGTCCGACGGCTCCTACCGCTACGAGACCGACAGCGGCGCGGAGATCAACGTCGCGCTGACCGTCGACCGCGCGGCCCGCAGCGCCGTACTGGACTTCGCCGGCACCTCACCGCAGCAGCCCGGCAACGCCAACGCCCCCAGCTCCGTGGTGATGGCCGCGGTGCTCTATGTCTTCCGCACCCTGGTCGCCGAGGACATCCCCCTCAACAGCGGCTGCCTCAAGCCCCTGGCGGTGCGCATCCCGGAGGGCTCGATGCTGGCCCCGGTCTTCCCCGCGGCCACGGTCGCGGGGAACGTGGAGACCTCCCAGGCGGTCACCGGTGCGCTGTACGCCGCGCTGGGCGCCCAGGCGGAGGGCTCGGGCACGATGAACAACGTCACCTTCGGCAACGACCGGGTGCAGTACTACGAGACGGTGGCCTCCGGCTCGGGCGCGGGCGACGGCTTCGACGGCGCGGACGCCGTGCAGACCCATATGACCAACTCCCGGCTGACCGACCCCGAAGTGCTCGAATGGCGCTACCCGGTCCGTGTCGACAGCTTCGCCATCCGCGCGGGCAGCGGCGGCGCCGGCCGCAGGCACGGCGGCTGCGGTGTCGAGCGCCGGCTGCGCTTCCTCGAACCGATGACCATCGCGCTGCTCACCAACCACCGCCGGGTGCCGCCGTACGGCATGGCGGGCGGCGAGCCGGGTGCCCTCGGCGACAACTTTGTGGAGCGTGCGGACGGTTCCCGGCAGCAGCTGCACGGCTGTGACACGGCGGAGGTCGGCGTGGACGACGTCCTGGTGCTGCGGACGCCGGGGGGCGGTGGCTACGGGGCGGGCTGAGCCGGGCGCCCGCGCGGGCCGGCGCGGCGGGCCTGCGCCGCGATCGGCCTGCGCGGTACGAAGCGCACCGGTGTCCCTGGTACGGCCTGGGCCGCCGGCGCCAGATAGCGCTCCGGAACGACACCGATGACGGGGTAGCCGCCGGTGGTGGGATGGTCGTGCAGAAAGAGCACCGGCAGGCCGTCGGGTGGGATCTGGAGGGCGCCCAACGGCATTCCCTCGCTGGGGAGTTCACCGGTCCTGGCGCGTTCCAGCGGCGGCCCTTCGGTGCGCAGGCCGATGCGGTTGCTCGCGGGGGAGACCCGGAAGCGGCCGGTGGTGAGGGTGTGCATTCCCGTGGCGGTGAACCAGTCGTCGCGCGGACCCGGGACGAACGGCAGCAGCAGCTCCCGCACGGGGCCGGGATGCGGGACGGCGTCGGCCCCTGCGGGTGGGCTGTAGGAAGGACCGAGGGGCAGCACCGCGCCGTCGGTGAGCGGCTCGGTGCCCAGACCGGAGAGGAGGTCGGCGGCGCGGCTGCCGAGCACGGGTTCCGTGGTGACACCGCCGGCGAAGGCGAGGTAGGAGCGCAGACCGTGGGTGGCCGGGCCCGCGTCCAGCACGGCGCCCGCAGGCACCAGGACCGGAGCGCCCCAGGGGGCGGGCCGGCCGTCGATCGTCACCGGACAGGGAGCGCCGGTGACGGCGACGGTGGTGGCGGTGCGGAGGCGGACGGCGCATCCGGTGAGCGTCGTCTCCAGGGTCGCGGCCGACTCCGGATTGCCCACGAGCCGGTTGGCGAGCCGGTGCGCGGGCTCGTCGAGGGCGCCGGCGCGCGGCACGCCGAGGTGCGCGTTGCCGGGCCTGCCGAGGTCCTGGACGGTGGTGAGCGCACCGGCCCGGGCCACCGAGAAGGCGCGGTCGGTCATCGGGCGCTCTCCTCGGCGCTGGGGCTGTCGTCCCGGGACGCCGCGTCGCGCGCGGCGGGGACGGAGCGGTCGGGGGCATCCTGCGGCACGAACCGGACCTGGGTGCCGGGCGCGAACAGCGCCGCGGGTTCCCGGCGGGGGTCCCACAGAACGGCATCGGTGGTGCCGATCAGCTGCCAGCCACCGGGGGAGGAGCGGGGGTATACGCCGGTGTACGGGCCGGCCAGCGCGACCGAACCGACCGGGACCTTCGTGCGGGGAGTGGCCCGGCGCGGTACGTGGAGCGGCTCGGCAAGGCCGGTCAGATAGCCGAAGCCGGGCGCGAAGCCGCAGAAGGCGACACGGAAGGTCGTCGCGGAGTGCAGTCGCACCACCTCGTCCTCGGTGACGCCCCACAACGCGGCCACCTCGGCGAGGTCGGGACCGTCGTAGCGGATCGGGATCTCCACCGCGGGGCGGTCGCCGGTGGTGAGTGCGGGGATGTCCCAGGCGGCGAGTTCGGCGGTGAGACCGCGGGGGTCGTCGAGTCCGTCCAGCAGGACCGTGCGGGCGGCCGGCACGATCTCGCGCACCGGCGGGAGGGCCCCGGCGGCGGCCCGGCGCAGCAGCTCGGCGTGCAGCGCCTCGACCTCCTCGGCGGTGTCCAGTTCGATGAGGAGCGCGTGCTCCCCGACGGGCAGCGGCCTCATACGAAGCTCCGCACGAGCACGCCGCCTGCGGCCAGTTCGGACCGGACGCGGCGGGCGAGCGCCGCGGCGCCGGGGGTGTCACCGTGCAGGCAGAGGGAGCGGGCGGCGATCTCGACGGGCCGGCCGTCGAGCGAGGTGACGGCGCCGTCGCGGGCCATGCCCAGGGCGCGCTTGACGACCTCGTCCGGGTCGTGGATCACGGCGCCCGCCTCGCGGCGCGGCACGAGGGTGCCCTCGGCGGTATAGGCCCGGTCGGCGAAGGCCTCGCCGACGACGGGCAGTCCGGCCCGCCGGGCGGCCTCGTGCAGCCGGGAGCCGGTCAGCCCGAGCACCGGCAGGGCACCCCCCGCGGTGGACACTCCCTGGATGACGGCGGCGGCCTGCTCCTCGTCGTGCACGCAGCGGTTGTAGAGCGCGCCGTGCGGCTTGACGTAACCGACGCGGGCCCCGGCGGCGCGCGCGAAGACCTCCAACGCGCCGATCTGATAGGCGATTTCGTCGGCCAGCTCGTCGGGCGGTACGTCCATCGCGCGGCGGCCGAAGCCGGCCAGGTCGCGGTAGGAGACCTGGGCGCCGATGACGACACCGCGCTCGGCGGCCAGTTCGCACACCCGCCGCATGGTGCTCGGGTCGCCGGCGTGGAAGCCGCAGGCGACGTTGGCGCTGGTGACCGTGGACAACAGGGCGTCGTCGTCGGTGAGCTGCCAGCGGCCGAAGCCTTCCCCGAGGTCGGCGTTCAGATCGATGACGAAGGGGGCCACCGCGTCGCTCATGTGTGTCCGTTCCAGGTGCTCGGTGCCGAGGGTGCGCGCTGCGTGCAGTGCGGCGGTCCGATTGCGGGCGGGGGCGGGCGGGAGCTTCGGGGCCGGCCGGCCCGTATCCGTAGTGGCTCTCCCCCGAGGCACTCGAGCCGACCGGCGTTGCGCTCCAACGTAAAGGATCGTTGAACGATCCGACAAGAGGTGTGTTGTCTCCTTCCCGTATCTGGGGTTGACTTCCTACGAAAATGACGGTCGGAGGGGCCTCGAACGGGTGGTCCGGGGCGGGCGAGAGCGGGGAGCGGCATGGCCGGCGGAGTGACGAAGAACGATCGGCGAAGGCTCGCCGAGGTCTCGGGCCTGGAGGCGGACCGCGCCCTGCTCGGGCGGGCCGGCACCGCCGAGCGGGTGGCCGACATCCTGCGGGACAGGATCGCCGAGGGCTATTTCCCGCCCGGCGCCCGGCTGTCGGAGGAGAGCATCGGCGGCGCCCTCGGCGTCTCCCGCAACACCCTGCGGGAGGCCTTCAGGCTGCTGACCCACGAACGGCTGCTGGTGCACCAACTCAACCGCGGGGTGTTCGTCCGCATGGTGACGGTCGAGGACCTCGACGACATCTACCGCGTGCGTACGCTGGTGGAGTGCGCGGCGGTGCGCCGTCTGGGAAGCGAGCTCAAGGGGGGCGACGCGACAGCCGCGGTCGGCGGGGTGGCGGCAGCGGTGGAGGCGGGGGAGGCCGCCTCCGCGACCAGGTCCTGGCAGGATCTCGCGACCGCCAACATCCGCTTCCACCAGGCGATCGTGGCCCTCGCCGACAGCCCGCGCACGGATGAGCTGATGCGCGGGGTGCTGGCCGAGCTGCGGCTGGTCTTCCACGTCATGGACGACCCCCGGCGCTTCCACGCGCCCTATCTGACCCGCAACCGCCAGATCCTGGAGGCGCTGCAGTCGGGCGCCGTCACCGAGGCCGAGGAGCTGCTGGCCTCCTACCTGGAGGACTCGCGGAGCCAGCTTTCGGGGGCGTACGCACAGCGCATCGCCGAGGGGTGAGTTTCACCCCCGCACACCCCTTGTCGGATCGTTCAACAATCACCTAGCCTCTGGGCACTCTCCTCACGGCCCGCGTGAGGTCCCGTACGCGGAAGGCGGGTCCATGATCGTGCTTCTCGGCGTGCTCGTGGTCGTGATCGGCTTCGCCACGAAACGCAATCCCCTGCTGGTGGTGGGGGTGGCCGGTATCGCCACGGGCCTCCTCGGCGGCCTGACACCCGGCAAGGTGCTCGCCGCCTTCGGCGAAGGTTTCGCGAGCAGCCGGGCGGTGACGATCTTCGCGATCACGCTCCCGGTCATCGGTCTCCTGGAGCGCTACGGCCTCCAGGAGCAGGCCCGCAACCTGATCTCGCGGTTCGGCAAGCTCACCACGGGGCGCTTTCTCGCGCTCTACCTGGGCCTGCGCCAGATCGGTGCGGCCGTCGGGCTGACCAATGTCTTCGGGCACGCCCAGACCGTCCGCCCGCTCGCCGTCCCGATGGCCGAAGGGGCAGCCGAGCGCAAGTACGGCACCCTCCCGGACAGGACACGGGAGAAGGTCAGGTCGTTCTCCGCCAGCGCGGACAACGTCGGCCTGTTCTTCGGTGAGGACGTCTTCCTCGCGGTCGGCTCGATCCTGCTGATCACCGGCTTCGTCAACACCACCTACGGCACGCATCTCGAACCGCTGCACCTCGCACTCTGGGCGATCCCCACGGCGCTGTGCGCCTTCGCCGTCCACGGCTGGCGACTGCTGCGCCTGGACCGCGCCCTGGAGCGCGAGCTGCTGACCGCCGACGTCGCACCCGCTGCCGTGGAGGCCACCAAGTGATCAAGGCAGAGTGGTTCTACTGGCTGGTCGGCCTCAGCTTCCTGGTGATGGCCGCCCAGATGGTCACCGACCGCAGCAACCCCAAGCGCATCGGCACCGGAGCCTTCTGGGGGCTGATCGGCGCCGGCTTCATCTACAGCAGCTGGGTCGCCACCGAGCAGGCGCCCGCCGAACCTCTGGGCGTCGCCGTCCTGCTCATGGCCTGTCTGGCCGGATTCGGCTTCACCGGGCGCGGCACGCCCCGCACCACCACCGGAGAGCAGCGGGTCGCCAGTGCCGCCCGGCTCGGCAACAAGCTGTTCGTCCCGGCGCTGACCATCCCCGCCGTCGCGATGGTCTGCGCGATCGGCGTCAAGCACATCTCCTTCGGGGGAGAACCGCTCCTCCAGGAGGGCAGCGAGACCATCCTCGGCCTGGGTATCGGGGCCATCGCGGCGCTCATCGTCGGCATGATCATGCTGCGCGAGAAGCGGATATCCGTGCCCGTGCAGTCCGGCCGCTCGATGCTGGAGGCGATGGGCTGGGCGATGCTGCTGCCGCAGATGCTGGCCACGCTGGGCGCCATCTTCCAGGTCTCGGGAGTCGGCGACCAGGTGGGCAAGATCGCCACCGCCGCACTACCCGAGGACTCCCTCTACATCGCGGTCGTCGTCTACTGCGTGGGCATGTTCCTGTTCACCATCGTCATGGGCAACGCCTTCGCCGCCTTCCCGGTGATGACCGCCGCCGTCGGCTGGCCCGTGCTGATCGGGCACTTCGACGGCAACGCCGCCGCCGTCCTGGCCATCGGCATGCTCGCCGGCTTCTGCGGCACGCTCGTGACCCCGATGGCCGCAAACTTCAACATCGTGCCGGCGGCCCTGCTCGAACTGAAGGACCAGTACGGCCCGATCAAGGCCCAGCTGCCGACCGCGGGCATCCTGCTCGGCTGCAACATCGTGATCATGTCGCTGTTCGCCTTCTGACCACGGCCCTCCGCATTCCGATTCCATTTGTCCGACCCTGGGAACGAGCACATGACGCGGGTACTTCTGACCGGATTCGAACCGTTCGACGGCGAGTCCGCCAACCCCTCCTGGCAGGCGGTGCGCGCCGCCGCGGCCGAGCCGCCCGCCGGAGTGGAGTTCTTCGCCGCCGAGCTGCCGTGTGTCTACGGAGCCGCGCGGGTGGCGCTGCGCGACGCGATCGAGGAAGTCCGGCCCGAGATCGTGGTGTGCGTCGGCCAGGCCGGCGGCCGCCCCGACATCACCGTCGAACGGCTCGCCGTCAACGTCGACGACGCGCGCATCCCGGACGTCTCCGGCGCCCAGCCCGTTGACGAGGTGATCGTGCCCGGCGGCCCCGCCGCGTACTTCTCCACCCTGCCGATCAAGGCATGCGTCGCGGCGGTCCGCGCCGCCGGTCTGCCCGCCTCCGTCTCCAACACCGCGGGCACCTTCGTCTGCAACCACGTCTTCTACGCCCTCGCGCACCTCATCGCCACCGAACTCCCCGGCATCCGCGGCGGGTTCGTGCATGTCCCGTACGCGCCGGAGCAGGTCCTCCACCGCGCCCAGCCGTCCCTGCCGGTCGCCTCGGTCGCACAGGCCCTGCGGGAGATCGCCGTCACCGCAGCCACCGTCCGTACCGACATCCGCGTCGCCGAAGGCGCCACCCATTGACCGGCGCGACACCTCATGAGGAGGGTGAACTCCCCTCGTACGCAAGGCAGTTCGCGAACGTCGCGCTGAGCAACGTCACCCGTCCCTACCCCTACGCCCCGATGCATCTGCTGACGGGGCCCGAGGACCTGGTGCCCCCGCGGGCCCACCACCCCGCCTTCTACGGCTCCTACGACTGGCACTCCTCGGTCCATATGCACTGGCTGCTGGTCCGGTTGCTGCGCCGCTGCCGGGATCGGGTGGACCACGAGCGGATCACCGAGGTGCTCGACGGCCATCTCACGCCTGCACGCCTCGCGGCGGAGGCGGCCTACCTGCGGACCCACCCGTGGTTCGAGCGGCCCTACGGCTGGGCCTGGCTGCTGGCGCTCACCGCCGAATGCCGGGCCCTGGGCGGCCCGCCGGGCGAGCGCTGGACGGCCGCGCTGGCGCCGGCGGCCGAGGCCGTCGATGAGCTGCTGCGCGGCTGGCTGGAGCGCGCCACCTACCCGGTGCGCCACGGCATCCACACCAACAGCGCGTTCGCCCTCGCGCTCGTCCTGGACAGCGCGGCGGCGGCCGGGCGGCCATCGCTCACCGAGCCGGTGACCGAGGCGCTGCTGCGCTGGTTCGCCGACGACCGTGACGCCCCCGCCCACTGGGAGCCCTCCGGGCAGGACTTCCTCTCCCCGGCGCTCTCCGAGGCCGAGGCGATGAGCCGGGTGCTGCCGAATGCGGAATTCGCCGGCTGGCTCGCCCGGTTCCTGCCCGGCACCGAACACGGCGCCCCGCGGACGCTGCTCACCCCGCCCACCGTCTCCGACCCCGCCGACCCGCAGATCGGCCACCTCATCGGGCTGTCGCTCAGCCGCGCGGCCGCACAGCGCCGTCTCGCCGCCGCGCTGCCCGCGGACGACCCCCGTGGCGCCGTGCTGCGGTCCGCGGCCGGCCGGCACCTGGCGGCCGGACTGCCGCGGGCCATCTCGGGCGATTTCACCGCGGACCACTGGCTCGCGTCCTTCGCCGCCCTCGCGTTGGACGGCCCGCCCGCCACCGCGTCCGGTGCGCGAACCGCCCGTCACCGGACCGCGGACGTGCCCTTTGAAGGCGACGCCGTAGACTGATGCGTCGGCCGACGTGCGGGTCCCGTCATGAGCGGATCCGCGCCGTTTCGTCCGTTGTCAGTGCAAGCGCCTACTCTGTGCGACGTGACTTTTCCTGCCCCGAGGGCCGCTGCGCCCCAGCTCAACGGGCCCAACCGGCCCGCGCCGGGCCCGGCCGCCGACGAAGGCCTGGCCCGCCGTCTGCGCGCCCTGGCGTGCACGGCGCCGCTGCACGACCTCGACGTGCGCAAGGCCAACCTCGCGGGTGAGTACGGCGTCTACGCCATGGCCGAGGTGGCCCTCGCCGTCATCGACCTGGTCACCCTCAACATGGACTTCGACACCGGCGCCGACCACGAGGAGATAGTGGCCAGGGTGCTCCCGCGGATCGCCGCGCAGGCCCCGCGCCGCCCCTCGGGCGAACACGAGCGGGTGGCCCGCTGGGTGCTGGAGAACCTCATCAACGTCGGCAGTGTGGACCGCGGCTTCCGCGCCGTCTACGGCACCTTCAACCCCGAGGGCGAGTACGTCCGGCGCGACTACGACTTCAAGCTCATCGAGGAGGTGCCGGGCGCGGGCGGCAGCGTCTACCTCCGGGCCACCGACGAAGCGGTCAACGTCCTGGTCGGCGCGCTCGACACGGACGTCACCAGCGCCCAGATCGCCGCCGAGGTCAAGCTGGAGGTGCTGATCAGCCGTGGCCGGCTGGCCGACGCCCAGCTCGCCGCTGAGCAGGCCCGCTACCGCACCGTGCAGTATGCAGAGACGCTCCGCAGGACCCTGGACGCCACCCGGCGCAACGTCCGCGCCGTCGACTGGCTGCAGACCGTCCCCGACATGATCACCGAGGCGCTGGACCACGTCGCGGACCGCTACCGCCACGAGAACGCCATCCTCACCAACATCCGCAAGGCCCGCGACGAAACCGAGGAGCCCGAGCACAAGCGGCGCGCCGCCGAACTCGTCGACATCGTCAAGGACTGCATCCGCCGGCACACCCAGCTGCAGTCGCGCCTCCTGGAGGCCGGTCCGCTCTTCCGCGCGGAACAGGACCGACAGGCCTTCGCCACCCCGGCGGCGCACGCCGGACTCGACCTCTACGGCCAGCTCCTCGCCCCGCTGCTGCCGCTGCCCGCCGAGCGCGCCGTGCGCGTCACGGACGCCTTCTTCGCCCGCGGCACGGGCCTGCGGACCCCCTCGGCCGTCCGCGTCGGCGACCTCGTCGAGGTGCTGCTCACCCCGCCCGTGGAGCGTGAACACCTCGGCGCCGAGATGCCCGAGCCCGACCTGGTGGCGACGCCCGACGACAGCCGCTTCAGCGAGGAGCAGCTCGACGCCGCCATGGAGTTGCTCGACCTGCCCGCCGACGCGCCCCGCAGGCTCTCCGGTCTGCTCGCCGACGCGCGCCGCACGGACCCCGATCTCCCCTACCTCGTCGCCCTGTTGGCGGTGCACGCCGCCAGCCCCCCGGTCGGCACCGCCTACCGCCAGGGCGAGCAGCAGCTGCTCTTCGCCGTCGACGACGGCACCGAGCTGTCCGACCCCGAGTTCGGCGGCGCCGACCTCATCGTCGGCACGGCCCTGCTGGACGCTGCGGGGATGGCCGCGGACCGCTCGGAGGTGGCCTGATGCCCCGGGTGCACGACGCAGCCCAGACCACCGCATTCCACCCCGGCGCCGCCCGGAACCCGCACAAGGAGCCGCAACCGTGACCGAGTACGACGCCGCCGAGCCGGCCGCGCCGGAGCCGACGTCCGCCCCGGGCGAGACGGCCGGCCGGTTCCTGCCCGCCGACGCGGTCCCCGGCGCCGCGGTCACCGCACCGGTCACCCCGGCCGACGCCGCGGACGCCGCACGGCTGGTCTCCTTCGGACTCCAGCCCAAGCTCCTGCCCGCCCGCGACGCCGAGTACGCCGAACTGCTGCGCCGCTACCGCGACGACCCGCCCTTCGCCCGGCTCGCCGACGCCGTCGCCACCGGCCTGGGCCTGATCGTCCTGGAGGTCTCCACCCGCGCGGGCATGGCAGTCACCGCCGCCGACGACTCCGTCTTCGCGGTCCGGATGGGCGACTACGCCCGCCGCGCCTCCGCCGACTCAGCGGACCGCTTCCTGCACGGCCTGGCACATCTCGCTGTCGCCGCCCTCGCCTTCCCGCGCCCCGAGGACCTCGCCGACGACGGCTATATCGGCCGGATCACCGTCAACGGCGTCGACGCCTTCGTCCGGCAGGCCTGCCGCCGCCTGGAGGAGCGCGCCGAGCAGGAGGGCGAGAACACCGACCCGGCCACCGACGCACCCGGCCTGGAATCCGCCTGGCGGGTCTACGCGCGCCGCAGCGCGACCGGTGCCACCAAGGACGCCCGGCGACTGGCAGGCTCGACCACCGGCATCATCGCCAAGGCCGTCACCTTCCTCGTCGACTCCGGATTCCTGCAGCGCACCGGCGACGACGCGGGCGGCGCCTACCGCACCACCGCCCGCTACCAGCTCCAGGTACGCGACATGGCGGGCAGCGCCGCCATGGCCGAACTCCTGGAGCTGGGCGTGGTGCCCGTCGCCGACGGCAGCGCCTCCCTGATGCCCGGCGAGGACACCGACGACCTCGACCTGGTCTCCGATGCCGGACTCCCCTTCCACTCCGGCTGACCCCACCGCACCACCGCACCACCGCCCCGCCCGTCCGACCTCCGCCCGACACGACAACGAAAGTCCGCCATGTACGAGCTGTCCCGGGTCCGCCTCTACTCCATCGGACCCGCCGGTGCGCGCTACGCCGACACCGTGCTTGACCTGCGCGGAGTCGGTGCGTCCGTACCCCACCCGGCCCCGGCCCAGGCGGACTTCTTCGAGGACGAACCGGTCGGCCCCCCGCGCCGCCCGGCCCCCGCGGGTGTGCTGTTCCTGGAGAACGGCGGCGGCAAGTCGGTCCTGCTGAAGCTGATCTTCTCGGTCATGCTCCCCGGCCACCGCAACACCCTCGGCGGCGCCAGTTCCGGCGTGCTGCGCAAGTTCCTGCTCGCCGACGACTGCGGGCACGTCGCCCTGGAGTGGCAGCACGTCCTGACCGGCGAGAGCATCGTCGTCGGCAAGGTCAGCGAGTGGCGCGGCCGGCAGGTGTCCAACGACCCGCGCAAGTTCGCCGAGGCCTGGTACAGCTTCCGGCCGGGGCCCGGCATGAGCCTGGACTCCCTGCCCGTCGCCGAGGCCACCATCGTCCGGCCCCGCCAGGAGGGCGGCGAGGGCGCGTCCGGAGCCCAGGGCCGCCGGCGCACGATGAAGGGCTTCCGCGACGTCCTCACCGAGGCGGGCAAGAACTACCCGAACCTCGACGTCGTCTGGGAAGAGATCCACGAACGCTGGAACGAACACCTCGGCGTCCTGGGCCTGGACCCCGAACTCTTCCGCTACCAGCGGGAGATGAACGCCGACGAGGGCGAGGCGGCCGGCCTCTTCGCCGTCAAGAACGACTCCGACTTCACCGACCTGCTGCTGCGCGCCGTCACCGACACCCGCGACACCGACGGCCTCGCCGACCTCGTGCACGGCTTCGCCCACAAGCTCGGCCGCCGCGCCGAGCTCACCGCCGAGCGGGACTTCACCGCCGGCTCCCTCGACCTGCTGTCGCGGATCGCCGAGGCCGCGGAGCACCGCGAGCGCGCCCGCGAGGTGCACGCCGGAGCCGAGCGCCGCACCCGCGGCCTCGCCCAGCGGCTGCACGCCCGTGGCACCGAGGAGCGCGGCCGCGCCGCCGAGCTGGCCGAGCAGGTCGCCGCCGCCGCCCACCGCGTCACCGACGCCGAAGGCACCCGTGAGCGCCGCTCCCTGGTCTCCGCCGAAATCGCCTACCGGCACGCCTCGCTGGCCCTGGCCGCCGCGGAGAAGGGCGCCGCCGCCCAGCGCCGCGAACTGAACGACGCGCGCACCCTGCACAGCGCCTGGCAGGCCGCCGAGATCGCCCTGCGGCACCGAGCCGCCGCCGACCGCTCCGCGCGCGTCGCCGCCGCCATTCGCGAGGCGGAGCGGGACGCGGCACCGGCGCTCGCCGCCCGTGCCACCGCCGCCGCCGACCTCGTCCGCGCCCTGCACAGCGCCGCCGAGGCGGGCGAGCGGATCGCCAACGAGGAGGAGGAGCGTTCGGCGGCCCTCCAGGAGGCCGGCGAATCCGCGCACCGCGACGCCACCGCCGCCGCCACCCACGCCCAGCGCGCCCGCAGCGAGGTCGACCACCTCAAGCAGCGGCTCGCCGAGGTCGAACAGGAAACGGCCGAGGCGGTCGAGGCAGGCTGGCTGGACGACACCGCCCCGGACGCCGACCCCGCGCGCGCCGCGCTCGCCGCCTCCGACGCCGAGAAGACCGCCGTCGAGGCATGGGACTCCGCCCGCGAGGCCGCCCGCCTGGCCACCGACCGGGCCCGCGAGACCACCGCACGGCACGCCGCGGCGGAACTCGCCGCCGCCCGCGCCGAGGACGCCGCACAGGCCGCGGAACGTGCCCATGACGCCGAGCGGCGCGCCGCCGAGGCGATCGGCGCCGAGCAGCGTCTGGCCGACCTCCTCGGCCTCCCGCAGTCCGAGACGAAGTCCATCGGGCTGCCAGGCCCGCGGACGGCCACCGGGGGCGTGGAGGTCGTGCGGTCCCGCCGCCCCGCTGCCGGACCGCTCACCGCGGAGGAGCTGGACCGCAACGCCGACGAGCTGGCCGAACTGCTGGAGCAGGGCGTCGCCACCGCCGAGCGGCAGCTGTTCGACCTGCGCACGGCCGCAGCCGACGACTCCCGCATCCTCGGCGCGCTGGGTGACGGCGGGCTGCTGCCCCCCGGGCCCGATGTGCTGGCCGCCGTCGAGTACCTCGGTGAACACGGCGTCCCGGCGCTGCCCGGCTGGCGGTATCTCGCGCAGTCCGTCGACCCCGCCGACCACGCGCGGGTGCTCGCTGCCCGTCCGGAACTCGTCGACGGCGTCATCATCACGGACCCCGCGACCCACGCACGGGCCCGCGACATCCTCGCCCAGGCAGCGCTGCTGCCCCGCTCCGCCGTCGCCGTCGGCACCGCCGCCGCGCTGCTCGCCCCCACCCCCGCCCCCGACGGCCGCGACACCGGCGTCTTCCTCGTCCCGCCGAACCCTGCGATGCACGACGAATCCGCCGCCGACGAGGAGCGGCAGGCGCTGCGGGCGCGGGCCATGGAGCGTGACGACGAGATCCGCGCGCTGGCCGCGCGGCTCTCCGGGGACCGTGCGCTGGCCGCCCGCCTCGGGTCGTGGCGCAGCGGCTGCCCGGCCGGCCGGCTCGCCGAACTGTCTGCCGCCGCCGAGCAGACCCGCTCGGACGCGGACGAGGCCGCGGCCGAACTGGGCGAGGCCCGCTCCGCGCGCGACGACGCCGAGGAGGCCGCGGCGGAGGCCACCGCCGTCCGTGACGAGCGGCAGGAGACCGCGCAGCGCGCGCGCCGGGTCGCCGACGTGCTGGCAGGGCTCGCGCACCGGCTGCGCGAGCGCGCCGCATGGCAGTCACGGCTGCGTGAACTCGCCGACGAGACTGCCGAGTTCGAGGCGCGCGCCGAGGAGTGCGTGGACCGTGCGCGTGCCGCTGACGAGGACCGCAGAGCCGCCCAGCGAGCCGCCGACGACGCCCGCCGTACGGCACGCGCGCTGCGCTCCGAGCGAGCCGAGATCGCCGGCGTACCGGACGACCTGGGTGAGGCACCGGAGGACGCGAGCGCGTCGCTGCCAGCGCTGCGCGAGGCGTACCGCGCCGCCTCCCAGCTCTACGAAAAGGTCGGTGTCGGCGCCGACCTCCGGGCCGAACAGGCCCGCGCCGAGGGCGACGAGAGCGCCTCCCTCGCCGAGCTGAACCGCCTCACCAACAAGGTCCGCACCCGCGCCGAGCAGCTGCTGCAGAGCCCGGACGCCGCCGACGGCCCGTCCCGGCAGGCCGCCGCCTCCCGTGCCGAGGCACTGGTGCAGATGTTGGAGACCCGCGCGTCCGCCGCCAGCGAGCAGTTGGGGCGGCTGCGTGGCGAGGCCGAGCGGCTGGCGCCGACCGACGGCGAAGCGCACACCGAGCTCCCCGCTGAGATGGTGCCCGCCGACGCCGACCGCGCCAAGGAGCTGCTGCGCCTGGCCGCCGGCGAACTGGCCACCGCCACCGAGGCGTTGGACACCGCCCGCGACCGGCACGACGCGCTGTTGCGCGACCACCGCGCGGCCGAGGACGCGGCGGGCGGTTTCGACGAGACCGCGGCCCTGCTGCGCGATCTGTTGCGTGACCACCACGACACCGCCGCCGGTCCTGGCGACCGGGGTGCGGAGGAGACCGAGCCGTACGCCGGCCGGCTGGAGGAGGCCCGGCAGGCCGCAGCGGAGTCCCGCCGCTCGCTGCGCGGCTGCGCCGCCGACCTCTCCGCCGCCGAGGCCGCGGTGCGCGAGGCGAGCGACATCCTCGTACGCCACGCCAACTCCACCCGCTACGAACAGGTTCGTACCCCCGCCCGGCAGCAGATCCGTGAGCTGCCCGCCGCCGCGCTGCCGGACCACGCCGCGAAGTGGGCCGATGCCTTCGCTCCGCGTCTGCGGGTGCTCACCGACGAGCTGGAGCAGCTGGAACGCAACCGCGACAGCATCGTCGACCGCCTCCGTGGCCTGGTGGAGTCGTCGCTGACGACGCTGCGCTCGGCGCAGCGGCTGTCCCGTCTTCCCGAAGGGCTGGGGGAGTGGTCCGGGCAGGAGTTCCTGCGGATCCGCTTCGAGGACCCCGACCAGGCCACGCTCACCGAGCGGCTGGGGGAGGTCATCGACGAGGCGACACGCTCCGCGGTCAAGAAGAACAGCGACCTGCGTCGGGACGGTATGACGCTGCTGCTGCGCGGGGTCAGCGCGGCGCTCCAGCCACGCGGGGTGGCCGTGGAGATCCTCAAGCCGGACGCCGTGCTGCGCGCCGAGCGGGTGCCCGTCGGGCAGATGGGCGACGTCTTCTCCGGTGGTCAGCTGCTGACCGCCGCCATCGCGCTGTACTGCACGATGGCGGCGCTGCGCAGCAACGACCGGGGCCGCGACAAGCAGCGGCACGCCGGCACGCTGTTCCTCGACAACCCCATCGGCCGCGCCAACGCCACGTATCTGCTGGAGCTCCAGCGCGCCGTCGCCGATGCGCTGGGCGTCCAGCTCCTCTACACCACCGGCCTCTTCGACACCACCGCGCTGGCGGAGTTCCCGCTGGTCATCCGGCTGCGCAACGACGCCGACCTGCGGGCAGGGCTGAAGTACATCAGCGTCGAGGAGCATCTGCGCCCCGGCCTGCCGCAGCAGCAGGACCCGGGCGAGGAGGCGGTGCACGGCCAGATCACGGCGACGCGGATGTACCGCAGGCCGGAGCAGCAGCCGAAGGTGCCTGCCCAGCAGGAGACCGCTCCCGATGAGGCCACGGATCCGGTGCCCGGCGCGCAGCCGGACGACGCCGACAGGTGAGGCCGGGAGCCTGCTGTGGTGCCCGCGCCGGGTCACCACAGCAGGCTGCCGCTGCCGTCAGAGCACGACGACCGAACGCAGCACCTCGCCCCGCCGCATCTTGCCGAAGGCGGGTTCGACGTCGTCCAGGGCCACGGTCTCGGTGACGAACCGGTCCAGGTCGAGCTTGCCGCTCAGATAGAGGTCGATGAGGACGGGGAAGTCGCGGCTGGGCAGGCAGTCGCCGTACCAGGAGGACTTCAGGGCGCCGCCGCGGGAGAAGAGCTCGATCAGCGGCAGTTCGATGCGCATGTCGGGGTCGGGGACACCGACCTGGACGAGGGTGCCGGCCAGGTCACGCATGAAGAAGCCCTGCCGGTAGGTCTCCGGGCGGCCGACCGCGTCGATCACCACGTCAGCGCCGTGCCCGCCGGTCAGGCCGCGCACCGCCTCGATCGGGTCCGTACCACGGGAGTTGACGGTGTCGGTGGCGCCGAAGCGCTCTGCGGCGTCCAGCTTGGCATCGTCGATGTCGACGGCGATGACCCGGCGCGCCCCTGCCCGGGAGGCGCCGGCGATGGCGGCGTTGCCGACGCCGCCGCAGCCGATGACGGCGACGGTGTCGCCGCTGCCGACGGCGCCGGTGTGCACGGCCGCGCCGTAGCCGGCCATCACCCCGCAGCCGATGAGACCGGCCGCCTCCGGCCGCGCCGAGGGATCGACCTTCACCGCCTGCCCCGCGGCGACCAGGGTCTTCTCCGCGAACGCACCGATGCCAAGAGCCGCGGTCAGCGGGGTGCCGTCCAGCAGGGTCATCGGCTGGGTGGCGTTGCGCGAGTCGAAGCAGTACCAGGGACGGCCACGGCGACAGGAACGGCAACTCCCGCACGGCGCACGCCAGGCGAGCACCACATAGTCACCCGGCGCCAGATCGGCCACCCCCGCACCGACCGCCTCGACCACACCCGCCGCCTCATGCCCCAGCAGATAAGGGAAATCCTCACCGATCGCCCCCTCCCGGTAGTGCAGATCGGTATGACAGACCCCGCAAGCCTGGACCGCCACGAGCACTTCGCCCGGGCCGGGATCCGGCACCCGGATCGGCAGCACTTCGACGGGTGCGCCCTTCTTGACGGCGACGACGGCGCGGGCTTCGTGCGGCATGTCTCACTCCTAAACAGCGCCTGCGCGGGCGGCAGGGGCGGGTGCGCGTGGAGTTGGCACGGGTGCCTGTGAGGGGTTGGGTGGTGCGCTCGGTGGTGACGGGGGAGGGCGGTGAACAGCGGGCCGCCCGCAGCCCGTAGCGTGTTGCCCATGGCGCGCTTCGTTGCGCCATAGGAGACATGCTGGAAGTTCGCCAGGAATCCGTCAAGAGGCGATTTTTCGCAGCGCCGGCCTCAACCGGCGTACCCCATGCGGCGGGAGAGATCCTCGGCCGCCTTCGCGGAACGCTCGGCCAGTTCGGCGAGCAGCGGCTCCTCCATGCGGTACGCCGGCCCGGACACGCCGATGGCGCCGATCACCGCCCCGTCGTGTGCCCGCACCGGCGCCGCCACCGCGTTCAGTCCGATCTCCAACTCCTCGGAGGAACAGGCGAATCCGTCGTCGAGCGCGGCGCTCAGCTGGTCGCGCAGCCCGGCGGGCGTGGTCAGGGTGTTCTCGGTGAAGCGCGGCAGTTTGCGGGCCAGTAGCGTCTCTCGGCGCTCCCGGGGCAGATGCGCCAACAGCACCTTGCCGCTCGCGGTGGCGTGCAGTGGGGTGCGGCGGCCCAGCCAGTTGTAGGCGGTCACCGCGGCGGAGCCTCTGGCCTGCATGATGTTGACCGCCGCGTCCCCGTCCAGCACCGCGATGTTCGCCGTCTCCCCGGTGTCGTCGGCGAGCGCCCGGCACACCGGCTGACCCTCCTGCGAGATGTCGAGCCGGATCGCCGCGGCGCCGGCCAGTCGCAGCACCCCGGCGCCCAGGAAGTACTTCCCGCGCTCCTTCTCCTGCTCCACCAGCCCGCGGTTCTCCAGTACGCCGAGGATCCGGAACGCGGTGGACTTGTGGACCTCCAGCTCCTCCGAAATCTCGGTCACTCCGGCCTCGCCCAGCCGGGCGAGGATCTCCAGAACGCTCACCGCGCGGTCCACGGACTGGACGGAGCCCGCCCCTCCGCGCCGCTCCTCGGAACGCTCGTCCGGTGTATCGGTCGTGTTCGGCATGGGTCTTTGCGTCACCACCCGGTGGCCCCTGGAGGGGCACGTCTGAGGCTCTCGGCGGAAAGCTCTTGACGGCCCGCTTCCCGACTTGGATTCTGTTGCGTATCGCGCTCTGCGATGCGTTATTCAAAACGCCATGATACCGATCAGTGCCAGGGGGGCCAGATGTTTCCCGTCTGCCGTGTCGAGGACCTGCCCGAGGGCGAATCCGTACGGATCGAGCTCGGTGACGCCATGCCGGCCATCGCCGTCTTCCATGCCGAGGGTGGTTTCTACGCCGTCGACGACACCTGCAGCCATCAGGACGCCTCGCTCTCCGAGGGCTGGGTCGAGGGCTGCTTCGTCGAATGCCCGCTGCACGCGGCGCTGTTCGACCTGCGCACCGGAGCACCGACCTGTCTGCCCGCCCGGCGGCCCGTCCGGACACACGAGGTCAGCGTCCTGGACGGAATGATCCACGTCCGGCCGGCGGTCAGGGAAGAGGCCGTGGCGTAAAGGCCCGGACCGGGCGCCGGAGCGTCCTGTCCCGGCTCACCTGCCGTCGTCCTCCGACGCAACTCGTGAGGCACCCGCCGCCGGTGGGGTGTACGGCCGCCCCGGCTACGCCGCTCGCTCGCGCGGCGGCGAGTCCACCTGCGACCCGCCGTCCCGCGACGCCCGCCGCTCCTGGCGGCGGGCCTGTCGCCGCTCACGGCGCAGCTCCCGGGCGGTGCTGCTCGGCTGCGACTGCACGCCGTTGCGCTGCACCCACACCTGCCGGGTCACCCAGACGTCCAGCACCGCCCAGGTCGCCACGATGGTGCCGGCGACCGTGCAGAGGACCGCGGGAAAGGCCAGCCACGAGCCCGCCAGTGTGCTCAGGAACGCCACCATGGCCAGGATCAGGGTCAGCGCCACGACGATGACCGCGCGCACCGCGGCGGTGCGCACCGGATCGGCCATCCGGCGCCGGGTCGCCGGCTCCTCCTGCCACAAGGGGCGCCTGCCGGTGTCCATGAACGCGTCACACTCCCCGTACTCTCCCCGCCCGTCCGACACTTCGGTGGCTGCCCGGATTCACCGGATACATGCCCGAGGCGCCGGACCCGACGCTCTCATCGTCAGGTATCGACCGGATGTGGCGTTACCCGGGGTAGGGGAAAATCGGCCAACCGGGCGCGTATGACACCCCGTAGCGGCGTGATTCCGATGCTGTCACCGTGGGTGGGTTGTCCGGTAATCGACGGACAACTCATGACGATCCCGCCCCGCCCCCTTTCCGGAAGGCTCGGACAGGTCTTCGGCTAGGTCACCCGACAGTAGTAGGCTCGCGCCGTTTGTTGACGGAACACCACCCCCGTGCGCCGGGGTTGACTAGGGGAGGCCATGCGCTTTCGCGGGAAGTCGATCCGCCGGAAGATCGTGGCGCTGCTGCTCGTGCCGCTGGTGTCCCTGACGGCCATGTGGGCGTTCGCGACGTACCTCACCGGGCGTGAGGCCAACCAGCTGCTCGATGTCGGCAACGTCATCCGCAGTGTGGGGTATCCGGCCGAGGACGTCGTCCAGGCACTCCAGCGCGAACGCCGCGAGAGTCTGCTGTATCTCGCGGACCGGCGCGGCGCCGACGCGCTGACCGCCCTGCGGCGGCAGGCCAGGACCACCGACGAGAGCGTCGACCGGCTGCGGGCCAACGCCCAGGACCCCTCCGTACGCCAGGATCTGGCCGGTGACGCCGACTACCGGTTGGACAGCGTCGTGAAGGGACTGTCCGGCCTTCCCGCGCTGCGCGCCCAGGTCGAGGACAACACCGTCACCCGCGAAGAGGCCATGGAGGCGTACAACGCCCTGGTCGACCCGCAGTACGACTTCCTCGCCGCGCTCCACGCCCTGGAGAACGTGGAGATGGACAAGCAGGGCCGCGCGCTCGTCAACATCACCCGTGCCCGCGAGGCGTTCTCCCGCGAGGACGCCCTGATGTCCGCCGCCCTCGTCTCCGGCAGCATGAGCAAGCGCGATCTGCGGTCCTTCTCCGACCGGATCGCCGAGCGCCGGGTGCTGTACGCCACCAGCCTGCCCATCCTGCCCGTCAAGGACCGCGGCCTCTACGAGGACTACTGGCGCACCGCCACCGCGCACGAACTGGCCGACTACGAGGACCGGGTGATCGCAGCCGGCGCCCAGGCCGGACCGCGCAGCGTCAACGCCGAGCGGTGGCACACCGCCGCCCGCAAGGTGCTCGGTGATCTCCAGCGGATGGGCAAGGACGCCGGCGACCGGTACCAGGAGCGCGTCGAACCGGTGGCCACCGCCGTCGTGCTCAAGGCGGGCATCGCCGGTGTCCTGGGCTTCGCCGCCCTGCTGGTCTCCGTCATCGTCTCCTTCCGTATCGGTCGCAGGCACGTCAAGGACCTCACCCGGCTGCGCAAGGCCGCCCACGAGGTCTCCGGCGTCCGGCTGCCGAGCGTCATGCGCCGGCTCGCGGCCGGCGAACAGGTCGACGTCGAGACCGAGGCGCCCCGGCTCGAATTCGGCCAGGACGAGACGGGCCAGGTCGGCCAGGCGCTCAACACCCTCCAGCGGGCCGCCGTCGAGGCCGCCGTCAAGCAGGCCGACATGCGACGCGGCGTCTCCGAGGTGTTCGTCAACCTCGCGCGCCGCAGCCAGGTCCTGCTGCACCGCCAGCTCACTTTGCTGGACGCGATGGAGCGGCGTACCGAGGACACCGACGAACTGGCCGACCTGTTCCGCATCGACCATCTGACCACCCGCATGCGGCGGCACGCGGAGGGCCTGGTCATCCTGTCCGGCGCGGCGCCCTCACGGCAGTGGCGCAAACCCATCCAGCTGATGGACGTGGTGCGCGCGGCCGTCGCCGAGGTGGAGGCCTACGAACGGATCGAGGTGCGCCGGCTGCCGCGCCTCGCGGTGGACGGCCCCGCTGTCTCCGACCTCACCCACCTGATCGCCGAACTCCTGGAGAACGCCACCGTCTTCTCGCCGCCGCACACCGCCGTACAGGTGCTCGGCGAGCGGGTATCCAACGGCTTCACCCTGGAGATCCACGACCGTGGCCTGGGCATGGCCCCCGATCAGCTGCTGGACGCCAACCTCCGGCTCGCCGAGACCCCGGAGTTCGAGCTGTCGGACACCGACCGGCTCGGGCTGTTCGTGGTCAGCCGGCTCGCCCAGCGGCAAGGCGTCCGGGTCTCGCTCCAGCCGTCGCCCTACGGCGGCACCACCGCCGTCGTGCTCATCCCCGGGACCATCCTCACCGAGTCCTCCGAGGGCGGCCGTGAGGACCGGGAACTGGACTCCGCGGACCCTGCGGGCCTGCGGTTCGGCAACGAGCTGGAGCACGCGGCCGGCAAACTCGCCGCGCTCTCCCAGGCGCCGGTGCCGTTCCCGGCGCGGCAGGCGCGTACCCCCGCAGCCCTCGACGGGCCGGTCGAACTCGAGGCGCCGCTCGGGCTGGACGAGCTGGACTCCCTCGACGACGAGGACAACATCTTCCGTGACCGGGAGCGCGGACGGGGCCGGGGCCGACGGGGACCGTCCGCCGGGCAGAGCGCCGGGCCGGCCAAGACATCGGGCATCACGTCGGTGCCCCCGGTACCGTCCGGTGAACAGCACCAGCAGACGCGCGACCAGGCGCCGGGCGGGCTCACGCCCCTGCCGCGCCGTCCCCGGCCCCCGGTCCTGGTCTCCGACCACGGCAGGACCGTGGAGGACGGCGAGACGCGCGCGAAGGCGGCCGCCGACCGGCCGGACTCCGATCGCCCCGGCCGCCGTCCCCAGGAGCCCGTGCAGGGCGGGTCGGACGCGTCCCCGGGCGCTGACGACGCCACCGCGCCGCCCGGGGAGGCCCCCCATTCCAGGACGCCGGTCGGACTGCCCCGCCGGGTACGGCAGGCCAGCCTCGCGCCCCAGCTGAAGGCCGACCCGGAGCGTCGGGCCGAGACGGACCGGCGGGTCGAGGAGCCCTTGGAGGATCGCGACGCCGACGCGGTGCGCGCGCGGATGGCCTCGCTCCAGCGTGGCTGGCAGCGGGGTCGGCAGGACAACGGCGAGGCCCCGGAGGACGCCCACGGGGCGGGCCGGCGGACACCGCGCGAGGACGCCGGGAGCGAGGCGGCAACAGGGCGCGCCGATCCCCGGCACCACGACGAAGCACAGCGCACGGGCCCGGCCCGTGACGCGACCGTGCGGGACGGCGACGACGCCGGCTCGGACACAGCACCAGGAACCACATCGGGAGGGGACGGTCCATGACCGCACCGAAGGCAGCAGCTTCCACCGCATCGGGCGCAACGAAGGGAACCGGCGAACTGAACTGGCTCCTGGACGAGCTGGTCGACCGGGTCGGCAGCATCCGCAAGGCACTCGTCCTCTCCAGCGACGGGCTGGCCACCGGCGCCTCGAAGGACCTGACCCGCGAGGACGGCGAGCACCTGGCCGCGGTGGCCTCGGGCTTCCACAGCCTGGCCAAGGGGGTCGGCAGGCACTTCGACGCGGGGCGGGTCCGGCAGACGCTCGTCGAGCTGGACGACGCGTTCCTCTTCGTCAGCGCGGCCGGCGACGGCAGCTGCCTGGCCGTCCTGGCCGACGCGGACGCCGACGTCGGTCTGATCGCCTATGAGATGACGCTGCTCGTCAAGCGCGTGGGCGCGCACCTGGGCACCGCGTCCCGGTCCGGGCTGCCCGCCGGAGGGTGACGACGGTGACGCCATGAGCGACCTGGACGGTCGGGCCGTGCCGGAGCGGGGAGCGGCGCGTTGGTTCGACGACGACGCGGGGCCGGTCGTCCGCCCGTACGCGATGACGCGCGGGCGCACCCGCACGCCCGCTGAGGGGCGACTGGATCTGATCGCCTTGGTGATCGCCGAGTCCCGCGCGGACGGGGCGGTACCCGACCAGACGCTGTCGCCGGAGCATGTGGAGATCGTCGAGCTGTGCCGCGGGGCACCGCTGTCGGTCGCCGAGCTGGCGGCCGAACTGGACCTCCCGGTCGGGGTGGTCCGGGTGCTCATCGGCGATCTGCTGGACGTGGAGCTGGTCCATGTCAGCAGGCCCGTCCCGCCGGCCGAACTGCCGGACGAGAAGGTGTTGCGCGAGGTGATCGACGGTCTTCGCGCCCTGTGACGCCGGTAGCGCGCGACGCCCGTGCCACCCACCCGGAACGACGGGCGGGCGGCACGGGCGTCGTACGTGCGAAAGGGGCCGTTTTCAGGGGCGGACGATGATGCGGAGGGGGTTGCCCTCGTGGGTCTCCAGGCGGCGAACCCCTTCGGCGATGTTTTCGAGCGGCAGCTGCGCGCTGACCGACCCGCTGATGTCCAGGCGTCCGGTGGCCACCAGCCTGACGAGCTGTTCGATGTGGGCCTTGCGATAGCCGAGGTGGCCGGTGACGGTGTGGCGATCGCGGACGAACGGGGTCTGCGGGCCCAGGTCGAACCGGTCCATGGACATCCCGATCATCACCAGGCGGCCTCGGTACCCGAGCGCCCGGTTGGCCTGGGCGTAGGTCCGGCGCCGGCCGACCGCGTCGATCGCGACATCCAGGCCACGGCCCCCGGTCAGCGCGGCGACCTGGTCGAGGGCGTCCTCGGCGGTGGGGTCGACGGCGTGGTCCGCGCCGCGCTCCAGTGCGCGCTGCCGGGCCGCGGGCAGCGGGTCGAGGGCGATCAGCGGAGCCGCCCCGGCCAGCCGCGCGCTCTGCACGGCGTGGATGCCGATGCCGCCGAGGCCCCAGACACCGACGCTCTCCGCGGGGCGCACCGCCGCCGTGTCGACCACCGCTGCGTACGGCGTCGAGACGGCGTCGGCCAGCACCGCGGCCTGCTCCAGCGGGATGCCGTCGGGCACCCGCACCAGCGAGGTGACCGGCACCAGCACATATTCGGCCCAGGCCCCGTCGAAGTCGAAGGCCATGATTTCGACGCGTTCGCAGTCGTCGGCCGCGGCGCCCGCGATGCAGGCCGGGCAGGAGCCGCAGGCCCGCCCGGCGTGCAGGACGACACGGTCGCCCGGCTCCCACCCGGCGGTCGGGGCGCCCAGCCGCTCGATCACCCCGGCCGCCTCGTGGCCCGGGGTGATGGAGGCCCGCGACGTGGTGAAGACACCGCCGAGCAGGCTCAGATCGGAGTGGCAGATGCCGCAGGCGGCGACCTTGACCAGCGCCTCGCCGGGCCGCGGCGACGGCACCGGCACGTCCTCGACGGTGAGCTTGCCGGTGGCGGGGGTGAAGCGGGCGGCGCGCATGGTGGTCATCGGAGGATCTCCTCAGTGCCCGGCGAGGGGCTCGGCGAGAGAGGCGGCCGGCTTCCGTCCGGGGCGGGGGCGGGCGCCGGACATGCGCGGCCGGGGGCTTGTTGAGCAACGCTCAGCACCGTTGTACGGTCGCTGTTAAGCAGTTGTCAACAAGAGGAGACGCCGCCATGGCCACGGACGACATCCCGGCCCCCGCCTTCGAGCAGCTGAAGATCGAGGTCGGCCCGCACGTCTACGACGCGCTCGCGGCCGGTCCCGCCGACGGCGAGTTCGCCCTGCTGCTCCATGGCTGGCCGGAATTCGCCGACTCCTGGAGCGCCGTGCTCACCGCCTTGGGCGCGGCCGGCTACCGCGCCGTCGCGGTCGACCAGCGAGGCTATTCCCCGGGCGCCCGCCCGTCCCGCGTCGCCGACTACGCCGTACCCCAACTGGTCGCCGACGCCCTGGCGTTCGCCGACTCCCAGGGCGCGGGCCGCTTCCACCTCATCTCCCACGACTGGGGCGGCCTCGTCGCCTGGGCGCTGGCCGGCGCCCACCCCGAGCGGCTGAAGTCCCTCAGCGTGCTGGCCACCCCGCACCCCGAGGCGCTCAACCGGGCCATCGTCGAGGACCCCGACCAGTACCGGCGGCTGGACTACGTCCGCTTCTTCCGCGGTGCGGACGACGCCGCGGAGGAAGCGCTGCTCGCCGACGATGCGAAGCGGCTGCGCGCCGCCTACCGGGGCAAGGTCCCCGAGGCGCTGGTGTCCGAGAACGTCCGCAGGCTCGCCGAGCCGGGTGCGCTGACCGCCACTCTGAACTGGTACCGCGCTCCCGAGGACGTCATCTCGGTGCCCGCTGGCCGCATCACCGTGCCCACTCTCTTCCTGTGGGGCACCGAGGACAGCGCCCTGGGCCGCCGGGCGGCAGAGACGACCGGCGGATGGGTCGACGGCCCGTACCACTTCGAGGCCCTCGAAGGCGCCAGCCACTGGCTTCCCGAAGAGGTCCCCGATGTGGTCACCCCCAAGATCCTCGACCACCTCGGCCGGAACGCCTGAGCGCATGGGGCCGCGGCAGGCCGGGGCGCACCGTACGCGTCCCGGCCCCGCGGCGGGCAGCGCGGGCCACGGCCCTTTCGCGGAACCCGAGGAGCCCGTCCCCCCGCCGTACACTGCGGGCATGTCCGGCAAGCGCGTCACCCGCCTCACCCCCGACCAGCGCCGGGAGCAGCTGGTCGGCATCGGTCTGGAGATGCTCGCCGAGCGCTCCCTGGACGAGCTGTCCACCGACGAGGTCGCCCGGCGGGCCGGCATCTCCCGCGGGCTGCTCTTCCACTACTTCGACTCCAAGCGCGACTTCTACCGCGCCGTGGTCCGAGCCGAGTGCGCGCGCTTCACCGCGGCGACGGAACCCGACGGGACGCTGGAGCCGGTCCCGTGGATGCGCGCTTTCATCGCCGGCTTCGTGGACTACGTCCTGGAACACCGGCAGGTGTACCTCGCGCTGGTGCGCGGCGCGGCCGGCAGCCATCCCGCGGTGACCGACATCGTCGGCGAGACGCGCGAGACGCTCGCCCGCCGGATGCGTGACGGCCGCCGCCGGCTGGGCATGTCGGAGGCGCCACGGGTGGAGCTGGCCTCACGCGCGTGGATGGCGTTCGCCGAGGAAGCGGTGACGAACTGGCCGGTCGAGGAGGCCGACGCCCGCGAGGAGCTGTGTGCCTTCCTGGAATCCAGCTTCGTGAGCCTGCTGGGGCTGCTGGACCGGCCCACGGTCCTCGCCCCGCGCTGAGCCGCCGCCACGCGAACGCGTCCGACCTGGCCCTTTCGACCCGGTTGGCGGCGTGCGGGGATTGCCCGCCGATAACGATGCCGCACCGCAAGTGAGCACTCCCGCACGCACGTTGTACCGTGCCTGTGCAGCTGCCGATCGTCCACCGACGATCGCCGACAGGCGTGAGTTCCCCTGCACACACGGCAATTCAGGAGAAGAGACCCATGGCCTTCGGGCGTTCCGAGCGCCGTCGCCGGTCCACCGTCGATCCGCTGTCGCTCAAGATCCTCGTCGCGGGCGGCTTCGGCGTGGGCAAGACCACCCTGGTGGGCGCCGTCAGCGAGATCAAACCGCTGCGCACCGAGGAGCAGCTGACCGAAGCGGGGCGCCCGGTCGACGACCTCGGCGGTGTGGAGACCAAGACGACCACCACCGTGGCGATGGACTTCGGCCGGATCACGGTCAACGACGAACTGCTCCTCTACCTCTTCGGCACACCCGGCCAGGACCGCTTCTGGTTCCTGTGGGACGAGCTGTCGCTCGGCGCGCTCGGCGCGGTGGTGCTCGCCGACACCCGCCGCCTGGCGGACTCCTTCGCCTCCATCGACTACTTCGAGCGGCGCGGGCTGCCCTTCGTCGTCGCCGTCAACTGCTTCGACGGCGCGGAGCGTTACCCGACCGAGGTCGTCCAGGACGCGCTGGACCTGCCCCCCGAGGTGCCCGTGATGCTGTGCGACGCCCGGCGCAAGGAATCCGTCCGGGATGTGCTGATCTCCGTCGTACGGCACGCCGGGGACGTCACCGCGCGGGAGCGGGAGCCCGCGCTGCCCTGACCTCGGGCGCGGGCACGGCCGGTACCCCGCCGTCCGGGATACCGGCCGTACGTCTGCGCGTCCGGTCGAGACCGGCGTCTAGGAGGCCCGGCCGCCGTCCTCGGCAAGCCACCCGAAGCTGCGCTCCACTGCCTTGCGCCAGTTGCCGTACTCGCGGTCCCTGACCTCCCCGTCCATCCGCGGGGTCCACTCCGTGTCGCGCTTCCAGTGGGTCTTCAGCTCGTCCAGGTCCTGCCAGACACCGGTCGCCAGGCCCGCCGCGTACGCCGCCCCCAGACACGTCGTCTCCGGGATCACCGGGCGGATCACCGGCACCCCCAGTACGTCGGCCTGGTGCTGCATCAGCAGATTGTTGGCCGTCATGCCGCCGTCGACCTTGAGCTGTGTGATCCGCACCCCCGAGTCCTGGTACATCGCGTCGACCACCTCGCGGGTCTGCCAGCTGGTCGCCTCGAGCACCGCGCGTGCCAGATGCGCCTTGGTGACGAATCCGGTCAGGCCGGTGATCACACCGCGCGCGTCGGAGCGCCAGTACGGCGCGAACAGGCCGGAGAACGCCGGGACGATGTAGGCCCCGCCGTTGTCGGGGACGCTCGCCGCGAGCGCCTCGATCTCGTCGGCCGAGGAGATGATGCCGAGCTGGTCGCGCAGCCACTGCACCAGAGCGCCGGTGATGGCGATGGAGCCCTCCAGGCAGTACACCGGAGCCTCGCCGCCGAGCTGGTAGCCCATCGTCGTCAGCAGCCCGCTCTTGGACGGGACCGGGCGGTTGCCGGTGTTCAGCAGCAGGAACGATCCGGTGCCGTAGGTGTTCTTGGCCTCGCCGACGCCGTAGCAGGTCTGCCCGAAGACGGCCGCCTGCTGGTCGCCGAGGGCCGAGGCCACCGGCACACCGTGCAGCTGGCCGACGGCCGTGCCGTACACCTCGGCGGACGACCGGATCTCCGGCAGCATCGCCTCGGGCACGTTCATGGCCGACAGGATCGACGGGTCCCACTGGAGGGTCGAGAGGTTCATCAGCATGGTGCGGCCGGCGTTGGTCACGTCGGTGACATGCACGCCGCCGTCGGTGCCGCCCGTCAGGTTCCAGATCAGCCACGAGTCGATGGTGCCGAAGGCGATCTCGCCACGCTCGGCACGGGCCCGCAGACCGGGCACCTCATCCAGCAGCCAGGCCGCCTTGGGCCCGGAGAAGTAGCTCGCCAGCGGAAGTCCGGTGGCCTCGCGGAAGCGGTCCTGGCCGTCCGCGCCGCCCAGTTCGGCACAGAGCTGAGAGGTCCGGGTGTCCTGCCAGACGATGGCGTTGTGCACCGGCCGGCCGGTCGCCCGGTCCCACAGGACCGTGGTCTCCCGCTGGTTGGTGATGCCCAGGGCACTCAGCTGGTCCGTGCGCAGCCCCGCCTTGGCGAGCGCGCCCGCCACCACGGCCTGCACCTTCGACCAGATCTCGGTGGCGTCGTGCTCGACCCAGCCCGGCCGGGGAAAGATCTGGCGGTGCTCACGCTGGTCGACGGCGACGACCGCTCCGGCGTGGTTGAAGATGATGCAGCGGCTCGACGTCGTGCCCTGGTCGATCGCGGCGACGTACTTCTCGGTGTGCTCCGTCATGACGTCATGTCTCCTGAGGTCTCGGTGCAGGGAGTACGGGGCCGGCTCGCCGGGGTCAGAACGCCGCCAGGTACACCAGCCCCGACAGCACCGCGCCGATGAGCGGACCCGCTACCGGCACCCATGCGTAACCCCAGTCGGAGGAGCCCTTGTTGGGGATCGGCAGCACCGCGTGCACGAGGCGCGGGCCGAGGTCGCGGGCGGGGTTGATGGCGTAGCCGGTGGGCCCGCCGAGCGACAGCCCGATGCCGACCACCAGCAGCGCGACGAGCAGCACATTGATGCCGGACCCGTAGACGCCCGCGTCCTCGCCCGGGACCTGACCGATACCGATGCCCTTGTTCTCGCCGAAGAACAGCAGCGGCAGCACCAGCCCGATGGTGGCGATCACCTCGGTCAGCAGGTTGGCGACCGGATTGCGGATCTCCGGTGCGGTGGAGAAGATCCCCAGCGTCGGCTGGGCGTTGGCCTGTTCGGCGTTGGCGGCGAACTGCGCGTAGTACAGCGCCCAGGCAAGCACCGCGCCGATCGCCGCACCGACCATCTGCGCCAGGATGTAGAGCGGCACCTTCGACCACTCGGTGCCGCCGGCGACGGCCGAGCCGACCGTCACGGCCGGGTTGAGGTGCCCACCGGACAGCGGTGCGGCGGTGTAGGCCCCGGCGAGTACGCCGAGGCCCCAGCCGAAGGCGATCGCGACCCAGCCCGCGGCCTTCGCCTTGGAGTGGTGCAGGGTGACGGCGGCGCACACGCCGGCGCCGAAGAGGATGAGTATCGCGGTGCCGATCACTTCACCGACGAAGATGTCCCCATTGGAATACATGGCGGCTCCTAGGCCCTCGCCCGGGGGCGTCCCCCGGTCCTCCGTGCAGGGTGCGTACCACCCGTGCCGCGGCGCCGGGGGGCGGAGGTGGGACCCCGCTGCCCCGTGCCCCGCCCGCATGGGCGTCGAGCGTGCCAGAGCGTCAGCAAACCGCCGGTGGGCGAGGCGGGCAGCGCGCAGCCGCTGCCACCGCGGCCGGGGTGCCTGAGTGCGGCGATGCCGACTGACACCCGGAAGTGTTCACCGCACGTCATGGAGCGTCAAGGTCACGCACAGCACCGTCTGCCGATCGCAACCGACGGTGCCGGGACGGGTGCCGCGTCCGGCCGCACGCCCTCAGCCGCGCGTGCGTACGCCTCCGTGACCGACCGGGCTGCCGCACGGCCGTTCCGCCGGGCCCGGCACCCGGGCGACGGTGCCACGGCGCAGTTCCGTCCGCTCCGAGCCCGGACGGCCGAGCACCCAACTCGCCCCCGCCAGCGCCTTGGCCGCCTTCTTCAGCGGGGCGAGCGCGGCCGCCGCCTGCTGGTGGCCCGTGACGCTGCCGGGCGGGCAGACAACCGTCGCCAGCGAGAGGGTCACCGGCAGCCCGCCCGCTGACCAGGGAGCGTCCAGCACCGCCTCGGCGAACGGGTCGAGCGCCTGCGGCTCGGCGAGCACCAGGAAGTCGTCGCCCCCGATGTGTCCCACCCGGGCGGCAGGGTCACGGGCGGCGACGGCTGCCAGCGCCCGCCCCACCGCGCGGATCAGCTCATCGCCGGCCGCGAAACCCGCGCCGTCGTTGACCTGCTTGAAACCGTCCACATCCAGCCAGCTCAGGGCGAACGCCCGGCCCTCGGCGATCCAGCGGTCGACCTCGCCGTTGACCGCGTCCGAACCGGGCAGCCTGGTCAGCGGGTTGAGCCGTGCGGCCTCCTCCACCCGGCTCTCGGTCAGCGCCCGCAGAATGTCGGCGAGATGCACCACCCCCATGCAGCGGCCGCGTTCGTCCACCACCGCCACATCGTCCCCCGCCCGGACCCGGTCGCCCTCGGCGATCACATCGAGCACCTGCCAGGCGGTGGCGTCAGCGCCGACCGTCCGCGGCCGGTCCGCGAGCCGCAGCGCCGGCCGGTCGGCGTACAGCGCGTGCCCGTACCGCCCGGAGAGGGACAGCAGGAACCGGTCACGGTCGATGGCCCGGACCGGGACACCGTCGGTGTCCACCAGCAGCACCCCCGACACCGCGGGGAAACCGGTCAGATGGCTGCGCACCGCGCCCGCGGAAGCGGACATCGGCAGCAGCGCGGCGGGCTGCAGGAACTGCGCGACGGGTGGCCCGTCGGGCGGGCCGTGCGGCGCCGGGGGCCCACCCACCGCTGCCGGGCGGGCGGGCGGTAGATAGATGTCGGCGGCCGGCCGTCGTGCGGGCGGGGCGAAGAGGTGGCCCTGTGCCAGCTGGACCCCGGCCTCGCGCACCGCCGCGTACTGCCGCTCCGTCTCGACCCCCTCGATGGCCAGTAACCCGCCCACCTGTTCGCAGAGTTGGTGCATCGCGGTCACCACCGCCCGTCGTCCCCGGTCGCCGTCCAGCCCGGCGCACAGGGATCCGTCGAGCTTGACGAGGTCCGGTGCGAGGTCGCCGAGCAGCCGCAGCGGCAGATCCCCCTCCCCGACCCCGTCCGCGCAGATCCGGTATCCCTCGTCGCGCAGCCCCGCCACCGACTCCAGCAGCGAACGGTGCGGGACGTGGGTGAAGGGTCCGACCAGATCGAGCGTGATCTCCCACGGCCGGCGGCCCACGTCCCGTACGGCCTTGCCGAGCGCGGTGAGGGCCGGCAGCTCGGCGACCGTCGCGGCGAACACGTTGACGTGCAGCGGCAGGAGCGTCTCCTGGCGCGCCGCGGAGCGTACGGCGAGTGCTGCCAGCTCGACGTCCAGCTCGGGTTGGCGGCGCGCGGACGCCGGCACGTCGACCGCCCCGTCCTCCGGGCGGGCGAGTATCTCCAGCGCGGCGACCGACCCGGTCGCGAGGTTCACGACGGGCTGGAAGGCGAATCGGAGCTGGTCGGTCCAGGTAGGCACGGCAGCAGCATGCCGCCTCCGGGTACCCGACGACGCCCGGTTCACGCGCTGTTCATGCATCCTTCCGGAGCGTACGGGCAGCTGCTCCGCCGCACACACAAGGTCTTCGAAGAATCGCGTCCGGAACGCACAGGTGAGCCCACCGAGAGGAGGGCCGGAACTCCGCCGCGTCACATCGGTGGCATCCAACCAGCCTCTACAGCAACCCTGTTGGTCTCCCGTTTTCGCGCCTCACCGTACGGTGACCACCGCCGAGCCGTGCCCGAACAGACCCTGATTGGCCGTCACACCCACCCGCGCCCCCGGCACCTGCCGCCCGCCCGCGCGCCCCCGCAGCTGCCACGTCAACTCGCAGACCTGCGCGACGGCCTGGGCCGGTACCGCCTCGCCGAACGACGCGAGCCCGCCGCTGGCGTTCACCGGCAACCGCCCGCCGAGCGCCGTGGCACCGTCGCGCAACAGCTTCGCCGCGTCCCCGGCGCCGCACAGCCCCAGATCCTCGTACCACTCCAGCTCCAGGGCGGTGGACAGGTCGTAGACCTCGGCCAGCGAGAGATCCTCGGGCCCGATGCCGGCCTCCTCGTAGGCGCGGTGCGCGATCGACGCCCGGAACCCGGTCGCGGGCTCCGGCACCGCTGCCGCGGAGTCGGTGGCGATGTCGGGCAGGTCCAGAGCCGTCCGGGGGTAGTGCGGGGTGGCAGTGGAGACCGCGCGGATGCGGACCGGGTCCGCGGCACCCTGCCGCCGGGCGAAGGCCATACTGCTCAGGACCAGCGCCGCGGCGCCGTCGGAGGTGGCGCAGATGTCCAGCAGCCGCAGCGGATCGGCGACCACCGCAGACGCGGCGACCTCCTGCGCGGTGACGGGCTTGCGGTAGCGCGCGTAGGGGTTCATCGTGCCCGCCGCCGCGTTCTTCACCTTCACCTGGGCGAAGTCCTCGACGGTGTCGCCGTGCAGGGCCATCCGACGGCGCGCGTACAGGCCGAAGTACGCCGGGTTGGTCGCGCCGAGCACCCGGAAGCGCAACCAGTCCGGGTCGTCGGGACGGTCACCCCCGGCCGGCGCGAAGAATCCCTTGGGCGCGGACTCCGCCCCCACCACCAGGGCCACGTCCGCCAGACCCGCCAGGATCTGCGCCCGTGCGGTGCCGATGGCCTGCGCCCCGGAGGCGCAGGCCGCGTAGACGCTGGTCACCCGGGCCCCCTGCCAGCCCAACGCCTTCGCGAAGGTGGCGCCCGCTACATGGCCGGGGTAGCCGCCGCGCACCGTGGCCGCGCCGACCACGCTCTGCACGTCACGCCACCCCAGGCCCGCGTCGGCGAGCGCGTCCCGGGCCGCCTTCGTGCCGTACTCGACGAAGCTGCGCCCCCACTTTCCCCAGGGGTGCATGCCGGCGCCCAGTACCGCCACGTCGCCGGTCATGAGGCGTCCTGCCGCCCGGTGGCGACCGGCCGCCAGTGCCAGGTCGTCCAGATGTGCTCGGAGTCCTCGTTGAGGACGCCCGGCACCAGCTCGACCGCGGTCCCGACCGCGAGGTCCCGGGGGGCGACCCCGGGCGCGGCCTGCCCGAGCACGACCATCTTCTCCGCGGCGAGCTCCACGGCGACCAGGGTGTACGGCTGCCACTCCGTGTCCGGGTCGGAGACGTACGGGGCGGGTGGGCGGTAGCGGCCGTCGGTGTACGACCAGACCGTGCCGCGGCGGGACAGCGGCACCTCGTCCAGCTCTTCGCCGGCGCAGCGGGGGTTGCGGCAGAAGAAGTCCTCGCGCGGGAAGAACACCGCGCCGCAGGCCCGGCAACGCGTGCCCAACAGCCGGAAATCCGCGGCGTCCTGGTCGAACCAACCCGGCACCACGGGCTTGCGCGCACGTGCCACGGACCCTCCCCGGCAACAGATCTGACGGAACGTCAGAAGTGTGCCACGCGGCCACCGGGTGCGGAAGTCCGCCGTCGCCCCTGGACCGCCCCGACCCCCGGTGCTATGTTGTTCTCGTTCCGAGAAAGACTCAAAGTGAGAATTACCAACGGGGGCGGTCGTGGACGCGGAGCAGGCGCACAACGGGAGTGACGGCGCACCCGACGGCGGCGACGGCGCGTTCCTCGCCGAGTACGACCCGCGCGAGTTCCCCGCCATCGCCGTGACCGTCGACATCGTCGCCCTGACCCTGCGCGAAGGCGCCTTGCACGTCCTGCTCGTGGAGCGCGGCGGCAAGCCCTTCCAGGGCACCTGGGCCCTGCCGGGCGGCTTCGTACGGCCCGGCCGCGAGACGCTCGACGAGGCCGCCGCGCGCGAACTGGCGGAGGAGACCGGCCTGGACGCCGCGGCCCTGGAGCGTGTCCACCTCGAACAGCTCGGCTCGTACGGCGATCCCGGCCGGGACCCCCGGATGCCGGTCGTCACGGTCGCCTACCTCGCCTTCGCCCCGGACCTCCCCGAGGCGCGCGGCGGCGGCGACGCCTCCGCCGCGGCCTGGATCCCGATCGCCGATGTGGACCTCGGCGCGGTCACCCGAAACGCCGCCGAACCGGACGCGTCCGCGCTGCGTCCCCCGGAACAGGGCCGAGGGCACGGGATCGACGGGGGTGGTTCCGTGCCCCGGCCCGCAGAGGGCGCCCCGCCCGCCCGCTCCCCGCTCCAGCCGGCCTTCGACCACGCGCGGATCATCGCCGACGGCCTCGACCGCGCCCGCGCGAAGATCGAGTACACCCCGCTGGCCACGGCCTTCCTCGGCGAGGAGTTCACCATCGTCGAACTCCGCGGTGTCTACGAATCCATCTGGGGCAGCCCCCTGCACGCGGGCAACTTCCACCGCAAGGTGCTCTCCGTCCCAGGATTCGTCGAATCCACCGGTGCCACCGCCGCTCGTGGGGGAGCGCGGGGCGGACCCCGCGCCCGCCTCTACCGCGCGGGCGACGCCCGCCTGCTGCACCCGGCGCTGCTGCGCCCCGACCGCGAGGAGAGCGTGCGATGACCGTCCCCGCGGACGCGGCCGCCCTCCGCGACCGCGCCGCCGCCCGCGCCGCGCTCGCCGCCGCCCACGGCCCCACCGACCTCTTCCCGCCGGACGACGCCCGAGCCGCCGGTGTCTACCGCAGGCTCGCCCGGCTGCTGCACCCCGACGCCGCCCCGGTCGCCGAACGCCCGCTCGCCGAGGCCGAGTTCGCCCGGCTGGGCGCGCTGTGGCGGCGCCGCCGCGACACCGCGCGGCCGACCCTGACCACCCGCCGCCACACCTACACCCTCGGTGACACCCGAGCCACCGGCGATCTCGCGGTGCTCCGCGAGGCGACGTACGAGCGCGACGGCACCCGGCACCCCGCCCTGCTGAAGATCCCGCGCGCCGCCGCCGACAACGACCTGCTGGAACGCGAGGCCCGCTCACTGGAACGCCTGGCGCGACACGGCGAACCCCGCCACCGTGCCTACGCACCCCGCCTGATCGCGTCGTTCCGGCACCGCGAGGCCGACACCGGAGTCGAGCGCCGTGTCAACGCCCTCGTCCCGCTGGCCGGCTTCCACACCCTGGCCGAGGTCCGGGCCACGCACCCCGAAGGGCTCGACCCGCGCGACGCGGCCTGGATGTGGCGCAGACTCCTGGTCGCCCTGGGCTGGGCGCACCGCGCCGGCCGCGTGCACGGCGCCGTCCTGCCCGAGCACGTCCTCATCCACCCCGACTTGCACGGCCTGGTCCTCGTCGACTGGTGCTACAGCACCACCCTCGGCAGCCGCGTCCCCGCCCTGGTCGAGCGTCACCGCGCGCACTATCCGCCCGAGGTCGCGGCCCGCCGACCGGCGACCGAGGCCACCGACATCCACCTTGCGTCCCGCACGATGGGCGCCCTGATGGGGGAGCGCACGCCGCAGCCGCTCCGCGCCTTCCTGCGCGGCTGCACCCTCCCCGCCGAGTCCCGCAGGCCGCACGACGCGTGGCGGCTGCTGGCCGAGCTGGACGAGCTTCTCGACAAGCTGTACGGGCCGCGCACCTTCCGGCCGTTCACG
The DNA here is from genome assembly GCF_043201875.1 of Streptomyces sp. NPDC048248. Lineage (NCBI taxonomy): Bacteria > Bacillati > Actinomycetota > Actinomycetes > Kitasatosporales > Streptomycetaceae > Streptomyces > Streptomyces sp. NPDC048248. Next base: position 217,252 of record NZ_JBICZL010000014.1, read on the forward strand.
ATGCCGGAGCCCGCCGTGCGCGCGTGAGCTCACCCCTCACCGCCCACCCACTCACCACCACTCACCCACACACCGGCCGTTCGACGCACCGGTCCACCACACAGGGGGAATCACCATGGGCAGCGGAACCTGGTCCACCGACGTCTACGGCGCCGCGGCGAGCTACCGCGCCGCCTCCGGCACCGGCGCCTTCGACTACAGCGATCGCGTCACCACCTCGGCACCCCGCCACACCTGGAAGGCGCACCCCTCACTCGCCCCCGAGGGACTCTCCGTCCGGGAGAGCCGCGACTCCGACGAGCACCCCACCTCGCTCGCCGTCTCCGTACTCTTCGACGTGACCGGATCGATGCGGTCCGTGCCGCGCGTGCTGCAGACCAAGCTGCCGGAACTGTTCGGCCTCCTGCTGCGCAAGGGCTACGTCACCCACCCGCAGATCCTCTTCGGCGCGGTCGGCGACGCCACCTGCGACCGCGTCCCGCTCCAGCTCGGCCAGTTCGAATCCGACAACCGCATGGACGACGACCTCGGCAACATCCTCCTGGAGGGCGGCGGGGGCGGTCAGATGACCGAGTCCTACGAACTCGCCCTGTACGCCATGGCCCGCCACACCAGCATCGACTGCCACGAGAAGCGCGGCCGCCGCGGCTACCTCTTCCTCATCGGCGACGAGATGCCCTACGGCAAGGTCAAGGCGCGCGAGATCCGCGCCGTCCTCGGCGACCAGGTCACCGAGGACATCCCGCTCACCACGATCCTCGACGAGGTGCGCCGGAAGTTCGACGTCTACTTCATCATCCCGGCCGGTGCCACCCACGTCGGCAACTCCGCGGTACAGAGCACCTGGCGCAAGCTGCTCGGCCAGAACGTCATCGAACTCGACGACCTCTCCGCCGTCTGCGAGACCATCGCGCTGACCATCGGCCTCGGCGAGGAGGCCATCGACCTCGCAGCCGGCCTCGACGACCTCGCCGACCTCGGCTCCGATGCGGGCGCCAGCGTCGGCAAGGCGCTCGCCCCGCTCAGCAGCCGCCGCGGCACCGTCGCCCGCTCCTCGGGCCCGCTGCTCGACAGCACCTCCGACGCGGGCAGTGGCGGCACCACCCGGCTCTGAAGTCCCTCTACCGCCACGGCAATCAGCTTCCCGGCCCCGCCCGGGGAGCGTCACAGAGAGGCCCTCCCGTGCACACCATCGTGGTCGACCTCGGCTACGGCGACGCCGGCAAGGGCACCGTCGTCGACCGGCTCTGCGGCGCCTTCCCACCGGGCGCGGCGCCGGTGGCGGCGGTGGTCCGGTTCAACGGCGGCGCCCAGGCCGCGCACAACGTCGTCACCACCGACGGCCGCCATCACACCTTCGCCCAATTCGGCTCGGGCACCTTCAGCGCCGTCCCCACCCACCTCTCCCACCTGATGCTGGTGGATCCGCTCGCCCTCGCCGCGGAGGCCCGCCACCTCGCCTCCCTGGGCGTCGCGGAACCGCTCGCCCTGCTGACCGTCGACCGGCGGGCACGCCTCACCACGCCGTACCACGCGGCGGCCAACCGGGCCCGTGAACGGGCCCGCGGCAGCGCCCGGCACGGCTCCTGCGGCATGGGCATCGGCGAGACCGCCGCGTACGCACTGGCCCACCCGGCCGACGCGCCCACCGCGGGCGACTGCACCTCCCGCACCGCGCTGCGCCGCACCCTCACCCTGCTCCGCGACCGCCTCACCGACGCGCTGGGTCCGCTCGGCCTGCTCGGGGCTCCGCCGGTCGACGCCTGCGTGGACGCCTTCCGCGCCTTCGCCGACCACGTCACGCTCGTCGACGAAACCCATCTGCCCCGGCTGCTGCACCGCGGACCCGTCGTCTTCGAGGGCGCCCAGGGCGTCCTCCTCGACGAGTGGCACGGCTTCCACCCGTACACCACCTGGTCGACCACCACCTTCGACGGCGCGGAAACACTCCTCGCCGAAGCCGGCCTGCCCCGGGCCGCGCTCCGCCTCGGCGTCGTACGCACCTACACCACCCGGCACGGGCCGGGACCACTCGTCACCGAGGACCCGACCGTGACGACGGCCCTCCCCGAGCGGCACAACGGGCACGGCCGCTGGCAGGGAGCCTTCCGCGGCGGCCACTTCGACGCCCCCGCGCATGCCTACGCCATCGCGGCCTGCGGGGGAGTGGACGGGCTCGCCGTGACACACCTGGACGCACCGGCCCGGCACGGCGCGCTGCGGATCGTCCGCCGCTACCGCACCCCCGACGGACCGATGGACCACATCCCGGCCGCGCTGCCAGGTGACCTCACCCGCCAACAGCGACTCACCGAGCGGTTGTCGAGCGCCCGGCCGGACCGTTGGCAGTCACCGGGCGGCGACCCGCGCGCCTGGACGGACGCCCTCACCGACGCGTTGTCCGCCCCCGTCCTGCTGACGTCCCACGGTCCGACCGCCGCCGACAAGGCAGGGCAGCTCAGCGCCCGCCCAACGACCCCCGGGAGACCGGGAAGTCGAAAGCGGTGTCCGGAAACGTCTCCGGCGTGAAGGTGTAGTGCCACCACTCGCTCTCGTAGTTCACGAACCCGGCCCGCTCCAGACCGTCCTTGAGCAGCAGACGGTTCGCCCGCTGCCGGCCGGTGATCCGCGGGTCGAGCGTGTGCGCCAGGGTGTCGAAGCAGTCGAAGCCGGTGCCCATGTCCAGCGAGTTGTCCGGGAAGCGGGCCTCCTTCGGCCCGTAGCACGCGGCGAGCGGCTCACCCGGAACGTACGGCCGGGTCGGCAGCGCGGGCAGCCGCACCAGCGTCAGATCGACGGTGCTGCCCCTGCTGTGCCCCGACTTCTCCGCGATATAGCCGTCACGGAACAGCGCCGACTTCGCGACCCGGGGATAGAACTCCGCCTTCATCCGCTCGTCGTCGAGGTCCTTCGCCCAGGCCACGAAGTGGTCCACCGCTCGCTGCGGCCGATAACAGTCGTAGACCTTGAGGGAGTAGCCACGCCGCAGGAACGACAGCTGCGCCCGGTGCAGCGCCCGCGCCGTGTCCCGCGTGACGAGGCAGGTCGGCGCGCGGTAGCCGGTCACCCGCACACCCATGAAGTTGTGCGGAGTGAAGTAGCGCATCTCCTGGATGATGGTGCGATCCACGTCGCGCAACGCGACGAACTCCTCGGGCGCCTTGGGGCCACCGGCCGCCGGGGCGACCGGCCCCGTACGGGTATCGGCGCCCACCGCCGCGCTCGACGGCACGGCGGTGACGGTCATCAGGGCGGCGGCAGTGACGGCGAGGCCGCGCAGCGCGGCAGCAAGTCTCGGCATGGCCCCCGTCTACCAGTCCCACCGCGCCGGCGGAAGACCGCCGACCACCCCAGCACCCTCGCCACGCGGCCTCGGTGAGTCCGCATGGGGCCGACGACGCGCGTCAGGCGCCCGATATCCCCCGGACCCGCACCGGATACTCCACCGCGCCCCCGTCCTGCCGCGCCACGACCACCCGGTCCCCCTCCCACTGCGCGGTGTAACGCCGTACATCGGGCCGACGCCACCCGTCGCCGGCGTCCGGCACCACCAGACCGCCGCCCCGCCGCCCCGCGGCCGGCGCCCACACCTCCAACTCCGTGCCGCCGTCCGCGCCCACCACCGGCAGCACTGCACCGGCCCGCGCCAGCACGGGTATTCGCGACAACGGCGCGTCGACCACCACCTGCCCCGGCCCCTCGTGGACCTGCCCGGTCGCGGTGTCGTACCACCGCCCGCGCGGCAACCGCACCGCCCGTCGCGTCGCCCCCGACTCCAGCACCGGCGCAACCAGCAGCGCGTCCCCCAGGAGAAAGGCGTCCTCGCAGTTCCGCAGCGCCCGGTCCCGCGGCGAGTTCCACCACACCGGCCGGACGTACGGCGCGCCCGTCAGCCGCGCCAACTGCCCCAGGGTGTCGAAGTACGGCAGCAGCCGGGCCCGCTCGCGCAAGGCCGCACGCGCGTGCTCCAGCACCTCCGGCCCGAACTCCCACGGCTCCCGCCGCCCCGCCCGGAACGCCGTATGCGTACGGAACAGCGGAAGATGAGCGCCCAGCTGGAACCACCGCAGATAGAGCTCCGGGGACGGTGCCGCACACCCCCCGCCGACATCGGGACCGCTGTAAGGCACCCCGCACAACCCCAGGCCCAGCACCTGCGACAGTGCCGCCCGCAGCCCGGGCCAGCCCGATGCCACCTTCCCCGACCAGGCGCCCCCGTACCGCTGCAGGCCCGCCCAGCCCGACCGCGAGAAGAGGAACGGCCGCTCCGCAGGCCGCACTTCACCCCAGCCTTCGTAGGCGGCCCGCGCCATCGTCAGGCCGTAGAGGTTGTGCGCCTCCCGGTGGTCACCGCCCCGGCCCTCCAGCGCGTGCCGGGCCGACCGCGGCAGGGTCGCCTCACCGAACGCCGCACAGGACACCGGCTCGTTCCGGTCGTGCCAGACACCGGCGAACCCCTGCGCCAGCCGCTCCGCGTAGAGCCCGCCCCACCACTTGCGCACCCGCGCGTCGGTGAAATCGGGGAACACCGACTCACCGGGCCCGACCACACCGCGCACCTCCCGCCCCCGCGCGTCCCGCACGAACACCTCGGCCGCGGCCCCGCCGTCGTACACCGCGTCACCGGTCCGCGCCCGCACCGCCGGCTCCACGACCGACACCATCCGCACCCCGTCGGCCCGCAACTCCTCCGCCAGACCCGGCAGATCGGGAAAGCGGTTCCGATCGACGCTGAAGGCCCGGCGCCCGTCGTGATGACCGGCGCCCAGGTGGACGGCGGACAGCGGCAGTCCGTGCTCCCGGTAACCCGCGACCGCCCGGCGCACCTCCTCCTCACCACCCGAGCCCCCGAGAGCGTGCTGCGGACCCAGCGCCCACCGGGGCGGCAGCGCGGGTGCCCCGGTCAGCGCCGTCCAGCCCAGCAGCACCCGCGCCGGGGTCCCGGCCAGCACCCAGTAGCGCAGCGGCCCGCCGTCCATCCGCACCTCGCAGGTGCCGGGCCGGTCGTGCCCGGAGCCGGCGCCCTCCGTCCCCTCACGCAGCACCACCCGGCCGTCCCAGGAGTTGTCATGGAAGATCAGATGCGTCCCGGCGTCGGCCACCACCAGCTGCACCGGCATCGTCAGGGACGCCGGATCCTCCTCCGGCGCCGCGACGCCGTCCGGAGCGGAGTTCCACAGGCGGTACGAGCCGTCGCGGAGTCGCGGACCGCGGGAACGGCCACCCAGACCGAAGAACCGCGCGTCGGCCGCCACCTCCGAGCGCTGCACCCACCGCGACCCTGGACCCTCCTCGGGAGCTGCCCCACCACCGGCGCCGTCCCCGGTCGGCACCTCGTCCGTACGGTCCCACCAGCGCGGCGGCAGCTCCCGCCGCAGCACCACCCCACCGGGCGTACGCACCTCCACCGCGCCGAACCGCGACACTGCCACCGTCACCCGCTCGGAGACGACCCGCCAACCGCCCTCCCGGTCCGGCTCCAGCACCGCCCTGTTGTCGACCTCGGGACAGGCCGCCAGCGCGTACGACGGCTCCGGCCCGGCACCGTCCCAGCCGCAGAACACCGCGCCGCCCGACGCCACCCGCACCCGCAGCGACGACCGCGCGAAGTGGACCACGCCGCCCCCGGGCTGCGACTCGGCGCCGCTCGCGGTTCCCGGTACCCGCGCCCGCTCCGCACCCTGCCGCGGCAGAGCCAGCGCGTCCGCTCTCCGCCGCTGCCACGCCGCCCGCACGGACCGCAGCCCCTGCGCCGTGCCCACCGCCCTGACCATCTGTACCGACCGCACCAGATCCCGCCCGTCCATGCCGGTCAGCCTGCCATCGACATCGCCGCGATCGGGCTCCGTTCAACTGCCGTTCACCTGTTGTGCGGCAGGTCCGGCCACCCGCCGGTCACCCCGGCGCCCGACAATGTCCGAAACCGGCTCCCGCGGCCCGCACCCCGTGGCCGCACCACATCCGCCACCCCCCGAATGTGGGGGGCCCACCCTGGTGCACAAGACGATCACATGGCATCGTCCTGCCAAGCCGTGTCACGCGCACACCCTCGCCACGCCGGGGAACCACCGCTGTGCGCGCCCGACGCACACGACGCGTACCGCCCGGGAGCCGCATCATGACCACCGCACCGCAGTCCGACGACCGGCCGGAGCCCCTCTGGCAGCCCGGCCAGGACCGCATCGCCGGCGCACAGGTCACCCGCTTCCACGCCTGGGCCGCGGAGCACCACGGCGCACCGGCCCCCGTCCCCGGCGACCCCGCCGCGAGCTACGCCGCCCTGCACCGCTGGTCCGTCGACGAGCTGTCCCGCTTCTGGGAAGCCACCGCCGCATGGTTCGACGTCCGCTTCACCACCCCCTACGACACCGTGCTCGCCGACCGCGCGATGCCCGGCGCCCGCTGGTTCCCCGGCGCCACCCTCAACTACGCCGAGCACGCCCTGCGCGCCGCGGAGGACCCGGCGCGCGCCGACACCCCGGCGCTGCTCTACGTGGACGAGACCCACGAGCCCACCCCCGTCACCTGGGCCACCCTCCGCTCCCAGGTCGGCGCGCTGGCCGCCGAACTCCGCCGCCTCGGCGTCCGCCCCGGCGACCGCGTCAGCGGCTACGTCCCGAACATCCCGCAGGCCGTCGTCGCCCTCCTCGCCACCGCCGCGGTGGGTGCCGTATGGACCTCCTGCGCCCCCGACTTCGGCGCCCGCAGCGTGCTGGACCGCTTCCAGCAGATCGAACCGGTCGTCCTGTTCACCGTCGACGGCTACCGCTACGGCGGCAAGGAACACGACCGCCGCGACACCGTCACCGAACTCCGCGCGGAACTTCCCACGCTCCGCGCCGTCGTCCACATCCCGCTGCTCGGCACCCCGGCCCCCGAAGGCGCCCTGAACTGGTCGGACCTGACCTCCCAGGACATCGAACCGGTCTTCGAACAGGTCCCCTTCGACCACCCGCTGTGGGTCCTGTACTCCTCCGGGACCACCGGCCTGCCCAAGGCCATCGTCCAGTCCCAGGGCGGCATCCTGCTCGAACACCTCAAGCAGACCGGCCTGCACTGCGACCTCGGCCCCGACGACCGCTTCTTCTGGTACACCTCCACCGGCTGGATGATGTGGAACTTCCTCGTCGCCGGCCTCCTGGTGGGCTCCACGATCGTGCTCTACGACGGCAGCCCCGGCCACCCCGACATCGCCGCCCAGTGGCGGGTCGCCGAAACCACCCGCGCCACCGTCTTCGGCACCTCCGCCGCCTACGTCATGGCCTGCCGCAAGGCCGGCATCCACCCGGCCCGCGACCTCGATCTCTCCGCCATCACCTGCGTCGCCACCACCGGCTCCCCGCTCCCACCGGACGGCTTCCGCTGGCTGCACGACAGCTTCGCCGAGGGCGGCGCCGACCTGTGGACGGCCTCCGTCAGCGGCGGCACGGACGTCTGCAGCTGCTTCGCGGGCGCCGTCCCCACCCTCCCCGTCCACATCGGCGAACTCCAGGCCCCGTGTCTCGGCACCGACCTGCAGGCATGGGACCCCCAGGGCGAACCCGTCATCGAGGAGGTCGGCGAACTCGTCGTCACCAACCCGATGCCCTCGATGCCCATCCGCTTCTGGAACGACCCCGACGGCAGCCGCTACCACGACAGCTACTTCGACATGTACCCCGGCGTCTGGCGGCACGGCGACTGGATCACCGTCACCTCCCGCGGCAGCGTCGTCATCCACGGCCGCTCCGACTCCACCCTCAACCGCCAGGGCGTGCGCATGGGGTCCGCCGACATCTACGAGGCGGTCGAACGGCTCCCCGAGATCCGCGAATCCCTCGTCATCGGCCTCGAACTCCCCGACGGCGGCTACTGGATGCCCCTCTTCGTCCACCTCGCCCCCGACGCCACTCTCGACGACGCCCTCCGCGACCGCATCAAGCGGACCATCCGCGAGCAGCTCTCGCCCCGCCACGTCCCCGACGACATCATCGAGGCCCCCGGAGTGCCGCACACCCTGACCGGCAAGCGGATCGAGGTCCCCGTCAAACGCCTCCTCCAGGGCACGCCCCTCGAAAAGGCCGTCAACCCCGGCTCCGTCGACAACCTGGAACTGCTCCGCTTCTACGAGCGCATCGCCGACGACCGCGCCAAGGAAGGCTCATCCGGGCGGCCATGACAGCCCCCTGACCGCCCGGCCGGGACCGCCGTTGTCAGACCCCGTGATTACTCTCAGTGACAAGTGACGTTCGATGCAGAGCATCTCACTGAGGGGGAGTCATGACATCCGCATCCCGGCCCACCGACCAGGCCCGCGCCCGCCGCACCCTGCGCCGCGAAGTCCCCAGCACCGCCGCCGTCCTGGCCGACGAGCGGGACTTCGCGGCGATGCGCCGCTACCGCACCTTCCCGTTCGACGACCACCGCAGTTACCTCCAGGAGATGGAGGCCCTGCTGAGCACCCTCGCCTCCGAGGGCGTCCTCACCACCCTCAGCCTCTTCGACCCGGCCGCCTACGAGGACTACTGCGCCGACCTCGCCCTCGACCCCGACCGCCCCGACAGCCGCACCCGCTACACCGCCGAAGTGGCCTGCACCGGCGCCACCCTGCCGTACGCCGGCGAGCCGCTGAAGCAGCTCCTGCCCTTACTCGTCGAAGAAGCCGACCGCCAGGCCAACTGGGAGCGCGCCTCCGCCCTTCTGGCCCGCGCCGGCACCTGCGAGGACTGCGGCGAGGACCTCGCACACGCCGCCTTCGCCCGCGCCACCCACGTCCTCAGGCAACTCCTCGAAGCTCTCGGCGAGGGAACTCACCACCTGGTGTGCAGCATCCCGGCGGGTGAGCCGTCCCTCCTGGCCATCCTGCACGCCACCAGCAGCGACGGCGGCCGCCTCCAGCTCTCCGAAGCCACCACCCTGGTCTTCTGCACCGTCCTCGCCACCGGCCTCGCCTTGCGCACACCGGGCGGCATCGTCTCCCGCACCACCGCCGAGGGCACCACCGCCGGCACCCACGACACCGTCCGCGGCTGGTCCCTGCGGGACAGCTGGCCCTGCCCGCTCACCGCGGCCGAGGTCTTCACCGCCTACTGCACGGACGCTGAAACCGGCGAACCGATCCCACCCGAGCACGGCGTCGACTACGCCCCCGGACTCACCCTCACACCCCCGACGGAGGAACACCGCCACCGCTGACCACCTGCGCCGCAGGCACCATCCGCGCAGGTCAGCGCACAAAGGCAAATGGCCGCCCCGCCACAAAGGGCGGGACGGCCATCAAATCTCCAGCGACGCACGGGCGCCGCGCGGGATCACTCCCCGGAAAGCACCGCCTGCGCGGCAGCCCGCGCGTCCTCGGCGGTGTCCGCCGCACGCGCCGCGGACGCCGCACGCTCGCACTGCGCCAGCGTGTGCTTCGACAGCGTCGAGCGGACGTAGGGAATCGACGCCGCACCCATCGACAGGCTGGTGACCCCGAGCCCGGTCAGCACACACGCCAACAGCGGATCGGAGGCAGCCTCGCCACAGACGCCACAGCTCTTGCCCTCGGCCTTCGCGGCCTCAGCCGAAGCCGCCACGAGGTCCAGCAGCGCCGGCTGCCACGGATCCTGCAGACGCGAGACGGCACCCACCTGGCGGTCCGCGGCGAAGGTGTACTGCGCCAGGTCGTTGGTGCCCAACGACAGGAACTCCACCTCCTGCAGGATCGAGCGGGCGCGCAGCGCGGCGGACGGAATCTCCACCATCGCGCCGAACTTCGCCTCGAGCCCGGCGTCCCGGCAGGCATCCGCGAACGCCTTGGCGTCGATCCGGTCCGCCACCATCGGGGCCATGACCTCGAGGTAGACCGGCAGCCCCTCGGCGGCCTTCGACAGCGCCGTGAGCTGCGTGCGCAGCACGTCCGGGTGGTCGAGCAGCGTCCGCAGACCCCGCACACCCAGCGCCGGGTTGGGCTCATCGCCCGGGGTCAGGAAGTCCAGCGGCTTGTCGGCACCGGCGTCCAGCACCCGCACCACGACCCGGCCCTCGGGAAAGGCCTCCAGCACCTTGCGGTACGCGTCGACCTGCTTGTCCTCGGACGGCGCCTTCTCGCTGTCGTCCAGGAAGAGGAACTCGGTCCGGAAGAGACCGACGCCCTCGGCACCGGCGTCGACCGCGGCCGGCACATCCGCCGGCCCGCCGATGTTCGCCAGCAGCGGCACCTTGTGCCCGTCGGAGGTCGCGCCGGGACCGGACGACGCGGCCAGCGCGGCCTTGCGCGCCGCCGCGGCCTGCTCCAGCGACGCCCGCTTGTCGGCACCGGGCTCGACGAAGATCTCACCGGTGCTGCCGTCCACCGCGATCACCGTGCCCTCGACGAGCTCACCCGCACCGGGCAGGGCGACGACGGCCGGCACACCCAGCGCACGCGCCAGAATCGCGCTGTGGCTGGTCGGCCCGCCCTCCTCGGTCACGAACCCGAGCACCAGCGCGGGATCCAGCAGTGCCGTGTCGGCCGGCGCCAGATCGCGGGCGATCAGCACATACGGCTCGTCACTGTCCGGCACACCCGGCATCGGCACGCCCAGCAGCCGGGCGACGATCCGGTTCCGCACGTCATCGAGGTCGGCGACCCGCCCGGCGAGGTACTCACCGGCACCTGCCAGCAGCGCCCGGTAGGCCGCGAACGCGTCGTAGACACCGCGCTCGGCGGTGCTGCCGACAGCGATCCGCCGCTCGACGTCGGCCATCAGCTCAGGGTCCTGCGCCATCATGGCCTGGGCCTCGAGCACGGCCTGTGCCTCGCCACCCGCCAGATTCCCCCGCGCGATCAAGTCGGCGGCCACGGCTTCCACGGCCTGGCGGGCGCGCCCCTGTTCGCGCTCCGCCTCTTCGGCCGGGATCTGCTTGGCCGGCGGTTCGAGAACCGCCGTGCCCATGTGGCGCACCTCGCCGATGGCCACGCCGTGGCTCACGCCGACGCCTCGCAGCGTTGTCTCCATTTCACCCGTCTCCGGTTGATGCGGCGGTCCGTGCCGCCGCGGTGGATGTCGTACCTGCCGTCAGGAACGGCGCCCGGCTACTGCCAGGTGAAGAGCGAGTCGCCCGACTTGATGTCGCCGTCCTCACGCACATCGGCGAGCGAGTCGGCGGTGGCCTCCAGCGCGACGACGGGGCACACCGGTGACTTGCCGGCCTCCTCGACCGCGGCCGGGTTCCAGCGCACGACCGCCTGGCCCCGCTGCACCGTGTCGCCCTTGTTGACGAGGAGCTGGAAGCCTTCGCCGTTGAGCTGAACGGTGTCGATGCCGAGGTGCGTCAGCACTCCATGGCCGGCCGCGTCGACGACCACGAAGGCATGAGGGTGCAGTGAAACGACAACGCCGTCAACGGGCGCAACGGCCTCGGACGGCTCACGGACCGGATCGATGGCGGTACCGGGACCCACCATTGCTCCGGAGAACACCGGATCGGGCACAGCCGCGAGTCCGATGGCGCGTCCGGCGAGCGGGGACGTCACGGTGGTCATGGGAAGCCTCCCAGGGGTGGAGATCTATCAGGCCGCCGTCACTACCTGTCCTGGACAGCGCACCGTTCAGAAGCGTAAGTCATAAGAACTGACGGTTCCGCATGAGCGACACCGGCCGAAGGCCCCCGAGCTCCGCCGAATCGATTTGCCTCGCCCACAGCCGAGCTGTACTGTCTGACACCTGCCCCGGACAGTCAGACCGCAAATTACTGCGGAAGGCGAGAGTGGGCGGCACCCCATCAGAGTCTTGATCGAGATTCTCGAACGCGTGCCTTTCTGTATGTCTACAGAAAAGCGGCGGTTCGGAGGAGCGAAAAGGCCTGATAGAGTGTGAAACACCGAAGGGAAGCGCCCGGAGAGCCTGGTGAAACAGGCACAAAGGAAGCGTCCGTTCCTTGAGAACTCAACAGCGTGCCAAAAGTCAACGCCAGA
>NZ_JBICZL010000015.1:0-26379 GCF_043201875.1 Streptomyces sp. NPDC048248
GCCCCTCGCCCTGCCCCGGGGGGGGGAGGGGGGGGGTTACTCACAACTGCAGGAGGTCCATCGGGCGCGGGTACGGGCTGTGCCCCGTGAGTACGCGTACTCAGGCGTCACGACGCAAAAGAACTAGTCAGTGCACTGTGCACCGATCTGTCCCGGGGGCGGTGACTCCCGGCCGCCGCGGCCGGGAGTCACCGGCTGCTCAGCGCGGCCAAAAACTCGTGCGCCACGCGCGCGGCCCCGGGTGCGGCAGCCGGCGGGCCGGAATCGCCGACGCCGGATCGGACCACTCGTTGCCCGCGGCGCTGCCCGGCTCGACGGCGGCGGCGGCCGCCGCGCGGGCCTGGACCACCGCGAGTGCGGCGGCCAGCTCCTCAGGGGTCGGGTTGCCCCGTACGACCTTGAACATCGGAATCGGCCTCCTCGGCTGGATGCTGCCGGATCAGAGCGGGATGTTGCCGTGCTTCTTCGGCGGCAGCGACTCCCGCTTGTTGCGCAGCGTGCGCAGCCCCCGTACGACGTGCCTGCGGGTCTCGGACGGCATGATCACCGAGTCCACGTAGCCGCGCTCGGCCGCGACGTACGGGTTCAGCAGCGCGTCCTCGTACTCCTGGATCAGCTCCTGGCGCCTCGACTCCTGCTCCGCCGGGTCCTCGATCTCGGCGAGCGTGCGGCGGTAGAGGATGTTGACCGCGCCCTGCGCGCCCATCACCGCGATCTGCGCGGTCGGCCAGGCGAGGTTGAGGTCCGCGCCCAGGTGCTTGGAGCCCATGACGTCGTAGGCGCCACCGAACGCCTTGCGGGTGATGATCGTGATCAGCGGGACGGTCGCCTCGGCGTAGGCGTAGATCAGCTTCGCGCCGCGCCGGATGATGCCGTCCCACTCCTGGTCGGTGCCGGGCAGGAAGCCGGGCACGTCCACGAAGGTCAGCACGGGAATGTTGTACGCGTCGCAGGTCCGCACGAACCGCGCGGCCTTCTCGCTCGCCTTGATGTCCAGGATCCCGGCGAACTGCATCGGCTGATTGGCGACGACGCCCACCGAATGGCCCTCGACACGGCCGTAGCCGGTGATCATGTTCGGCGCGTACAGCGATTGGGTCTCCAGGAACTCGCCGTCGTCCAGCACATGCTCGATGGCGCTCAGCATGTCGTACGGCTGGTTCGCGGAGTCCGGGATCAGGACGTCCAGCTCGCGGTCGTGGTCCGAGGTCTCCAGGTCCGCCTCCTCGGGGAAGGCCGGCGGCTCGGAGAGGTTGTTCGAGGGCAGGTAGGACAGCAGCGCCTTGATGTAGTCGATGGCGTCCTTCTCGTCACCCGCCATGTGGTGCGCCACGCCCGAGGTGCTGTTGTGCGTCCGGGCGCCGCCCAGCTCCTCGAAGCCCACGTCCTCGCCGGTGACGGTCTTGATGACGTCCGGGCCCGTGATGAACATGTGCGACGTCTGGTCGACCATGACGGTGAAGTCCGTGATCGCGGGGGAGTAGACCGCGCCGCCCGCACACGGGCCGACGATCAGCGAGATCTGCGGAATCACGCCCGAGGCATGGGTGTTGCGGCGGAAGATCTCGCCGTACATGCCCAGCGAGACGACGCCCTCCTGGATGCGCGCGCCACCGGAGTCGTTGATGCCGATGACCGGGCAGCCGTTCTTCAGGGCGAAGTCCATCACCTTGACGATCTTCTCGCCGAAGACGCCGCCGAGCGCGCCGCCGAAGACCGTGAAGTCCTGGGAGAACACCGCGACCGGGCGGCCGTCGACCGTGCCGTAGCCGGTGACCACACCGTCGCCGTACGGCCGGTTCTGCTCAAGGCCGAAGTTCGTCGAGCGATGCCGGGCGAACTCGTCCAGCTCGACGAACGAGCCCTCGTCCAGAAGCAGATCGATGCGCTCACGCGCCGTCAGCTTCCCCTTTGCGTGCTGCTTTTCCACCGCACGGGCGGAACCGGCGTGGGTGGCTTCATCGATCCGCCGCTGCAGATCCGCCAATTTGCCCGCGGTGGTGTGGATGTTTGCTTCCGGCTCGGACATCGGGATGCGGCTCCTGCTCGTCCTGGACTGGTGCTCGTACGGAGAGTGATACGGGGTGGGCTACCGCCTCGTAGCGTATCGGCGGGACTGCTCTGAGGCACTGCGTCGTTGACCACACCTAGGCTGGGCCCATGACGCCTCAACCACCGGAAAACCGGGACAAAGATGGCCGCCCCTCGGCCGGGGACAGCGGTTCGGGAGCTGCCGACGCCGGGCGCTGGAGCGACCTGGAGCGCCCGCCCCTGAACGCCACGGCCCTGCGCCGGGCCCTCCTGCGTCCCGAGACGCCGTGGACCAGCATCGACATCGTCGCCAGCACCGGCTCGACCAACACCGACCTCGCGGAACGGGCCGCGGAGGGCGTGGCCGAGGGGGCGGTGCTCGTCGCCGAGGAGCAGACGGCGGGCCGTGGCCGGCTGGACCGCCGCTGGTCGGCGCCGCCCCGCTCCGGGCTCTTCTTCTCCGTCTACCTCACTCCCCGCGTGCCGCAGGAGCGCTGGGGCTGGCTGCCGCTGCTCACCGGCGTCGCCACCGCAGCGGCGCTCTCCCGCGAGGCCGGCGTCGACACGGCGCTCAAATGGCCCAATGACCTGCTGGTGACCGTCGACGGTGACGAGCGCAAGGCCGGCGGCATCCTCGCCGAGCGGGCCGGCGAGGGCGTGGTCGTCGGCATCGGCCTCAATGTCTCGCTGCACGAGCGGGAGCTGCCGGTGCCCACCGCGGGCTCACTCGCGCTCGCCGGGGCGCACAACACCGATCGCGACACGCTGCTGCGGGCCGTCCTGCGGTCGTTCGCGCACTGGTACGGCGAGTGGCAGGCGGCGGCCGGCGACCCCGTGGCCAGCCATCTCCAGGAGGCGTACGCGGCGGGCTGCGCCACGCTGGGCCGCACCGTACGCGCCGAACTCCCCGGCGACACCGCGATCGTCGGCGAGGCCGTGGCCATCGACGGAGACGGCCGGCTGGTCCTGGCGACCGGCGACGGCGTTCAGCAGCCGGTCGGGGCGGGCGACATCGTGCATCTGCGCCCGGCGGGGGACGGCGGCGACGGCGACGGGCGCGGCGCACCGTCGAGCTGAGAGCGTCCGCGTGCGCCCGGGCCGGAGCCGTGCGGTGTCCTGCGGGGCACGTGGCCACGACCCGGGCCCGGCCCCGTCCGGCGGGCATGCGCACCGAACGGCCGCACCCGTCCCGCGGACTTTCCTGGCCGCGGTGGGCCGCACGTCCGCGCCCGCCGCCTTGGGCCCGGCGCGCCGACGCGTCAAGACCCCTTCCGTGGTCAGAGCGGACATGTGAGAGTGAGCCAGAGCACACCTGCCGTATCGTTGAGGCGGTTCGCCAGGGAGCGGACCTCGGGCGAGCAGTGATCGGAAGGGCAGTGCGCAGGGATCGGACAGGGAGCGGCCGGTGAACGCCGACGACTCGGGCGCCACCCCGCGCGATACGGAAACCGATGACGGTGACGGTGCCGCGGGCGCCGAACCCACCACCGGCGACCCCGCAGGGGCCGAGGAGCACGGCGACAACGACGAGAACAACATCGCCGTCCGCCTCGAACAACTCATCCTCGGAGCCGACCGCCGCTACACGCCCTTCCAGGCGGCCCGTAGCGCCGGCGTCTCGATGGATCTCGCGGCCCGCTTCTGGCGTGCCATGGGCTTCGCCGACATCGGCCAGGTCAAGGCACTCACCGAGGCCGATGTGCTGGCGCTGCGGCGTCTTGCCGGTCTCGTCGAGGCGGGGCTGCTGAGCGAGGCGATGGCCGTACAGGTCGCCCGTTCCACCGGCCAGACCACGGCCCGTCTCGCCGACTGGCAGATCGACTCCTTCCTGGAGGGGCTGACCGAGCCGCAGGACTCCGGGCTGACGCGTACGGAGATCACCTATCCGCTGGTCGAGCTGCTGCTCCCGGAGCTGGAGGAGTTCCTCGTCTACGTCTGGCGGCGGCAGCTCGCCGCGGCCACCGGCCGGGTCGTGCGCGCCCAGGACGACGAGGAGATGGTCGACCGGCGGCTGGCCGTCGGCTTCGCGGACCTGGTGGGCTTCACCCGTCTGACCCGCCGGCTGGAGGAGGAGGAACTGGGCGAGCTGGTGGAGGCGTTCGAGACCACCTGCTCCGACCTGGTGGCGGCGCACGGCGGCCGGCTCATCAAGACCCTGGGCGACGAGGTCCTCTACGCGGCCGATGACGCGGGCCTGGCCGCCGAGATCGGGCTGCGGCTGATCGAGACCATGGCGAACGACGAGACCATGCCCGAGCTGCGGGTCGGTATCGCGTTCGGCACGGTCACGACGCGGATGGGCGATGTCTTCGGCACGACCGTGAACCTCGCCAGCCGGCTCACGTCGATAGCGCCGAAGGACACGGTGCTGGTGGACGAGGCGTTCGCGGAGGAGCTGGGGCGTACCGGCGATGCGCCGGTGTCCGAGGCGGAGGCCGCGGCCGCGGAGAAGGCCGCTCGGGAGGGTGCGGGCAGCCCGCCGCCTTCGTACCGCTTCGCGTTGCAGCCGATGTGGCAGCGTCCCGTGCGTGGCCTCGGCGTCATCGAGCCGTGGCTGCTCAGCCGAAGGGGCTGAACGACCCGTCCTGGTCCAGCCGGGCCGCGACCTGACATGATCCCGGTCAGTCAGGTCAACGGTCGTTAACCGGGAGGGCTGTATGCAACGGTTCGGGGAATTCGTCGGCGTGGACCGGCACGGCTTCGTGGCGGAACTCGTCATGGACCGTCCGAAGGCGATGAACGCGGTCTCGACGGCGATGGCCGACAGCCTGGCGCAGGCGTGTGCCGAGCTGGCCACGGACAGGTCCGTACGGGCGGTGGTGCTCAGCTCCACCCACGAGCGGGCGTTCTGTGTCGGCGCCGACCTCAAGGAGCGGAACTCCTTCACCGATGCGGACCTGATGCGTCAGCGCCCGCACACCCGCGCCGCGTACACGGGCGTACTGGAGCTGCCGATGCCGACCATCGCGGCCGTGCACGGCTTCGCGCTGGGCGGGGGCTTCGAGCTCGCGCTGGCCTGCGATCTGATCGTCGCGGACGGTACGGCCGTGGTGGGCCTGCCGGAGGTGTCGGTGGGTGTCATTCCCGGGGGCGGGGGCACGCAGCTGCTGCCGCGCCGGGTGGGTGCTGCGCGGGCGGCCGAGCTGGTCTTCACCGCGCGGCGGGTGCCGGCGGCGGAGGCCGGGGAGCTGGGCCTGGTCGACCAGGTGGTGGCGGACGGTCAGGACCGCGCGGAGGCGCTGGAGCTGGCGGCCCGTATCGCCCGTAATTCGCCGGTCGGCCTGCGGGCGGCCAAGCGCGCCATGCGACTCGGGCACGGGCTTGATCTGCGTGCGGGGCTGGACCTGGAGGACGGCGCCTGGCGCAGTGTGGCCTTCTCCGGGGACCGGGCGGAGGGCGTCGCGGCGTTCAACGAGAAGCGGGACCCGGACTGGCCGGGAGAGTAGGCAGGGCCGGATGGCCCCTTCGGTGGTCTCGACCGGGTGCCCGCGCGGGGTGCCCGGCCGCTGCCGTACGGGCCGAGCGGGCACGCCGCGGCGCGCCCGGTGAAGGCGGCGCGGGGTGAGGGCGCGGTGGTCTCAAGGATGACGCAGAGGTGTGAGGCGTACGGAAAGGGGCGAATCGGGTTAAACATTCCTACGCTGTAGTACAGGGTGTGCTCACGGTGACGGAATGTGAGGGTCCGGTGGCGGGCGAGGGTGCGGGCGATGCGAGGCTGCGGGCCGTGGTGGAGCTGGCGCAGGCGATGGCGGCCGCGCATACTCCGCGCGAATCGGCGCACGCCGCGGCTCAGGGGGTGCGGCTGGCCCTGGGGGGTTCCTTCGCGGCGATCTCGAAGTGGGAGCGCGAGCGGGGCAAGCTGCGGGTGCTGGTCAATGTCGGTGAACTCGCCGATGATGAGCGGGAGTTCCCGGACAACGAGTCGTATCCGGTGCACGAGTTCCCCGAGATCGTCAACTTTCTGCACGAGCGGTGGGCCGGTGGCGGCGAGCCCAACGCCTGGGTGGAGACCGCGAACGGGCCCTTCGACGACGGCTTCCACAACCGCCAGCGGGTGGCCGCGCTGCGCCGCCGCGGCCGTGGGTGCTGTGTGGTCGCGCCGATCGTGCTGCACGGCAGGGCCTGGGGTGAGCTGTACGTGGCGCGGCCCGAGGGCGAGACGGTCTTCAACCGGGCGGACGCCGATTTCGCCACCGTGCTGGCCGCGGTGACGGCCGCCGGCATCGCGCAGACGGAACGGCTCGCGGAGGCGCGCCGACTCGCCTTCACCGACGCGTTGACCGGCCTCGCCAACCGGCGTGCCGTGGACATGCGACTGGACGAGGCGCTGGAGCTGCACCGCAGGGACGGTGCGGTGGTCAGTTTGGTGGTGTGCGATCTCAACGGGCTGAAGCGGGTGAACGACTCGCGGGGTCACGCGGTCGGCGACCGTCTGCTGGAACGTTTCGGCTCGGTGCTCTCGCTGTGTGGGGCGATGCTCCCCGGAACCCTCGCGGCCCGGCTCGGCGGCGATGAGTTCTGTCTGCTCGCGGTCGGCCCGCCGTCCGACGAGGTGGTGAAGGTCGCGGGTGAACTGTGCGAACGCGCGGGGGAGTTGGATCTGGGTGAAGGGGTCGCGGTGGGCGTCGCCTCGACCGGTGACCCGATCGGCCCGGTGCGCAGTGCCCGCCGGCTCTTCCGGCTGGCGGACGCCGCGCAGTACCGGGCCAAGGCGGCGCGGTCGGGCGAACCGGTGATCGCCGGGCGACACGGCGGCGAGGACGACCCGGTCGTACGGCTGGCGGACACCCCGGAGCGGCGGCAGGGCACGGAGCGCCGACGGTTTCGGAGGTGAGACATTCGATGCGGAGTGCGGTGAGTGCGGTGGGGCCTGTGGCCCGCGCCCCCAGGGCTGCTCGGCGGAAGGTGTTGCTGGTCCATCGGTCCGTCGGTGCGGGATCCGTGCAGGTCACCGGGCGGGTAAGGGGTGATCCCCAAATCCGGTGGTGACATCCGGCGATTCAGTCTCTAGGGTGCCTGAATATGGATATGCACACTGTGGTGCTCGGGACGTCCGGCACGACCGCGCAGGACGTCATCGCGGTGGCCCGCGGCGCCGCCCGGATCGAGCTGTCCGAGGAGACCCTCGCGGCCGTCGCCACCTCCCGCGCCTTCATCGACGACCTCGCCGCCAAGCCGGACCCCGTGTACGGCGTCTCCACCGGCTTCGGCGCGCTGGCCGTACGGCACATCAGCCCCGAGCTGCGCGCCCAGCTCCAGCGCAACATCGTCCGCTCGCACGCGGCCGGTATGGGCCCCCGCGTGGAGCGCGAGGTCGTGCGCGCGCTGATGTTCCTGCGCCTGAAGACCCTGGCCTCTGGGCGGACCGGCGTCCGCCCGCTCGTCGTCGAGACGATGGCCGCCCTGCTCAACGCCGGCATTACCCCGGTGGTACACGAATACGGCTCGCTGGGCTGTTCCGGAGACCTCGCCCCGCTCTCGCACTGCGCGCTGACGCTGATGGGCGAGGGTGACGCCGAGGGCCCCGACGGCGTCGTCCGGCCCGCCGGTGAGCTGCTGGCCGCACACGGCATCGAGCCCGTCGTGCTGCGCGAGAAGGAGGGCCTGGCGCTCCTCAACGGCACCGACGGCATGCTCGGCATGCTCGTGATGGCCTGCGCCGACCTCGCCCGGCTCTTGACCTCCGCGGACATCACCGCCGCGCTCTCCCTGGAGGCGCTGCTCGGCACGGACAAGGTCCTCGCGCCCGAGCTGCACGCCATCCGCCCGCACCCCGGCCAGGCCACCTCGGCCGCCAACATGCTCAAGGTGCTGGACGGTTCGGGCTTCACCGGCCACCACCAGGACGACGCGCCGCGCGTCCAGGACGCCTACTCGATCCGCTGCGCCCCGCAGGTCGCGGGCGCCGGCCGGGACACCCTCGACCACGCCCGGCTCGTCGCCGACCGCGAGCTGGCCGCCGCCGTCGACAACCCGGTCGTGCTGCCGGACGGCCGCGTCGAGTCCAACGGCAACTTCCACGGCGCACCGGTCGCCTACGTCCTGGACTTCCTCGCCATCGCCGCGGCCGACCTCGGCTCCATCGCGGAGCGCCGTACGGACCGCCTGCTGGACAAGAACCGCTCGCACGGGCTGCCCGCCTTCCTGGCCGGCGACCCGGGCGTCGACTCGGGCCTGATGATCGCCCAGTACACGCAGGCGGCGCTGGTCAGCGAGCTGAAGCGGCTGGCAGCGCCCGCGTCGGTTGACTCCATCCCGTCCTCCGCCATGCAGGAGGACCATGTCTCGATGGGCTGGTCGGCCGCCCGGAAGCTGCGCACCGCGGTCGACAACCTGACCCGGGTCATCGCCGTCGAGCTCTATGCGGCGACGCGCGCCGTCGAGATGCGTGAGGGGCTGACGCCGGCCCCCGCCACCCGCGCGGTGGTGGACGCCGTCCGTGCCGCCGGCATCCAGGGACCGGGTGAGGACCGCTTCCTGGCGCCGGACCTGGAGGGTGCGTACGCGTTCGTGCGGGCCGGGAAGCTGGTCGAGGCCGTGGAGTCGGTCACGGGCGAGCTGGCCTGACGGGGCGTTTCTGCTGGATGGGCACGGGCCGGGCGCGGTGCGCTCGGCCCGCGGCCGTTTGCGACGCGTCTCCGGCCGCTGCGCCGTACGCTGCCGGCGTTCCACGGCGCGCCGCCCGCCGCTGCCGATCTCCGCTGCCGTCCGTGCGCGGACGGTGTCGGGCCCGTTCGCTCAGGCGACGCCGCGGGCGCGCTGGACGGAGTAGCTGACCAGGCCGGCGCCGAGGGCGAGGCAGGCGACGCCGCCGATCACATAGGGCGTGGTGTCCGGGCTGCCGGTGTCGGCAAGGAAATGCTGGGGTGCGGTGTCGACGGCTGCGTCGGCGGTGGCCGACCGGGCGGCCGCGGCCCGGCTGCCGGCCTGCTGTGCGGCGGCACCGGCACGATCCGCGCCCTCGGACGCCGCCGGCTGCTGCGCCGCCCGCAGGCGGGAATGCGTCACTCCGTCCTCGCCCACGATGGCGTTCGCCGACGGTACGAACCACAGGGCGAACAGCACCGATCCCGCGGCAGCGGCGGTCAGCAGTGGTCGACGTGCGGTCACGGAGCGATCCCCCTTGTGGGTTCGGCGAATTGGCCGGTGATCGCCGATGTTAGTGACCGCCGCGGGTCGCGGGGAAGTCGGGACCCGGACATGCTTACGCTCCGTGGTATGAGCAATGGTGAGGCATCACGTTTTGTACGGCTTCATGTCGAGCTGGTCCTGGAGATCACCGACACCGGCGAGCTGACCGGCGCGGCCATGGACCACATCGGCGGCGATCCCGCCCTGCCGGAGGAGGAGCGCGCACAGGCCCTGGAGACGGTCAAGGAAGACCCCGCGGAGGCGCTGGCGCATCTCGTCGACCCGTTCGACCTGGTCAACGCCGTACCGGGCACCGAACTCGCGCAGGCGTCCTGGAGCAGCGAGGAGCTGACCGATTACGACCCGGACGCCGAGTGGGACGCGGCGGAGTGGGATCTGGCCGATGACGCGGTAGAGGGGGGCTGACCCGCCGGCCCGGGCGGCCCGCTGTCCCGCATCCGGGACCCCGATGGCCGGAAGTTCCGAAGCCGACCGTCCTCCCGGAGCCCGATTCCGCGCACCTCGTGGTGCGCTGCAACCCCCTGCGGACGACAAACCCGCTGTTCACGACCCCTGTGCGGCTGCCCGCCGCGCAGGGGTCGAGCGCGTTCGCGGCCGGGTGTCCTTCCCCACACCTCTCGCATGCATGGAACGGGCGAAACGGAAAAGACGTTCATAAGACGTCGGCCGGAATGCCTGCGTCCAGTCGTCAACTCGGGGGAGTTGAGGATCGCAACGATGGGAATGTGTGTAATGACGGACAGTAAGCGCCGCAAGGGCCTCATAGCCACTGCCGTGCTGGTCGGGGGCGCCATCACGCTCTCGGCGTGCGGCGACGGTGGGGGCAGCGGGGGGACCGGTGGCGGCGAAGCCCGGCACGACACGTCTCAGCAGGTGGACGCGGCGGCCGCGAAGGACGCCTCGAAGGCCAAGATCAAGATCTCGCCGGAGGACGGCACGGCCAATGCCGGCATCAACGGTGACGCCAAGGTGACCGCCAGTGGCGGAAAGCTCACCGACGTCACCATGACCGCCGTCGAATCCGACAAGACCGTCGAGGGCACCCTGTCCGCCGACGGTTCCTCCTGGAAGCCCGACGCCCCGCTGTCCCGCGCGACGAAGTACAAGGTCACCGCGCACGCGGTGGACTCCAAGAAGCGCAAGGCGGTGGAGAACTCCAGCTTCACCACGGTCTCCTCGGCCAACAGCTTCATCGGAAACTTCACCCCGGAGGACGGCTCGACCGTCGGCGTCGGCATGCCGGTGTCGCTGAACTTCGACAAGCCGGTGAAGAACAAGAAGGAAGTCGAGTCCGCGATCAAGGTCGCGTCGAGCAGCAACCAGAAGGTCGTCGGCCACTGGTTCGACGACACCCGTCTGGACTTCCGCCCCCAGGAGTATTGGAAGGCGAACTCCAAGGTCACCATGAAGCTCGGCCTGGACGACGTCGAGGCGTCGCCCGGCGTCAAGGGCATCCAGAACAAGACCGTGAGCTTCGACGTCGGCCACTCGCAGGTCAGCACCGTCGACACCAAGGCGCACGAGATGACCGTGGTCCGCGACGGCAAGACCGTCAAGACCATCCCGATATCGGCCGGCGGCGAGGAGAACCCGACCTACAACGGCCAGATGGTCATCTCGGAGATGTTCAAGCAGACCCGTATGGACGGCTCCACGGTCGGCTTCAAGAAGAAGGACGGCAAGGGCGAGTACGACATCCCCGACGTCCCGCACGCCATGCGCCTGTCGGCGTCCGGCACCTTCATCCACGGCAACTACTGGGGCAAGGGCATCTTCGGCAAGGCCAACACCAGCCACGGCTGCATCGGCATGGAGGACGTCAAGGGTGCGGACGACCCCACCACGGACGGCGCGTGGTTCTTCGACCACTCGCAGCTCGGTGACGTCGTCAACGTCGTCAACTCCCCGGACAAGACCGTCAAGCCCGACAATGGGCTCAACGGCTGGAACATGGACTGGTCGCAGTGGGTCGCCGGCAGCGCCGTGCAGTCGCAGGGCACCAACTGACCGACTTGCCCGGCTGATTGGCCGGTAAGAGCCGAGAACTGTGACGCACAGTGACCGACGCCCGGTGATGCCGATAAATGCGGCGCACCGGGCGTCGGCGCTGCGTACGGTGCGCCGCATGGAGAAGCTTCCCGGAGATGAAGCGGCCGGCGCGCGCCGCGGCGACCGTGGTGACCTCGATGGTCGTGGGGGCCGCGGCGCTCTCGTCGGCCCCATACCCGTGGCGGAGATGGACATCGACGCCTGGCATGAGGTGCTCGCGGCCGCCCACCGGCAGGACCGGCCGAGCACTCCCGCCCCCGAACGTGCCGCCGAGGCCGGCCGGCTGCGGGCTCCCTCCCCGTGCAGCCGCACCGTCGCCTTCGCCCTGCCGGCCCCCGGTGATGGCGGGGATTACGCGGGAGTCGCCCTCCTCCGCCTCTTCGACACGGCGGAGAACGCCGGCAACGCCTTCCTCGACGCCCTGACGGTCCACCCCGCCCACCGCGGCCGCGGGGTGGGCCGGGCGCTGTGGGCCGAAGTGCGCGAGGTCCTCGCGGCGGAGGGCCGGACATCGGTGAGCTCAGGGGTCCAACGGGGCGGCGCGGGCGAGAAGTTCGCCGTCGCGCAGGGGGCGGAGTGCGCCCTGCCGCTGATGGCGTACGTGCAGGAGGTGCCGGGGGAGCGGGAGATGTCGGGGGTGCGGGAGTTGTCGGAGGGGGAGTCCGTGACGGCCCCCGACGGCTATCACTTTGTGGTGTGGAGCGGCGTGGTCCCCGACGCCCACGCCGTCGCGCACGCCCGCGCGCACGATGCCATGCAGGATGCGCCGACCGGTGATCTGGACGAGCAGCACGATCCGTGGGACGCCGAAAGGGTGCGGGCCGCGGCGCGGGTCGTTCTCGACCGCGGCGGCGTGATGCTGACCGTCGCGGCCGTCGCCGAGGCGGACGGCGCCGTCGCCGGGTACACCGAACTCGTCCTGCCCACGCCGCGGTCCGTTCGTGCGCTGCAGTACGACACCGTTGTCATCCCTGGCCATCGCGGGCGCGGCCTGGGGCGGGCGGTCAAGCTCCGGATGCTGGAGTACCTCAGCGGGCAGTGCCCCGGCGTACGGGAGATCATGACGACCGTCGCGGACGACAACCGGCCGATGCGGTCGGTCAACGCCGCACTCGGCTACCGGCCGGAGGGCGGCGTGGGGATCTATCAAGCCCGGTTTTGAGGCGGGCGGGTGGCCGAGCGGGCCGGGGGGCCGTTCGCTGCGCGGGGCTCGGGGCCCTGATGGGTCTCCTCTCGGCGGCCGCCCCCGCCTCCGTAGAGTGAACGCGTGACGGAGCGCGGGAAGAAGGGCCGGGGCGGGCAGCCGACGGCGGCCGAGGAACTGGTCGCCGACGTGCTCGGCAGTGTCCGCTACGCGCCCGACGGCGAGCCCGCCGAGGACGCCATCGAGGCCGGCGCCTCGATGCTGGCCGCGGCCCCGGCCGGCTGGGAGGCGGTGAGCGCCGCGGTGGTGTCGGCCGCCGTGGCGGGCGTGGCGCAGTGCTGGGCGGGCGGCTGGGAGCCCGCCGACCTGGAGCGCATCGTGCGGCGCGAGGCGTCCGATGTGACGCTCGTGGCGCTCGTCGTGGACGCCATCGCGGCCGAGGCGGCCCGCGCGCCCGCCGGGCCCTCGCGCGGCGCCCGTCGACGCGACCAGCTGAGCCGGCTCGGCGCAGACGTCTGGTGGGGTTCCGACCGCGGCTACCTCGACGCACTGGCCCGCCGTCGCAAGAAATCCCGCTTCGAGACCGCGTACGACGTCCTGGCGGCGCTCCGCCTCCTGGCCAGGCTGCCCCGGATCACCCCGCTGCCGGCCCCGGCCCCGGCGCAGGTCAGGGACGGTGGTGGCACGGCGGCGTCGCGTGCCCTCGGACGGATCCGCGGGCTGCTCGCCAAGGCGGAGGCGACCACCTTCGCGGAGGAGGCCGAGGCGCTGTCCGCCAAGGCCCAGGAGCTGATGGCCCGACACAGCATCGACGAGGCCCTCCTCGACAGCGCGGCCTCCCCCGGGGGCGCGGCCGCCGGTCCTTCCGCGGTCCGTATCGGCATCGAGGGCCCGTACGAACAGGCCAAGGCCCTGTTGCTGGACGCCGTCGCCGCCGCCAACCGCTGCCAGGCCGTCTGGGCCGCCGACGTCGGATTCTCCACCGTGGTCGGCTTCCCACCCGACCTGGAGGCGGCCGAACTGCTCTACACCTCGCTGCTGCTCCAGGCCACCGCCGCGATGAACCGCGCGGGCGACGACCACCACGCCCGCGGGCGCTCCCGCCGTACCCGCGACTTCCGTCAGACCTTCCTCGTCGCCTACGCCGACCGCATCCGCGAGCGCCTTTCGGCGGCCACCGCCGCGGCCACGGCAGCCGCCACCGCCGAGTCGGCCACCACCGCACCCGATCTCCTCCCGGTCCTCGCCGCCCGCGAACTGGCCGTCGAGGAGACCACCGGCGCCCTCTTCCCCGACACCGCCCCGGTCCGGCTGCGCGGCATACGCGACGCGGACGGCTGGCACCAGGGCACGGCGGCCGCTGACCGGGCCCGCCTGAGCGACGGCAACGGCTGATCGACGGGGTGGCGCGCTTCCTGACCGGCCCTCACCGCGTCAACGACCCGCCGACCTCACCCTTCACCCTTCCTCATCGACGCTGAGCAGCCGCGCCTCCGGCCACTCGGAGATCGGCTCGTCGGCCACCGAGTAGATCTCCAGCCCGGACAGATACCCGCCGTCGGTGAAGACCAGGACACCGGCCGCGTTCGGGACGGTGTGGGCGGTACCCGAGACGACGGGACTCTCGTGCGGCGGGGCCGCCGCAACCGCGCCCCGATCGACAGCCAGGTCGACCGTGGCACAGCCACACCCGCAGCGCTTGACGACCCGCGCGTGCGGAATCTGCGCGCGCAATGCGGCACGGACAGGATCAGCCCCCTCCAGAAGAACCAGGAGAACCTCCACCGCCCCCGAAGAGAGCGCCTCGCCTTCCCCCAAAGACTGTCCCCTCACCAGTTATCACTCGTTCCGGTCAGTGAATTCGACGTTTCGGGCATCGAGCCTCCCCTTGATGTACGCGGCCAATTCGCCCCGCGCGGCCTCGACTTGAACAAGTTCCTGCTCTGCTTCGGCGCTCCGCTCCGCGCCGAGCGGGACACCGCTCTTGACGCACTCCGCCACGATGTAGGCAGCGTGACTCAAGGTGTGCCCCAGGGTGGTGACATCAACTCTGTCGCTCACCGGCGTGCACCTGCCGAGGGCGTCGAGCATGCTTCCCCGGGCCAGGAGGAAACGGGCGGACGCTGCGTGGGCGAACCAGATTCCGTCCAGGAGGGCCTCGTCGAACGCGGAGTTCAGCGCCGAGTGCGCGGCGGCCAGATCGCTCTCGAATGCTCCGAGGTCGACATCGCGCCCCGATTGCAAGGTGAGAAGCGTTTCTTGCAGCAGCTCTTGATAGCTCCTCGTGGTCGCCCTCAGATTGATCAGCCGTTGGGCCAGCCCCTCACGGCTGCGTCGCTCCCCGCGTTCCGACTCCAGCTGCACCTGGCCCAGTTCCCGCTGTTCCAGCCGAGCCTCTTGCCGACGGCGCTCGCTCGCTTGCTGCCGGTGCAGCAACATCGGCCCGACCACTGCGGCCCCCGCCCCCAAAGCCGCCCCACCGATCGCCCCCACCAGCCCGTAGAGGGCAGCTTGATCCGCCATGCCCCAAGCATGGCCTGTCAGCTGTACGCGCAACTACCCGTTTGAGCAAGGCACGAAGGCTGCGACGGGGGCGGGGGAGGGAGCGGGGTGCTCGAACCCGCTTTGCAACCATGGCCAGTTCTCGCATGTCTACAGGTTGGTACTCATGCCACGCATGCTGGTTCATCAGCTGCCACAAGGCTGGGACCGGAAGGCGCCCTGATCATCGAGGAGCAGCGATGAGCAACGAGAGTAAGCGAATCCACTTCCCGCCGATTCTCAACGGGTTGGACTACCTCGAGAGCACTGTGGAACTTCTTGGGCCAAAGAAGGGTGAGCCATCCGCACGCGACGTCAAGTATGGAGTCCTGCACCTTCAGGCGGCCGTTGAGACGCTGCTCAAGGCACGACTTGCGCTCGAAGAGAACAAATGGGTGTGGGTATTCCCCGACGACTACGACGAGGCCAGACACCAGGCCGGCGATTTTGCGAGCGTCGGTTGGGAGGAGGCTATCAAGCGGGTCAAAAAGCAGTGCGACCCTGAAACTGAGATCGGCCCCAAACGCATTTACAGGGCGCTTGCGAAGATGCGCAATCGATTCCAGCACCTCGGGGTTTCCGAGAGCCACACGGCCGTAGAAGCTCTTGCCATCCCGGTCCTGGACAATCTCCTGAGGTTCGTCACGGCCGATCTGCTCCCCAATGACGACGGCGCCGACTGGCTGGACGTCGACAGGTCGATGGAGCGCGTGCGCGCGGGCTTGGGCCCGATCAAGGAGCTGGTGGCGTTGCGTCTCGCCCCCCTTCGCGAACAGCTGAAGGATCAGGAGGAGACCACTCTCGCGTGCCTCTCGTGCGCACGCTTCACCGTCATTGTTGACGGAAGCGACACGATCACGTGCGCGCTGTGCGGTCGTAGCTACGGTGCTTCGAGCGAGGCGGCGTGGGAGTACACAGGCACGGATCCCTATCTCGTTGCCAAAGGCCGCGACTCCCAAATGGTCTACGACTGCGCTGAGTGCGGAGGGGCGGCGATCCGAACCGCGGTGGCGTCCGCCCCGGATCGGGAGAGCTGGGTGTGCTTCCAGTACGGCTGCCAGATCGACGGTCTCTGCGAGTACTGCGGACAGGCAGCGCATATCGCGTTTGAGGAAGCCGACATGTGCCAGGACTGCCTTGATTCCCGGTTCGCCAAGTTCTGATCAGCAGACGGCCAGAGGAACGGTTCGGCCACGGCATCGAATCGCGATGCCGGCTCGCCCTCATGCACTACCGCCCGCTGCTCGGGGTACCCGAAATCGAGATCCGGACCCACGGAACCACGCTGTACAACTCCATCTACCGGGCGGACGATCAGCTCCTGGCCAATGCCCAGGTCTGGGGAGTGAACGCCTATGGAGCACCGGTATGGCACGTTCGCCGCAACGGAGATGGTGGCATCTTCGGCACCTACGCCCAGAGCTTTGACGCGGTTTGGACGACGGCGAAGCCGGTATCCGAGGAGTGAACCCTGTCGCGTACCGAGTACTACGACGATCCCGACGCCCCCAAGCCCAGCAGCCTCGTCGTTGCCGCTTCAGCCGTGGTGACGGACTACGAGGGCCGCATCCTGCTCCAGCGGCGCCGGGACAACGACCTCTGGGCGTTGCCCGGCGGCGGCATGGAGATGACCGACTCCCTTCCCGGCACCGCGGTCCGGGAGGTCAAGGAGGAGACCGGGCTGGATGTGGAGATCACGGGGCTGGTGGGCACGTACACCGATCCCCGTCACGTGATCGCCTACACGGACGGGGAGGTACGGCGGCAGTTCAATCTCTGCTTCACGGCACGAGTCGTCGGCGGGCAGCTTGCCATTTCGGATGAGTCGACGGAGCTGCGCTTCGTCCACCCCGACGACATCGGCGGGCTCCCGATGCACCACACGCAGCAGCTCCGTATTCGGCATTTCCTGGAGCATCGGGATCGCCCTTACCTGGGATGACGCGGCCCGTAACGGGATCAGTCGTCCGTCGGAGCCGGTGTGGGACCCGTCGGGCAAGATGCTCCCCAGTTCGTCTCGAACGGGTCACCTGGCTTGACCCCCGTCCTGGCCAGAGGCGCCCGCCCTCTGGGTGCCGCTCAGGAGGTTTTCGCGGTGACCTGATGGGCGAAGACCGTGAACTCCGCGTGCCCGTCGTCGTTGACAGATCGGTGATCAACGGCCACACGGACTCGGTTGCCAGGTAGGCCCGACTCGACAAGCATCGCATCCAGACGGACCGCGATGGGAAGCTCTGTGTTCGGCTCAGGCTCCTCGTCCTCGTCCCAGAACAGAGGAGTCTTGTCGATGATCGAGTGCCGCACGCCCTCGGCATCGACGAAGACGACCTCGACAACCGAGGGGTATTCGCTGGTGTCCACCCACCGAACTGCCGCAGCGTGCAGCAGGCCGGTGGGCGACGTGGCACGTTCAGTCACCGGCCGGCGCCACGCCCACCGGGCAGCTGACCCCCGTCCCCCCGATCCCGCAGTACCCCGCCGGGTTCTTGTCGAGGTATTGCTGGTGGTAGCCCTCGGCCGGGTAGAAGGGGCGGGGGGTGGCGGGGAGGATTTCGGTGGTGATGTCGGCGTAGCCGGAGGAGTGCAGGACGGTGCGGTAGGCGTCGCGGGAGGCTTCGGCGGCCTGCTGCTGGGCGGGGGAGTGGGTGTAGATCGCCGAGCGGTACTGGGTGCCGACGTCGTTGCCCTGGCGGAAGCCCTGGGTCGGGTCGTGCGACTCCCAGAAGAGCTTCAGCAGTGCGGTGTACGGGACCACGGCCGGGTCGAACACGACACGGACGGCCTCGGTGTGGCCGGTGTGGCCGCTGCAGACCTCTTCGTATGAGGGGTTCGGGGTGTGGCCGCCCTGGTAGCCGACGAGGGTCGTCCAGACGCCCTCGGTCTGCCAGAACTTCCGCTCCGCGCCCCAGAAGCAGCCCAGGCCGAAGTCGGCGGTCTCCAGGCCCTCCGGATACGGGCCGAGCAGCGCATTGCCGAGGACGGTGTGCCGGTCGGGAACGGCGAAGTCCCGTTCCGGGCGGCCCTTGAGCGCCTCCTCGGGGGTGGGGAGGTGGGTCTTGAAGCGGGAGAACAGCATCAGGATCAAGCTCCAGGAGGACGAGAGGGAAGCCGGGCTACCTGGGCAACGCCGGCGCCCGGGTGCGACATTCCGGCTGCGCCCCGTCCGTCAGTTTTAGACCTAGGGCGTGTGGCCGGGGGGTGGGAAGTCCGCTGAGGTGCCGCCCAGCTGCTCCCAGCCGGCGATGGCCAGGGCGCGGTAGGCGGCGTACTCCGCGGCGGGGCTGCGGCCGTAGGACCACGGGACGGCGCCGACGTGGCCGTCGACCATGCGGAGCTGTTCCATTGCCTCGGGGTAGCGCTCGGCGCGGACCAGGAACCAGACGAGCAGGTGGCGCACGTGGGGCGTCATCGGGTGGTCGGCGGGGGCCTCGCGCAGAGCGAAGTGGGCGCCTTCCATGGCGCGCTCGACCACCGCGCTCTGATAGAGGCTGCGGACCATGTTGGCCTCGGGGAGGTGGTCGTAGACCGCGAAGAGCGGCAGCGCCGGCAGCAGGCTCCCGGCCGGGGCCCCCGCGGCCGCCCGCTCGGTGAAGGCGTCGGCCTCCTTGCGGGAGCCGTGCCACTTCTCCGACCAGTAGGGGAGGGCGGCGAGATGCGCGCCCATGTGCTGCGGTGCCCGCTGGACGACCTTGGACCACAGCTCTTCGTAGTCGGCACGGCGGTCACCCAGGCCCCGGGCGACGGCCAGCTCCGTGATGTACGGGATCGGGCTGCCGGGCGCGAGCAGCGCCGCTTCCCGGCAGACCGTACGGGCCTCCTCAAGGATCATGCGGAAGTCCTGGGAGCCGGGGTCCCGCAGCGCCTGGACGACGAGGAACTGCGCGTGCGTCTGGGCGCCGCCGGGGTCCTTGGGGGCCTCCGAGCGCCAGGTCCGCAGCCAGATGCCCCCGACGCGGCCGCCCGCGGCAGCCGCCCCGGCGCCGCCCTGCTGCTGTTCCGCCGCCTCCTGGGCGAGCTCGAACGCGGCCGCGCCGGCGAGCGTCTGGACCCGCTGCCAGCGGCGCTCCCAGTCGTCGCCGGTGGACTTCAGCAGCTCCGCCGCGGGGCGCCAGTCGTGCGTACGGCGCATTTCGGCCAAAGCGTCGTCGAGCTCCTGGTCGGGTCCCGGCAGGCGTACGTCCAGCTCGTCGAGCGGCACGAAGCCGTAGGCCGCCATCGGGTCGGAGGCCACCACCATGCCCTGCCGGACGTGCTGGACGGCCCGTCGGCGTCGCATCCAGGGGAGGAAGACGACACCGCCGATCGCGAGGGCGGCGAAGAGAACGAGCAGAGCGTCCATGTGGTGTGTCCCGGTCGGAGGGGGTGGTGAGCGTGGTCGGAGGTGGCGGGAACCGGTGTGCGGTTCCCCCGTATGTATCCACTATCCAGCGAACCAGAAAGTTCCGGAAAGTTCGGCTGTGCGGCCGACTACCCTCGGCAGGCATGAGCAATCAGCGCGACGAGCGCCACCAACACTTCGAAACGCTCGCCATCCACGCCGGCCAGGAGCCCGACAAGGCCACCGGCGCGGTGGTGCCGCCCATCTACCAGGTGTCCACTTACAAGCAGGACGGTGTCGGCGGGCTGCGCGGCGGATACGAGTACAGCCGCAGCGCCAATCCCACTCGTACCGCTCTGGAGGAGAACCTCGCCGCCCTGGACGGCGGCCGGCGGGGTCTCGCCTTCGCCTCCGGCCTCGCCGCGGAGGACTGCCTGCTGCGGACCCTGCTGACCCCGGGTGACCACGTCGTCATCCCCAATGACGCCTACGGCGGAACGTTCCGTCTGTTCGCGAAGGTCGTCGAGCGCTGGGGCGTGGAGTGGTCGGTGGCCGACACCTCCGACCCGGCGGCCGTCCGCGCGGCGCTCCGGCCCCGTACGAAGGCGATCTGGGTGGAGACGCCCAGCAACCCGCTGCTCGGCATCAGCGACATCACCGCGCTGGCCGCGGTGGCCCGGGACGCCGGCGCGCGCCTCGTCGTCGACAACACCTTCGCGAGCCCCTACCTCCAGCAGCCGCTCGCCCTCGGCGCGGACGTGGTGGTCTACTCCACGACCAAGTACATGGGCGGCCACTCCGACGTGGTCGGCGGTGCCCTGGTCGTCAACGACGACACCCTCGGCGACGAACTCGCCTACCACCAGAACGCGATGGGTGCGATCGCCGGGCCGTTCGACTCCTGGCTGGTCTCGCGCGGCCTCAAGACGCTGGCCGTCCGCATGGACCGGCACAGCGCCAACGCCGCCCGCGTCGCCGAGCTGCTGACCTCGCACTCCAAGGTGACGCGCGTCTACTACCCCGGACTCACCGAGCACCCGGGGCACGAGATCGCCGCCAAGCAGATGCGTTCGTTCGGCGGCATGGTGTCGTTCCAGGTCGAGGGCGGCGAGCAGGCGGCCGTGGAGGTCTGCAACCGGGCGCGGCTGTTCACCCTCGGTGAGTCGCTGGGCGGCGTCGAGTCGCTCATCGAGCACCCGGGGCGGATGACGCACGCCTCGACGGCAGGTTCCCCGCTGGAGGTCCCCGCCGACCTGGTGCGCCTCTCCGTGGGCATCGAGTCCGTGGAGGACCTGCTGGCCGACCTCACGAAGGCGCTGGGCTGACTCGCCCTCCCACTGTGTCCGGAGCCCCGGCCGGCCTCGGTTGCCCCTCTCGTGGGTAGGGGTCGGCCTCGGTTCCCCCGTGGCGCCGGGGCTGGATCCACCCGCCCCGGGGCCCGGTTCACCATCCCTCCGCGGGCGGCGTGATGTGGGTGGGCGGCGGCAGCCATGGCTGGTCGACGGCCCAGAGCAGCACGAGTGTCAGGGCGAGGAGCCCGAGCAGCAAGCAGGCGCGGCGCAGCAGCTTGCGGTGCGCCAGCAGCCGACCGCCGCGGGTGAGGGCTCGCCCGGCCAGGTCGGGCGGCACGAGCGGATGCGGCCCTGCCAGCATCCGCCGGACCTCGGTCTCCTTGCGGTCCGGCAGGCTCATGGGGCCGTGGATCGTGCGGGGCCGGTCGAGGCGGTTGTCGAGGGGGTTGTGGGGTGGGTACCGGGCCCGGCGGCCGTAGTGGTGTCGACCGTCGGAGTCCTCTCCGGGCGGCGGCTGCGCATTTCGGCGACGGCGTGCAGACAGAGGCTGTGCACCCGCTCGGCGGGCAGACCGAGTTGGGCCGCGGTCTGCTCCTCGGGCACGTCTTCGAAGAGGCGCAGCACAAGGACCAGCCGCTCCCGCGGTGGCAGCCGGTCCAGCAGACCGCCGCGAGGTCTGCGGTGCCGCCATGCGGTGCGGGCGAAGTGGGCGGCCAATTCCCGGCGGGCGCGCTCGTACGGGTCCTCGCAGCGCAGCGGGTCCCAGTCGGCGTAGGTCCGTGACAGCGCGCAGATGAGCAACTCCTCGGCGGCCGGCGTCGGACCAGAATCCGGCTCTCCGGTCAGCAGCGTGGCGACGTGCAGCAGCCGGCCCGCCGCGCCCGCCACGAACGACTCGAACTCCCGGGCGCGGCGGCGCTCCTGAGCCAACTGCCGCTCTCGCACCGCGCCTCCCCGGCTCACGGACCGCCCCTGGCTCCAATAGCACGGCAGCGCGGCCACCCGGTCAAGGGGCGCGACAGGAAGGGGAGGACGGGGGGAGGGGGACGTCCGGGGGAGGGGCGGGGGCTGTGGCGTGGCTTGTGGACGAGCCGGAGCGCCCGGCAACCGAGGGGCCGGGGCGGCTGAGGCGACCGGGGGACCGGAGCTTGAACCGGAGGCTTTCACCCCCGTCTCCCCGTAGTCAGGAGTTCGGGCCTGCCGGTGTCAGGGACGTGGTGATCGTGGCGAGGGAGGAGTTGAAGCGGGTCAGGAGGGTGCAGAACGCGTCGCGTTCCTCCTCGCTCCATTCCTCCGTCACCAGCGCCATCAGCGCGCGCCGCGAGGCACGCACCTCTTCGAGGCGGGAGCGGCCGCGGTCGGACAGCTGGAGCACCACGGCCCGGCCGTCCTCGGGGTGCGTGGCACGGCTGACCAGCCCGGAGTCGACCAGCGGGGCGACCTGCCGGGTGACCGTCGAGGAGTCGATGCCCATGCCCGCGGCCAGGGCCTTGACGCCCATCGGGCCTTCCTGGTCCAGGCGGTTGAGCAGCAGGTAGGCGGCGCGGTCCATGGAATTGCGCGCCTGGCCGACGCCGCCGAGCCGGCTCTGTTCTGCGCGGCGGGCGAAGACGGCGACTTGATGCTGCAGCGCGTCGAGAAGAGCGGGGTCGGTGTGGGTCGTCATGTCCGAAGAGGTGGGCATGGCCGGGAGCTCGCTTCATGGGATGCGTACGGATTGGAGGACAGAGTACGCGGACCCGGCGCGGACCGTACCGACGCTGTCGAATCCGATAACGCACCGTGAGGCGCCCGAGACCGCCACCGTATTCGCCCGGGATGGCGGAACCGTCCGTTCCATCGGCCCGGCCCCTTCCCGCCCTTGCTCCGCTTCCCGCTCCGCCGCAGGTCCGAGGGGGTTTCGCCCCGGCGTCCTGCCGAGAGGTCCGCCATCCGGTCGGAAAGGCCGAGATCGGGGCGAACTGCGAGACTGACGGCATGGCCGATCACACGCCGCGCACACCGCACGAGCCCTCCGACTCCCCGCGACCCGCCGACGCCGCACCGGCCGACGGGCCGGTCGCCGGTGGGGTGACGGCTGACGGGGCGGCCGCCGCGATCACGGTCGAGGACGTCCGCGAGGCGCACAAGATGCTCTCCGGCGTCTCCCGGGCCACCGCCATGGAAGGCAGCCGCTACCTGTCCGGGCTGGTCGGCGCGCCGGTACACCTCAAGTGCGAGAACCTCCAGCGCACCGGGTCCTTCAAGATCCGCGGCGCCTACGTACGCATCGCCGGGCTCTCCACGCAGGAGCGGGCGGCCGGCGTCGTCGCGGCGAGCGCCGGCAACCACGCGCAGGGGGTGGCACTCGCCGCGTCCCTGCTGGGCGTGCGCTCGACCGTCTTCATGCCGGTCGGCGCCCCGCTGCCGAAGGTCGCCGCGACGCGTGAGTACGGCGCCGAGGTGCGGCTGCAGGGCCAGGTGGTGGACGAGACGCTGGCGGCCGCCCAGGAGTACGCCCGGGAGACCGGTGCGGTCTTCATCCACCCCTTCGACCACCGCGACATCATCGCGGGCCAGGGCACCGTCGGTCTGGAGATCCTCGAACAGTGTCCGGAGGTACGCACGATCGTCGTAGGGGTCGGGGGCGGTGGGCTTGCCGCGGGTGTCGCATTGGCGGTCAAGACCCTGCGGCCCGACGTGAAGGTCGTCGGGGTGCAGGCAGCGGGGGCGGCCTGCTATCCGCCGTCGCTCGCGGCCGGGCGCCCGGTGGCGGTCGAGGGGCTGTCGACGATGGCGGACGGCATCAAGGTCGGGCGGCCCGGCGATGTGCCGTTCGGGATCGTCGACGAGCTGGTGGACGAGATCCGTACCGTCTCCGAGGACGAGCTCTCCAGCGCGCTGCTGCTCTGCCTGGAGCGGGCGAAGCTGGTGGTGGAGCCGGCCGGGGCGAGTTCGGTGGCGGCGCTGCTCTCCGATCCGGGGTCCTTCGAGGGGCCGGTGGTCGCGGTGCTGTCCGGGGGCAATGTCGATCCGCTGCTGATGCAGCGCATCCTGCGGCACGGCATGGCGGCTGCGGGCCGCTACCTGTCGCTGCGGTTGCGGCTGACCGACCGGCCGGGGGCGCTGGCGACGCTGCTCGGCGTGCTGTCCGTCGTGGATGCCAATGTGCTCGATGTGGGCCATGTGCGGACCGATCCGCGGCTCGGTCTGACCGAGGTGGAAGTGGAGTTGCACCTGGAGACGAAGGGGCCTGACCACTGCCGCGAGGTGAGTACGGCGCTGCTGGAGGCGGGGTACTTCGTCACCGGGTGAGGTGCGTGTGGGCCATGGGGCGAGGGCTCGTGCGACACCCGCCGAGGGCGTAGCAGGGGCCGTCGTACGTATGTGCTGATGGGCGTACGCCGCGATGGCGATGCCTGGGGGCGAGGCGAGGTTGAGGCGCCGTGGGAGCTCCGCGGCGCCTTTCACTTGGGCTGTCGCAGCTCGTGCCCGCTGTCCGTCGGCGTCCCGGGGCGTCCGAGCGCCGGGCCGCTCGGCCGCCCCGGGGAATCCTTGACACGTGTATCGCGAAAACCACTACTCGCGATGTATCGCGTTGCACTACCATCGCGCTTCCGGGTCGCCGCCGCGACATGGCGTCCCGAGGTGGACAAATGCCGCAAGGCGGTCTTTGGTTGCCAAACGTAATATTCGACCTGGAACTGACCCAAGCCATGGGAGTACCCACATGCCAGGTGCCATTTATGCCGAAGGTCTGGTGAAGACCTTCGGTGAAGTCAGGGCACTGGACGGCGTCGATCTCGACGTTCCCGAAGGAACCGTCCTCGGAATGCTCGGCCCCAACGGTGCCGGCAAGACCACTGCCGTACGCGTGCTGACGACCCTGCTCAAGCCCGACCGCGGCACCGCCCAGGTCGCGGGGATCGACGTCCTCGCGCACCCCGACCGGGTGCGCCGCTCCATCGGGCTCTCCGGTCAATTCGCCGCCGTGGACGAATACTTGACCGGCCGCGAGAACCTGATGATGGTCGGTCAGCTCTACCAGATGAGCGCACGCGACGCGAAGCGGCGGGCCGGCGAACTGCTGGAGCGCTTCCACCTCGCCGACGCCGCGGAGCGCACCGCCAAGACCTACTCGGGCGGTATGCGCCGCCGACTCGACCTCGCCGCCGCGCTGGTCGTCAGCCCGCCCGTGATGTTCATGGACGAGCCGACCACCGGCCTGGACCCGCGAAACCGCCAGCAGTTGTGGGACGTCATCCAGGAACTCGTCGCCGGCGGCACGACCCTGCTGCTCACCACGCAGTACCTGGAGGAGGCCGACCGTCTCGCGCACGACATCTGCGTCGTCGACCACGGCAAGGTCATCGCCCGGGGCACCTCGGACCAGCTCAAGGCGCGCACCGGCGGCGAACGCGTCGAGGTCGTGGTGCACGCACCGGAACACCTCGCCATCGCCGACGAGGTCCTGCGCGGCTTCGGCAAGGGGGAGAGCACGGTCGAGCCGCACACCCGCAAGCTGACCGTCCCGGTGACCGGTGGCGCCAAGCTGCTCGCCGAGGTCATCCGCGAACTGGACACCCGGGGTGTGGAGATCGACGACATCGGGCTGCGCCGCCCGACCCTCGACGACGTGTTCATCTCCCTGACCGGGCATGCGGCCGAGGCCGTGGAGGAGAACGGCGAGAACGGCGCGGACGGCACAGGTGGCGCCGGCGTCACGGACGGCGCGGACGGCCGGAGCGGCGCGAGCGCGGCGGGCCGGAAGCGCAAGGGCAAGAGTGACGCCGAGGAGCCCGGTCCGGCCGACCAGGCCGCGGCGAGCGGGCCGGCAACCAAGGAGGACGCGAAGTGACGACGGTGTCCGAAGCCGGCTCCCTGCGGGCGCCGCAGCCACGCGGCAGCATCGGCCGCTCCGTACGCGACTCGCTGGTGGTCGCCAAGCGGAATCTCATCCGGATGGTGCGCATCCCCGAAGTGGTGATCTTCGGGCTGATCCAGCCGATCATGTTCGTGGTGCTGTTCACGTACGTCTTCGGCGGCTCCATCAACATCCCCGGCGCCCCGGTGGGCGACGCACAGGCGTACCGCGAGTTCCTGATGGCCGGCATCTTCGCGCAGACCGTCACCTTCGCCACCGCGGGCGCCGGCGCGGGGATCGCGGACGACATGCACAAAGGTCTGATCGACCGGTTCAGGTCGCTGCCGATGTCCCGCGGCGCGGTGCTCACCGGCCGCACCCTCGCCGATCTGGTGCAGACCGCGCTGACGCTGGTGGTCCTGGCGGTCGTGGCGCTGCTCATCGGCTGGCGCACCCACGAGAACATCGCGGAGGTGCTGGCTGGCTTCGCGCTGCTGCTCCTGCTCGGCTACGCCTTCTCCTGGATCGGCGCGCTGATCGGCCTCACGGTGCGGACGCCGGAGGCGGCCACGTCCGGCGGGCTGATCTGGCTGTTCCCGCTGACCTTCATCTCCAACGCGTTCGTACCCGTCAACGGCATGCCGGCGTTCCTCCAGCACGTCGCGGAGTGGAACCCGTTCAGCGCGACCGTGGCCGCGGCCCGGGAGCTGTTCGGCAACACCATCGCGGGGGTGCCGAAGTCGGTCACCGGTGCCTGGCCGATGGAGCACCCGATCATCGCCTCGGTGATCTGGTCCATCGTGATCATCGTGGTCTTCCGGTCACTGGCGGTCCGCAAGTACCGGTCGGCGACGGCCTGACGCCCGAAGCCGCACCGCACGCAGCGAAGCGGGGGGGGGGGGGGGGGGGGGGGGGGGGGGGGGGGGGGGGGGGCCGGGGGGGGCGCGGGGGGGGGGGGGGGGGCGGGGGGTGGGGGGGGGGGGGGGGGGGGGGGGGGGGCGCCCCCCGC
>NZ_JBICZL010000015.1:26389-196963 GCF_043201875.1 Streptomyces sp. NPDC048248
GTCGGCGCCGGCCTGACGCCCCACGCCGCCCCGCCCGCAGCGACGCGGCGGACCGGGAGCCTGCCAGGCTCCCGGTCCGCCGCTTCGTCCGTGGGACGCCGGGTCTCAGCCCGTGTACGGCTTGGCGTCGAGGATCTTCACGGCCGCCTTCTTGCCGTTCGGGAGCTCGTACTCCGCGTTGGCGCCGACCTTCTTGCCGTTCACGCCCTCGCCCAGCGGCGACTGCGGGGAGTAGGTCTCGATGTCCGAGCTCGCATACTCCCGCGAGGCCAGCAGGAAGGTCAGGGTGTCGTCCGGGTCTCCGTCGAACGCGATGGTGACGACCGCGCCGGGGGCCACCACACCGCTGGTGGCAGGAGCCTCGCCGACCTTGGCGGTCTGCAGCAGCTGCGTGAGCTGGCGAACCCGAAGCTCCTGCTTGCCCTGCTCCTCCTTGGCCGCGTGGTACCCGGCGTTCTCCTTCAGGTCACCTTCCTCGCGGGCCGCCGCGATCTTTTCGGTGATCTCGGCGCGTGCGGGACCAGACAGGTGCTCCAGCTCGGCCTTGAGCTGGTCATACGCCTCCTGGGTCAGCCAGGTGACGTTCTCGCTGGTCTGGGTCACAGGTGCTCCTCGTCGGTACTGGGGATAAATCAAACGCCCTACCAGGAAGACTTGCGCCTTCACGGGTGGGCGAAACCACGAGCCTAACAATTCCGGCACAAAACGGGGAAGAGGAAATTTACAGGGAACGCACAGGAACGCATCTTCGCTGATCAGAGGCGGTCGGAAGCCGCCTCGCCCGGCCCCGTGCGTCGGGCATGCCGGACGGGTGGGGCGGGGCCCGTGGGGGCGTGACGGAGGTCTGCACCTCCACGGGGGCCGGTGCGGGGCCGGTCCGGGGCCTGTCCCCGTGGAGCGGATCCGGGTCGGTCCGGGCCCTGCCGCGGGTCCGGGTCCGGTCAGCTGCTGCCGGACGCCGTACAGCCGACGAGCACCGCGTTCGTCGCACGCTTCGTCGTGCGCAGCGTGATCTCCTGGTCGACCTGCTGAGCGCGCCGGTCGATGGTGACGTCCTTGCGGCCCACCTCGGAGCCGTCCTCGGCCTGCGAGCGGAGCGTGCACACTCCCGTGTCGTCCTCGCCCTTGATCACTTCCAGGTGCACCTTGATGGCGTGGTCCGACACCGCGTCCCAGCCGATCACCCGCGCGCTGAGGTCCTGCCCGGCGATGTACGAGGCGCCGATCCAGCCGAGCACCCCGAGCAACGCGACGCCGAGCACGGCTCCGATGATCTTGAGCTTGCGGTCCGCGCGTGCGTCCGCGGAGCGGCCGTAGCGTCCGTCCGGGAGCTTTTCGCGCGCCGCCGTCATGATCATTCCTCCTGGTACGGGGGCCCGGGGCGGTCGGAACCCGGGAGGTCCCCTGCCCAGGGAATACAGTGCCCCCTCGCTTCGGTCACTATAGGAGGCACCTTCTCCGGCCTTTCACTGAGGATCGAGTCTTGACTGAGCAGCTGCGATTGATGGCCGTCCACGCCCACCCCGACGACGAGTCGAGCAAGGGTGCGGCGACCATGGCCAAGTACGTGTCCGAGGGGGTGGACGTGCTGGTCGCCACCTGCACAGGCGGTGAGCGAGGTTCCATCCTCAACCCCAAACTCCAGGGCGACCCGTACATCGAGGAGAACATCCACGAAGTACGGAAGAAGGAGATGGACGAGGCCCGGGAGATCCTGGGCGTCAAGCAGGAGTGGCTCGGCTTCGTCGACTCCGGCCTGCCCGAGGGTGACCCGCTGCCGCCGCTGCCCGAAGGCTGCTTCGCGCTGCAGGACGTCGAGGCCGCGGCCGAGCCGCTGGTGAAGCTGATCCGCGAGTTCAAGCCGCAGGTCATCACGACCTACGACGAGAACGGCGGCTACCCGCACCCGGATCACATCATGACCCACAAGATCACGATGGTGGCCTTCGAGGCGGCCGGCGACCCGGAGAAGTACCCGCAGGCCGGCGAGCCCTGGCAGCCCCAGAAGCTCTACTACAACCAGGGCTTCAACCGGCCGCGCACCGTCGCGCTGCACGAGGCGCTGCTGGAGCGCGGCATGGAGTCCCCCTACGGCGAGTGGCTGGAGCGCTGGAAGCAGTTCGAGCAGCGCGAGCGCACGCTGACCACGTACGTGCCCTGCGCGGACTACTTCGAGATCCGCGACAAGGCGCTGATCGCCCACGCCACCCAGATCGACCCCGACGGCGGCTGGTTCCGGGTCCCGATGGACATCCAGCGCGAGGTCTGGCCGACCGAGGAGTACGAGCTGGCGAAGTCGCGCGTGGACACTTCCCTCCCCGAGGACGACCTCTTCGCGGGCATCCGCAACAATTGAGCCCATGAGCGCGACAAGCACCCTCGCCATGACGCACTTCGTCACCCTTGCCGACAGCTTCGACAAGGACAAGGTGACCCCCGGCGTCCTCGGCTTCATCGTCTTCGCGATCATCGGCGGCGCCGTCTGGCTGCTGATGAAGTCCATGAACAAGCAGATGAAGAAGGTGGACTTCGAGGAGCAGCCCGAGGAGGGGGAGACGGCCGCTGCCGCCTCCGCCGCCCCGACGGCCCCGGAGCCGAAGACCAGCTGACGCCTCCGGCGGCTCGCTGACCCCGCGGTCAGCGAGCCGGGCGGAGCGCCGGAGCACCCCCGCCACGGGACATCACTCGGCGGGGGTCTGCGTGACAGGCACTCCCATGACCTCTCGCGCGTGGCGGTTCGGCACCATGCCGAGCTGCCAGGCCTGCCACCCCGTTTCCGGCTCCACGCCGCGTTCCAGCAGCAGCGTGAAGGTCTCCGCGCAGTCCTCCAGCTTGGAATCCCGCGCGGGATGCCCCGCCCGCACCAGCTGCGCCAGCTCTTCCTGCGCGACGGCCGTGCCCACCACGGAACCGCCAGGTGAGGCGAACGGCAGCAGCGTGCAGCGCAGGAAGCGCGCCCAGTCCTCGCCGCGCCGGTCGCCGTAGCCGGCGAATATCTGCCCGGCCTCGTCGGCCAGTTCCAGTGCCTGCGCCGCGCGGCCGTTGCCCGCGTCGATGATCACCAGTTCCAGGCAGGACCACGCCTCGCCGTGCGGCACCCCGATCCGCTGGAAGTCCTTGCGGGCGTCCTGCAGCAGCTGCCGGGCGAAGCCGCTGTTGCGCAGCGAGCCGGTCTGCGCCGCGCGCAGATCGCGGGTCACCCGCCCCGAGTGGTGCCGCGCGCAGGCCAGGCCGTAGCCGTCCTGCATCCGGCTGAACATCGTGCGCGAGCGCTCCAGCTGGCGCAGCGCGGCGTCGTGCTCGCCGCGCTCCTCCAGAGCCTGGCCGAGGTAGTACATCGTCCATGCCTCGCCCCGGGCGTCCTCGTGCTGGTGGTGCAGGGGGAGTGCCTGGCGGAGCTGATCGACGGCCGGCCCCGGATCGCCGTCCACCAGGCGGCCGCGCGCCAGCTGCGTCATCGCCCAGGCCTCGCCGCGCTCGTCGTGGGTGCGGCCGTACAGCTCCATCGCGGAGTGCAACGCGGCGTCCGCCCGTGGCACGTCGCCCATCCGCAGATAGACCTGACCGAGCTGGAAGTGGGCCCACGCCTGGCCGTGCACGCTTTCGCTCTCCTCGTGCAGCGCCAGGGACTCGCGCAGCAGCTCCAGAGCCTCGGCGATGTGCGCCCGGTCCCGCTCGACCGCCGCGAGGGCGTGCAGCGTCCAGGCCCGGTCGCCGTGCATATCGGTGCCGGACTGCATGCCCAGCGCCTCCCGCAGCTTTGCCGCGGCCTCGGTCAGGTTTCCCTGTTGCTGGAGGGTGATCCCCAGGTCGCGCAGCGCGCGGGCGGCGCCCGCCGGATGCTGGGCCTCGAAATAGAGGTCCACAACCGACGACAGCGTCGTCCGCGCCGTGTCCAGCTCGCCCAGCTGCCGGGCCGCGACGCCCGTACGCCACTGCACCGAGCGGACCAGCAGTCCCTGGCCGACGGCCCGGGTCAGCTCGCTCAGCTCGCCCAGGCGGTAGAGATCCCCGCGCAACAGGCAGTAGTCGGCCAGGGCGCCGAGCAGATGCGAGACCGCTGCCTGGTCGACGTCCTGGTCGGCGTGCCGCAGCGCGGCGGTGATGAAGCTGGACTCGTCGTCCAGCCACTGCAGGGCGGCGTCCAGGGAGGTGAAGCCGTGCGAACCGAAGCGGTCGGCGCGTGTGGACGTACGGCCGTCGACGAGGCGGATGACCGAGTCGGCCAGCTCCGCGTAGCCCCGGATCAGGCGCTCCTGCGCCGCGCCGCGCTCACCCGGCTCCTCCTCGTCCACCAGGCGGGCGTGCGCGAAGCGGTGTACCAGGGCGTGCAGTCGGTAGCGCTCGCCGCGCACATGCTCGACCAGACCGGCCTTCGCGAGCGTGGACAGATGCCGCTCCGCCTCCGGGACCTCGACGCCCAGCAGCGCCGCCGCGGCCGCCGCGCCCAACGAGGCGTGCCCCACCAGCGCCAGCCGTCGCAGCAGTCGCCGGGCAGCCTCCGACTGGTCGGCGTAGCGAAGCCCCAGGGCCCGCTCGACCGGTGCGACCGGCCCGCGGGCCGCCAGGTCCGCTGCCAGTGAGGCAGGGGTGCGCGAGCCCAGCGAGGAGCCCGCCACGCGCAGGGCCAGCGGCAGACCCGCACACAGCTCGGAGATCTCGTCGATCGCCCGTGAGTCGTACGGGCCGGCCTCGCCCGCCGCCTCGTCCGGGGGAGTGGCGTCCCGCAGCAGCTCCTCGGTGCCCGCCGCGTCCAGCGGGCCCACCGGCAGATGATGCACCCATGCCTGGAGGTCCTCCGGCAGCTCCAACGGTGCCCGGGAGGTGACGAGCACCAGGCTGTCGGAGCGGTCCGGCACCAGCGTCCGTACCTGCTCCGGATCCGAGGCGTCGTCCAGGAGCACCGTCACCGGGAGGCCGGTCAGATGCTGGTGGTAGAGGTCGGTCAGCCGCTTGACGTGCTGTTCCTGGGAGGGGCGTTCGCGGAACAGCAGCTGCTCGCGCGGTGCGCCCAGCCGGTTGAGCAGGTGCAGCAGCGCGTCCCGCGTCGGCAACGG
This sequence comes from Streptomyces sp. NPDC048248, assembly GCF_043201875.1. Taxonomy (NCBI): domain Bacteria; kingdom Bacillati; phylum Actinomycetota; class Actinomycetes; order Kitasatosporales; family Streptomycetaceae; genus Streptomyces; species Streptomyces sp. NPDC048248. The sequence continues at coordinate 31,447 of NZ_JBICZL010000015.1, forward strand.
CACCTCGCCCGGCGTATCGCCGCGCAGATCCACCACACACGCCCCGCGGAACTGATCCCGCAGCTGGTGGGCTGCCCGCACGGCCAGCGCCGTACGGCCCGAGCCCGGCTCGCCGTGCAGCACCACCACCGTCGGCCTGGTCTCCGTGCTCGCGCGGGCGGCGTGCACCCACTGGGCGATCTGCGTCAGCTGGGCCCGCCGGCCGGCGAACGGGGCGTCGGCGCGCGGAAGTTGGGAGAAGGACTGCTCCAGCACGGACCGCTGGCGAGCCGCCGCACTGCGGTCCGTCCCGCGCAGCTGCGGCACCACCCGGCCGGCGTTCGCGGCGACCGTTCCCCACGCGCTCGACTTCTTCCCGCCGGGAGAGCCCCCGGCGGACGACGAGGCGCCACCACGGGTCGCCGCCGCCAGCATCCGCTGCTGGTCCAGGAACGGCCGGACGCCACGCACCTCGAAGGCCGTCAGCCACTGGAGCCGCAGCTGCTCCGGGCCGCCGGGCTGCCCCCGCATGCCCGCCTGCCGGTGGGCCGCCGGCCAGTGTCCGGCCGTCAGCTTCACGACCGTCGCAGCGGCACCCGCCAGCACCACCGCGGAGCCCGCGCCCAGTGCGGCGCCGGCGCCCGTGCCGTAGGCCAGGTCCGTGCCGAAGGCGGCCAGCGCCGCCACGGCCGTCGCCACCGCAGGGGTGGCCAGCTCCCGGCGCGAGAGCCGCTCGCTCAGCGGCCGGTGACCTGCCGCGGCCTCGTCCAGCGCCCGGACGTACTCGGCGTACTCCTCGGACGCGGCGCCTGCCAGATCCTCCAGTGCCGCCCGCGCTCTGCTGAGCAGCGTGCCGCCGTCGAGCCTCCCGCCCGAACGCCGCACCTCTTCCTCGACGGCTCGCGCCAACAGCCCGTCCGCTTCCGCCCGGTGGCCCTCGCGCAGCACAGCCAGTGAGCCCGGCATGTGTGTCCCCCTCCAGCAGTTCCAGCAGTTCAGCAGTTCCAGCGGTCTCCGGACCTCAGCGTGCTCAGGCTGACCCCCGGCGGTCGTGCACGGCCCGACCCGCTCCGGAAGGTCGCCGCAGGCCCGCGGCCACGCCCCGGCGGTGATCGTCGCCGTACGCACAGTGTTCCCCGTCCACGCGAATTACGGCAGGCCTGTGGATAACTCCCTCCGCTCCCGACTCCGGGACCCCGGTTGGGAGAGGATGGTGGTATGCCGAACCGCCTGGCCCATGAGACGTCCCCGTATCTGCTCCAGCACGCCGACAACCCGGTCGACTGGTGGCCGTGGTCCACCGACGCGTTCGAGGAGGCGCGGCGGCGCGGTGTGCCGGTGCTGCTCAGCGTCGGCTACAGCTCCTGCCACTGGTGTCATGTCATGGCCCACGAGAGCTTCGAGGACGAGACCACCGCCGCCCTGCTCAACGACCACTTCGTGTCCGTCAAGGTCGACCGCGAGGAGCGGCCGGACGTCGACGCCGTCTACATGGAGGCCGTTCAGGCCGCGACCGGTCAGGGCGGCTGGCCCATGACCGTCTTCCTCACCCCCGACGCCGAGCCGTTCTACTTCGGTACGTACTTCCCGCCCGAGCCCCGCCACGGCATGCCCTCCTTCGCGCAGATCCTGGAGGGCGTCCGCAGCGCCTGGGCCGACCGCCGCGAAGAGGTCGGCGAGGTCGCCGCCCGGATCGTGGCCGACCTGTCCGGGCGCTCGCTGTCGGCGACGCTGCCCGCGGGCGATCAGCGGACGCCGGCCCCGCAGGACCTGCACGCCGCCTTGATGGGCCTGACCCGCGAATTCGACGCGACGCGCGGCGGATTCGGCGGCGCGCCCAAGTTCCCGCCGTCCATGGCGCTGGAATTCCTGCTCCGCCACCACGCAAGGACCGGCTCCGAAGCGGCCCTGGAAATGGTGCAGGCCACCGGCGAGGCCATGGCACGCGGCGGCATCTACGACCAGCTCGGCGGCGGCTTCGCCCGCTACGCCGTGGACGCGACGTGGACCGTTCCGCACTTCGAGAAGATGCTCTACGACAACGCCCTGCTGTGCCGGACCTACGCCCATCTCTGGCGGGCCGACGGCTCCGAGTTGGCCCGCCGCGTCGCGATCGAGACCGCCGAATTCATGGTCCGCGAGCTGCGTACCGCGCAGGGCGGCTTCGCCTCCGCGCTCGACGCGGACAGCGACGACGGCACGGGCAAGCACGTCGAGGGCGCCTACTACGTCTGGACGCCGGAACAGCTGCGCGCGGTGCTCGGTGACAAGGACGCGGAATTCGCCGCCGAAGCGTTCGGCGTCACCGAGGAGGGCACCTTCGAGGAGGGCGCTTCCGTCCTCCAACTCCCCGCGGTCGACGGTCCGGTGGACGACGAGCGGCTGCTGTCGGTCAAGCGCCGGCTGCTGGCGGCGCGGGACGAGCGGGAGCGGCCGGGCCGCGACGACAAGATCGTCGCCTCCTGGAACGGGCTGGCCATCGCCGCGCTCGCCGAGACCGGCGCCTACTTCGACCGCCCGGACCTGATCCAGGCGGCCACCGACGCGGCCGACCTCCTGGTCCGGGTCCACATGGACTGGCAGGCCCGGCTGCACCGCACTTCCCGCGACGGCGTGCCCGGCGCCAACTCCGGTGTCCTTGAGGACTACGCGAACGTCGCCGAAGGCTTCCTGGCACTGGCCTCGGTCACCGGGGAGGGCGTCTGGGTGGACTTCGCCGGCTTCTTCCTGGACACCGTGCTCGTCCAGTTCACCGCCGAGGACGGAGCGCTCTACGACACCGCCGCCGACGCCGAGGCCCTGATCCGCCGCCCCCAGGACCCGACGGACAACGCCACGCCCTCCGGCTGGACGGCCGCGGCCGGCGCCCTGCTGTCGTACGCCGCCCTGACCGGCAGCTCCCTCCACCGGGACGCCGCGGAGCGGGCTCTGGGGATCGTCACGGCCCTCAGCGCCCGGGCCCCCCGCTTCATCGGCTGGGGACTGGCCGTCGGCGAGGCGGCGCTGGACGGACCGCGGGAGGTCGCCGTCGTCGGGGCGCCCGGCGACCCGGCCACCGGCGCGCTGCACCGCGCCGCCCTGCTGGGCACCGCCCCCGGTGCGGTCGTCGCCCTCGGCGAACCCGGCTCGGACGACGCCGGCCAGGTACCGCTCCTGATGGAGCGCCCCCTGGTGGACGGGCAGCCGGCCGCTTATGTGTGCCGCCACTTCACTTGTGAGCGGCCCACGACCGACCCGGCGGAACTGGCGGAGCGACTGCGGCCGTAAGGGGAGCGAGCCGCCCTGTGGGGCGCGTGGGTCGCTCCGCCGGCGTGGGCGGTGATCGGCCGGCGCGTCGCTCACGGGCGGTCGCCCCGCCCGGAGCCCCGCCGACCGTGCCTCACACGGCCAGGCCACGCGCCAGGACGTCCATCGCCCGGTGGATCAGGTCTTCCAGGCGGGTGGTGCAACCGTCCTCTGCCCAGTGCAGCAGCGCCTCCTGAAGGCCCGCGACGGCGGCCGCGCCGATGACACGCAGTTCCAGGTCATCGGCGGGGCGGCCGGTGCGCTCGGCCAGGATGGCGCTGATCGCCGCGGTGTCCCGGGCGGCCATCTCCGCCGTGCGGCCGCGGATCGCCGGGACGTCGCGGATCAGGCGACCGCGCCGGCGGAGGTCGGTGCGGTCCTGGCCGGCGAGCTGGCGCAAGGCGGCGAGGGCGCCCTGCCGGAGCGAGTCGACCAACGGCTCGTCGTGCGGGCGGGCACGGATGCCGGCCGCCAGCAGCGCGTCGTACTCGTCCGTCAGCACGATGTCCTCCTTGGTGGGGAAGTACCGGAAGAACGTGCTGGGTGAGACGTCCGCGGCCTCGGCGATCCGGCCGACGGGCGTCGCGTCGTACCCCAGCTCCTCGAAGAGCCGGTAGGCGGTCCGGCGGATCGCCCGGCGGGTCTTGATCTTCTTCCGTTCGCGCAGCCCGGGTTTCGGGGTGTCGGACGGGGTGGTGGCGGAGGCGCGGGCGGGGACCATGGACGTCATTGTCGGCGAGAGCGCCTCGGGTGCGCCTCGTGCGTGCGTGGCAGTGCGCCGTCTGTGCGGTGGTGCCGCGAGCTCCGCCAACTCTTCTGCCGTGTCCGGTGATTGCGCTCCAGCAGGCGGAGGCCAGTGTCCGACCCGCCCACGAAACCCGGCTTGTCAGTGGCGTGTGTCACGCTGTGGCGAGTGGTCGGTCACACACGGTGAGTGGAGGGGTGGGGATCGGTATGCGACCTGGGGTTCTTGTGGATTTCGTGCTTGCTGCCGTGTGGGGTGGCAGGGGCTTCGCGTGCGGCGCCGTTGGTCGGGTTCTCGCCGCGGTGTCGGGCTTCTCGGTGGCTGGGTACGGCGCGTGGCCGCGGCCATCAGGCCGCGGCCACGGTGGCGCGCGAGGGGGGGCCGGCCCGGAGGCGGGCGGGCTCAGCTGCGCGAATACGCCACCAGGGAGATGCCGACGTAGTGGACCACGAAGGCCGCGAGCGTCAGGGAGTGGAAGACCTCGTGGAAGCCGAACCACTGCGGTGAGGGGTTGGGGCGCTTGATTCCGTAGATCACGCCGCCCGCGCTGTAGAGCAGCCCGCCGACGATGACGAGGACCAGGACGGCGACTCCCCCCGCGTGCAGGAAGTCGGGGAGGAAGAAGACGGCGGCCCAGCCCATGGCGATGTAGCAGGGGGTGTAGAGCCAGCGTGGTGCGCCGACCCAGAAGACGCGGAAGAGGATGCCGCCCAGTGCGGCGCCCCAGACCGACCACAGCAGCGTCTGGCCGCGAGTGCCGGGCACGAGGAGCACCGTGAGCGGGGTATAGGTGCCCGCGATGATCAGGAAGATGTTGGCGTGGTCGAGGCGGCGCAGCACGCCGTCGGCCCGCGGGCCCCAGTTGCCGCGGTGGTAGAGGGCGCTGGTGCCGAAGAGCAGGCACGCGCTGAGCGCGAAGATGGCGCAGGCCATGCGGCCGCGGGTGCTGTCCGCGAGTGCGGTGAGGACTATGCCGGCGAGCAGCACCGCGGGAAACATTCCGGCGTGCAGCCAGCCGCGGAGTTTCGGCTTGAGCGGCGCGGCCGCCGCGGCGACTGCGGCGACCGCTTCTGCCGTGTGAGGCACGCGGGATGAGTGGCTCTCGGTGGCGTCGGGCGCGGAAGTCATGGCGGCAATGCTATCTACGCCACCGTAAGTTACGGATTCGTCCTGAAGTGGTGACGGTCACGAAAGCGCCCTCTGGACAGAACTCGCTCAGGGTCGGATGATCAAATGAGTGCGGTCGGCACCGGATGAGCGGTCACGAAGCATCCGGGTCGCGGCCCCCAAGGGGCAGACATTTCAAGATCAGCGGATCCATCCCGGGTCAAACCGGGCAGCAATCCGTCCATACCCCTCATCTAGGAGCGATCGTGGCGCGCGACAACGCGGCTCCCTCAGCCCAGCCCTCCGACAAACCCGCCGGGGACGCCTCCCTCCCGACCCGTCACCAGGGCCTCATCGCCTGGGTCGACGAGATCGCAGCGATCACCCGGCCCGACCGGGTCGTCTGGTGCGACGGCTCCGAGGCGGAGTACGAGCGGCTGGCCGAGGAGCTCGTCGACAAGGGCACGTTCAAGAAGCTCGACCCGATCAAGCGACCCAACTCGTACTACGCCGCCTCCGACCCCACCGACGTCGCGCGGGTGGAGGACCGCACCTTCATCTGCTCCGAGAAGGAGGAGGACGCCGGCCCGACGAACCACTGGAAGGCCCCCGCCGAGATGCGGGAGATCTTCACCGGTGAGCAGGGCGTCTTCCGCGGCTCGATGCGCGGCCGGACGATGTACGTCGTCCCGTTCTGTATGGGCCCGCTCGGCTCCGACCTCTCCGCCATCGGCGTGGAGATCACCGACTCCGCGTACGTCGCCGTCTCGATGCGCACCATGACGCGCATGGGGCAGCCGGTCCTCGACGAGCTCGGCGAGGACGGCTTCTTCGTCAAGGCGGTGCACACCCTCGGTGCGCCGCTGGCCGAGGGCGAGGCCGATGTCCCGTGGCCGTGCAACTCCACCAAGTACATCTCGCACTTCCCCGAGGCCCGCGAGATCTGGTCCTTCGGCTCCGGCTACGGCGGCAACGCCCTGCTCGGCAAGAAGTGCTACGCGCTGCGCATCGCCTCCGTCATGGCGCGTGACGAGGGCTGGCTCGCGGAGCACATGCTGATCCTCAAGCTCACCCCGCCGCAGGGTGAGGCCAAGTACGTCGCCGCCGCCTTCCCGAGCGCCTGTGGCAAGACCAACCTCGCGATGCTGGAGCCCACGATCTCCGGCTGGACGGTCGAGACCATCGGCGACGACATCGCCTGGATGCGCTTCGGTGAGGACGGCCGCCTCTACGCCATCAACCCCGAGGCCGGCTTCTTCGGCGTCGCGCCCGGCACCGGCGAGCACACCAACGCCAATGCCATGAAGACGCTGTGGGGCAACTCCGTCTTCACCAACGTCGCGCTCACCGACGACGGCGACGTCTGGTGGGAGGGCATGACCGAAGAGCTGCCCGCCCACCTCACGGACTGGAAGGGCAACGACTGGACCCCGGCGTCCGAGACGCCGGCGGCCCACCCCAACGCCCGCTTCACCGTCCCGGCCGGACAGTGCCCGATCATCGCGCCCGAGTGGGAGGACCCCAAGGGCGTGCCGATCTCGGCGATCCTCTTCGGCGGCCGCCGCGCCAGCGCGGTGCCGCTCGTGACCGAGTCGCTCACCTGGCAGCACGGCGTCTTCCTCGGCGCCAACGTCGCCAGCGAGAAGACCGCCGCGGCCGAGGGCAAGGTCGGCGAGCTGCGCCGCGACCCGTTCGCCATGCTGCCGTTCTGCGGCTACAACATGGGCGACTACATGGGCCACTGGGTCAAGGTCGGGCAGGACGCCGCGCGGGCGGGCGCCGGGGACCGGCTGCCGAAGATCTACTACGTCAACTGGTTCCGCAAGGACGACAAGGGCCGGTTCGTGTGGCCGGGCTTCGGCGAGAACAGCCGGGTGCTCAAGTGGATCGTCGAGCGGCTGGAGGGCACCGCCGAGGGTGTCGAGACGCCGATCGGCGTGCTCCCGGCGAAGGGTTCGCTGGACACCGACGGCCTGGATCTGGACGAGGCCGACCTGGACTTCCTGCTCACCGTCGACAAGGACGTGTGGCGCGAGGAGGCGGCGCTGATCCCCGAACACCTCAACACCTTCGGTGACCACACACCGAAGGAGCTGTGGGACGAGTACCGCGCGCTGGTCCAGCGCCTCGGCTAGTCACCGCTTCGCTCAACACCCGTCCGGGGCCTCGCACTTGGTGCGGGGCCCCGCGCGTGTGCCGAGGTCGCTCGCGCACCTGCGGGTGTGGGCGCCGGGCCGCCGCCGTCAGGCGGTGGCGAGATCCGGGAGCGCCGTGGTGTGCGCCTCCAGGCGCTCGGTCGTCAGGGCCATGGCAGCGACGTCGTGCCGGGAGGTGGCGACCGACAGAGCGTTCCCTGCGAGCATGCGGGCGCGCTGGTGCAGCGCCGGGATGCGCGACGGATCGCCGCCGGAAGGTTCGGCGCGCAGCGGGTGGTGCCCGCCGCTGAGGCGGGCGACCTGCTCGACGATGCGGTCGGCGGCCGCGGTCAGCTCGGCGGCGTCGAGTGCGCCGCCGGCGCGCGGGGCCAGCGCGTGTAGTTCGTCGGTGACGGTGAGCAGCGCGGTCAGATGTCCGGCCAGCCGGATGTCCAGCTCCTCCTCGCGGGAGCGGTGCGGGAAGTCCGGGTCACCGGCCATGCTGTGGACCGACTTGTTGCGGATCGGTTCGTACATGGGACGGCCTCCTGAAGAAAGTCTAGGAGACCATCCTAGCTTAGACACTGTCTAAAGTTATGGGCCGTACAGAAAGCGCCCCGCGTCAGTACTGTCCGTAACCGTCGAGGAATGAGCCGATCCGGGTGACGGCGTCGGTCAGATCGTCCTTGTTGGGGAGGGTCACCAGGCGGAAGTGGTCGGGCTCGGGCCAGTTGAAGCCGGTGCCGTGCACGATCATGATCTTCTCGGCCCGCAGCAGGTCGAGGACCATCTGCCGGTCGTCCTTGACCTTGTAGACCTTGGGATCGAGCCGCGGGAAGGCGTACAGCGCGCCCTTGGGCTTGACGCAGGTGATCCCTGGGATCCCCGTGAGCAGCTCATAGGCGGCGTCGCGCTGCTCCAGCAGGCGCCCGCCGGGCAGTACCAGGTCGTTGATCGACTGCCGGCCGCCGAGCGCGGTGGCGACGGCGTGCTGAGCCGGCATGTTGGCGCACAGCCGCATGTTGGCCAGGATCGTCAGGCCCTCGATGTACGAGGTGGCGTGCGCCTTCGGGCCGCAGACCGCCAGCCAGCCGCTGCGGTAGCCGGCGACCCGGTAGGACTTGGAGAGCCCGTTGAAGGTCAGGGTCAGCAGGTCCGGGGCCAGCGAGGCGAACGGGGTGTGCGTGACGCCGTCGTAGAGGATCTTGTCGTAGATCTCGTCGGCGCAGACGATCAGGTTGTGGCGGCGGGCGATCTCCGCGATGCCCTCCAGCAGGCTGTCGTCGTACACGGCGCCCGTGGGGTTGTTGGGGTTGATGACGACGATGGCCTTGGTGCGGTCGGTGACCTTGCGCTCGATGTCGGCGAGGTCCGGCATCCAGTCCGCCTGCTCGTCGCAGCGGTAGTGCACGGCCGTACCGCCGGAGAGCGACACCGAGGCCGTCCACAGCGGATAGTCGGGGGCCGGTACGAGGACCTCGTCGCCGTCGTCCAGGAGTGCCTGCATGGACATCTGGATCAGCTCGGAGACGCCGTTGCCGAGGTAGATGTCGTCGACCGAGAGGTCGACGCCCTTGGTCTGGTAGTGCTGCATGACCGCCCGGCGGGCCGAGAGCAGACCCTTGGCGTCGCCGTAGCCGTGGGCGGTGCCGACCGAGCGGAGGATGTCCTCCAGGATCTCGGGCGGGCACTCGAAGCCGAACGCCGCCGGATTGCCGGTGTTCAGCTTGAGGATCCGATGACCCGCCGCCTCCAGCCGCATGGCCTCCTCGAGCACCGGGCCACGGATTTCGTAGCAGACGTTGGCGAGCTTCGTTGACTGGATCACCTGCATGTCCGCCACCTTACGGCCGCCCATCGCGGGCCGCTCGGTGTTTTTCCCCACCCTGGTCGGCGCATGGTGTGCGGTTCCTCACGCCACGTGACGAGGGGGTGCCCCACGGGGTGCGGGAGTCCGGGGGGCGTCCTGTGCGGTGCACTGATTTCGTGGGAGCCGGGCGGGCGGGAGCACCGCGGCGGTACGCTCCGGGCGACCGGGCGGTCAAGATCCAGCCGGAGCCGGAGCCGGAGCCGGAGCCGGAGCCGGAGCCGGAGCCGGAGCCGGAGCCGGAGCCGGAGCCGGAGCCGGGGACCGCGCCCTGACACCACCTTCGACGAGCCGACCACATCGGGGGCAACGATGGCCACTTCTCCCCTGGGGGCCGGGCCCGGGCCGGGCGGTGTGCGGACGCCGATGCCGACACCTGCCCCGACCGGCGTCTTCGAGCCCACCGGATTACCCCGCTCGGCGCCGACCGCCGGCCCGCACGGGCCGTTCGCCCTGCTCAACGACGAGCCGGTGGCCGAGCCCGGTGAGGACCTGCTCGGCGCCGGCCGGGCGGCCCGCCAGCTCGCCGGGCTGTTGGTCGCCTCCCGCGCCTCCACTCCCTTCACCCTCGCCGTCGACGCCGGCTGGGGCATGGGCAAGAGCAGCCTGATGCGGCTGGTCGACGCCGAGCTGGCGCAGGCGCCCGAGGTGCACACCGTCTGGTACAACGCCTGGACCTCGACCGGCGCCGACGCGCTGGAAGGGCTGATCAAGTCCGTCCTGATGCGGTTCGACCGGCGGGTGCTGCGACGCGGCCTCCAGCGGGTGTCCGAGCGGCGGGCCCTGCTGCGCGTGCTGCGCGCCCTGATGACCGTCGCCGCGGGCCCGCTCGGAGTGGCCGGTCTGGTCAACGAGCTGTGGAAGAGCCTGTCGGTCAACTCCCAGGCCCGTAACGAGATGCGCGGGGCGATCGGTGACCTGGTGCAGGAGTGGGCCGAGACCGACGACTTCCGGCCGCGTCGGCTGCTGGTGGTCTTCATCGACGACCTCGACCGCTGCTCGGAGGAGACGGTCCTGGCGGTCTGCGAGGCGGTGAAGGTCTATCTGGACGTGCCGGGCCTGGCGTTCGTCGTCGGCTGCGACCGGTCGGCGCTGGGGCCGAACGGACTGCTGCGGGACCTCTCGCCCGCCGGTTCCGCGTTCATGGAGAAGATCTTCCAGACCAGCTACCGGATCCCGGCCGCCGACGGCCCGGGCGTCAAGGACTACATCCGCTGGTGTGCGCGGACCGCGGGCGTGGAGCCGCTGCTCGACGACGCGCTGGTGGACCTGCTGGCCCAGCGCTCGGGCCGCAACCCCCGGCGCATCAAGCGCCTGATGAACGGCTTCGTACTGGAGGCCACCCTGAACCCGGTCTGGCGGGACTTCGGACCCGGCGCGGTGATCAGGACCCTGCTGCTCCAGTACTTCTATCCCGACTTCTACCGGATGATGACCGGCCCTTCCGGCACCATCGACGGCGATGTGGTGGCCGAATTCCGCCGCTACCGCGAGGTTCGCCGGACGCTGCTCGCGCCGGCGGGCGGGGCGTCCGCCGAGGAGCTGGCGGAGGCGCGGGACTTCCTCGCCTCCTACGATATGGGGCTGCCGGAACTGCTCGATGCCGCCGGAGAGGTGGTGCTCGCGGCGCTGGAGCGACAACTGCCCAACGAGTTCCCCGACTTGGTGGTCAACCCGGCCTTCACTTCACTCGTCGACGAGCTGACCGCGCGCCCCGACGCGGACCGGCTGCTGTACCGGCTGCGCGAGGGCCCGCTGGGCTCCGCCGGCGAGCCCACCCGCATGTCGCGGGAGTGGGAGCCGCTGTGGCGCGGTCTGCCGCTGCCGCACCCGGACGGCTCCGGCACGGGGTTCGGCCCGCCGCTCGCCTGGCCGGGGGACGGCACGCCGTGGGTGTCCCGGCCGACTCCGCCGGCCGGGCAGGCCCAGCCGCAGCCCGCCGGGCAGCAGGCTCCGGCGGGGTACGGCTCGCCGCCCGCGCAGCAGTACGCCGAGCCGGCGTCCTATCGGCAGCGGCCCGCGCCCTTGCAGGATCCGGCCCCGCAGCAGTACGAACCGCAGGGCGGCTACCAGTCGCCGGGGTGGTACACCCAAGGGCAGCAGGCCGGATACGCCGCACCGCCCGGATACCAGCAGCCCGGCTACGGTGCGCCGGCCGCGTACGCCAGGCCGCCGTTGGACGTCCTGTGGGTGGACGACCAGCCGGAGCGCAAGGCCGCGGCGCGTGAGGTGCTGGAGACCCTCGGGCTGCAGGTGCGGCACGAGGCGCAGAGCAGCGCCGCCGCGACCGCCATCCGGCACCGCAAGCCCGACCTGCTGATCTCGGACATCAGCAGGGGCCGGGACCGGTCCGCGGGCTTCGCGATGGTGGAACGGCTGAAGCAGGACGGTGTCTACGACGGGCCGGTGATCTTCTACACCATCCGGCAGAGCCCGGAACGGGAGGAGCGGGCGGCGGCGCTCGGGGCCGGGCTCACCAACAACGAGCAGGCGTTGCACGACCTGGTGCTGGCGGTCCTCCAGGAGCACGCCCGCGTCCCCACGGGTCCGGCCGCACCGCCGCCGCCGGGCCCGACGTCCGAGCCGGCCTCCGACCCGGTGTCCGCGCCGACATCCGAGCCGGCCTCCGACTAGGCCGTACGCCGCACCGACCGTCCCGCGAGAACGTCCGTCCGCTTGCCGTCCGCCATCACGAAGCGGCCGTCGATCAGGACGTGCGGGATGCCGGTCGGCAGGGTCCGCGGGACCTCGAAGGTCGACTCGGCGGCGACCGTGTCCGGGTCGAAGACGACCAGGTCGGCCCGGTAGCCCTCGCGGACCAGGCCGCGGTCGGGCAGCCGCAGACGGGCCGCGGGGCGAGAGGTCAGGTGCGCGACGCACTCCTCCAGGGCGAGCACGCCCTCCTCGCGGACGTACTTGCCGAGGTACTGGGGGAAGGTGCCGTAGGCGCGGGGGTGCGGCTTGTCGCCCTGCAGGATGCCGTCGCTGCCGCCGGTGTGCACGCGGTGCCGCATGATCTGCCGGACGTTCTCCTCGTGGCCGACGTGCTGGAGGATGGTCGAGCCGAGCCGGTCCTCGATCAGGATCCGGCGGGCGGTGACCCAGGGCTCCTCGCCGCGTTCCGCGGCGCTGCGGGCCACGGTCCGGCCGACGTAGCCGGACAGCGCCGGGTCGCTGACGCCGGAGATCTCGATCTTGTCCCATTCGATCGGCACGCCGTGGCAGCCGTCCGCGCCCTCCACCTCCATGACGTGCCGGAGGCGTTCGGCGGTGGCGTCGTCCCGGAGGCGGGCCAGGATCGCCCCCGGGCCGCCCTCGCTCGCCCAGCTCGGCAGCATGGCGACCAGCGTGGTGCAGCCGGGGGTGTAGGGGTAGGTGTCCAGGGTGATGTCGGCGCCGCCGTCCAGCGCCCGGTCCAGCAGGGTCAGCAGCTCCGGGGCGCGGCCCTCGTTGACGCCGAAGTTCATGGTGGCGTGCGCGAGATGCAGTGCGCAGCCGGCTTCCCGCGTGAGGTCGACCATCTCCTCGTACGCCTGGAGGGCGCCCGCGCCGTAGGAGCGGTGGTGCGGGCAGTAGTAGCCCTCGTAGCGGGCCACCACCCGGCACAGTTCGGTCAGTTCGGCGTCCGAGGCGTACATGCCCGGGGTGTACGTCAGGCCCGAGGAGAGACCCACGGCGCCCTGCTCCAGCCCCTCGGCGACGAGTTGCTTCATCCGCGCGACCTCGTCGGCGGTGGCGTCCCGGTCGTCCCAGCCCATGGCGAGCATCCGGACGGTGCCCTGCGGGATGAGGTAGGCGGCGTTGACGGCGATGCCGTTGCCGTCGAAGCCGTGGTCGAGGCGGTCGAGGTACTCCCCGACGGTGCGCCAGCTGAAGTCGATGTCGGTGCTGCCGGGGCCGCCGCCGTTCCAGCCGGTGATCTGGGCGCGGACCTCGGCGAGCGTGCGGTCGTCGACCGGTGCGTAGGACAGGCCGTCCTGGCCGATGACTTCGAGGGTGACGCCCTGGGCGGCCTTCGCCTCGTGGCCCGGGTCACGGAGCAGCGCGAGGTCGCTGTGCGCGTGCATGTCGATGAAGCCGGGGGAGAGGGCGAGGCCGTGGCCCTCCACCGTGCGTGCCGCGGTGGGGCGGGGACCGCTGTCCGACTCGCGGTGGATCTCGGCGATCCGGCCATCGGCCAGGGCCACATCGGCGCGGTAGGACGGACCGCCGGACCCGTCGATGACGCGTACGTCGCGGAGCACGGTGTCCATGGGTGGGGCCTTTCTCGGGCTCTCGGGCTTGCTCGGGTGTTCTCGGGTCTCTCCCGGCCGTGCGGGTGCCGCCGGTGCGGCGGCACCCGTTCACCCTCGCCCGGGGCCCGTGGCGGGCCGGCCGGGCGGGGCCGGGGCCGGTATCAGAAGAAGGTGCGCAGGAAGTCGGTGACCGTGCCGTCCTGCTCGACCACCGGGATCAGCTGCCACTTGTCGAAGGACGTGCAGGGGTGCGAGAGGCCCAGACCGACCCAGTCGCCGACCTCCAGATCGCCGGCGTGCTCGGTGGCGACCCACGCGTGCTGGTCGGACAGGCCGGTGACGGTGATCCCGTCCGCAGCCCGCAGCGTGCCGTCCCGGCCGGACCGTACGACCTGGGCCTTGGGCAGGTGCAGGTCGTACGCCGCGTCGCGCTTGCCGGCGTTGAGGAACGCCTGCTGGGGGGTGGGGCGGGAGACGACCTGTGCCCACAGGCGGAAGGCGGGCTGGAGGGTGCCCTCCTCCGGGACGCGCTTGAACGGGGTCACGTGCTGGTAGTGTGGCCGTCGTCGTGCGAGACATACGCGCCCGAACGCAGCAGCTTCAGTGCCGGGGCGGACAGTTCGGGGATCTCGTCGAAGACCTCGGCGACCGCGTCGAACCAGGCGCTGCCGCCCGCGCTGACGACGATCTGGTCGAGATCGGCGAACCGGCCCGCCTTGTCGAACTCCACGGCCAGCGCGACCAGCCGGCGCAGCCAGGCACCGACCCGCTCGGGTGTGGCGTCCGGCACCTCGCCCTCGTAGCCGGCGACGCCGACCAGGCGCAGGGTGTCCACGCCGGCGATGGCGTCGGCGAGTTCGAAGCATTCGGTCTCGGTGCGCACACCGGTCCTGGCGCCCTCGCCGGCGCCCAGCTCGATGACGACGTCCACGGGACGGGTGGCGCCGGCCTCGCGCAGGGCGGTGTCCATCAGCTCGATGCCGCGCAGTGAGTCGACGTAGGCGATGAAGCGGAAGTCCGGATCGGTGTCCAGCTCGTGGGAGAGCCAGCGCAGCGCGGCGGCGTCGACGAGCTCGTTGGCCAGGAAGATCCGCTGGATGCCGTAGGCGCGGTAGACCCGGACCTGGGTGGGGACGGCGGCGGTGATGCCCCACGCGCCGCGCTCCAGCTGGCGGGCGAAGAGCTGCGGCGCCATGGAGGTCTTGCCGTGCGGGGCGAAGGCCAGTCCGTGCCGGGTGGCGTACGTCTCCATGAGGGCCAGGTTGTGCTCGACCGACTCGGCGGAGAGGGCGAGGACGGGTGTGGTGAAGCCGTCGCGGAAGAGGTTCCTGCGCTCGGCGGCCAGCTCGCCGACGGTCCTGCCCTCGGCGTCCGGGGGGAGCGCCTTGAAGCGGTGGTCGACGCGTTCCTCCGCGAGTTGCCTGAGTCCCTTCGCGAGCCGCTCGCCGGCCATGGGGCCTCCTCAATATCTTGTTGCATCCTCTGCAACACCCATTGCGCATATCGCTTACAGCTGTCTAACATCCGAGCCATCACCGGGTCAATGGTGAGAAACCTGCGAGAAAGCAGGGGGCGCAACGCCGGCAGACCGGTATGGCGGACCGCCCGCAAGCCCCTCGGGCATGGCGACGGACCGGCTCCGTCCCCCGCCCGCCCCAGGCACAGCGAAGGAGCGCAACCGATCGTGACCAGGTCCTCGAACGTCAGCGACACCGTCGGCCCGGACGTCGACGTCGTCTGTCTCGGCGAGTCCATGGTCACCTTCCTGCCCACTCGCCCGGGGCGGCTCGCCGACGTACCGTCCTTCGACCGCGCCATCGGCGGTGCCGAGTCCAACGTCGCCTGCGCGCTGGCCCGCACCGGCCACACCGCCCGCTGGGTCTCCCGCGTCGGCGCCGACGGCTTCGGCGACCACCTCGTCGGGGCCATCGCCGACTGCGGCGTCGACGTCGCCGCCGTCCAGCGCGACCCGCTGCGCCCCACCGGCATCTACTTCCGCACCGCCGGTGAGCGCGCCACCGGCGTGGACGGCGAAGCGTCCGACCGCGCCGAGGTCCTCTACTACCGCGCCGGGTCCGCCGCCTCCGCCATGAGCCCCGGCCTCCTCGACAGGCGCGCCCTGCAGGACACGCGCATCCTGCACCTCACCGGCATCACCGCGGCTCTCTCCGACAGCTGCCTCGACGTGCTGCGCACCCTCACCCGGCGCACCCCGGGCCGCCCCCTCGTCTCCTTCGACGTCAACTACCGCGTCGGACTCTGGCGCGACCCCGCCCAGGGCCCGGAAATCCTGCTCGAACTCGCCCGGGGCTGCGACCTCGTCTTCGTCGGCGAGGACGAGGCCGAGGCGGCCTGGGACCTGCACGGCCCCGACGCGATCCGCGCGGCCCTCCCCGAGCCCGCGACCCTCGTCGTCAAGCAGGGCTCCCAGGGCGCCACCGTCCACACCCGGCAGCCGGACGGAACGGACACCGTCACCTACGCCCCGGCCCTGGCCGTGGACGTCGTCGCCCCGGTCGGCGCCGGCGACGCCTTCGCCGCGGGATTCCTCTCCGCCACCCTCCGGGAGCTGCCCGTCTTCGCCCGGATCCGGCACGGCCACCTCATGGCCGCCGCCTCCCTCACCGTCCCCGGCGACCTCGGCGCTCCGCCCACCAGGGCCCTGGCCGACCGCCTCGCCGACCTCCCGCCCGCCGACTGGGGCACACTGCGACTCGGCCCCGGTTGGACGACAGAGGGGTTGCGCACCGCACGGGTGGAGGTACCGGCACAGTGAACGTACGCAGCGAGAGAGCCATCACACAGCACGCCCCGCAGGCACGGCGGGGCGGGCGGAGCGAGGTTCGAGCATGAGTCAGACAGTCGATCGCGCGCTGAGCATCCTTCCGCTGCTCGCGGAAGGACCGGCCAACCTCGAACAGGTCTCGGTCCGGCTCGGCGTCCACAAATCCACCGCACTGCGCCTCTTGCGTACGCTCCACGAGCACGGCATGGTCTACCGCCAGCCCGACCAGCGCTACCGCCTGGGCGCGCGGCTCTTCGCCCTGGCCCAGGAAGCCGTCGAGAACCTCGACGTGCGCGAGATCGCCCACCCGCACCTCCTCGCCCTCAACGAGAAATGCGGACACACCGTCCACCTCGCGGTCTACGAGGAGAACGAGGTCCTCTACATCGACAAGGTCGAGAGCCGCTACCCGGTCCGGATGTACTCACGGATCGGCAAGCCGGTGGCGATAACCGTCGCCGCGGTGGCCAAACTGCTCCTCGCCGACCTGCCGGAAGCCGAGCGCCGCGCCCTCGCGGAGAAGCTCGACTACCCCCTCTACACGTCCCGTTCGACGCCCCACGCCACGGCCTTCCTGGCCGAACTGGCCAAGGTCCGCGAACAGGGATGGGCCACCGACCTCGGTGGCCACGAGGAGTCCATCAACTGCATCGGGGCCCCGATCCGCGGTGCGGACGGACGCCTGGTCGCCGCCATGTCGGTCTCCGCGCCGAATGTCGTCGTCACCGCCGATGAACTCCTCACCCTGCTCCCGCTGGTGCGGCGCACCGCCGACACCATCAGCCGGGAGTACTCCGGAACCGCAATCCCCCAGCCCACAGCCGGCCCCGTAAAGGAAGCCTGAACCACATGACCGAGAAGACCGCACTCACTCCGGCCACCCACACGACCCCGCCGGCGAAGTTCTCGCACGGCGTCAAGAAGGGCAACATCCTTCAGGTCGCCGGCCAGGTCGGATTCCTCCCGGCCGTCGAGGGCCAGGCCCCCACCCCGGCCGGGCCGACGCTGCGCGAGCAGACCCTGCAGACCTTCGCGAACGTCAAGGCCATCCTCGAAGAGGGCGGCGCGACCTGGGACGACGTGATGATGATGCGCGTCTACCTCACCGACGTCGACCACTTCGCCGAGATGAACGAGATCTACAACGCCTACTTCGAGGCCGAGGGCCTCAAGGAGGCGCCCTCCGCCCGCACCACGGTCTACGTCGGGCTGCCCAAGGGGCTGCTCATCGAGATCGACGCCCTCGCGGTCCTGAGCTGAGGCACCGAACCCCTTGCCCGGCCTGCCGTTAGCACCACCGCACCCGAAACAACCGCCGCACGGCACGGCGCCCCGTACCGACGGGGCGCCCTGCCGCGGTCCCCCCTGCCTGGAAAACACCTGCCTGACAACGGAGTCACCCCATGTACCTTGCTGCCGCGGCCCCCGCCCCGCCACCACCGCACACCGGTGGCCTGCTCGCCTTGATACCGGGCACCGCGGGCCTGCTGACGGTCGCCGCTCTCGGCATCGTTCTGCTGCTGTTCCTCATCATCAAGGTCCGGCTGCAGCCGTTCGTGGCTCTGCTCGGCGTTTCCATCGCGGTCGGTCTGAGCGCCGGCCTGTCGGTCACCGAACTCTTCGGCACCGTCCAGAAGTCCGACGTCGTCTCGATGATCGAGACCGGCATGGGTGGCATCCTCGGCCACGTCGCCATCATCATCGGTCTGGGCACCATGCTCGGCGCGATCCTGGAGGTCTCCGGGGGCGCGGAGATGCTGTCGAGCCGGCTGCTGCGGCTGTTCGGCGAGAAGCGCGCCCCGCTCGCGATGGGCCTGACCGGCCTGATCTTCGGCATCCCGGTCTTCTTCGATGTCGGCATCTTCGTCCTCGCGCCGATCGTCTACGCCGCCGCCAAGCGCTCGGGCAAGTCGATCCTGCTCTACTGCATGCCGCTGCTCGCGGGCCTGTCGATGACGCACGCCTTCCTGCCGCCGCACCCCGGCCCGGTCGCCGCCGCCGGACTCTTCAAGGTCGACCTCGGCTGGGTCATCCTGATGGGCATCATCTGCGGCATCCCCGCCGTGCTCGCGGCCTGGGCGTACGCCGCCTGGATCGGCAAGCGCATCTTCGTCGAGGTCCCGCAGGACATGGTCGAGGCGGCCGACGAGGCCCGCGCGGCCGTCGCCGCGGAGCAGGAGGCCTCCGGCGTCGTGCCGCACGAGAAGCCGGCGCCGCTCGGCACCGTGCTGACGATCATCGGCACCCCGCTGATCCTCATCCTCCTGGCGACCTTCTCCTCCATCGCCCTGGAGCCCTCCACCCTCCGCTCGGTCATCGAGTTCTTCGGGCACCCCTTCGTCGCCCTGACGATCGCGCTGCTGATGTCGTACTACCTCCTGGGCATCAGGCGCGGCTGGTCGCGGCAGTCCCTTGAGCGGGTCTCCACCGCCTCGCTCAAGCCGGTCGGCAACATCCTGCTGGTGGTCGGCGCCGGCGGCATCTTCGGCGCCGTGCTGAAGGGCAGCGGCGTCGCCACCGCGCTGTCCGACACCTTCCACGACGTCGGTCTGCCGGTGATCGTCCTGGCGTACCTGCTCTCGCTGGTGCTGCGCGTCGCCCAGGGCTCGGCCACCGTCGCCATCGTCACCACGGCCGGCATCGTGCTCCCGCTCGTCGAGGGCCAGGGCATGTCGCAGGCCCACCTGGCGTTGGTCATCATGGCGATCTCGGCCGGTTCGATCTTCGCCTCGCACGTGAACGACGGCGGGTTCTGGATGGTGTCGAAGTACTTCGGCATCTCCGAGCGCGACACCCTGAAGTCCTGGACCGTGCTGGAGTCGGTGCTCTCGGTCGCCGGGTTCGCGGTGGCGGCTCTGGTCAGCCTGGTCGTCTAGCGAACGGGCCGCACCTGTCACACCGGCGCCCCGGTCCCCGCAGCGGGGACCGGGGCGCTCGGCTGCCGGTCAGCTCTTCTTGCAGTACTGCTCTTCCTTGCCGATCGCGCGGTACACGCAGTCCGCGGTCTCCAGCAGTTGCAGCACCGCCTCGCGGTTGCGGGCGGTCTCCTTCGGGATCACCGAGTCGCGCGGGTAGAACCCGCCGTTGCCGGAGGCCGGGTACATCTCGAAGGTGTACGCGAAGATCTTCTGGTCGCCCCACAGCCAGTCGTCGATCGAGCCGTCGGTGATGTAGAGGTCGCTGGACTGCTCGGGCGTGTAGCCGTTGCTCTCGGCCATGGACGTACCGATGGCGGCGTAGGCGTCATGGTCGTCCTGCGTCATACCGGGGCCGGTGTCGTCGTCGGTGTAGCCGAAGGGCCACAACACCAGTTCGCTGTAGGTGTGGAAGTCGATGGCGGCCTTGATCTGCTGGCTGCCGCCGACGTTGCGGCTGCGGACGAAGTCCGCGACGACCTCGACCTCGGGGGCCGACGCGGCCGACGGGCCGCGGTAGGTCTCGGAGGACGGGCTGCCGGACGAGCCGCCGCAGCAGCCCCACTTGAAGTCCCAGTTGCGGTTGAGGTCGGTGCCGACGCTGCTGGAGCCGGCGTTGGGCTGGCGGTTCTTGCGCCAGCTGCGGAACGAGCCGGTGGCGATGTCGTACTCACCGCCGTCCGGGTTGAGGTCCGGGACGATCCAGATCTCCCGGGAGTCGAGGGCCTTGGTGATCCGGGGGTCGGTGCCGTACTTGGACGTGAACTCGCCCAGCAGATACAGCGCCATCTCGACGGTGAGGTGCTCGCGGGCGTGCTGGTGCGCGGTGAAGAGCACCTCCGGCTCGTCCTCGTCCTCGGCGACGTTGCGGCTGAGCTTGAGCGCGAGGATGTCGCGGCCCTCGTGGGAGGCGCCGATGACCTGCTTGCTCAGCAGGTCGGGGTACTTGGCGACGAGCCCGTCGATCTCCTTCGTCGCCTCGGCGTAGTTGTGGTAGTTCGCGTAGCCGGAGGGGAAGTCCTTGACGCGGCCGGCGGACGGGTTCTCGGTGACGCCCGGTGGGTCGGGCAACTTCTTCAGCGGGTAGCCGAGTTGGCGAACGGCGGCGGCCTGGCCGCGGTCCGCGGTGATGACGACGGCGCGGGCGTGCACCTCGTCCACCGCGGCGCCTGTCGTGGCGAGCGCGTTGGCGATGCCCCGGGCGTCCCGCTTGACGGGTGCTTGCGGGCGCTCCCCGGTGGCGGGCGCGGTCACCTCGTACTGGTGCGGGATTTCCTCCTCCGCCGCACCGAGGGGGAGGCCGGTGGCCGCGGGGCCGGTGTGCGGGGAGTCCTGGGCCCCGTCGGCCATCGGCGCGGCGAGGGCGAGGGAGAGGAGTGCGGCGAGGACGGTGATACGTCCGCCGCGGAGGCGTGGTCGCATGCGGTCTCCTGTGGGGTGTGAGGCGAAGCGACCGCGCCAGTGTTGGCCCTTGGCATGGCCGGGTCAAGGCGTTCGGCGGCCAGATGTGGTCGTGCGGCGTGCGTCGGCGCAGGGGGTCGTGAGATGCCCAAGTTCCGCCAACTTGGCGTGGATGCAGGCAAGTTCATTGCCTCGTGCGTGCCGCGCGCGGACAATGCGCACGACAAACCGAGGGCACCCGGGTGTGGTGCCCTCGGTGACGCATGCTGAGAGGACCCCACATGAATCGACCTCTCGTCGGCTCCCTGGCCACGGCCTTCCTGGGAGCCGCAGTCCTGATGGGCACCGCCGGTACAGCCGGCGCGGCCCTCCACCCCGGCAAGGCGGCGCAGCCCGGCGTGACTCCGACGGTGCAGGCGGCTCTGCACCCGACCCCGGCCGAGGCACGGCAGAAGCCGAGGCCCAAGGCGGTGAACTTCGCCGGCACGGTCGCGCTGAGCAACTGCTCGGGCTCCGTGGTGCGGATGCCCGACTCCCAGCCGAACGACCCGGCACTGGTGATGTCCAACGGCCACTGCCTCGAAGGCGGCATGCCGGGAGCGGGCGAAGTCATCGTCGACCAGCCGTCCACCCGCAGCTTCACCCTGCTCAGCGCGTCGGCGAGCGCGCTGGGCACGATCAAGGCCACCAAGGTCGCGTACGCCACGATGACCGACACCGATGTCTCGCTGTACGAGACCGGCTCGACCTACGCGCAGATCGAGCAGCGCTATGGCATCAAGCCCCTGGAACTGGCCACCGAGCACCCCGCTCAGGGTGCCGCCATCAGCGTGGTCTCCGGCTACTGGAAGAAGATCTACTCCTGCTCCGTCGACGGGTTCGTGCACACCCTCAAGGAAGGCGAGTGGACCTGGAAGGACTCGGTCCGGTACACCCCGGAGTGCAAGACGATCGGCGGGACGTCCGGCTCGCCGGTGATCGACGTAGCCAGCGGCAAGGTCGCGGCCATCAACAACACGGGCAATGAGGACGGTGCGAAGTGCACCGTCAACAACCCCTGTGAGGTGGACGAGAACGGCGAGGTGACGGTCCACCAGGGCATCAACTACGCGCAGCAGACCTACGGCATACCGAAGTGCTTCGGCGTCGGCAACAAGCTGGACCTGAGCAAGGAAGGCTGTGCTCTGCCCAAGCCCTCGGCCAACCGCCGCTGAGCGGGCTCGCCCCCTGACAGGACGCCAGGTCCCGTGCGTGCCGCGCACGGGACCTGGCGGTGGGGGGTGGCGACCGGGGAAGCGTCCGGCTGCCAGGCGCTACGGCAGTCCGTGCACGTGCGCGCCGACCTGGGTGGCGAAGGCGTTGCCGTTCGCGGCGTCCCAGTTCGTCGACCAGGTCATCGCACCCCGCAGACCCGGGTAGGTCTTGGACGGCTTGAACGAGCCGCAGTTGCTGCCCTGGGTGAGGCAGTCCAGTGCTGCGTTGACCACGGAGGGGGCGACGTAGCCGCCGCCCGCCGCGCTGGAGGAGGCCGGCACGCCGATGCCGACCTGGGACGGGTCGAGGCCGCCCTCCAACTGGATGCAGGCGAGTGCGGTAAGGAAGTCCACCGAACCCTGGGCGTAGACCTTGCCGTCGCAGCCGAGCATCGAACCGCTGTTGTAGTACTGCATGTTGACGACGGTCAGGAAGTCCTTGATGCCGAGCGCCGTCTTGAAGTACTCGTTCTGCGGTGACTGCATGTCGATGGTCTGCGGAGCCATCGTCACCACGACGTCGCCGTGCGCGGCGTGCACCGCCTTTAGCGCCTGCGTCATGTACGTCGCGTTGAGACCGTTCTCCAGGTCGATGTCGACGCCGTCGAAGCCGTAGGTGTCCATCAGGCCGTTCAGGGAGTCGGCGAAGTTCTTGGCGGAGGCGTCGTCGTTGACGGACACCGCGCCCTTCTCGCCGCCGACGGACAGGACGACAGACTTTCCGGCCGCCTGCTTCGCCTTGATGTCCGCCTTGAAGTCGTCGACGGAGCCGTAGCCGACGGCCGGGTCGAGGGTGAAGGCGAGGCCGCCGGGCTCGGCGGTGGCCTCGGCGAAGGAGACCGCGATGATGTCGTACGTGTCGTCGACGTCCTTGAGCTTCTGGACGGTGGCGCCGTTGTCGAAGTTCTGCCAGTAGCCGGTGACCGCGTGCTTCGGTACCGCGGCGGTGTCCGCGCGGGTGTCCACGGCGGTGCCCGAGGCGGGGGCGGCCCGGTGTTCCTCGGACGCCTGGGCGGTGCCGGCGGCCAGGAGACCGGCCGACGTGAACGCCGCGGCGGCGAGCCCCGCGAGCAGCCTTCTCTTCACTTTTCCTGATCGTGCGCGAACCACGACTGCCTCCGTGTGGGGGGGAGTTGGGCGAGTGGTGCGGATGCGCGCTCAGGGGCCCCTGTGCTGCCGTACAACGTGGTCCAGACCATTGATCCTGTCAAGGCTCTTGGCGGAACCTGACGTTCCCGCGCGGGCGCCCGGGCGGTATGCGCGGTTTCCCCGGGGGGTATACGCCCATTCCCGGCGGGAGAACGGCCATGACGAGTAGCCCAGAACGTGTTCTCTTGGGGCGTATCTCGTGGATAAAGTGCTGAGCGTATGGCGCCGATGGCGCAGAGCTGTGCCGATCCGCGGTCCCGGGGCCCCCGGAGGCCGGAAGGAGTGGGGGAGCGACGTGCCGACCGCGATTGCAGTCACCAGCC
Source organism: Streptomyces sp. NPDC048248 (assembly GCF_043201875.1). NCBI lineage: Bacteria > Bacillati > Actinomycetota > Actinomycetes > Kitasatosporales > Streptomycetaceae > Streptomyces > Streptomyces sp. NPDC048248. The sequence continues at coordinate 54,626 of NZ_JBICZL010000015.1, forward strand.
CTGACCTCGCGCTGCCCGCCACCGACCGGCAGACCCCTGCCGCCGTCGTCCTCCAGTCGCCCCAACTCCAGCCGCTGGACGATGCCCTGACGGAGACCAGCGCCGTGCTGGAGCACCACGGGCACCTCATCGTCCTCTACTCCTCGGCCTGCCCGCCGGAACACATCCGCCGTCTGCACACCCTGCGCGCGGTCCTGGAAAGCGACCGGATCGCCATCCTGCCGCTGCCCCTGCCGCCGCTGGGCGTGGCCGTACTCGCCCGTCAGCTGCGGCAGTTGTCCCTCTCCGACCTCAGCCCCGGCGTACTGGCCTGCGCGGCGCGGCTGCTGTCCCACTACGTGCACGCCGGCGCCCTGCTGGGCAGCATCGGCGGCCTGGACCGCGTCGAGGTGGACGTCCGCTCCCATATGAAGTCCTGGCTGCCGGGCTCCCACTTCGCGGTGCTCGCCCATCCGGAGCCGCAGCTGCTGCACATCGACCGGCACAGCACCGACCCGGGACTGCCCGCACCGGGCTATGTCACCCGGCTCACCGTCGCCCGCGGCCGGCTCGCCGCGGAATGGGTGGGCGGGGTGCTCGCCCCCGCCTGGCAGGTGCAGGGCGTCCACGAGGACCGGCTGCCCGCCGAGTCCCCGCGCTGGTGGGGCACCCAGAAGCTGATCGAATTCGCCGCCGCCATCCCCGACCTGTCGGTCCTCTACCAGCTGGTCGCGTCCGTACGCCGCGAGCCCTGCCGGTGGTGCGGCGTGGAACTGATCGGCGACCGCTGCGCGTTCTGCGCGGCGCCGCTGCGGGGAGCGGGGTCCGCGGGAGGCGCGCGCGGGCGGAGCGCCGGGGCGCCGGCGGCCATAGCGGGCCCGGCGGCGGGCGCTTCCGCCGCACCGACCGCCTCCGCAGGAACCCCCACTCTCGCCAGACCGTCCACTGCCGCCGCACCGCCCGCTCCGGAGCCGCCCCCGGCCGCCACACCTCCCTCCCCGCTGAGACAGCGGGGTCTCTCACCCGTCGCGCCGGCCGGGGTGCCCGGTGGGCGCGGCGCGTGCGGCGAGCCCGGCCGACCGGACGTACGGGGGCCGCAGGTGACGGGAGGCCCGTATCAGCCGGGTACCGGCGTGCCCTACTCCACCGGCGCCCCCGGTTTCACCACCGGCCCCGGCCTGCCGGGCGGTCCGGGATTCCCCGAGGGGCCCGATGCCGCAGCGAGTCCGCGGACGGTGGCCCACGTGCGCTGACGCCCGCCCGACCGGCCACCGCTCCCGTGACGCTCGCCGACCGACCCCACCGATCCCGCCGTCCCTGCCGCTCGTCCCGATCGAGGTCCCTTCCCCATGAACTCTCGCCAGCGCCGCGGAGTGATCCTGCTGCTCGTGTCGGTCCTCTGTGCGATCGGCGCGTTTCTCGGCGTGCTGTCGGTGATCAAGAACGTCGAGTCCAAGGTCGGGCCCGAGACGACGGCGTACCGGCTGAAGACGGATGTCGCGGCCTATAAACCGCTGGATCCGGGGCAGTTCGAGAAGGTGAGCATGCCGAAGCGATGGCTGCCGTCCACCGCCGTGACCGACCTCGACCAGGTCAGCGGCAAGATAGCGGTGACCCCGCTGAAGAAGGGGTCGCTGCTGCAGGACGACATGGTCGTCGAGCGCCCGGCACTGAAGTCCGGGCAACAGGAGATCGCCATCATGATCGACGCGGCCACCGGTGTGGCCGGAAAGATCAACCCCGGTGCGCGGGTGAACATCTACGCCACCTTCGAGGGCAAGCGCGCCGAGGACAAGCCGGTCTCCAAGGTCATCGTCGCCGGCGCCCAGGTCATCGATGTCGGCAAACTGACGCCCCTGGAAGCCACCGACCCGGGGGAGACCGCAGGCACCCGCCAGGCCGGCGAGGCCGTCCCGATCACCTTCGCCCTGGACACCCGGGACGCCCAACGCGTCGCGTACGCCGAGTCCTTCGCCTCCCACGTACGCCTCGCGCTCCTCGCGCCCGACAGCGAGGCCACCATCCCACCCGGCGAGCGCACCTACACCCTCGACGGCGACAAGTGACCCGGAGGCCCAGGTGACCATCCGTATCCTCCCGGCAGTCGGCGACCCCGACGCCGCGCGAGCCGTGACCGAACTGCTCGGCCGGCTGCCGGACGCCGCTCCCCTCCCCGCCGTCGGCGACTCCGCCGCCCTGCTCGCCGCGCTGGCCGGCACGGCGGCCGGCGGTGCGCCGCCCGCGGGACCGCCGCCGCCCGCCGGGTCCCCGGCCGCCGTCGAAGGGCTCCCCGAAGTCGTCCTCGTCCACGAACGGATCGGGCCGCTGCCGGCCCTGGAGCTGATCCGAGAGGTGGCCCTGCGCTTCCCGTCCGTCGGCGTCGTGCTGATCACCACCGACGCAGGTCCCGCACTCTTCGCCGCGGCGATGGACGCCGGAGCCCGCGGCATCGTCGGACTGCCGCTCTCCTATGAGGAGTTGGCGGGCCGGGTGCAGGCCGCCGCCCAGTGGTCGGCGGGCGTGCGGGTACACCTCGGGGGCGGCCAGGAGGCGACCGCCGGGCCGAGCGGCATCCTGGTGACCGTGACCGGAGCCAAGGGCGGCGTCGGCACCACCGTCACCGCCGTCCAGCTGGCCCTGGCCGCGCGGGCCGCGGGCCGCAGCGTCGCGCTGGTGGACATGGACCTCCAGTCCGGCGATGTCGCCTCCTACCTGGACGTCCAGTTCCGCCGCTCCGTCGTCGACCTGGCGGGCATCGAGGACATCTCGGTGCGGGTCCTCCAGGACGCGGTGCACGACCATCACACCGGGCTGGGACTGCTCCTCGCCCCGGAGGAGGGCGAGCGCGGCGAGGAGGTCGACGACCGGGCCGCCCGCCAGATCGTCACTGCGCTGCGCTCCCGCTACGAAGTGGTGGTCGTCGACTGCGGCGCCCAGATGCAGTCCGCCAGCGCCGCGGCCGTGGAACTCGCCGATGTGGCACTGCTGGTGACCACTCCGGACGTGGTGTCCGTACGGGCCGCGAAACGGCAGGTGCGGCTGTGGGACCGGCTCCAGATCCGCAAGGCCGAGGACACCACCACCGTCGTCAACCGTCTCACCCGCAACACCGAGATCCAGCCGCCGCTGGTCGCAAGGGCCACCGGCACCCAGGTGGCCAGGACCGCCGTCCCGGCTGCCTTCAAGGAGCTTCAGCCCTGCGTCGACGCGGGCCGGATGCAGGATCTCGACGGCAGGTCCACGGTCAAGCAGGCGTTGTGGGCGCTGGCCGGCGAACTGGGCCTGGGCGAGTCGCCGGCCGTGCGGCAGGGGCGTGGCAGCCACCGGGCGCGGACGTCGCTCACCGGGCGCGGCAAGCGCAAGGCCATAACCGCGGGGGCTCCGGCAGCGGCGCAACCGGCCGGCGGCGCCGCCCCGGGGCCCGCGGCAGGGCCCCGTGCGCGGTTCGGCGCGCGGCGCAGCCCGTCGGCGGCCCGGAGCGCGGGGCCGTTCGACCCGGCCGGTCCGTACGAGGAGGGCTGAGCGGTGCGGCGCCCGCTGGGCGGAAGCGACCGGGGGCAGGTGTCGGTGGAGTTCCTCGGGCTGCTTCCGCTGATCGCGGTGGTGCTTGCGCTGCTCTGGCAGTTCGTGCTCGTCGGCTACACCTACTCGCTCGCCGCCAACTCCGCCGACCGCGGTGCGCGCGCCGCGACCGCCACCGAGACCGGCGGCGCGGGCGCCTGCCGCACCGCCGCCGAGGACGATCTTCCCTCCTCCTGGCGCAGCGGCGCCGCGACCTCCTGTCACATCGAGTCGGGGCTGTGGAAGGCGACGGTCCGTATCAAGGTCCCGGTGCTGTTCCCCGGCGCCGCCGACTTCCCCTGGACGGTCACCGGCACGGCCGGTGCGGTGAAGGAGAGCGGACGATGAGGGCGATGCCGGCAGGCAGGCGGGCGGGCGCCGGGCGGGGGGCCGCGCGGCTGCGCGGCCGCGGCCGGGACCGCGGCCAGGTGTCCATCGAGTTCCTCGGCTTCCTGCCGATCCTGCTCGCCGTCGCCCTGGGCGTCATCCAGCTGGGCCTCGGCGCGTACGCCGTCCAGCAGGCCGGAACGGCCGCACGCGCCGCGGCCCGCACGGCGTCCCTGGACGAGGCCGACCGCGAGGCCAGTCCGCAGGCCGCGGGCCGGGCCGCGATGAGCGGCTGGCTCGGCGACGGCACGACGATCTCGGTGGGCGGCTCCGGCGAATCCGTGCGCGCCACCGCGACCGTGCGGATCCCCTCCCTCGTCCCCGGCGTCGACTTCGGATCCGCAAGCCGCAGCGCCACCATGCCCCGCCCCGCCGCACCCCGCGCCCTGGGGCCGTTCCCGGCCGCCGGGCCCGCGACCGCGATCAGCTTCGAAGGAGCAGCCCCGCGATGAGTCTGAAAGCCCGGATCGTCGCACCCGAAGCGCCGTCGGAGGCACGTCAGGACAGCCACCTGGTCGCCGTCTATCGCGCCAAGCTGCTCGAAGAGATCGACCTGGCCGAGATGTCCTCGCTGGCCGCCGCCGAACGCCGGTCCCGGCTGGAGCGCGTACTGGGCCACATCATCAGCCGCGAGGGCCCGGTGCTGTCCACCGCCGAGCGCTCCCAGCTGATCCGCCGGGTGGTGGACGAGGCGCTCGGTCTCGGCGTGCTCGAACCGCTCCTCGAGGACGCCTCGATCACCGAGATCATGGTCAACGGACCCGACCAGGTGTACGTCGAGCGGGCCGGCCGGGTCGAGCTGCTGCCCGTCCGCTTCGCCTCCCACGAGCAGTTGATGCAGACCATCGAGCGGATCGTCTCCACCGTCAACCGGCGGGTCGACGAGTCCAATCCGATGGTCGACGCGCGGCTGCCCTCCGGTGAGCGCGTCAACGTCATCATCCCGCCGCTCGCGCTGAACGGCGCCACCCTCACCATCCGCCGCTTCCCGCGCGCCTACACCCTCGCCGAACTCATCGGCATGGGCACGCTCGACGAGCAGATGCTGATGCTGCTCGCCGGGCTGGTGCGCGCCAAGTTCAACATCGTCGTCTCCGGCGCCACCGGCGCGGGCAAGACGACCCTGCTCAACGCGCTCTCCGGGCTGATCCCCGACGGCGAGCGCATCATCACCGTCGAGGACGCCGCCGAGCTCCAGCTTCAGCAGAGCCACGTCATCAGACTGGAGTCGCGGCCGCCCAACGTCGAGGGCAAGGGCCGCATCACCATCCGCGACCTGGTACGCAACTCCCTGCGCATGCGCCCCGACCGCATCATCGTCGGCGAGGTGCGCGGCGGCGAGACACTCGACATGCTCCAGGCGATGTCGACCGGACACGACGGCTCGCTCGCCACCGTGCACGCCAACAGCGCCGAGGACGCCCTGATGCGCCTGCAGACGCTGGCCTCCATGTCGGACGTCAAGATCCCGTTCGAGGCGCTGCGGGACCAGATCAACAGCGCCGTCGACTGCATCGTGCAGCTCGGCAGGCACGCCGACGGCTCCCGCCGGATCACCGAGATCGCCGTCCTGGACTCCCGCGGCCACGAGGACTACCGGATCGCCACGGTCTGCCGCTTCGACGCCCAACCCATGGGCGCCGACCGCGTCGTGCACGGCCGGTTCCGCTATTACCCGCTGCCGCCCCGCGTCGCCGAACGTCTCTTCATGGCGAGCGAACCCGCCCCGCCCGCCTTCGGCGTAGCCACCAGCGGCGACCAGCTCAACACCCGGAGGGCCACCTCATGACCGGCCTGAACGACCCGGCCCTGCTCGCCGTCGGCGCCACGTTGCTGTGCGTCGTGCTCGCCGTCGCCGGAGTACGGACCTACGCGGCCGGGCGCGCCCAGCGGCAGGCGGTGGTCGACCGCCTCGCCGACGAGCGCCGGCTGCCGCAGACCGGGCGGCGGCGCCGCTTCCCGTCCGTTGACCGCGCCCTGCGCGACACCCGCTTCGGCCGCCGACTCGCGCTGCGGCTGGCCGCCACCGGCCTGGACGTCACCCCCGGCGAGTTCTTCGTCGCGATGCTCGGCACGGTCGTCGCGCTCTGGCTGATCGCGCAGGCCACCCTCGCCGCGTTCTTCGGCCCGATCGCCGCGCTCACCGCCGTCTGGGCCGCGTTCGCGTTCCTCAACTGGCAGCGCCAGAAGCGGATCGAGAAGTTCATCAACCAGCTCCCCGAGCTGTCCCGGATCCTCGCCAACGCCACCCAGGCAGGACTTGCGCTGCGCACCGCGCTGGGCATGGCGGCCGAGGAACTGGAGGCCCCGGCAGGCGAGGAACTCGCCAAGGTCTCCGACAAGCTCGCCGTCGGCCACTCCGTCGACGAGGCACTCGGCGAACTCGCCGAACGGCTGCCCTCCCGCGAACTCGTCGTCCTGGTCACCACCTTGGTGCTCTCCCACCGCGCCGGCGGCACCGTCGTCGGCTCCCTGCGCAACCTCACCACGACCCTGGAGGAGCGCAAGGAGACCCGTCGCGAGGTCCGCACCCAGCTCTCCCAGGTCGTCGTCACCGCCTACGTCGTCCCGCTGCTGGGCATCGGCACCCTGCTGCTGATGAACCGGATCGCGCCGGGCGCCATCGACCGGATGACGTCCTCCTTCCTCGGGCAGTTCGCGGTGGTCGCGTCGTTCGTCCTCTACGCGCTGGGCTTCTTCTTCATCCGTCGCTTCGCCAAGATCGACATCTAGGTATCGGGTATCGCCATGGGAATCGGACCACTGCTGGCCGCCGCCTTCGCCCTGTCGGTCGTCGGCATCTGCTGCGGTATCGCGCTCTACCGCCGCGAGGCCAGGCTCCCGCCCGACCTCGCGCTGTCCCTGGAGGTCGGCTCCACCAGAACCACCGCCGTCGGCTCCGCTGTGGACCGCACGGGCATGCGCTACGCGCCGCTCGTGCTGCGGCTGATGGGCGAAAAACGCGTCGCCCGGGTCCGGCGCCGCATCGACCTGGCGGGCAACCCCGGTGGCCTCACCGTCGACCGCTACGCCGCCCGCCGCGCCGTCTACGGGGCCCTGGGCTTCGGCGGCGCGCTGGTGATGTTCCTGCGCGATCAGCCGCTTCTCGGCGTTCTGATGGTGCTCTTCGGCCTCTTCTGGACCGAGGTCGGCATCTGGGCCGCCATCCGCCAGCGCAAGGACACCATCGAACGCACTCTTCCGGACTTCCTCGACGTGCTCGCCGTCGTCGTCAGCGCGGGCCTGAGCTTCCGTCAGGCACTGGACCGGGTGGCCGAGAAGTACGAAGGCCCCTGGGCCGACGAACTGCGCATCACCCTGCGCCAGATGGACATGGGGGTCAGTCGCCGGGTGGCCTTCGAAGAACTACGCAAACGCAACGACTCCGAACAGGTCGCCCAATTCGTCACGGCCCTCCAGCAGGGCGAGGAGCTGGGCTCGCCGATCGTCGACACCCTTATCCAGATAGCCAACGACATGCGCCGCACCGACGCCCAGAACGCCCGCCGGCGCGCCGCCCGGGCGGTCCCCAAGGCCACGATGATCGTCACCACCTTCATGGTCCCGGCCACGATGATCCTGCTGATCGCCGGCTTCTTCCTGGGGTCCGGCACCAACTTCGGCTCCCTGATGGGCGACTGAACGATGGCCGCGCCCCGGCCCGGGCGCCGTCGACGCGATGTGCATCCGCAAGGCGGGGCCCTTCCCGCGCCGCCCGCGCCTTCGCTGACCGCGACCGGCCCCGGCGTCCGCACACCTCGGCGTACGGTCAACGCTTCCCGGCCCCGCGGCCGCCCGGCGGCCCCGCCGCTCCCGGGGCCATGACGGCCCGGATCCCGCGCCCACCCGCCACCGCGGCGCGCCACCGGCCGGATGACACCGATGTACCCACCGCTTCTCGCCAACGCCTTCGCAGGAGCAACGAGTTGTGCCACAGTGGGTGCGCTGGCGGCTCCCCTCGCACCGCGGTGCGGGCGGGCCGGCCGGTCCGCCAAGGCGCCGGAGCGCCGGATGGTCCCGGAGGGGGAACGGGGGTGGTCGAGGTGCGACTGAGTGGCCGAAACACGCCATTGTGCCTCCCGCGCGCGTTCCCGGACGAGGACGGGGTTCGGAATCCCTGTTCCGGGAACCCTGTTCCGGCGTACTTTCTTCGTGTCAAGAGCGCGGCCCACCGCGCCGACACCACGGGGGCAGACCGGCCGGACCAGAGCGGGACGGCCGCCCATGGAGGGGAAGACGATGGCGAAGCGGGTTTTGGGGAACGACCGGGGACAGACCTCGATCGAGTACCTGGGGATCATCGCGGTGGTCGTGGCGATCGTCCTGGTCCTGTCGACCACGGACTTCGGCAGTCAGATCGCGAATGCCATCGCGAACAAGATCTCCGACGTCGTCGGCATCTAGCCGCCGCCACGGCCGTGACGGCCCACACTGCGCGCCGCCGACGGCGCGACGCGGGGCAGGCCTTTCCGCTCTACATCGTGGCGGTAGGGGGCCTGCTCTTTCTCGCGCTCGCGTTCTTCGCCGTCGGCCAGGCCGCGGCCACCCGCAACGGCGCGCAGACCGCCGCCGACGCGGCCGCGCTCGCCGCCGGACAGAAGTACCGCGATCAGCTGAGCACCGCCCTTCTCGACGCGATCCGTGCCGGCGAAGGTGACGAGGACGCATCGGCCTGGGAGGAGCTGCTGAACGGCCGTGGTGTCCCCTCAGCGGCGGCCTGCGCGGCGGCGGACTGGTTCGCCGGGGAGAACGACGCGGCCGTCTCCGCCTGCACCCCGGACTCCTGGCCCACGTCCTTCGCCGTGACGGTCAAGACCCGTAACACCGTCGGTGATTCGGTCATCCCGGGGACCGAGAACCGGCACGCGTCGGCGGAGGCGCAGTCCGTCGTCGGCCCCCGCTGCACCATCGACACACCGCCGTCGGACGAGGGCGGTACCACCGGCGGCACGGCCGGAAAGGACGGCGAGGACGGCAAGGGCGACCCCGCGGGCAAGGACGGCGAGGACGAGGGTGACGAGCCGCCGCCGGTCACGCTCCTCTGCGACGGAAAGAGCTGGACGCTCGACCCGGACAAGCCACAGGATCTCCCCGACGCCTCCGACCTGTTCTCCGTACGTCTCGCCCGCTGACCGGCTCCACCTCGCGCCCCGGTCGCACCGAACCTCCCGGCCGGGCCCGCCCGAAGACCCGACCGAACCGAGCAGTCGACGATCAAAGGAATCGCATCCATGAGCATTCGGCGCACCACGAAGGCCGCCAGGGGAGCGGTCGCCATGGCGAGCGCCGTCGGCCTGGCTCTGGTCGTGGCCGGCTGCGGTGGCGACGGCGGCGGGTCGAAGGCGACGGACGACAAGAAGCCGGCGGCCCACAGCTCCGCCCCGAAGGAGAGCGACCCCGGCGCGCCCGCGGCCGACTCCGACAAGGTGATCGGTGAGATGAAGGGGCCGGACGGCGTGGTCGTCACCCTCCACTCCGTGGTCCGCGACTCCGGCGGCTTCGTGACGGTCAACGGCACGGTGACCAACCGCGGCACCCGCGCCTTCAACGCCATCGACTGGCGCTCCAATGAGACCGAGATGCGCTCCCGTTCCTCCATCTCGGGGGCCACGCTCGTGGACAAGGCGGGCAAGAAGAGGTACTTGGTGCTGCGCGACACCAACGGCGAGTGCCTGTGCACCACCGGACTCAGCGGTCTGATGCCGGGCTCCAGCCGTCCGGTCTTCGCGCAGTTCCCGGCGCCGCCCGCCAAGGTGACCGAAGTCGACTTCCAGCTGCCGACGATGCCGCCGGCCGGCGTGCAGATCACGGACTGAGCCGGCCGATGACCTCCACCCGGACCCCACGTGCGCCCCGCGCCGCCCGTACGGCCGTCACGGCCGCCCTCGCGCTGCTGCTGACCGCGGCGCTGACAGTGCCGGCCGCCCGGGCCGACCCGCCCGGCGTGACCGAGAACTCCGACCCCCCGGTGCGGATCGACACCCACGACCCCGACCTCAAGATGGTCCAAGGGGCCGAGCTGGCGCCCTCCAAGGTGCTCAACATCAAATCGATCGTCGAGACCGACGACGGCTCCGAGCGCCGGCAGGACACCAACGACAACGTGACCTTCGCGCTGCAGGCCGAGGTCCTCTTCGGCAAGGACAGCGCGAAGCTCACACCGGACGCGCTCTCCCGTATCGCCACCATCGCCGCGGAGATCGAGAAGCAGAACGCCACAGGCTTGCGGGTGTTCGGGTTCACGGACAACCTCGGCTCCGCCGGGCACGGCCTGGTGCTCTCCAAGGACCGTGCCAACGCCGTCCAGCGGGAGCTGGCCAAGGAGCTCGATTCCTCGGTCACCTTCCAGATCCGTGGCTACGGCGAGCAGTATCCGATCGCCGACAACGGCACGGAAGCCGGCCGTAAGAAGAATCGCCGTGTCGAGGTGAGCTTCCCGCGCGACGGGTCGTGAGCGTCCGCCGTACGGCGGCAGCCTCCGATGCGCGGACCCCGGTTCGCGGCGCCGGTTGCCGACCGGAAAGGGTGAACGCAGGGCCATTGCGCGGCGAAGTACGGGACGTTGGCCCGGCAGATAGTACATATGGGGATAAGTGCCCCGTGAGGACATCTGCCCTATGGTCACTTACGCACCGCACGCACGCGATCAGCTGGAAGTGCATCGCGCGGCCCCACCTGCCTGCTCCTGCCCTGGGAGAAGGGGTTCGCGGCAGGGAGACGAGCCACCAGCTGATTCCGCGCGCCGGCGGGCGCGGGTGCCCGGCGCGCGGGGGAACGTCCGTACGGTCAGCGCGTGTTGTCGGGGGTCACCGTGAGGCGCAGCCCCGGGCGCAGGCCCCAGCGTGCCATCGCTCCCGCCTCCGCCTCCAGGACGTGTCGCGCCCGCGGCCGTGGCAGCCCCAGGCGCCCCGGAGACATGGTGCGTACGGCCAGCACGGTGAAATCCCGGCTCAGATACGCGATATCGAGCGCGAACCGCATCCGGAAGGTGTGGATGCCGCTCGCCGGCGTGAGCAGCAGCGCCCCTTCGATGCCGTCGCGGCCCAGCAGGCCACGGGTGCGGGTGCGGTAGGACGCCGCGATCTCCACCGGAATGTCGGTGGCCGCGCCGTGCAGGATCCCCGGGCCGTTCTCCCAACGCGCCATGGGCGACGTTCTATCAGCTCCCCGTTCTAAGGTCGACGCGTGTCAGTGATGCTGATGGTTCTCGCCGCCGCCTACGGGGCCGCGGCAGGGCTGCTCATACCGCGACCGGCCCACCGGCTGAGTGTCGAGCCCGAGGAGGAGTGGCGCGCGACCTGTCCGGAGGGGCACCCGATCGCCGGGATGGCGCGGGGCTGGGTGGGGCGGGGGCGCTGCGCGCACTGCGGGACGTACGGGCCGGGCGTGCTGCCGACCGCCACGGTCACCTCGCTGGTCTGCGCGGCCCTGGCTGCTGCCACCGGACCGCGGCCCGAGCTGGCCGCCTGGCTGCTCGCGGCGCCGGTCGCGGTGCTGCTCGTGGCCGTCGACCGGCGGGTGCGGCGCCTCCCCGACGAGCTGACCCTGCCGCTGGCCGCCGCGGTCGCGGGGGTCCTGGGGGTGGTCGGATGGCTGACGGGGGAGACCGGGGCGTGGCGGCGGGCCCTGCTCGGCGGGCTGGTGCTCGGGGGGTTCTATCTGCTGCTGTTCGTCCTCAGACCGGCCGGGCTGGGCCTGGGAGACGTCAAGCTGGCTCTCGGGCTGGGGGTCGCCCTCGGGTGGTACGGCTGGCGCACCGTCGTCACGGGTGGCGCGGCGGGGGTGCTGATCGGGGCCCTCTACGGCGCCGGACTGGTGCTGTTCCGGCGCGACGGCCGGAAGGCGACCATGCCCCTCGGCCCGTTCATGATCGCCGGTGCCTTCTGCGGCCTGCTGCTGGGAGCGTCCGCGGCCACCTGATCCGCACGCGGCCGCTCGGTGAGGGCTACTGGCAGGAGCTCCGGGGGGCAGTGCCTGAGGCTGTCCCGCCCGCCCCGGATCGCCCTGCGGAAGACCCGTCCAGGGCTCCAGGACGGCCGATTGCCCCACCGCGCCCCACCCCGCTCCGCCGGAGCCACGCCGTGATTCCCGGGGGTGCGCGGAGCACGACCCCAGCAGGGTTATGGTGGGATCCCCCCCTCGGGCCGGTCCGTATCCCCCCACGGACCGGCCCGTTTTTTGTGCCCGCGGGCGGACCGACGGATGGGCGCCCGCCCGGTGGCCGCGCCCGGACCTCGGCCCCGGAGCCTCGGCCCGGACCTCAGCAGCCTCCGGGCCGCCCCGCCCGGACCTCGGCTCCCGGCCGCGTCAGCCCCGTTTGGCCCAGATGTTCACGCCGTCGGTGGTCTTGGCGAACTCGTCGATCTCGGTCAGCTCGTCCGCCGTGATCCCGGGTGCGTCGAGTGCCGCGATATTGGCCTCCAGCTGCGCCACACTGCTCGCACCGATCAGTGCGGAGGTCATCCGCTCGTCACGCAGCACCCAGCGCAGAGCCAACTGCGCCAGCGACTGGCCGCGGCGGGCGGCGATGTCGTTCAGACCGCGGAGCCGGCGTACGACGTCGTCGGACAGCAGGCCCGGGTCCAGGGACTTGCCCTGCGAGGCGCGCGAGCCCTCGGGGATGCCGTGCAGGTACTTGTCGGTCAGCAGGCCCTGCGCCAGTGGGGCGAAGGAAATGCAGCCCATGCCCTCGGCCTCGAGGGTGTCCAGCAGCGCGTCGTCCTCGGTCCAACGGTTGATCATCGAGTACGAGGGTTGGTGGATGAGGGGCCTGACCCCCATCCCGCGCAGGATCCGGGCCGCCTCGCGGGTCTGCTCGGCGTTGTAGGACGAGACACCGGCGTACAGGGCCTTGCCCTGCTGGACCGCGGACGCCAGCGCGCCCATCGTCTCCTCCAGCGGGGTGTCCGGGTCGAAGCGGTGCGAGTAGAAGATATCGACGTAATCGACACCCATCCGCTTCAGTGACGCATCCAACGACGAGAGGAGATATTTCCGCGAACCCCATTCGCCGTAGGGACCGGGGTGCATCCGATATCCGGCCTTCGTGGAGAGAATGATCTCGTCGCGGTAGGGGCGGAAGTCCTGCGCGAAGATCTTGCCGAAGTTCAGCTCCGCGGAACCGGGCGGCGGGCCGTAGTTGTTGGCCAGGTCGAAATGGGTGATTCCCAGGTCGAAGGCACGACGCAGGATGGCGCGCTGGGAGCTCAGGGTGCGGTCGTCCCCGAAGTTGTGCCAGAGTCCGAGGGAGATAGCGGGGAGTTTGAGGCCGCTGTGGCCCGTGCGCCGGTACTCCATGGAGTCATAGCGCGAATCCACGGCGCGGTAGTCAGATGTGCCAGTCATGCTCATCTCCCTATCACGTACCTGTGACACACCTGATTGGGCTGTCGATACACCCGAGAAGTAAAGTTGCCCACTTGAGGCGACGGGGCGACCGCCATCGGCACGGAGGGGCTGGACCACACATGCTGCGATCTTCCGGGGTGCGCATCCCGTATCCGCCTGCACTGCGCAATCTGGTCTACCGGCTGTACGCGCGCCGGGTGGAGGGCCGCCTGGACCACACCCAGGTGCCCAAGCACATCGGCGTCATCCTGGACGGCAACCGCCGCTGGGCGCGGGCCGACGGGCGCACGACCGAGCAGGGCCACCAAGCGGGCGCGGCCAAGATCAGTGAGCTGCTGGGCTGGTGTGAGGAAACCGACGTCGAGGTCGTCACGCTGTGGATGCTGTCCACCGACAACCTCGACCGGCCCGAGAACGAGCTGACCCCGCTGCTGGGCATCATCGAGAACACCGTGCGCGACCTGGCGGCCGACGGCCGCTGGCGGGTGCACCACGTCGGCAACCGCGATCTGCTCCCCTCCGGTACGCAGCAGGTGCTCAAGGAAGCCGAGCAGGAGACCGTCGACAACAGCGGCATCCTGGTGAACGTCGCGGTCGGCTACGGCGGCCGGCAGGAGATCGCGGACGCGGTGCGCTCGCTGCTGCTCGAACACGCCGAGCGCGGCACCTCCTTCGAGGAGCTGGCCGAGATCGTCGACGTCGAACACATCTCCGAGCACCTCTACACGCGCGGCCAGCCGGACCCGGACCTGGTGATCCGCACGAGCGGCGAGCAGCGGCTGTCGGGCTTCATGCTCTGGCAGAGCGCCCACTCGGAGTACTACTTCTGCGAGGTCTTCTGGCCGGCGTTCCGGAAGGTCGACTTCCTGCGGGCGTTGCGCGACTACGCCGCCCGGCACCGCCGTTACGGCTTCTAGCCGAACGGGCCCCGGAGAGTTCTCCGGGGCCCGTTCGCGTCCCGGGGCCGCCGTTAGCCCGACCGGCCGCCGGTTCTAGCCCAACCGGCCCCCGCATCACCCTTCGCGGCACATCCGTCCCTCCCGCCTCTCCGCCGCTGAGCGTTCGCGTGTCACCAAAGGTTCACCGGCCGGGCGTCATATGCACGGGCATGGGTGAGGGGCTGACAGGGCATATCCCTTCCAGGTCGGCGTCCGGAACCAGACATCGGGCGCCGCATCTCAGCGGGCGGCATGGGGCCGTCCGCCCGGGAGGCCCTTTGCACATCACGGACGCTCGTGCGCACCGCACGGACGACGCGGAGGGCCGGCGTTCGGCCCGCGCATCGTGGCCAGAACCCGGTCCTGTCCCCCGCGACGCCGTCGCACCCCGACCTCATCCGAGGGGGTTCGTCCACCCGTGGTGAACAGCAAAAAGCGCCGTGACAACGGCCGGCGCACTTACGTTCTCGACACCAGCGTCCTGCTGGCGGATCCAGGCGCCATGTCCCGCTTCGAGGAGCACGAAGTCGTGCTGCCGGTCGTCGTGGTCACGGAGTTGGAGGCGAAGAGGCACCATCCCGAGCTCGGCTATTTCGCGCGGCAGGCGCTGCGCCTGCTGGATGAGTACCGGGTGCAATTCGGCCGACTCGATGCGCCCATCCCCATCGGGGAGCTCGGCGGCACCCTCCGGGTCGAGCTGAACCACTCCGATCCGGGGATCCTGCCCGCCGGCTTCCAGCTCGGCGACAACGACTCGCGGATCCTGGCGGTGGCGCGCAATCTCCAGGCCGAGGGGTACGACGTCACGGTCGTCTCCAAGGACCTGCCGCTGCGCATCAAGGCCAGCTCGGTCGGTCTGCTGGCCGAGGAGTACCGCGCCGAGCTGGCGATCACCGACTCCGGCTGGACGGGGATGGCCGAGCTGACCGTCCCCGCCGAGCAGGTGGACGATCTTTTCGCGGCCGAGTCCGTGCATCTGGCGGAAGCGGCCGAACTTCCGGTGCACACCGGACTCGTGCTGCAGTCCGAGCGCGGCAAGGCGCTCGGCCGGGTCACCGCGGAGGGTGCGGTCCGGCTGGTGCGGGGCGACCGGGAGGCATTCGGCATCCACGGCCGCAGCGCCGAGCAGCGGATCGCCCTGGATCTGCTGCTCGACCCGGATGTCGGGATCGTCTCGATGGGCGGCCGGGCCGGTACGGGCAAGTCGGCGCTGGCGCTGTGCGCGGGTCTGGAGGCCGTGCTGGAGCGTCAGCAGCACCGCAAGGTGATGGTCTTCCGGCCGCTGTACGCCGTCGGCGGCCAGGAGCTGGGTTACCTGCCGGGCAGCGAGGCGGAGAAGATGAGCCCCTGGGCTCAGGCCGTCTTCGACACGCTGTCCGCGGTGACCAGCAAGGACGTCATCGAAGAGGTGGTCGGGCGCGGCATGTTGGAGGTGCTGCCGCTCACCCACATCCGCGGCCGGTCGCTGCATGACGCGTTCGTCATCGTCGACGAGGCCCAGTCGCTGGAGCGCAACGTCCTTTTGACGGTTCTGTCCCGTATCGGCGCCAACTCCCGGGTCGTACTGACTCATGACGTCGCACAACGGGACAATCTCCGGGTGGGGAGGTATGACGGTGTGGTCGCGGTGGTCGAGAAGCTGAAGGGCCATCCGCTGTTCGCACACGTCACGCTCAACCGCTCGGAGCGGTCGCCCATCGCGGCATTGGTGACCGAAATGCTGGAGGACGGCAGGATCTGACCGTTTGTGAACCATGGCGCCGCCCGGAGAAGCGAAGGAGCTTAGCCGGGCGGCGTTCTGTCGCGCGGGGATATCCGAAAATCCCCAGGTGTAAACGGGGTGTGAGCTTTCACACGCAACGGAGAATTGATTCACGGCATCTCATTCGGGCAGAGTCTGGGTCCTGTCAGGCCCCGCATGCGACACAGCGGCCTCCCTCGGGGGAGGTAAGCACCACCCGAACTTCATAGCGAGTCGTCGTATGCCGCCCGAGCACCACGCGGACCCCCGAGGGGGACGTACCGGGCCAGTGCCTCCCGTGACCAGTCGGCCGCCACCGCTCAACGGTGGCCGGAACAAGGGGAGACCAGCGCCAGGGGCACGATTGCGCCCGCGAGGTCACCTATGCGGGCGATGCTGGAAGGAAAACGTGTGAGCCGGATCTCGGTCCGGGGATTCGCCGTGGCCTCCGCCACCGCGGTCACCACCGTCGGCGCCGTAGTCGGCGTCGCTGCAGGCAGCGACCAGGGCTCGGTCGGCAACACCGAGGCCACCGCGGCCGACGCGACGATCGCTGACATCCCCGCGGGCCAGCAGGCCCAGGTGCAGACGGCGTCCCTGACGCAGCAGGCGGACGAGCAGTCCACCCAGGCCGATGCGGCCTCCCTCAAGTCCGCGCAGGAGTCGGCACGCAAGGCCGCCGCACAGACCGCGCAGGAGAAGAAGGAAGCTGCCGAGAAGGCAAAGGCGGAGAAGGCCGCCAAGGAGCGCGAGGAGAAGCTGGCAGCGTCCCGCTCCTCGGCGCGCGACGCCGGCGACTTCACGGTCCAGGCCTCTTACACCGTCGCCGAGACTCAGGCCATCGCGCGCCAGATGATCCCCGGCGAGCAGTTCCAGTGCTTCAGCAACATCGTGGACCACGAGTCCAGCTGGAACTACCAGGCCAGCAACGCTTCCTCCGGCGCGTACGGACTCGTGCAGGCCCTGCCCGGCTCGAAGATGTCGTCGGCCGGCTCGGACTGGCAGACCAACCCGGCCACGCAGATAAAGTGGGGCCTGAACTACATGAACGACCGCTACGGCAGCCCCTGCGGTGCCTGGTCGTTCTGGCAGGCCAACAACTGGTACTAGGCCCTCCGGGAGCCGTACCGGCAGCATCACAGCGCTTCCGAAACCCCCGACCGCGCGAGCGTCGGGGGTTTCGTGCGTCCGCGCCGGGTAACGTCGTGCCGTCAGTGATGGGGGACGGGAGGGGAAGAGGAAGCGACATGTCCAGATTGCCTCAGTGGATCGGTGACCTCGGTGCCGGTCTGACGCGGCTGTCGCAGCGGCTGGAGGACCAGCGCCGCCGCGCGGAAGCAGCGGCGGCGGCCGGCGACTCCGACGAGCTGAGGAGCGCCGAGTACGCCGACGGCCGCGGCGACAGCACGGACTCCGGGCCGCCGGACGGCACAAGACCGGCGGCCAACGGCTCCCCGGCGGCGGACGGTGCGGCAGGGCCGGGCCCG
Source organism: Streptomyces sp. NPDC048248 (assembly GCF_043201875.1). Classification (NCBI taxonomy): domain Bacteria; kingdom Bacillati; phylum Actinomycetota; class Actinomycetes; order Kitasatosporales; family Streptomycetaceae; genus Streptomyces; species Streptomyces sp. NPDC048248. The sequence continues at coordinate 72,067 of NZ_JBICZL010000015.1, forward strand.
GCCCGCAAAAAGCTGCCGGACGCCGTGGACGGTGTGCCGCACCCCGGTGCGGAGGACGCGGCACCGACCGCCGCCCGCACGCCGGACTCGGTGCCCGCGCCGCCGGCCTACGCACCGGCCGTGGCGCCCCGCCCGGACCCGGTGGACGCGGTGCCGTGGGGGATGCGGGTCTCCGCCGAAGTGGGCTGGCGTCTGCTGGTCATGGCCGGGACCCTGTGGGTGCTCGCGCGCGTCATCACCACGATCGAACTGGTCGTCCTGGCCTTCATCGCGGCGCTGCTGATCACCGCTCTGCTCCAGCCCACCGTGGGGTGGCTGCGCAACCGCGGACTGGCACGGGGGCTGGCGACCGCGCTGACCTTCATCGGCGGCTTCGTCGTGATGGGGCTGGTCGGATGGTTCGTGGTGTGGCAGGTCCAGGACAACATCGACTCGGTGTCCAGCCGTATCCAGGAGGGCATCACCGAGCTCAAGGGCTGGCTGCTGAAGAGCCCGTTCCATGTGACCGAGAGTCAGATCAACCACATCGCGAAGAATCTGCAGGACGCGGTCGGCGCGAACACCGAGGCGATCACGTCGGCGGGTCTGGAGGGCGTCACCGTCGTCCTGGAGGTCCTCACGGGCATCCTGCTGGCGATGTTCACCACCCTCTTCCTGCTCTACGACGGCCGCCGGATCTGGACCTGGCTGCTCAAGCTGGTCCCGGACGTGGCGCGGGCGGGCATGGCGGGCGCGGGGCCGCGGGCCTGGCGGACGCTGACCGCGTATGTGCGGGGCACGGTGGTGGTCGCGCTGATCGACGCCATCTTCATCGGCATCGGGCTCTGGTTCCTTGATGTGCCGCTGGCCGTACCGCTCGCCGTCTTCATCTTCCTGTTCGCCTTCATCCCGCTGGTCGGCGCGGTGGTCTCGGGCGCGCTGGCGTGCGTGGTCGCGCTGGTCACCCAGGGGGTGTTCACCGCCCTGATGGTGCTGGCGGTGGTCCTGGCCGTGCAGCAGATCGAGGGGCACATCCTGCAGCCCTTCATCCTGGGCCGGGCGGTCCGGGTCCATCCGCTCGCCGTGATCCTGTCGGTCGCCGCGGGCGGTCTGATCGCGGGGATCGGGGGTGCGGTCGTCGCGGTCCCGCTGGTGGCCGTCACCAACGCCGTCGTCGGCTATCTGCGCGCCTACTCCAGGGAGCAGGCGCTGCGGATGACGCCGACGCCGCGCGGTGCGACCGCGCTCGGGGCGGCGCCGACACCGACGCCGACGCCGGTCCGGGTGCGGACCGAACAGCCGCAGGAGTAGCCGCGGGCCGCAGGAGCACTGTGCGGCCCGCAGTGCCCCTGCGGCGCCTCAGAGCCCTCCCACGCATCCCAACTGACGCACAGAACCCCGCAGACGACTCGTCTGCGGGGTTCTGTGCTGTGCTGTGGTGTGTGGCTGCGCAACGGCGCCGCCGCACCTCACCGCGTGCGGTGGTGTGTCACTCGGCGAGCGCGGCCTCGGCGTCGAGGGTGGCGCCGACGGCCTGCAGGACGGACGCGATCTTGACGGCCTCCTGGATCGTCTCGCGGTCCACACCGGCCTTGCGGAGCACCTGCTCGTGCGAGTCCAGGCACTGGCCGCAGCCGTTGATGGCCGAGACGGCCAGCGACCACAGCTCGAAGTCGACCTTCTCGACACCGGGGTTGCCGATGACGTTCATCCGCAGGCCGGCGCGCAGCGTGCCGTACTCCGGGTCCGACAGCAGGTGCCGGGTCCGGTAGAACACGTTGTTCATCGCCATGATGGCGGCGGCCGACTTGGCGGCGGTGTACGCCTCGGCGGAGAGGTTGGCCTTGGCCTCCGGCTCCAGCTCGCGCAGCACCTTCGGCGAGCGCGAGGCGATCGCGCAGGACAGGACCGTGCCCCACAGCTGCTGCTGCGGAAGGTCGCTGTTGCCGATGACCGAGCCGAGGTTCAGCTTCAGGTCCTTGGCGTAGTCCGGTATGGCGGACTTGAGTTCGTCGAGAGCCATGTCAGCTCAGCCTCCTGTTCGCTTGTCCGCTGTTCACTCGCCCGAGAGGAGCGCGACCGGGTCGAGGGTCTCGTCGCCCTTGGACCAGTTGCAGGGGCACAGCTCGTCGGTCTGCAGGGCGTCGAGGACCCGCAGGACCTCCTTGGGGTTACGGCCGACGGAGCCGGCGGTCACCATGGTGAACTGGATCTCGTTGTTCTGGTCGACGATGAGGACGGCGCGCTGCGCGAAGCCGTCCTCGCCCTCGATGCCCAGGTCGCGCATCAGCTCGTGCTTGGAGTCGGCGAGCATCGGGAAGGGCAGGTCGGTCAGGTCCGGGTGGTCCTTGCGCCAGGCGTGGTGCACGAACTCGGAGTCACCGGAGAAGCCGAGGATCTGCGCGTCGCGGTCGGCGAAGTCCTCGTTCAGCTTGCCGAAGGCGGCGATCTCCGTCGGGCACACGAAGGTGAAGTCCTTGGGCCACGCGAAGACGATCTTCCACTTGCCCTCGTAGGTCTTGTGGTTGATCTCCTCGAATTCCTTGCCGGTCTCCAGCGAGACGCAGGCGGTCAGTTCGAACTCGGGGAACTTGTCACCGACAGTGAGCACGCGCTCTCCTTTGTGGGGAGTAACAGCCCACACAGAACCCCTTATTGGGGATTCGGGGGCTTTCCTTGGGGCTTGGACGGGTTACACAGTGCCACAGCGGTTATTGATCAGGGAAATAGCCGCATCGTGATGTGTTGATCGGGTCCGGCTATCAGTGGCGCCCGTCACGCGCCGCCCGTGTGCTCGTCATCCGGGGGTGCCGTCGGTATTGATCAGAAGACTGGCTAGACTGGTCAATCTTGATCGGAGGTGGTTATCAGTGGCTTCTCCCGCGAGCCCGGGTGGCAGGCCCCGGCAGCCCAGCCTGTCCCAGCTGCGGGCGTTCGCCGCGGTGGCCGAGTATCTGCACTTCCGCGAGGCGGCCGCCGAGATCGGCATGAGCCAGCCCGCGCTCTCCGGTGCGGTCTCCTCCCTGGAGGAGGTGCTCGGGGTGCAGCTGCTGGAGCGTACGACGCGCAAGGTGCTGCTGTCTCCCGCCGGGGAGCGGGTGGCGGCGCGCGCCCGTACGGTCCTGGACGCGGTCGGCGATCTGATGGACGAGGCGGAGGCGGCCCGTGCGCCGTTCACCGGCGTGCTGCGGCTGGGCGTCATCCCGACCGTCGCGCCGTATCTGCTGCCGACCGTGCTGCGACTGGTCCACGAGAGGTATCCCGACCTCGACCTCCAGGTGCACGAGGAGCAGACCGCCTCCCTGCTGGACGGGCTCGCCCACGGGCGGCTCGACCTGCTGCTGCTCGCGGTGCCCCTCGGGGTCCCGCAGGTCACCGAACTCCCGCTGTTCGAAGAGGACTTCGTGCTGGTCGCGCCCAAGGAGCACTGGCTGGGCGGCCGCGGGGACATCCCGCGGCAGGCGCTGAAGGAACTCGATCTGCTGCTCCTTGACGAGGGCCACTGCCTGCGTGATCAGGCGCTGGACATCTGCCGCGAGGCAGGCCGGGAGGAGGGCGCCCCGGTGACGACCAGCGCGGCGGGGCTGTCGACACTGGTCCAGCTGGTGGCCGGCGGACTGGGCGTGACACTGCTGCCGCGCACCGCGCTGCGGGTGGAGACCGGACGCAACGACCAGCTGACGACCGGGTACTTCGCGGACCCGGCACCCGCCCGGCGGATCGCGCTGGCGATGCGCAGCGGCTCGGCGCGGCATCGCGAGTTCGAGGAGTTCGCGGACGCACTGCGCGAGGCCCTGCGGGGACTGCCGGTCCGGATCATGAAGGACTAGGTCTTTCCTCCGGATCTTGCCGGGCTTGTGTGCCCCGAGCGCCTGCCGGATGCGCACGCAGCCCGAGGCTTGAAGCGCTCTCGCCCGGGCGCGGTTACTCCGTGCGCAGCCCGTCGGGCCGCATCAGGCGCCACAGCGCCGGCAGGCTCAGTACGGTCACGAACAGGATCACCCCTGCGCCGGTGCCCGTCATCGCCGCCACCACCGGCCAGTCCACCGTCACCGCGGTGTCGATCATCGTCAGCAGCAGGGTGCCCAGGGTGAGCCCGCAGCCGAGCGCGAGGCCGAGGCCGAGCGTGACCGGGAGGGCGGTCTGCCACAGGATCGACCAGGCGAGCGTGGCGCGGCGGGTGCCGAAGGCGTCGAGCGCGGACAGTAGTCGGCGGCGCTCCTGGAGCTGCTCGACGGTGGAGATGACCAGTCCGGCGCCGATCAGCAGCAGCGTGACGACAGCGGCGGCGAACAGGCCGTCGCGAACGCTGGAGTACTGCGCGTCATGTGGATTGTCGAGGGCGGAGTACTCGTTCATCGTCGGGTCGATGCGCGCTGCGGTGTTGCGGATGTGCTCCACCGCGTCCCTGGCCCCCCGGTCGAAGTCGACCTTCAGCTCCATGTTGGGGGAGGAGAGCCGGGCGGTGTCGAGCACCGAAGGGGTGACCAGGAGGTCGTAGGAGAAGAGGCCGGGCCCGTGTCCGGGGGAGAGGAGCCGGGTGGCGCGGGCCGTGCGGGGAACCGTCCAGGGGCGGGGACTTGAGGGGCCCTCCCGGGTGAACGCGGCGTTGAGGTCGACCGTGGCGCCGGGCGCGACGGGGGAGTCCTTCTCCCGGGCGTCCGTGACGAAGGCATCGCCGTCCCGACAGGAGCCGACCCGGGCCAGCCTGCGCAGCTCGGCGCAGCTGCCGATGGCGACCGTCGCCATGGGGGCGCGGGCCGGGTCCCGGCCCGCGACGGGCAGGGCCCCGATGTTCGCATCGACCGTGCCGCGGACCGCGGTCACACCGGGGGTGGCCCGCAGCGCGGTCAGCGCGCGTTCGGTCCGCGGCCAATTGCCGGAGCTGCCCCACAGGCCGATCTGCGGCAGTTTGCCGGACCGCGCGTACGCCTCGGCGTAGCCGGCCTGCATCCCGGTCATGAGCATGTGGACCGCGATGGCGCCGGCCACCGCGACGGTGATCCCGCTGACCGCGCGGGTGGCCGATCCGCTGCTCAACTGGAGCCGTCGGGTTGCCAGTTGCCACGGGACCGGGCCGCCGTGCAGGCGGCGCACCACCGCGTCGACGAGCCAGGGCAGCAGTGCGGTGACCCCGAGCAGCAGGAGCATCGCACCGGCCGCCAGCCGGACGGTGTTCAGCGGAGTGTCCGTCCACGGCCGCTCACGGGCGAGCGGGAGCAGCAGCAGGGCGCCCACGGCGGGCAGCGCCACCCGCCACCACAGCCGGCGGTGGACGGCTGGGTGGTCGCGGACCACGCCCAGCGGTTCCACGGTGACGCCGCGCTGCGCGAACAGCGTCACCAGGACGGACGCGATCGGCACGAGGAGCACGATCAGAGTCGTGGCCAGTGGTCCGGGGCTCACGTCCGAGGGGAAGACGTTGACATCCCACAGTGTGATCACGGACGCGAGCTGTCGCGCGCCCAGGAAGAGCAGTGCCCCCGCCGCCAGCCCCAGCAGCGAACCGAAGAGCGACTCGCCGGACGCGATCCGGCGGGTGGTGGGGACATCGGAGCCGACCAGCCGGAGTGCGGCCAGCCGGCGCTCGCGGCGTTCGTTGCCGAACCGTACGGAGGTGCCGATGAAGACCACGACGGGCATCATCAGCGCGACACACGACATGACCACCAGCAGCGCGACCGGCGCCCGCAGCGGAGGGGCCTGCCAGCTCCTGCCGAAGTGGTCGATGCGGTAGCCGTCGGCCTCGCGGAGGGTGGCGGGCTGTGCGAGGTAGGTCAGTTCCTTCGGTCCGCGCAGGCCCTCGTCACCGATCCGGCCGGCGACCTCGTAGTGCAGCCGGTCGCGCAGCAGCGCCCCGCCGGGGGAGTCCAACAGCTGGGCGAGGGCGGGCGATACGAGCATCCGGCCGGGACCGGGAAGGCGGTCGACTCCGGGAGGCACCGGCGGGTGTGTGCCGTCCGGGCGCACCAGCCGTCCGCGGATCTGCGCGCTGTGGAAGGTGGTGTCCGCCGAGGTGTAGAGCAGGGTGTCGTCGGCGGGCCGGGGGTCGTGCTCCTGCCCGAGATTCTCGCGCGCCTTCTCCCTTCCGTGCCAGGAATCCAGCAGGGACGGCACGGACGCGCCGAGCAGCAGGACGCTCACCCCCAGGGCGACGCCCGCGGCGGTCAGGGCCGTGCGGATCCAGCCCTCGCGGCCGCAGGCCGCGAACCGCATGCCCATCGCGAGGTCGCGGGCCCAGGCGGCGGGGCCGGTGCGGGGGAGGGTGGGTGGTGCCGGGCGCTCGGCGGTGCCGCGTCCGCCGTCGGTGCCGGAGCGTGAGAGCAGCGGGCTCATCGCAGGCCCGCAAGCATGTCCTTCACCCTTCCGTCGCGGACGACGATCTCGCGGTCGGAGTAGGCGGCGACGCGCGTCTCGTGGGTGACCAGGACGACGGCGGCGTGGGTGTCGCGGGCGGCGTCGGTCAGGAGGGCCATCACCCGCTCGCCGTTGAGGGAGTCCAGGGCGCCGGTCGGCTCGTCCGCGAAGATCACCCGGGGCCGGACGGCCAGGGCGCGGGCGACCGCGACGCGCTGGCTCTGACCGCCCGATATCTCACCGGGCCGCCGGCTCCGCACGGTGTCGACCTCCAGCCGCTCCAGCCACTCATGGGACCGCGCCTCGGCCTCCTTGCGCTTGATGCCGTTCAGCCGCAGCGGCAGCGCGACGTTCTCCAGAGCAGTCAACTCCGGTACCAGACGGCCGAATTGGAAGACGAAGCCGAAGTCGGTGCGGCGCAGGGCGCTGCGCCGGGCGTCGCTCAGGGCGGTGAGGTCGTGCGGGCCGTAGCGGACGGTGCCCGAATCCGGCAGGACGATCCCGGCGAGGCAGTGCAGCAGCGTGGACTTGCCGGAGCCGGAGGGGCCCATCACGGCGACGACCTCGCCGGGGTGGACGGAGAATTCCGCGCCGGCCAGCGCGGTGGTGGGGCCGTAGGTCTTGTGCAGGTCTTCCGCCGAGAGCAGGGATCCCTCCGGTGTCATGCGCGCACCGTCTCCGCCAGCCGGTCCAGCCGGGCGGCGGTCAGCTCCAGCCAGCGCAGATCGGCTTCGAGATGGAACAGGGCGTGGTCGCAGATCAGCTGGTCGGCGAGGTCGCCGGTGCGCTTGCGCTCGGTCAGCCCGCGCATCAGCCGCAGGTGCTCGGCGCGCTGGGTGTCGAGGAGTTCCGCGGCGTCGCGGCCGGTCATCAGGGCCAGCACGATCTTCGTGTAGAGCGTCGACTGGAGGTAGGGCTCGGGTTTCTCGGGGCGGGCGAGCCACTGCGCGACGTCGGTGACGCCGGCGTCGGTGATGGCGTACCGCTTGCGCTCAGGGCCCGCTCCGGCCTCCACGGCGTCCACCTCGACCAGGCCGTTCTTCAGCAGCCGGGACATCGTGGAGTAGACCTGACCGTAGTGCAGCGGGCGGTCCTGCCCGAAGTGCTCGTCGAAGGCCCGCTTGAGGTCGTAGCCGTGGCGGGGACCGGACTCCAGGAGGCCGAGCAGCGTATGACCGATTGACATGGCGACCACCTTACGGTCTGGGTGTAGTCCTGGTGTATACGCAGGTTGTATAGCGCACAGCGGGGCGCCCGGGACCCGGTGGCTTCCGGGTCCCGGGCGCGCGACTCACTCAGACCGCAGGCCGTCCGGGCGCATCATCCGCCACAGCGGCGGCAGACTCAGCAGCGTGATCACCAGGACGAGCCCGGCACCTGCCGCCGGCAGCGGCCACACCACTGACCAGTCAACGCTCGTCTTCCCGGCCAGGTTCAGCAGCGCCATGCCGAGCCCGAGCCCCCCGGCGACGGCCAGGGCGAGGCCCAGCACCACCGGGACCGCGGTCTGCCACAGCACGGACCAGCCCAGGGTGCCGCGCCGGGTGCCGAACGCCACCAGCACCGACAACAGCCGCCGCCGCTCGCGCAGCTGCTCCAGCGTGGAGACCAGCATGCTCGCGGCGATCAGCGCCAGCGTCGCGGTGGAGGCGACGAGCAGGCCGGTCCGCACGCTCGTGAACTGTTTGTCGCGCGAGTAGTTCTGGATGGCCGTGACGTTCATCAGCGGATCGATACGGGCCGCGGTGTTACGGACGTACTCCTGGCCGTCCGGGAGACGGGGGTCGACCTTGACCATGGCGCGCGCGGTGGGGTCGTCCAGCTGTGCGGTGTCCAGCGCGGCCGGGGTGGCGAAGATGCCGAAGTGCGTCTGCCCCGAAGGGTCCTTGCGGGAATCGACCGTCCGGGCCGACTTCGGCACGGTCCACCACCGCGCCGCGCCGTCCGGCTCGCCGGTGTCCATGTCCGCGTTGAAGAGCACCTTCGCGCCGGGCCGGGCGGTCTCGAAGAGGTAGTCGTCCTCGACCATGCCGCTGCTGTCCTTGACGATGAAGACATCGCCGTTCTTGCAGGAGCCGGTGTGGGCCAGTTCGCTCAGGGTCGCGCAGTCGCCGACGGTGACCTCGGTCGACGGCGTGAAGTCCTCGCCCTCACGGGCCGGTTGCGATCGGGTGGCGGAGCCGTGGATCGCCGCGACGACGCCGTCCACGCCCTTGGTGGAGCGGAAGTCCCCGACCATTTTCCGGATGGTGGCGATGTCCCGCGTCGGCAGTGAGACGTCCATCTGCGCCCGCCGGGAGTCCTGCCCGGTGACCTTCATGAAGTCGCTCTGGATGGCGGCGAAGAACAGCTGGAGCGCGATGGCGCCGGCGACCGCGACGGTGATGCCGCTGACCGCGCGGGCGGCCGTACCGCTGCTCAACTGCAGCCTTCTGGTGGCCAGTTGCCATGACACCGGACCCCCCTTGAGACGGCCGACGGCCGCCTCGACCAGCCACGGCAGCAGCAGCGTGATGCCGAACAGCACCAGCACCGCACCCCCGGCGATCCAGTAGGGGTGGAGCGCGCCGTTCGCGGTGTCCACCCGGCCGTTCAGGAGCAGCAGCGCCAGGCCCGCCAGGGGCAGCGGCAGCCGCCACCACAGCCGGCGACGCCGCCCGGCACTGTTGCGCACGACGCCCAGCGGCTCGATGGTGACCCCGCGCAGCGCGAAGATCGTCACGAGGACGGCGGACAGCGGCACGGTGACGGCGACCAGCGCCGCGAGCGCCGGGGCCGGGGTGAGGTCGGAGGGGAAGACGCTGACGTCCCAGATGGTGACCGAGGCCATCAGCTGCCGGGCGCCGAGGAACATCAGCGCGCCCAGCACCAGCCCGAGCAGTGAGCCGAGCAGCGCCTCGCCCGCCGCTATCCGCCGGGTCATCCGGACATCGGCGCCCACCAGGCGCAGCGCCGCCAGCCGCCGGTCGCGGCGCTCCCCACCGAAGCGGACGGCGGTGGCGATGAAGATGGCCACCGGCATCAGCAGCACCACACAGGCCACGATGATCAGCACCACCAAAAGCGGGCTCATCGGCTCCGACTCGCTCGTGGCGCCGAATCCGGCGATGTGGTGCGCGCCGTCGGCCTCGGGCAGGGTGGCGCTGTTCGCGTAGTAGCTCAGCTCGCCGGGACCGATCAGGCCGGGCTGACCTATGGTGCCGACGGTCCTGTACGGCAGCCGCTCGCGCAGCAGCTCGCCCTCCGGGGACGCCAGCAGGTCCTTGAGGGCGGGGGAGACCACCATCTCGCCGGTGCGCGGGAGTTCGGCGACACCGGGTGGTGCGGGCGCCTCGGGGCCGTCGGGGCGCAACAGGTTGCCGTCGACGGTGTCCCCGCGGAAGGCCGTCTCGACGTGTGCGTGCAGCAGGGTGCGGGCCGAGGGCTCGACCGGCTTGTCGCCGATGACGATGGCGCGGGCGTCGCCGCGGTGGGCGCGGCCGTCCATGATGTGCGGGACGGAGGCGGCGCCGAGCAGCAGCACCACACCCAGGCCCACGCCGAGCGCCGTCAGCAGCGTACGTGCCCAGCCTTCGCGCCCGCCGCCGGCCGCGAAGCGGAGGCCCATGGCGAGATCGCGGATCCAGGAGGAGGCACCGCCGGCGGGGCGTGCCGGATCGGTCGCGGTGCCGGCGTCCCGCTTTCCGGGTTTGTCGAGGAGGCTCATGCCGAGGCCGCCATTTCCCGGGCCACGCCGTCGCGGACGACGACCTCGCGATCGGAGTAGGCGGCGACCCTGGCCTCGTGGGTGACCAGGACGACGGCGGCGCTGCTGCCGCGGGCCGCCTCCGTCAGCAGTGTCATCACCCGCTCGCCGTTGAGGGAGTCCAGCGCACCGGTCGGCTCGTCGGCGAAGACGACGCGCGGCCGGGAGGCCAGCGCGCGGGCCACCGCGACCCGCTGTCCCTGGCCACCGGAGACCTCACCGGGCCGCATGGCCGCGACCCCGTCCACCTCCAGGCGCTCCAGCCACTCCAGGGAGCGCGCCTCGGCCTCCTGGCGCTTGGTGCCGTTCAGCCGCAGCGGCAGCGCGACGTTCTCCATGCAGGTCAGCTCCGGTACCAGCTGGCCGAACTGGAAGACGAAGCCGAAGTCCGCGCGGCGCAGCGCACTGCGCCGGGTGTCGCTCATGGCCGTCAGGTCGTGTCCGCCGTAGCGGACGGTGCCGGTGTCCGGGCGGATGATCCCGGCGAGGCAGTGCAGCAGCGTGGACTTGCCGGAGCCGGATGGGCCCATGACGGCGACGACCTCGCCGGGGTGGATGGAGAAGTCCGCCCCGTCCAGCGCGGGGGTGGAGCCGTAGGTCTTGTGCAGCGCGGAGGCTTCGAGCAGGGATCCGGCCGGGGTCATGCGCTGGCCTCCGGGAGTGCGGGCAGGGTGCGTCCGATGGGCATGGAATGCACTCTACATGAGGTGTATACGCATGATGTATAGCTGCTTCGTCCTCCGGGCCCGGGGCGGCGCCGCCCTGCGACGGCTCCGCGCTGCGGGTCAGCCGCTGTCCGAAGCCCCGGCCTGGGGCGCCTCCCCCTTCGGCGGACGGCCGCGCCGGGGGATCGCCCCAGCGCCCTTCGGCAGCCGCCCGGCGTCCCCGAGTGCCTTGCGCAGCAGGAACTCGATCTGTGCGTTGGTGCTGCGCAGTTCGTCGCCTGCCCACCGCGCCAGCGCGTCGTGGATCAGCGGGTCGAGCCGCAGCAGCACCTGCTTGCGCTGCTGCGGCCGTCGCGCGGGTGACCGGCCGCCCTCGGCGGCGGACTCCTCGGGGGTGTCCTCGCTCACTGGTAGAGCGAGCCCGTGTTGAGTACCGGCTGGGCGGCCCGGTCCCCGCACAGCACGACCATCAGATTGCTCACCATGGCAGCCTTGCGCTCCTCGTCCAGTTCGACGATGCCCTGCTCGTTGATCCGTGCCAGCGCCTGCTCGACCATGCCGACCGCACCCTCGACGATCTGCTGGCGGGCCGCCACGACGGCGCCGGCCTGCTGCCGCTGGAGCATCGCGGAGGCGATCTCGGGGGCGTAGGCGAGGTGGCTGAAGCGGGACTCGATGATCCGTACGCCGGCGGCCTGGACCCGGGCGGTCAGTTCGGCGGCGAGCTTCTCGGTGATCTCCTCGGCGTTGCCGCGCAGCGAGAGGCCGTCCTCGTCGTGGGCGTCGTAGGGGTACTCGATCGCGATGTGCCGGACGGCGGCCTCGGTCTGGGTGGCGACGAACTCCAGGAAGTCGTCGACCTCGAAGAGAGCCTGGGCGGTGTCCTCGACCTTCCACACGACGATCGAGGCGAGCTCGATCGGGTTGCCGTAGGCGTCGTTGACCTTCAGTACCGCGGTCTCGTGGTTGCGGACGCGGGTGGAGATCTTGCGGGCGGTGGTGAGCGGGTTGACCCAGCGCAGGCCATCGGTGCGGATCGTGCCGGCGTACCGCCCGAAGAGCTGGATGACCCGGGCCTCGCCCGGCGCGACCATCTTCACGCCGGTCATGCAGAAGAAGGAGGTGAGGAGCAGCAGGATGCCGAGGATGACCATCGGCACGCCGGCTCCGTTGTTGCCGCCGGAGCCGAGAATGCCGCCGACGATGATGATCGCGATGCCGAGGAAGACCCCGAGTACGGTCAGCAGCAGGGCGACGCCGCCCGGGATGCTGTGCGCGGCGGTCTCGCGGACCTGTGGCTGGGGCATCTCGGGAGCGTCGACGGCGAGGTCGCCGCCGGGGTCGGTGGCCGGAGCGGCAGCTGCCTCGCCGGGCGTGGGCGTCTGGTCGGACATAGGGGTCCCCGTTTCTTCCGGTGCCGCGCAACTGATGTCGCGGGCCTAGCAAAGTGATAGCACTTTACCCCTTCCCGCCCCGGCGGGTCCAGGGGGATGGATGACACCCCTGTCCCGGTTCCCCCGCATCGGGTGCTGATTGTCACGTCTGGAAAAGCCTTGATCGATGAGTATTTGTGGACAGATGCGGTGTTAGCTTCGACAGCTGACTTATCCGGGGGCGGAACGACTGGAGTTGCGGGAGCGATGGGCCGAGCGGATGTGAGAAGGGCGCAGCAGGGGAGCGCCCGCCGGGCCAAACCGAAACAGAAGCGAGGCGGCATACGCCGCTTCTTCACCTGGAAGAAGGTCCTCGGGACCTTCCTCGGGGCATGCCTGCTGGGCATCCTCGGCTTCATCGGCCTGTACCTCTACGTGGACGTCCCCACGGACGGCAACAAGCAGGCCACCGCGCAGAGCAACGTCTACAAGTACGCCGACGGCAAGGTCATGGCCCGGGTCGGCGCGGTCAACCGCGAGAGCGTGCCGCTCAGCCGAATACCGAAGGGCGTCCAGCGCACCTTCGTCGCCGCCGAGAACAAGACCTTCTACCAGGACTCCGGCGTCGACCTCAAGGGCACCTTCCGCGGCATCCTGAACACCCTGCGGGGGCAGGGCAAGCAGGGCGGCTCGACGATCACCCAGCAGTACGTCAAGAACTACTACCTGAGCCAGGAGCAGACGGTCAGCCGCAAGCTCCAGGAGATCGTCATCTCCCTCAAGGTGGACAACAAGTTCAGCAAGGACGACATCCTCGCGGGCTACATCAACACCAGCTACTACGGCCGCGGCGCATACGGCATCCAGGCCGCCGCGCAGGCCTACTACGGCGTCGACGTCGACAAGCTCAGCGTCTCGCAGGGCGCCTACCTCGCCTCGCTGCTCCAGGCTCCGAGCCAGTACGACTGGACCACGGCGACCGACGCGGGCAAGGCCCGGGTCAAGGACCGCTGGGCCTACACCCTCGACAACATGGTCGAGATGGGGTGGCTCCCCGCGGCGGAGCGCAGGAAGCAGGAGTTCGACAAGCCGGGCCAGCCCAAGCCGTTGCCCGGACTCGACGGCCAGACCGGCTACCTCATCACGGCGGCCAAGAAGGAACTCTTCGCCAAGGGCGTCGACGAGAAGGAGTTCGAGGCCGGCGGCTGGACCGTCACCCTCGGCATCGACAAGGACAAGCAGCAGCAGCTGGAGAAGTCCGTCAAGCACAAGCTCACCGACGAACTCGATCCCAAGAAGCGCAAGGTCGACGCCGACGCGCAGCTCGGTGCCACCTCGGTGGACCCCGAGACCGGCCACATCGTGGCGATGTACGGCGGCGCGGGCTACACCAAGCACTACACCAACAACGCGCTGCGCTCGGACTACCAGCCGGCGTCCACCTTCAAGCCGCTGATCCTCGCATCGGCCATGGAGAACAACGCCACCACCCAGGACGGCGAGCCGATCACTCCGGACACGGTCTACGACGGCAGCAACCGCCGCCCGGTCGTCGGCGGAACGATTCCCTTCGCGCCGCCGAACGAGGATGAGCGCGAGTACGGGAAGATCAGCGTCCAGACCGCGACGAACAACTCCGTCAACGCCGTCTTCGCGCAGATGGGCCAGGACGCCGGACTGGAACAGGTCAAGAAGACCGCGGTCGGCCTGGGCATGGACGGCAGCAAGATGGACGTCAAGCCGGCCATGACCCTGGGCACCATGGGAGCCAGCCCGCTCCAGATGGCCGGGGCCTACGCGACGCTCGACAACCACGGCAAGAAGGTCACCCCGGCGCTGGTCACCAAGGCCGTGCACGGCACCGACGAGGAGCAGTCGCTGCCCGACCCGATCGGCGAACAGGTCCTGAGCCGCAAGACCGCCGACACCCTCACCTCCGTCCTGACGGGCGTGGTCAACGACGGCACCGCTTCGGACGCCGTGAAGAACACCGACTACGAGGCCGCGGGCAAGACCGGCACCTCCGACGACAACAAGTCGGCCTGGTTCGTGGGCTACACGCCCAAGCTGGTCACCGCGGTCGGCATGTTCGGCGAGGCGGCCGCATCGGACGACAAGGTCCGCCAGGGCGCCCAGGTCACGCTCAAGGGCGTCGGCGGCGGCGGCCGCGTCAACGGCGGCGGCTACCCCGCCAGGGTGTGGGCCGACTACACCGCGGGCGCGCTCGGCGGCAACACCGGCGCCGACTTCGATCTGGACACCAACCTCGGCGCCGGAGTGCCCCCGACCAGCACCCCGCCGCCGACCAGGACCCCGTCGCAGACGCCGTCGACGCCCGAGTCGCCGAGCAACACGCCCTCGCAGACGCCGTCGACGCCCAGCGGGACGCCGTCGCAGACGCCGAGCGGTACGCCGTCGATCCCGCCCACCACGACGCCGTCCGGCCCCGCACCGCCGAACGGCGGCACCGAAGGCGGCGACACCGGCGACGACCCCGGAGGCAACGGCGCCAACGGACTGCCGGGCTTCGACTGACGGACTGCCTCGCGCCGCTCACACGCACCGCGGCCCCCGCATCGATGCGGGGGCCGCGGTGCGTGCAGTCGGCGGACGCAGGTCAGCCGCCGTTGACCGCCTTGGCGATACGGTCGCCGATGCTCTTGTCGATATTGCGCCAGTACTGGAACGCGCGCTCCTGCACCGGACCGCTCACACCGTTCAGGAGATGGCCGGCGACATTGCCCACCAGCCGGTCGCGGGCCGCGTCGTCGAGGACCTCGCGGACCATCGTGCCCGGCTGCCCGAAGTCGTCGTCCTCGCGGCGCAGCGTGTACGCCTCGCGCACCATCTCACCGGCGGTCTCCCAGCCCGCCGGCTCGCCGTAATTCGCGACGTCGGCCGCCGGACCGCCGTACGAGTTCGGTGCGTACGGCCGGGCCACCCGCGCCGGGTCGAAGCGCATCGGGCCGTCCTTGGCGTACGAGTGGACGGGGACGTGCGGCCGGTTGGGCGGCAGCTGCGCGTAGTTCGGGCCGATGCGGTACCGGTGGGTGTCCGGGTAGGAGAACAGCCGGCCCAGCAGCATCTTGTCCGGGGACGGCCCGATGCCCGGCACCATGTTGGACGGCTCGAAGGCCGCCTGCTCGATGTGGATGAAGAAGTCTTCCGGGTTCCTGTTGAGCGTCATGCGCCCGACCTCGATCAGCGGGTAGTCGCCGTGCGGCCACACCTTGGTCAGGTCGAACGGGTTGAAGCGGTAGTCCGGGGCGTCCGCGAACGGCATGACCTGCACATACAGCGTCCAGGACGGCGCGTTGCCGCTGTCGATGGAGTCGAACAGATCACGGCGGTGCAGGTCCGCGTCCTCGCCGGCGATCCGGTCGGCCTCCTCCTGGGTGAGGAAGTCGATGCCCTGGTCCGTCTTGAAGTGGTACTTGATCCAGAACTTCTCGCCGCCGTCGTTGACCCACATGTAGGTGTGCGAGCCATAGCCGTTCATGTGGCGGTAGGTCTTGGGGATGCCGCGGTCGCCCATCAGCCAGGTGACCTGGTGGGCGGACTCCGGCGACAGCGTCCAGAAGTCCCACTGCATGTCGTTGTCGCGCAGCCCGTTGTCCGGGCGCCGCTTCTGCGACCGGATGAAGTCCTGGAACTTGATCGTGTCACGGACGAAGAAGACCGGGGTGTTGTTGCCCACCAGGTCGTAATTGCCGTGCTCGGTATAGAACTTGAGCGCGAAGCCACGCGGGTCGCGCCAGGTGTCGGGGGAGCCCTGCTCACCTGCGACGGTCGAGAAGCGGGCCAGCATCTCGGTGCTCTTGCCCGGCTGGAAGAGGTCCGCCTTGGTGAACTGGCTGACGTCGTTGGTGACCTGGAAGGTGCCGTACGCGCCGCTGCCCTTGGCGTGCACCACGCGCTCGGGGACCCGTTCGCGGTTGAACTGGGCCATCTTCTCGATCGTGTAGTGATCCTGGAGCAGGATGGGGCCATCCGGGCTCACAGTCAGCGAGTGCTCGTCGCTCTCCACCGGGATGGCGGCGTTGTTCGTGGTGCGCGGCACGCGTGAGGTCGAGCTGGTCATGGAGGAACGCCTCCCGTTCGACGGCTGGGATGAGGTCGGTCAGTCCCTTGTACCCGCACAAGCAGTCAACGCATCCGACGGCATGTCGGCAAGAATTGGACCCCGTCCGGTCTCGGACGGGGTCCAACATGTGAAACGGGCGCCGGGCGGCGACTCAGCCGCGTGCGGCCCCCGGCGGCATCGACAGCTCGAACCAGACGACCTTGCCCATGCTCAGCCGGGTCGCGCCCCAGCGTCGCGCCATCCGGTTGACGAGGTACAACCCCCGGCCGCCCTCGTCGGACGGCCGTGCCTGCCGCAGCCTCGGCAGCTGCGGCACATCGTCGCCCACCTCGCAGCGCAGCACGTCCGTCCGCAGCAGCCGCAGGGTGATCGGCCGCTCCGCATACCGCACCGCGTTCGTCACCACCTCGCTGACCAGCAGCTCCAGCTGGTCGGTCAGCTCGTCCAGGCCCCAGCGCGCCAGCGCACGCCGGGCCAGCCGACGCGCCTGACCGGCGGTCTGGGCCTTGGGATCCAGATACCAGTACGCGACATCGCTCGGCGCGATGCCGTCGAACCGGGCCGCGAGCAGCGCGATGTCGTCATCGCGGTCGCCGGGACCCAGCATGTCCAGCACCTCGTCGCACAGCGGCTCCAGCGGCGGCGGGTTGGGGCCCGTCAGCCGGGCCGTCTCCGTCAGGCGCTCCCGCAGCTGCTCGATGCCGGTCCACACGTCCCGGATCCGCGACTCGACCAGGCCGTCCGTGTACAGCACGAGCGTGGCGCCCGCCGGGGCGTCCAGCTCCACCGCCTCGAAATCGACCCCGCCGACACCGATCGGCGCGCCCGGCGGCACCCGCAGCACCTCCGCGCGGCCGCCGCGGTGCAGCATCACCGGCGGCGGATGCCCCGCGTTCGCGATGATGATCCGGTGCGCCACCGGGTCGTAGACCGCGTACAGGCAGGTCGCCATCCGGTCCGAGCCCAGCCGCTGCGCCTGCTCGTCGAGATGGTGCAGCACCTCCTGCGGCGGCAGATCAAGACCGGCCAGCGTCTGCGCCGTCGTCCGCAGCTGCCCCATGATCGCCGCGGAGGTCATGGAGTGGCCCATGACGTCGCCGACCACCAGCGCCACCCGGCTGCCCGGCAGCGGGATCGCGTCGTACCAGTCGCCGCCCACCCGGGCGGTCTCCGCGGCCGGCAGATAGCGGCTGGCGAGCCGCACGCCGGTCGGCTGCGGCAGCGAGTCGGGCAGCATTGTGCGCTGCAGCGCGTCGGCGATGTACGCCTCGCGGCCGTAGAGCACCGCCTTGTCCACACCCAGTGCGGTGTGCGTCGCCAGCTGCGCCGCGACCAGCAGATCGTCCGGTTCGAACGGCGGCCGGTCCGGGCGGCGCAGGAACACCGCCGCACCGATCACCCGCCGACGGCCCCGCAGCGGCGCCAGGATCACCCGATGCCCGCCGGGCAGCCGGGTGTCGGGGCCCAGCAGCTCGGGCAGTGCCGTCCGCGCCGCCTGTGCCTCCCCGAACAGCGGCCGCACACCGCGCAGCACCTCCGCCAGCGGCCCGCCGGGCCGCACCTCGGCCAGTTCGGCAGCGCTGCCGCCCATCGCCGGACCGAGGTCCGGCTGCGCGGGCAGCACCGGGAGCCGGGCGCCGTTGGTGTCCGGCTCCTCCGGAATGCGGTCGGTACGGCGCAGCCGCAGCACCACCGGACCTGTCGGCCGCTCGTCGCCGACCGGCAGCGGATCGCGCAGGTACACCAGGATCGCGTCGGCGAAGGTCGGCACCGTCGCCCGGCACAGGCCGAGCACGATCTCGTCGAGGTCTATGCCGCGGGCGATGCGCCGGGTCGCCGCCCCGATGAAGCGCAGCCGGTCGCCGCCCGCCTGCCGGGCCGCCGCCACTTCCCCGCTCTCGCCGGGATGCCCGGACCTCGCCGGGGGAGCCGACGGCGCCTGCGCGCTCTGCTGCGGCGGCACGGCGGCCTCTCCGCCGCCACCGGCCATCGCCCGCGCCGCGTCCCCGCCGCGCGTTCCCGACGGATCGGGGCCACCGCCGCGGGACGCGGGCGGCGGCACCGACGGCGGGCCGGACGGATCGGTGTCACGCGGCCGTGACCGGCCCGCCCCGCCGCCCTCGCGGGGGCGGCCGATGCCGTTGCCGCCGGGCCGCGGCTCCTCGCCCGGCTCGGGTGTCCCCGCGCGGCCGACGGCGGCGTGGCGTACGGCGGTCCGTTCGGATTCCGCACCGCCCGCGCCCTCCTCGGCAGCCCGGCCGGCATGCGGGGCAGGCGGCGGGGCCGTGTCCTCGCGGCCACGGTCCGCGGCGCCACGGGCCGCGTTGCGATCCGCGTCCGGCACTCCGGCCGGCCGTCCGGACACCGGCATCGCCACCTCCGCATACGGGTCGCTGTAGGAGCTGTAGGAGTTTCCGTAGGAGCTCAACGGGTCGCGGCCGGTGGCGTGCCCGGCGGCGTCCCGGCCGGCGTCGGCCGCCGCGTCCCGCTCCGCCGCGCCGTGATCCGCGACCGGCTCGTCGTCACGGCCACCCGCCGCGCCGGCACACGCCGCGACCGCGCCGGCGAACCCGGGCGCGGCCGTGCCGGTGCCGTCCCCGGCGCCGCCGCGCATGCCGATGTCGTCACCCCCGCGCACGGCGAAGCCCGTACCGGGAACCGGGGCGAACCCCGGGGAGGCCGGCTGCTGGAGGGCGCTGCGGGGGTCGGGGACCGCGCCGAGCGGCGCCGTACCGGTGGGCCCCCGCAAAGGGGACGCCGAAGACGCGGCGGTCGGGGCCGACTGCCGCGATTCGGGGGAGGTGGGGTGCTCCGTCACGCGTGGGGTTCCATCCGTCCGGGGCTGCGCGGCTGACGCGCGGCGTCTCAAGCGCGTCGCAGGTGCAGAAAGAGCTGGATCTCGGGTGGTACGTCCGTACTCGCCGGGGCGTACGCATACGAGTCCTCCCCGGTGACCTCGAAGCCTGCGTCGTGCACGACTCGGCGCAGGTCGTCCCGCAGATAACCCGATACCCGGATCGAGTTGCCCAGGAACGGAATCGTGAAGTCGTCGACATCCGCCTCGACCATGGACAGGGCCAGCAGGCCGCCCGGTCGTAGCAGATCATGCGCCATGCGCAGCGCGTAAGGGATTTCCGCACGCGGCAGCATCAGGAGAGCGAAAAAGGCGGCGATGCCGTCGAAGGAGCCGGGGCCGCCCAGCCGGCCGTTGCGCAGATCGGCGATGTCCAGCCGGTGGAATTCGACGGCCGGGGCGTTGTCCCGGGCCAGTTTGACCATCGCGGGGGAGAGGTCGACCCCCACCACGCGGTGCCCCGCGTCGGAAAGCTGCCGGGCGGTCGGCAGGCCCGTACCGCACCCGAGGTCCAGGATCCGCGAGCCGGCGGGCAGCGCGTCGGCGAGCCAGGCGCCCGACGCGAGCTGGCCCTCCTTGTGCGGAAAGGCCTCGTCGTACCGGTCACCGATCGCGTCGAACGCCTCGGCCTGGCCGGCCCGGTCCAGTGCTAACCGGTTCAGGCCCTCATATCCGTCGTAGCTCGTAGCGCTCACGACCTCGCCCCTCCTGCGACCGCAGTCAAGTTCGTTGTCCAGTTCTGGAGTTGCGCCTGTGCAGTCTTGCGGAGGACGATCCTACGTTTGAAGACCCCCGGCACAGCAAGGGGGATCGGCCCGGGAGAAACAGCACCGCCCAAGGGCGCACCATTCCATGGTTCGCCCCTTCCCTCTCCTTGGACGCGTACCCGCCCTCACGACCGCAAACGGTCCGGCGCCCGGTCCCAGTCCTCCGGAAGCCGGGGCACCTCCCACGCCGGATCGGGCCGCCAGTCCTCCCAGCCCTCCCCGAACGGCCCGCCCCAGGCAGCGATGTGCGCGACCGCGGCGCGCCCGGCCGACCGGACCTCGGCGGCCTGCGCGGACGTCATCAGGCCGTCCCGCTGCGCCTGCGCGAATTCGTCCTCGTCCCGCCACTCCCAGTGCCGGTCGGGGTAGACGCAGATGTCGAGGAAGTGGTCCTGGGAGTCGATACCGCGCGACCAACGGCGGCGCGGCTCCTCCAGATTGACGTACCAGTTCTTGAACTGCCAGTCGCGCTCCCAGAACAGCCACACCGACCACGGGTCGCCCGGTCGGGCCAGCTTCAGCACACCGGTGCCGAACCAGTGATCGCGGGCGGTGCGCCGGGGCTTGGTGTAGCGGGTGCTCAGCGGCTCGCGGTGCACCGGCGTGCCATCGGCGATCACCGGCTTGACGCAGGTGGTGCCGGGCGCCATCCACACCGCGAGCAGCTCATCGGTGTCCTGGACGACGGTCATCGGACGGCAGATGTGGAACCGGTCGCCGTCGGCGTTGTCGCGATAGCGCCACAGGATGTGATCACCCGGCGCCCAGCGCGCTCGCCCCGCCGAACCGGCCGTCTCACGGGTGCCGGCCGTCTCGCCTTCCGTTGTGTCCACCATGTCCGCTGTCATGAGCAGATCTTAGGCGCGCGGAGTTACGCGCGCCGTGATCTGAGCCGCACCGGGTGTTACGGGTGCGTCATACGCAGCACGTCCAGCGCCTGGTCGAGCTGTTCCTCGGTGAGCACGCCACGTTCGACGTAACCGCCGTCAATGACCACTTGACGGATCGTCTTGCGCTCGGCCAGCGAGCGCTTGGCGACCTTCGCGGCCTCCTCGTAGCCGAGGTACTTGTTGAGCGGGGTGACCACCGAAGGGGACGATTCGGCGTACTCACGGGCACGCTCGACATGCGCGGTGATGCCGTCGACCGTACGGTCCGCCAGCAGACGCGAGGCATGAGTGAGCAGCCGCACCGATTCCAGCACGTTCTTGGCGATCACCGGCAGCATCACGTTCAGCTCGAAGTTGCCCGCGGCGCCGGCCGCGGCCACCGTCGCGTCATTGCCGGTGACCTGGGCCGCGACCATCAGGACGGCCTCGGGGATCACCGGGTTCACCTTGCCCGGCATGATCGACGAACCGGGCTGGAGATCGGGCAGGCTGATCTCGGCGAGGCCCGTACGCGGCCCCGAAGCCATCCAGCGCAGGTCGTTGGAGATCTTCGTCAGGCCGCCCGCGATCGTCCGCAACTGGCCGCTGGTCTCCACGATCCCGTCGCGCGCGCCCTGCGCCTCGAAGTGGTTGCGGGCCTCGGTCAGCGGCAGCCCGGTGGCGCGCGCCACCTCGGCGATCACCGCGGCCGAGAAGCCCTCGGGGGTGTTGATGCCCGTCCCCACGGCCGTGCCGCCCAGTGGGAGTTCGGCCAGCCGCGGCAGCGACGCCCGCAGTCGCTCGACGCCGTACCGCACCTGCGCCGCGTACCCGCCGAACTCCTGGCCGAGGGTCACCGGCGTCGCGTCCATCAGGTGCGTACGCCCCGACTTCACGACCTCGGCGAACTCCTCCGCCTTGCGCTCCAGGGACGCCGCGAGATGCTCCAGCGCCGGAATCAGATCATGGGTGACCGCGGCCGTGGCCGCGATGTGGATCGAGGAGGGGAAGACGTCGTTGGACGACTGGCTGGCGTTGACATGGTCGTTGGGGTGGACCGGGCGGCCGAGCCGCTCGGTGGCCAGCGTCGCGACGACCTCGTTGGTGTTCATGTTCGACGACGTGCCGGAGCCGGTCTGGAAGACGTCGACGGGGAAGTGCTCGTCCCAGCGGCCGTCGGCGACCTCGCCGGCCGCCGACACGATCGCCTCCGCGACCTCCTCGTCCAGCACTCCGAGGTCGGCGTTGACCTTGGCGGCCGCGGCCTTGATCCGCGCCAGCGCCTCGATGTGCGCCCGCTCGAGCCGCTGCCCGGAGATCGGGAAGTTCTCCACCGCGCGCTGCGTCTGCGCCCGCCACTTCGCGTGCGCGGGCACCCGCACCTCCCCCATGGAGTCGTGCTCGGTCCTGAAGTCGCCGGGGGTGCTGTTCTCGCTCATACCTATCTCAGTGCCCGGAATCCGCGATCTGTTCCCGCCCGGCCACCCGATAGCACCCGGAGGAGGATCCCGGCCTTCGGACGCCGCCCGGAAAGCGGCCGGTCCGCACGCGGGATATGCGCGGGTCGACGTCGTGGCGGGCGAACCGGTCGACGTGTACGCCCGCAGCCACGCCTGGCCCCCTTGCCGATCCCTCGGCACCAGGCGCGCCGGAGGGGGCTATGCGCGGCCCGCCCACTCTTCCAGGAGTGTCTCGCGGGCATGGGATCTCAGGTTCGCGGCGGCGTCCGCCGTACGCCACCAGTCGGTGATGAGCGACGGGCGCAGGGCTCCGGAGGCGAAGGCTTCAAGGAGTTGGTGGGAGAGTTCCACCTCGCGGTGGGTGTAGGCCGCTGCGGCGGCGGAGGAGACGGGCCATTCGCTCGCGCCCTCCGCGTGGGTGACGCGCACGGTCATCCGCGGCGCGGCCTCGGGTCCACCGAACCCGGACATGGTGGCCGCCAGATCGGCCGCCTTCCGCATGCGGCGCCTCAGGTGCGACCGGGAGGGCGCGTCAGGCACGGACACCTCGCTCACCTGCGACCAGCGCCACGCGTCGCGGGTCTCGCCGACCGCCAGCAGTCCGTCATCGGTCAGCCGCACCGCGGACCCCCCGGCCCCGGGAGGAGCGCCCAGCCAGCACCCGTCGGCGTCGGCCCAGAAGAGCCCGACCATCGCTCCTTCATCTGACGGCAGTTCAGTTCGGTCCGGTGGGGGAGTCCTCGGCCGGTTCGGGTGCGCCATGGGGCATGCCGTTCTCTTCGACTTCGTGGTCGAAAGAGATTCTCCGACACATGACGGGGTGCGCGCGGAGCCCGGGGCGGATACGGCCGCACCGGGCACCGCGCAGTCAGCGGCATGCGCACCCTACGGTCGTGGACGTTCGCGCCGAGAGGCGCCGAACATCGCTGGGATTTAGGGTAGTTGAGGCCTGTCCGCCGGGCGGTCACGGTGGGCCAGGGCTGTCGACGTTGTCTCCGCGGTTGGTTGGGGGAGGGGTCATGCAATTCCCGGAAGATATTCCGTACTTCGTGGAGAATCGGGATATCGACGCCCTTTTTCAGGGTGGCACTCAACGTGGAATTCATCGATGACATTGACCGGGAGAGGTCGAATGTCGTAAATCAGGAGCTCTCGCCGAGTCCCCCGTTCGCGGCTGTTCGCGGCGGAACGACGAGAGCCCCCGGCAATCGCCAGGGGCTCTCAGAGGTTCAGGCCGTCAGTTGCCCTGTCGCACCGGGATGCTGGTGAACGTCGGGGCGGGTGCCGGGTCCTGGAAGAAGTCGTTGCCCTTGTCGTCGACGACGATGAAGGCCGGGAAGTCCTCGACCTCGATCCGCCAGACGGCCTCCATGCCGAGCTCCTCGTACTCCAGGACCTCGACCTTCTTGATGCAGTCCTGGGCCAGTCGCGCGGCCGGGCCGCCGATGGAGCCCAGGTAGAAGCCGCCGTGCTTGCCGCAGGCCTCGGTGACCTGCTGCGAGCGGTTGCCCTTGGCGAGCATGACCTTGGAGCCGCCGGCGGCCTGGAACTGCTCGACGTAGGCGTCCATCCGGCCCGCGGTGGTCGGGCCGAAGGAGCCGGAGGCGTAGCCCTCGGGGGTCTTGGCCGGGCCCGCGTAGTAGACCGGGTGGTCCTTGAGGTACTGCGGCATGTCGTCGCCTGCGTCCAGGCGTTCCTTGATCTTGGCGTGCGCGATGTCGCGGGCGACGACCAGGGTGCCGGTGAGGGACAGGCGGGTCTTCACCGGGTGCTTGGTCAGCTCGGCGAGAACGTCGTCCATCGGGCGGTTGAGGTCGATGGCGACCGCGTTGAGGTCGGGTCCAGCGCCCTCGGTCAGCTCCTCCTCGGTGGTCTCCGGGAGGAACCGCGCCGGGTCGGTCTCCAGTTGCTCCAGGAAGACGCCCTCGGCGGTGATCTTCGCGACGGCCTGACGGTCGGCGGAGCAGGAGACGGCGATGGCGACCGGGCAGGACGCGCCGTGGCGCGGGAGCCGGACGACGCGGACGTCGTGGCAGAAGTACTTGCCGCCGAACTGGGCGCCGATGCCGATCTTCTGCGTCAGCTCGAAGACCTTCTCCTCCAGCTCCTTGTCGCGGAAGCCGTGGCCGGTGGGCGAGCCCTCGGCGGGCAGCTCGTCGAGGTAGTGCGCGGAGGCGTACTTGGCGGTCTTCATCGCGTACTCGGCGCTGGTGCCGCCGACGACGATGGCCAGGTGGTACGGCGGGCAGGCGGCCGTGCCGAGCGAGCGGATCTTCTGCTCCAGGAACTTCATCATGGAGGCCTCGTTGAGGACCGCCTTGGTCTCCTGGAAGAGGAACGACTTGTTCGCCGAGCCGCCGCCCTTGGCCATGAAGAGGAACTTGTAGGCGCCGCCGTCGGTCGCGTACAGCTCGATCTGGGCCGGCAGGTTGGAGCCGGTGTTCTTCTCGTCCCACATCGTCAGCGGGGCCATCTGCGAGTAGCGCAGGTTGAGCTGGGTGTAGGCGTCGTAGATGCCGCGCGAGAGGGCTTCCTCGTCGCCGCCCTCGGTGAGCACGTGCTGGCCGCGCTTGCCCATCACGATCGCGGTGCCGGTGTCCTGGCACATGGGCAGCACACCCGCCGCGGCGATGTTGGCGTTCTTCAGCAGGTCGAGCGCGACGAAGCGGTCGTTGGCGCTGGCCTCGGGGTCGTCCAGGATCTTGCGGAGCTGGGCGAGGTGCGTGGGGCGCAGGTAGTGCGAGATGTCGTGCATCGCCTCGGCCGCCAGCTTGCGCAGCGCCTCCGGGTCGACCTTGAGGAACGTGCGGCCGTCGGCCTCGAAGGTGCTCACGCCCTCCGAAGTGACCAGGCGGTACGGGGTGTTGTCCTCGCCGGTGGGGAGCAGGTCGGTGTAGGCGAATTCCGGCATTTCGGAGTCATTCCTTACTTGGAGGGGTCTCGGCTGGCATCTACGGCAGCGCCTGACCAGGGTAGAACCCTGGCGCCCGGACGCCGCTGTGAGGTAAGGCTCAGTTGGCGACGGACCGGGGCGGGCCCGGGGCGGCACGAGGTGAGCGGACCGGTCGCGCCACACCCTGTCGCGATCTATCGCGTTTCGGTAGGCTGCTGCCGTGAACGCTGCTGACGACACCCCGGAGCCCGGCTCCGCGACCCCGCCCGTTCCGCTCGAAAAGCGCGACCGGCAGCCGGCGCAACCGGCCAGGCCCGTGGCCGAGGCCGAGATCCGCGCGTCCGACGCGGACCGCGACCGGATCGCCGGCATCCTGCGCGAGGCGCTGGCCGAGGGCCGGCTGGACGCCGAGGAGCACGCCGAGCGGATCGACATGGTCTACCGCGCCAAGACGATGGGCGAGCTGGAGCCCGTCGTACGCGACCTGCCGGTGGCGGCCGACAGCGGTCCGCGCCCCGCCTCGGGGGCGTACGCCGCCGGCCCTCCGGTCCCGGACCAGAACCTGGTCGCGGTCTTCAGCGCCTCCGTCCGCAAGGGCCGCTGGCAGGTCCCCGCGCGGATCAACGCCGTGGCGATCTTCGGCAGCGTGGAGATCGATCTCACCGAGGCGGTCTTCCCCCAGCAGCAGGTCCAGATCACCGTCACCGCCATCCTGGGCAGCGTCGAGATCCGGGTCCCGGAGAACATCACGCTGCGCAGCAGCGGCTCCGGCGTGCTGGGCGCCTTCGAGGTGGAGACGCACGACGCGGCCGAGGCCGACGCCCCGCAGGTGCAGGTCAACGGCTTCGCCCTGCTGGGCAGCGTGGAGGCGAAGCCGAAGCGCGGCGCCCTGCTGCGCGACCTGCGCGACCGGCTCCGTGAACAGCGCGTCGACCGGCGCGCCCGGCTGCATCACGACCTCCACGGGCGCCGCGACCGCTTCCGTAAGGACCGCGAGGACTGAGACGGCTTTCTCCGGCGGCCACCGTGTGCAT
The DNA here is from genome assembly GCF_043201875.1 of Streptomyces sp. NPDC048248. NCBI lineage: Bacteria > Bacillati > Actinomycetota > Actinomycetes > Kitasatosporales > Streptomycetaceae > Streptomyces > Streptomyces sp. NPDC048248. The sequence goes on from NZ_JBICZL010000015.1 coordinate 98,147, forward strand.
AAGCGTGCGTACAGCGGGTAGGGCTGGTGCATCGTCTCTCGTACGGCTGCGGGGTGCGAAAAGCCGTGCGCAGCGAGACGGGCAAGGGTGATTTTCTCGCCGAAGCCGTCGTCAGGAGTAGACCGTGCTGCTACCGCATCAGCCCCTGCAGGATGCCGCCGTCGTGCCGGCCCAGCGAGTTGCCGCTCGCGACGAGGCCGGTCCCTGGCATTCGGAGGCGGTGTGCCGTCGGGACGAAGCCGGGCTGTTCTTCGCCCCGTCCAAGGAACCGACCGCCGCGCGACTGGCCAGGGAAGAGGCCGCGAAACGCGTGTGCGCCCGTTGTCCGGTGATGGTCGAGTGCCGGGAGCACGCGCTGCTCCAGCCCGAGCCGTACGGCGTCTGGGGCGGCCTGACCGCCGCCGAGCGCCGGGTCGTGCTCGCCCGGCGGCGGCGCCGGGAGACCGAGCTCCAGCGAGCCGCCCACATGCCCGCGGTGGGCTGACGGCGCCGAGCGGCTTCGGCTCACGCACTTCGCCCCCGACGGAGATCTCCGTCGGGGGCGAAGTGCGTGTCCGACGGGGTGGTGGCCCCGCCGGTGCGTCAGCTGGGGCGCTCGAAGTCCACCGAGCTGTACGCGCGGAGCTTCGACAGCCGGTGCTGGGAGTCGATCTGGCGGATGGTGCCCGACTTGGAGCGCATCACCAGCGACTGGGTGTAGGCGTTCTCGGCGCGGTAGCGGACGCCGCGCAGGAGGTCGCCGTCGGTGATGCCGGTGGCGACGAAGAAGACGTTGTCGCCGCTGACCAGGTCCTCGATCTGCAGCACCTTGTCGAGGTCGTGACCGGCGTCGAGAGCGCGCCCGCGCTCCTCGTCGTCCTTCGGCCACAGCTTGGCCTGGAGGGTGCCGCCCAGGCACTTGAGGGCACAGGCCGCGATGATGCCCTCGGGGGTGCCGCCGATGCCCAGCAGCAGGTCCACGCCGGTGCCCTCGCGGGCCGCCATGATCGCGCCCGCTACGTCGCCGTCGGAGATGAACTTGATCCGGGCGCCGGCCTCCCGGACCTCCTTGACCAGTCCGTCGTGGCGCGGCCGGTCCAGGATGACGACGGTGACGTCCTCGACGGCGGACCGCTTGGCCTTGGCGATGCGGCGGATGTTCACCGCCACCGGGGCGTTGATGTCGACGTAGTCGGCGGCTTCGGGGCCGGTGGCGAGCTTGTCCATGTAGAAGACCGCGGACGGGTCGAACATCGTGCCGCGCTCGGCGACCGCCATCACGGACACGGCGTTGGCCATGCCCTTGGCGGTCAGCGTCGTGCCGTCCACGGGGTCCACGGCGACGTCGCACTCCGCGCCGGTTCCGTCGCCGACGCGCTCACCGTTGTAGAGCATCGGGGCGTTGTCCTTCTCGCCCTCCCCGATGACCACGACGCCGTTCATCGAAACGGTGTGGATCAGGGCACGCATGGCCTTGACCGCAGCGCCGTCCGCGCCGTTCTTGTCACCCCGGCCGACCCAGCGGCCCGAGGCCATGGCGCCGGCCTCGGTCACCCGGACCAGCTCCAGGGCGAGGTTGCGGTCCGGAGCCTCGGGGCTGACCTCGAGGGGAGGCGGGAGATGATGCTCGGTCATCGAGCGCACCTTTCTGTACGGCGACGGCCGTGGAAGTGAGGGTGGTCATGACTTTATCGGTACGTCACGAAAATGAGCAGGGGGCCCTTCGCATGAGCGGCGCCGCCGGCCCCGCGTGGCGGGCCGAACCGGCTGGTGGCGGCCCTTCGCGGGCTGCCTGTGGCGGGGCCGGGACGCGGTCGGGGAGGCGGTGTGACGGCGGTCTCCGGGGGGCCCGTCCGACGCGTCGGGGGCATGGGGGACCATAGGGGCGTGGCAGGTATGCGAGGTAGGCAAACGGTGCGGGACATGGTCCTGTCGCTGGCGGTGATCGGCGCTCTCGTCGGGGCGATCTATGTGTTCATCCCGCACGACGACAGCCGGACCGCCGAGAAGAACGCGGTCAGGACCGTCGACTACCGCGTCGAGGCCATCACGGCCCGGCGCGCGGCGCCGTACCCGGTCGCCGTGCCCAAGGGGCTCCCCAAGACCTGGCGTGCCACCTCCGTCTCGTACGAGGCCAGCAACGACGGCAAGGGCGGCGCCTGGCATCTGGGCATGCTGGACCCCGAGCAGGAGTACGCCGCGATCGAGCAGAGCGACGCGCCCGCCAAGGAGTTCATCAAGAAGGTCACGCTGGGCGCGACGAAGGCTGCGGGCAAGCAGGCCGTCGGCAGCGCGAAGTGGGACCGCTACAGGGGCGAGAAGTACAACGCCCTGGTCCGCAGCGAGCCGGGTGTGACCACGGTCGTCACCGGTACCGCGCCCTACGGCAGGCTCGCGGAGCTGGCCGCCTCGCTGGAGGCGAAGAAGGGCTGAGAGGCGACGGTCCCTGGCGGGATCCGGACGCCTCCGGCAGGAGTCGTACGCAGACGACGAGGCCGCCGCACCCGTGAGGGGTGCGGCGGCCTCGTCGTCGTGCGGGTCGCGCGGGGCGGACTCAGACGGTGCTGACGGCCTCGTCGAACTCCAGGCGCGGCGAGCGCGGGAAGAAGGCGTCGGCGCCCGGCTTGCCGATGTTGATGACCAGGAAGGACTTCTGCTTGCCGTCGCCGAAGAACTCCTTGTCGATGCCGGTGAAGTCGAAGCCGGTCATCGGGCCCGCGGCCAGACCCGCGGCGCGCACGCCCAGGATGAAGTAGCCGGCCTGCAGGGTGGCGTTCTGGGTGCCGGCGGCCTCACGGGCGGCGAGCTCGGAGAAGAACGCGTCCTTGACGCCGGGGGCGGCAGGGAAGAGGCGCGGCAGGTGCTCGTGGAAGTCCAGGTCCACCGAGAGGATCGCGGTCAGCGGCGCGGTCTGCGTCTTGGGGCCGTTGGCGCCCATGGCGTGCTCGACCAGGCGGCGGCGGGCGTCCTCGGAACGGACCAGGGTGATCCGCAGCGGCGACTGGTTGAAGGCGGTCGGGGCGTACTTCACCAGGTCGTAGATCGCCTGGACCTGCTCGTCCGTCACCGGCTCGTCCGTGAACGTGTTGGCGGTCTGGGCCTCGCGGAAGAGGAGGTCCTGAGCGGCGGCGTCAAGGGCGAGAGACATAAAGGGCACCTCGGTGAGTCGGCTGGGTTTCAGGTTCTTCGACGAGCCTGATGGGGCTACGTGAACCACTGTAGCGAAGATGTGTGAACATTCAACTAAAACCGGGGAAGTGTGATTCGGTTCACATGGGGCGATAGGGGCGAGGCGGGCGAGAGGGGTGAGGGGCGTATTCCGGGCCGGGGGGCTCGGGGCACCCGCGGCCTCGGGCTCGGCGTCTGCCGTGCCCGCGGCGGATCGGCCGGTGCGTCAGCACGTTCCGGATTCCGCGGCCCGGCGGCCACCCGGCCACCGGTCTCCCGGCAGCATCGCCCGCCGTGCCAACCCGACCGCTGCGCTACCCGCGCTCCGCTTCCGCCCCCTCCGGGGACTCCGCCAGCGCCGCGTCCAGCCGGGCCCGGGCGCCGTCCAGCCAGCGGCGGCAGACCTTCGCCAGCTCCTCGCCGCGCTCCCACAGCGCGAGGGACTCCTCCAGGGTCGTGCCGCCGGCCTCCAGGCTGCGGACCACCTCGATGAGCTCGTCCCGCGCCTGCTCGTAGCCGAGCGTGGAGTCCACGGCGGCCACCTCGGTCTCCGCGCCGGCCGCAGCCCCGCGCTCGGCGTCCGCCATGTCGTCCGTCTTCGCCTTCGCCATGTCTCCCACCCTATGCGGGGGGTGTGACAGCGCGGGGAACGCCGTCCACCCGCACCCGGAACTCGCCCTCGGCCACCCTGGCCCGCAACTCCTCGTCCGCCCCGACCTCTTCCGGCGAGCGCACCGCGGCCCCGTCCGGCTTCTGGAGCACGGCATACCCCCGCTCCAGCGTCGCCTTCGGGGAGAGCGCGACCACCCTCGCCAGCGTGTGCGCCAGCTCGGAGTCCGCGCGGTCCAGCAGGTGCCCCAGCGTCCGCCTGCCCCGCTCAAGCAGCGCTGTGACCTGCTCCTCGCGCTCCTCGACCATGCGCTGGGGCCGCTGCATCGACGGCCGGTGCAGGGCCGCGGTGAGCCCCCGCTCCTCGCGCTCGACGAAGCCGCGGACCGCGCGCAGTGCCCGCTCGCGCAGCTGCGTGACCCGGGCCAGCTCCTCGCCCACGTCCGGCACGACCTTCTTGGCGGCGTCGGTGGGGGTGGAGGCCCGCAGGTCGGCGACCAGGTCCAGCAGCGGGCTGTCCGGTTCGTGGCCGATCGCGGAGACGACGGGGGTCCGGGCCGCGGCCACCGCCCGGACGAGCTGTTCGTCGGAGAACGGCAGCAGGTCCTCCACACTGCCGCCACCACGCGCCACGATGATCACGTCCACCTCGGGGTGCGCGTCCAGCTCCTGGACCGCCTCGATCACCTGCGGCACGGCGTGCACCCCCTGGACAGGCACATTGCGCACCTCGAAGCGGACCGCGGGCCAGCGGTGCCTGGCGTTCTCCAGGACGTCCCGCTCCGCGGCACTGGCCCGGCCGCAGACCAGGCCGATCAGCTGCGGCAGGAACGGCAGCGACGTCTTGCGGTCGGCCGCGAACAGCCCCTCAGCGGCCAGCGACTTCTTCAACTGCTCCAGTCGGGCGAGGAGTTCACCGACGCCGACAGGCTTGATCTCGGCGGCCCGCAGCGAGAGCTGCCCGCGCGGGGCGTACCACTCGGGCTTGGCGTGCACCACGACCCGGGCGCCCTCGCTCACCACCTCGGCGACCCGGTCGAACACCTGGCGGTAGCACGTCACGCTCACCGAGATGTCGTACGACGGGTCGCGCAGCGTCAGGAAGACGACGCCCGCGCCCGGCCGGCGGGAGAGCTGGGTGATCTGCCCCTCGACCCACACCGCGCCGAGCCGGTCGATCCACCCGCCGATGAGCCGGGACACCTCGCCGACCGGGATCGGCGCTTCCGGGGACGTAGAGACAGCCATACGAGCGAGGGTATCGGCGGCCACCGACAGCGGGCAGTGGCCGCGAGCCCGGCAGGGGCCGGATCCCGTGGGCCCGGATCCCGTGGGGGCCCCGTCCGAGCCCGGTGGCCCGGACCCCCTGGGCCCGACTCGCCCCGCCGCCCTCGCCCGCCCCCGCCTCACATCGGCGGGCTCGAAGCTTCCCGATCGCCCCGGTACTGCACCGCCAGCACCACCAGCCCCACCGCCAACCAGATGCCGCCCACGATCTGCGCCGTCGTGGACGCCTCGACGATCACGGCGACGACCACCGCGAAGCCCAGCACCGGCACCACCACATGCCGCAGCACGCTCGGCACCTCGGCCTGCCTGCGTACCCGGAACCAACCGACCACGGATGCGTGCAGGAGCGCGAACGCGGTCAGCGCCCCGACGTTGACGATCGACGACAGATGATCGAGCCCGTCGTCCCTGCGGGCCGCCCAGACCGCCGCCAACAGCGTCACCAGGGCGGCACCCAGCAGTGCGCGGCGCGGCACCCCGCTGCCCGCGTCCACCTTCGACATCGCCCCCGGCAGCCGCCGGTCCCTGGCCATCGCGAACAACAGCCGGGCCGCGGCGGCCTGCCCCGCCAGCGCCGCGAACGCCGCCCCGATCGCCTTGCTGACGGCCACCAGGTCGTGCAGCCAGTCGCCCACCGCGGAGTCGACCGTGGTGTAGAAGGCCTCGCCCTGCTCCCCGGGGTGGGCCGCCAGCTCCGCCGCGCTCATCGGTGCCAGCAGCGCCGCCAGGTACGTCTGTACCGCGAACAGCACGCCGGCCACCGCGAGACAGGTGAGCACCGCGCGCGCCACCCTGTCGGAACCGCGCAGGCCGGAACCCGGCGCGCCCTTCGCCTCCTCCGCGAAGGAGGCGATGGCGTCGAAACCCAGATACGACAGCACCGCCACCGACACCGCGGCGAGCACCGCGCTCATCGAGAAGCCGCCCTCGCCCGACAGCGGCGCCGCCCAGCCGCGCTGCGCCCCATGGGCGCTCAGCTCGACGACCGCCGCGACCACGAACACCGCGAGCACCGCGATCTCCATGGCGAGCACCGCGAACCCGACGATCGCGGCGGTCCGTACCCCCCACAGGTTCAGCAGCGTCGTCACCACCACCGCGATCGCCGTCCACACCCACTCGTGCACCGACGGCACCAGCGCGTGCATGGCGATCCCGGAGAACAGATACGCCACCGCCGGAATCAGCAGGTAGTCCAGCATCGCCATCCATCCGGCGATGAACCCCGGGCCTGGGCCCAGCCCCACCCGGGCGTAGGTGTAGACCGAGCCGGCCCGCGGGGCGACCCGCACCATCTGCGCGTACGAGTAGGCGGTGAAGGCCATCGCGACGGTCGCGACCAGGTAGACCAGCGCGATCGCGCCGTGCGACTTGGCCTGCAGCGTGCCGAAGATGCCGACCGGGGCCATCGGCGCGATGAACAGCAGCCCGTAAACGATCAGATCCCGGAACGACAGCGTCCGGCGCAGCGATCCGGCCTCGGCGCTGCTCCCGCCCCCGTCGGCGGCCCCCGAGCCGTGACCCTCCGCGCCCTCACCCGTCTCGCCGAACGTGCTCGGCATCATGCCTCCCTCTGGTGTGCCGGGCCCCGCCCGGATGTTCGACGCCGGGCAGGGCACGTTCCTCAGTCTCGGTCACCGGTGCGATCTTTGGGGGTTGAGGTACGGCCGTACGATGGGACGCATGACTGCTACGCCCAGCCCGCCGCCCGCCTCCACCCCGAGCGGAGACGCTTCGCGTCGCGGGGAGACCCGCCGGGTCCTGCTCGCCGCCCCTCGTGGCTATTGCGCGGGCGTGGACCGCGCGGTGATCGCCGTCGAGAAAGCCCTGGAGCAGTACGGCGCGCCCGTCTACGTACGCCACGAGATCGTGCACAACAAGTACGTCGTGAAGACCCTGGAGAAGAAGGGCGCGATCTTCGTCGACGAGACCGAAGAGGTGCCCGAGGGCAACATCGTCATCTTCTCGGCCCACGGCGTCGCCCCGGTCGTCCACGACGAGGCCAAGCGCGGCAAGCTCGCCACCATCGACGCCACCTGCCCGCTGGTCACCAAGGTCCACAAGGAAGCCGTCCGGTACGCCAGCGAGGACTACGACATCCTCCTGATCGGTCACGAGGGCCACGAAGAGGTCGTCGGCACCAGCGGCGAGGCCCCCGACCACATCACCATCGTCGACGGCCCGGACGACGTGCAGAACGTCGAGGTCCGCGACCCGGAGAAGGTCGTCTGGCTCTCCCAGACCACGCTCTCCGTCGACGAGACCATGGAGACCGTCGGCGCTCTCAAGGGCCGCTACCCCAACCTCCTCTCGCCGCCCAGCGACGACATCTGCTACGCGACCCAGAACCGCCAGGTCGCGGTGAAGCAGATGGGCGCTGAGGCCGACCTCGTCATCGTCGTCGGCTCCAAGAACTCCTCGAACTCCGTGCGCCTGGTCGAGGTCGCCCTCGGCGCGGGCGCCCGCGACGCCCACCTCGTCGACTACGCCGAGGAGATCGACGAGGCATGGCTGGAGGGCGTGAACACCGTCGGCGTCACCTCCGGCGCCTCCGTCCCCGAGATCCTCGTCCACGGCGTCCTGGACTGGCTCGCCCAGCGCGGCTACGAAGACGTCGAGACGATCACGGCCGCCGAGGAGTCCATCGCCTTCTCGCTGCCCAAGGAACTCCGCCGCGACCTGCGCGCCGAGGCCAAGTCGGCCGTGGAGGGCTGAGCACAGCGGGCTTCGCGTGGACCCGGCCCCGCCGGGTCCACGCCGGCCTCCCGCACGCCTCCCATCGCCCGTTTCTCCACGCGGATCCGCCCCGCAGCACCTAGCCTTTTCCCATGAAGGTCTTCGGTGTGGACATCGGCGGATCAGGCATCAAAGGCGCCCCGGTGGATCTGGAGCGCGGCGACCTCGCGGAAGAGCGCCACAAGGTGCTGACCCCGCACCCGGCGACCCCGGAGGCCGTCGCGGACAGCGTCCGTGAGGTCGTCGAGCACTTCGGGTGGCAGGGCCCGGTCGGTGCCACGTTCCCCGGTGTGGTCACCGGCGGTACGACCCGCACCGCCGCCAATGTCGACAAACACTGGATCGGCGTGGACGCCGCAGCCCTGCTCACCAGCCGGCTCGGCGGCGCGTCCGGCAGCAGCCCGGTCACCCTCCTCAACGACGCCGACGCCGCGGGGCTCGCCGAGATGCGCTACGGCGCGGGCCGCGACCGCAGCGGCACGGTCATCGTGCTCACCCTCGGCACCGGCATCGGCAGCGCCGTCTTCACCGGCGGCCGGCTCGTCCCCAACACCGAGCTCGGCCACCTGGAACTGCGCGGTCACGACGCCGAGAAGCGCGCCTCCACCAAGGCCAAGGAGGACGAGGACCTCACCTGGCAGCACTGGGCACGCCGCGTCCGGAAGTACCTCGCGCACGTGGAGATGCTCTTCTCGCCCGAGCTGTTCGTGCTCGGCGGCGGGGTCAGCCGCAAGGCGGAGAAGTTCCTGCCACTGCTGGAGGACATCAGGGCCGAGATCGTACCGGCGCAGCTTCAGAACAACGCGGGGATTGTCGGGGCCGCCATGGCTGCCCACGCCGCCCGGGCTGGCGGGCCACCCGCTGCGGACGACCCTTCGCCGACTGCCGCCCCGGATCCCGGCCGGCGGGACCCGCGCCCTGCGGTCGGGACACCGGCCGGCCGAGCCGACGGCGGGCGATGATCAGGGCCTTGCGGAAGAGCGCCAGCAGCGCGCAGAGCACGGTGCCGGCGTAGAGCCAGCCCGCGTTCATCGCGAGGACGGTGAAGACGCCCATCAGCATCCCGCCGAAACCGTGGCTGCCACGCTGGATCGGCACCGTCCCCACGACGAACGCGATGGGCAGCGCGATCGGCGCGGTGATCAGGTCGTAGGGCCGCACCCACAGCGCCGCACAGGCGCTGACCAGCATGAAGAACACGCCGTACGCGGTCTGCGCGCCGCCGAACAGCAGCCGGTCCACGGCCGCGAACGCCAGCAGCGCGAGGGTCGCCAGCAGCCAGCACCCCAGGCCGGTGAGCTTGGGCGCCGGCATCCGGCGCAGCACGGCGGCCAGCGGGGCCAGCGGGCCGCGGTGCCGTGGCCGGGCGCGGTAGACCGTCGAGGTCTCACCCCCGATCTGCGGGCCGGGGCCGTCCGGCTGCGCGGGTCCGCCCGGAGCCGGACGGGTCGGCGCGCGGGCACCGGCCTGTGCGGGGCCTCGGGCCGACGCCTGCGCGGCGGACGGCCTGGCGGCCCGCGCCGCGGGCCGGAAACCGGCAGGCCGGGGCGAGACGGCGTCTGTGGGGCGGGGAAGCCGGGCGTCCTGACCCGTGGCCGGACGGCCTCTCCGCTGCGGACTGGGCTGAGGGCTGCGCGCTTCGTGTTGCTCCACTCGCCAACGGTAGGCCGCCAAGTGGGATTAACAGGCTATGGGACACGCGTTTTCACCGAGCTCGGCGCTCCGTTCGAGGCACGGCCACCGGCTCGGCGGTGTACGCCCCCGGGCGGGGCGCGGCCGGTCGGCCGCCCCGTAGACTGGTGGATCGGCCCCTCAGGGAGCCGCTCACCGCCCTCCACCGCCTCGCACCGGGAAGTCGCCACCGTGTCGCTCACGATCGGAATCGTCGGTCTGCCGAATGTCGGCAAGTCGACCATGTTCAACGCCCTGACCAAGAACGACGTGCTGGCGGCCAACTACCCGTTCGCCACCATCGAGCCCAACGTCGGCGTCGTCGGTGTCCCGGACCCGCGGCTGGCCACCCTCGCCGAGATCTTCAGCTCGCAGAAGGTGCTCCCGGCGACCGTCGACTTCGTCGACATCGCGGGCATCGTCCGCGGCGCCTCCGAGGGTGAGGGCCTGGGCAACAAGTTCCTCGCCAACATCCGCGAGTCCGATGCGATCTGCCAGGTCATCCGCGCCTTCAAGGACGAGAACGTCGTCCACGTCGATGGCAAGGTCTCGCCCAAGGACGACATCGAGACGATCAACACCGAGCTGATCCTCGCCGACCTCCAGACCATCGAGAAGGTGCTGCCGCGCCTCCAGAAGGAGTCGCGGATCAAGAAGGACGTGGCTCCCAAGGTCAAGGCGGTCGAGGAGGCCAAGGAGATCCTGGAGAAGGGCGACACCCTCTTCTCCGCTGGCATCGTCCAGGGCTCCGGCAACGAGGAGCTCCTGCACGACCTGCACCTGCTCACCACCAAGCCCTTCCTCTACGTCTTCAACGTCGACGAGGACGAGCTGACCGACGAGGACTTCAAGAACGAGCAGCGCGCCCTGGTCGCCCCCGCCGAGGCCATCTTCCTCAACGCCAAGCTGGAGGCCGACCTCGCCGAGCTGGACGAGGAGGACGCCATGGAGCTCCTGCAGTCCGTCGGCGCCGAGGAGCCGGGCCTCGCCACCCTCGCCCACGTCGGCTTCAACACCCTCGGCCTCCAGACGTACCTGACGGCAGGCCCCAAGGAAACCCGCGCCTGGACCATCAAGAGGGGCGCCACCGCCCCCGAGGCCGCCGGCGTGATCCACACCGACTTCCAAAAGGGCTTCATCAAGGCCGAGGTCATCTCCTTCGAAGACCTGGTCGAAACGGGCTCGGTCGCAGAGGCCCGGTCCGCGGGCAAGGCCCGTATGGAAGGCAAGGAATACGTCATGCAGGACGGGGACGTGGTGGAGTTCCGGTTCAACGTCTGAGCGAATGAAGTAACACCACGTCGCTGATGTGGCAAACAAGCAGATCAGAAGGGGCCGGGCTCTTGAGAGCCCGGCCCCTTCGTCCATACCGTGCCGGTTCGGTGCTGGATTTCCTGACGGCTAGTCACCTCTGCTGGGCCCTGAGGGTGGAACCGCTCACGCGCAGTGGTCGAGGTTCGCCTCGGAGGGGGAGACCGTGGCAAAGCTGAGGGCGCCAGGGCTGCCGGGTGGGCCCATGCAACGGCTGAGTGAAGAGCTGCATGCGCTGCATCGGAAGGCCCGATTTCCGTCAACGCGTGAACTGGCCCGCAGGACGAACGGGATCGGTAGTCACGGGCGCGTGCACGACCTGTTCTCAAAGCCGGTGCTCCCCGACTGGGGTTTCCTCGCGCTGGTCGTTCTGATCCTTGCTCAGGATATTGCCGGCCTGGAACCCGAGCCTGAAGTTGCTCGGTTCCACATGCTGTGGGATGAAGCGGCAATTGGAGAGCAGAAGGATGTGTCCAGCGATAGTACTGAAGGCGCTAGGACGGCTGACGCTGCCCATGGAACACCGGCTGCCTGGGGCGACGACGTAACTCGTGCGTTTGCAGATCACGAAGACGCTGTAAAGCAGGCAGCTTCGGCTCACGCTACTCAGCCGATAAACTCTTCGAGGAGACCATGGGCGCCACCCCATGCGGCTTCCCTGGGTTCCAGAAAAAATCTAGGGCGCTGCCTGTACTTCTTGTACGTTGATGCTGGCACGCCAACGTTCGCCGAAGCAATCGCTGAGCCTCGCGCCGAACACGCGCGAGACGCTGCGCAAGAACTTCATGCGGCCTGAAAATTTCTCTCTCAGCATGCTGCACAAGTTTGTTAGAGCACTGTCGGAGATGGCGCCCTATCAGGATTCCGAGCACATGGTTCCTGTCATCACGGCACTTTGGAACAGTGCTCAATGGGAACGGAGTAGTGAGACGGAATAGCGCCCGCATGTAGGTGTAGAAGGCTAAAGGTTTGCCTCTGCTGGACCTGTGTTGGATGTTCAGGCGCTGGACCAGTCGAGATCAGGTGCCGTAAACGGTGGAGCGATGCCCGACGTGGACCACCCATACCACGAGCTCTCCCTTGTTGATCGTGTAGACGACCCGGTAGTCGCCGACCCGCAGTCGACGGCGTTCTGGCTGTGATACGAGCGCGGTGGTGTTAAAGCCGAGGGGGTCGCTCTCCAGTTCGGTCAGTTTGGTCAGGATGCGTAGGGCCATGTCGCGAGGGATCTTCCGGAGCTCGGCCTGTGCCTCTGGCCGGAAGACGGTTCGGTATTCACTCACCGCGCGCCAGCGTCTCCCTCATGATGTCCTCGATCGGGATGCCGGGTGCCGGGTTGGCCATGCGTTCGTCGATGATCCGGTTGATCTCGCGCTCTTCCCATTCCTGGTACTTGCGCAGCACCTCGATGGAGACGACGGCGGCAATCTGCTTGCCCCGTCGGGTGATCACGGTGGGCATGTCATCTCGATCGGCGCGCTCCACGACCTCAGCTAGGTGCGCACGTACGTCGCGGATGGACTCTATGGGCAGTGGCTGTGTCATGCGCTCAAGTGTACTGAGTGTGCCGTGTGTACACAACCTGCTCCAGGTGGAGCGGGTTGTGCCGTGCTGGATGAGCTGGGTGACTCGTAACCGTGCTGGATAGGTGCTGGATAACCACTTCCAGTACTGCGTTTACGCAGGTGGGAGCTCTGTAGCGCAGATTCCGCTTCAACGTCTGAGCGAATGACGCGACCACGCGTCACTGACCTGCCGACCGGGCAGGTCGCAAGGGGCCGGCTCCTCCGGGGGGCGGCCCCTCGCTCGTTCCCGTGCCGGGGCGGTGCCGGGATGGACGGTGCCGCAGCGGGACGCTTCCAGCGGTCGCGGCAAATGCGCTGCAAGCCCGGGAGCGAGCCGCCATCATGCAGGGGTGGCCGCGTGCTGACGGGTCACGCTGCCGGTCTCCTGGAGCGGCCGGGCGGCAAGCCCTTCGAAGTGACCGGTCAGCTGTCCGATGTGGGTGGGTACCGATCCGTGTACGCCCCCTCCTTCATCGGCGCCGCCAACGGCCAAGCCCCGGGCACGTGGATCACGGGAACGGTGCGGAGTACGCCCGCGCTCTGCGCAGAGGTGATGCTGCGCCCTGTCCCGCGACGTGAGTCGTTGCGGGGGCCGGAAGGCGTGAACCGGGCGACAGGAAAAGGGGGTTGGTCCATTGTGGACCGAAAACGGCCGCCGGATCATCCACTTCACGAACGATCTTGAGGCGAATTCGCTCGCCTAGCGTGAGGGCATGACGCGGACAACGGGCGAGGACCTGGTGTGTACGGCGGGCGACGGCGTGGAGCTGGCCGTCCGCGATTTCGGCGGGGACGGCCCGGCGATGCTGTTGCTGCACGGCGCCGGTCGGACTCTGCTCGACTGGGAACGGGCCGCGCCCCTGCTGGCCCAGGGGCACCGCGTGCTGGCGATGGACCTGAGGGGCCATGGGCGGTCCGGGGTCGGCACGAAGCCGTGGACCTTCGCCGCGGCGGTGGACGACGTGGCGGCGGTGCTCGCGGCGCGCGAGGCGCCGGAAGCCGTGGTGGTCGGGCATTCGATGGGAGGGATGATCGCCGCGCTGTGCCTGGAGCACAACGCCGCCACGCCCGCGGCGGTCAATCTCGACGGGCACGGCATGGGGCGGGCCGAGCAGTATGCCGGGCTGGACGCGGCGTATGTACGTGAGCGTCTGGCCCAGGCGCGGGATTTCGCGGAGCAGAGCGCGGGACGTCCCTTCTCCGAAGAGGCGTTGACGGGCGTGCTGGGCTATCACGCCAGCATGGCCGAGCAGTTGGGCATACCGGCCGACCTGATGGAGGCCGGGGTGCGCCGCTCTCTCGAAGCGACGGCGGACGGCCGGCTGTTCCTGCGGCCGGGGCAGGAGCAGGCCGTGGAGGCGCAGCGGGAGATGGCGGGGCTCGATCTGTTCGCGCTGTACCGACGGGTGACGCGCCCGCTCCTGATCGCGCGGGCACTGCGCCCCAATCCGCCGGTGCCGGGCCTGCCGTCGTGGTTCGACGAAATGATGGCGGCCTATACGGAAGGACTGCGCAGGGACCTCGGGGAGCTTGCGCGGACGTGTCCGTGCGTGACGGTCGCGGGAGTCGACGGAACACACGCGATGCTGCTGGAGCGGCCCGCGGAGGTCGCCGGGCTGGTGGCCGGATTCGTCGCCGAGGTGGTGGGGGAGAGCGGCGCCTGAGACGCGCCGAAGGGTGCCTCCGCGGAGTGGCGCACCGCGCCTCCCGGGGCGCCCTTCGGCGGTAACGTGTCAGCGGGGGTAGAGCTCGAAGAGGGTGGCGGGGCGCCCCTGGTAGCGCTCGCCGCCGGCGCGCACCATCTGCTCGATGAACCCGCGGGCGTAGGTGGCCGGGTCCTGTTCGCCGCCCAGACCCCTGATGTACGCACCGTGGGCGGCGAGCGAGGCGACCGCCCGGTCGATGCCCGGTCCGACCTCGGCCGCGTGGGTGGGGTGGGGGGAGCCGGCGATGGCGACCCAGCGGACACCGCCCCAGGGCGCCGGGCCCTCGCCCTCGCCGATCTCGGGGAAGATCCAGCGGTTGCCGGCGTCACCGGCCGCGTCCAGGACGGCGCGGCCCACGATCCGGTGGTCGGGGGTGTTCCAGTGGACGCCGCCCCAGGTGTCGTGGTGGTTGAGGGTGATGAGGAGTTCGGGGCGGTGGCGGCGGATCGCGGCGGCCAGGTCACGGCGCAGCGCCGTACCGGCCTCGATCACGCCGTCGCGGTGGTCGAGGAACTCCACGGTGTCGACGCCGACGAGCGCGGCACCGGCCCGCTGCTCCGCCTCGCGGATCACCGCGCACTCGTCGGGGGCGAGTCCGTCGATACCGGCCTCGCCACGGGTGACCAGGAGGTACGTGATCTCCCGCCCGGCGGCGGTCCATTCGGCGATGGCCGCCGCGGCGCCGTACTCGAGGTCGTCGGGGTGGGCGACGACGGCCAGCGCGCGCTGCCAGTCCTCGGGCATGGGGGAGAGGGGCGGGTCGGCGGGCGGAGAGGCCGGGGACGTGGGGGCGTTGGAGTCTTCGGACATGGGGAGCCTCTTCCTGTTCCCGGCCCCCGGGGCCCAGGGCGGGTCGCCGTGGGACGGAATCCCGACGGGGCGGGTATTCGTGCTGGTCGGACGGGTCGAGCGGTGGTCCTGTTGCTGAGCGGGCGGCCGACTGCCGAGTGGCCGGAGGGGCGGACGACCTGAGGGGCGGGGCGGCGTCCCGACCACGATCATGGCATCTCTTGTGCCGCGTTCCAGGTACGCCGATAAGAGAGGGGACGGAGCTGAGGTGCCGTGAGGTGAGGGCGCGTAGGGGCGTGTTGGGGGCGTGGAGCGCGGGCGTAAGGCGCCGTGGCGGTGCACGGGCCGCGGGTGTGCGAGAGCCGCGATCACCGAGGCGGCCTCGTATGCCTGCTGAGCTGCACTTCATCACATCGGGTGATTTCCTGGCCTGAGGTTGCGGTCAACAACACGCGGTTGCCACTCTGTTGCTGACTGTCAAGCTGTTGGGAGGGGCACGTGCCTTTCGGTGAGCAGCCCGCGTACCTCCGTGTCGCAGGCGACCTGCGCCAGAAGATCGTCGAAGGGGTGCTGCCTCCGCACACCCGCCTTCCCTCCCAGGCCCGGATCCGCGAGGAGTACGGCGTCTCGGACACCGTCGCGCTGGAGGCCCGCAAGGTGCTGATGGCCGAAGGGCTGGTCGAAGGGCGGTCGGGGTCGGGCACCTATGTGCGCGAGCAGCCCGTCCCGCGCCGTATCGCCCGCGCCGGCTACCGCTCCGGCGGTGTCTGTACGCCGTTCCGGCAGGAGCAGACGGACGACCGGGTGAGGGGGACGTGGGAGTCCAACAGCGGTCAGGAGGCGGCAAGTTCGTCGGTGGCCGCGCGGCTGCGCATCCCGTCCGGGGCGAAGGTGATGCGGACCCGCTACCTCTTCCGCGCGGAGGGGGAGCCCTCGATGCTCTCCACCTCGTGGGAGCCGCTGGAGGTCACCGGGCGGACGCCCGTGATGCTGCCGGAGGAGGGGCCGCTGGCGGGGCGCGGGGTCGTCGAGCGGATGGCGGCCATCGACCTCGTGGTGGACAACGTCGTGGAGGAGATCGGCGCCCGGCCGGGCCTCGCGGAAGAGGCCATGACGCTCGGCGGGGTGCCGGGTCACGCGGTCCTGGTCATCTCGCGCACGTACTACGCGGGCGGCCGCCCGGTCGAGACCGCCGACGTCGTCACCCTCGCCGACCGCCACCGCGTCTCGTACCACCTGCCGGTGAGATAGCCGCGGGGGGCAGGCAGGCAGGCCGACGATCGAGGGGCTGACGGGCTGACGGGCGACGGCCCGCCCGTCGTGTCGGCCCATGACTGGTCGGCCAAGCCCAAGTCGTCACCGCGGCCTTCTGTCATGCCTAACTACTCGACCGCCAAAGCGCGCCCGGGCCCGTCCCGTCGGCCCCTGCCCCGTCGCCCCGCGCCTGGTGGGCCGTCTCGCGACCAGTGCCTTCTGCGACGTCTGCTCTGCAACCGTCCTCGCCCACAGGCTCGCCCCGTGGGTCCGCGCCCTGGTCGGCAGATACGTCACCGGAGTCGTCTGCGACGCCTGACTGCTCGACCGCCCGCGCGCACCCGTCCGTCCCGTCGGCCCGTCAGTCGCCGCAGGTCGCCATCTCGCTGCCGCCACCTCCTCCGGGGTGCCGACTGGCCAATCGTCTACGCGCACCCGGCTCGTGCACTCGCCCGCCTGGTCGCCCCGTGCTCGGTCGGCTGTCTCGCGACCAGCACTTTCTGTGATGCCCAGATGCCCACCCGTCCCCCAGCACCCGGCCGTCCTGTCGGCCTTGCCCCGTCGCCCGCGGCCGGTCGGTCGTCGTGTGACCGACGTCTTCCGTGACGCCTGGCTGCTCAACCGCCCTCGCTGCACAGGCTCGCCCCGTGGGTCCGCGCCCTGGTCGGCAATTACGTCACCAGGGCCGTCCGTGACGCCTGACTGCTCAAACGCCCGCGCGCACCCGCCCGCGTCGTCGCCTCGCGCCCGGTCGGTCGTCTCGCGGCTGTCGCCTCCTCCGGTGTCGACTGGCCAATCGCCTGTGCGCATCCGGCCTCGCGCACCTGCCCGCGCCTGATCTGCCTCTGGGACCGCCCGTCGGCCTGGCTTTCCATCGATCTGTCGGTACTTGTGTGCCGGCGCCGGCGCTCGGGCTGCATTGCCTGGTTGCCGGTGTCCCGCCGCGTCGGCGTCTGGCTGCTCCAGGGCTTGCCAGCCCCCTGCCTGCCGTGCCCGTCTGCGCCCCCGCTCCTCTGCCTCGGCCCGCGTCCGCCGGTTCCCCACTCCCCGTACCGGGTCGGCCCGAACCTGACCTTTCAGGCCGCTCTGGCCTGACCGCTGTCGCCCGCCCGCACCGCCCGCAGCCGACCGCCTGCCCGCGCCACCTCCCGCCGTCAGCCGCGCCTCCCTTCCCCTCCTCACCTCTCCTCCCATGGCCCTATTTGTCCGTCTTCTTCCTGTAATGGCAGAAGGATCTTGGTGTTGGAAACCTCACACCCCCTCAGCGGGGCGGGGGTTTTGGCCGAGCAGGGGAATCTGATCTTCCGATTCGCTCTTACGATGGCGAAGTTTGTGCACGGCACGGGGGAAGACCAGGAGACCAAGCACGTGAGCACGACGAAGACGGCGAGCGCGGAGCAGGGCTCGCACTCGCATTACCGCCGGTCCCTCGGGACCATTGCCCTGACCGCCACGGGTCTCGGGTCCATCATCGGCTCCGGCTGGCTCTTCGGAGCCGAACGGGCGGCCGCCATCGCAGGACCGGCCGCGATCCTCGCCTGGGTCATCGGCGCCGTGGTCGCGCTCACGATCGCGCTCACCTACACCGAGCTCGGCTCGATGTTCCCCAAGGCCGGCGGCATGGTCCGCTACGGCCAGTACTCGCACGGCTCGCTCGCCGGGTACCTGGCGGCCTGGGCGAACTGGATCGCGATCGTCTCCGTCATCCCCGGAGAGGCCACCGCCTCCGTCCAGTACATGAGTTCCTGGGACTTCGGCTGGACGCGGGCGCTGTACGACGGCAAGGAGCTGACCGGCACGGGTGTCGGGCTCGCCAGCGTCCTGCTGATCTTCTACTTCTTCCTGAACTGGTTCGCGATCACGCTGTTCGCGAAGACCAACACCGCCATCACCGTGTTCAAGGTCGTCGTGCCGGTGATGACGGCGGGTGCGCTGATGCTGGCGCACTTCGACACCGGCAACATCCAGGCCCACGGCGGCTTCACGCCGAACGGCTGGAGCTCGGTCTTCACCGCGGTCGCCGTCTCCGGCATCGTCTGGGCCTACAACGGCTTCCAGTCCCCGCTGAACCTCGCCGCCGAGGCCCGCAACCCGGGCAAGTCGCTGCCGAAGTCGGTCGTGTGGTCGATCGTGATCGCGCTGGTCATCTACGTCGCCCTGCAGGTCGCGTTCCTGATGGCGGTGCCCGGTGACAAGCTGACCGCCGGCGGCGGCTGGGCCGGACTCGGCTTCAACTCCCCGCTCGCCGACCTCGCGGTGGCCTGGGGCCTGAACTGGCTGGCGCTGCTGCTGTACGCCGACGCCTTCGTCTCCCCGTCCGGCACCGGCATGATCTACGCGGCCACCACCTCGCGCATGATCCACGGCGTGCAGGAGAACGGTCACCTGCCGGGCATCTTCGGCCGGGTGGACAAGAAGACCGGTGTGCCGCGTCCGGCGCTGATCCTCAACCTCGCGATCGCCTTCCTCTTCCTCGCGGTCTTCCGCGGCTGGGGCTCGCTCGCCGAGATCGTCTCGGTCGCGACCGTCATCTCCTACATCACCGGTCCGGTCGCGGTGATGTCGCTGCGCCGCCTCTCGCCGGACCTCAAGCGCCCGGTCAAGCTGCGCGCGATGCCGTTCGTCGCGCCGATCGCGATGATCTTCGGTTCGCTGGTCCTGTACTGGGGTCGCTGGCCGCTCACCGGCAAGGTCATCCTGATCATGGCCGTGGGTCTGCCGGTCTGGGCCTGGTACGAGATCGGCAAGCCGCTCACCCAGGGCCGCAAGCCGTGGGCCGGTCTGCTGCCGCACCTCAAGGCCGGCGCCTGGATGGTGGCGTATCTGCTGGTCATGGCCGCCGTCTCGTACGCGGGCGGCAAGGACTTCGGCGGCAAGGGATATCTGCCCGAGGGCTGGGACATCCTCGTGGTCGCGCTGATCGCCCTCGCCTTCTACTACTGGGGTGTTCGCAGCTCTTGGCGCAACCCGTCGCTGGTCCAGGTCGAGGCGGAGACCCGGGCGGCGGAGGCCGCCGAGGCGGCGGAAGCGGACGAGGCGCGGTCGGACGACGACAAGGCGCCCGTCGGCGCCTGACGGCTCCCGCACGCATTCTCCCGGGACTCCGGGCCCCTATTAGGGGCCCGGAGTCTCTGCGTTCCGCGGCCGGCCACCCCTCGGTCTCCCCCGACTCCTCCGGCTCCTCCGGCCGCCCTGGAAGCGGACGGGTGGCCGGTTCAGTACCTCTTTGTGTAATTCCGTATCCGGTGCGTAAAGGTCGGGCGTACGCTCGGGCATATGCGGATTGCGATTTCGGCATCAGCACAGGAGGGGCGCGCGACGGCGCGCTGCCCGGCGGACGGAGGGGCGCAATGACCGACAGTGGAGCCGTGCTGCCCTGGCTCGTCATCCGCCAGGACGAAGGCGGCAACCGTTATCGGGTCGGTCGTTATGCGACCCGGGCGGAGGCGGAGCGGGTGGCCGACCGGCTCGATACCCGCGGCCACCAGCGGCTTTACGTGGTCGAGCGGGTTGGCCGTGCGACGACCTGAGCGGTGATGAGCGAGGAGCGGGACAGAAGCGGGGGACGTAGGCTGCCGCGCATGACGACACTGCGCGTAGTGGTGGGCGGAGCGGTGTGCGACCGAGGGCGGCTGCTGGCCGCCCGGCGCAGCGCACCGCCCGCCCTGGCCGGCCGCTGGGAGCTGCCCGGCGGCAAAGTGGAGGACGGCGAGACACCCGAGCAGGCGCTGGCACGCGAGCTGCGTGAGGAGCTGGGTGTCGAGGCGGTGGTGCAGGAGCGCATTCCGGGGGAGTGGGTGCTGCGTCCCGGCTTCGTCCTGCGGGTGTGGGCGGCCCGGCTGCTGTCCGGTGAGCCGCGCCCGCTCCAGGATCACGACGAGCTGCGCTGGCTGCTGCCCGGTGAGGAGGGGCAGGTCGACTGGCTGGACCAGGACAGGCCCGCGGTCGACGAGGCGATGCGGCGGTTGGTGGCGACGGCGACGGTGGGGCGCCCACGGTCGTGAGCGTCGCGTGCGGCCTGCCATCGGGGACGGCGCCAGGCCGGCTCGCGGGCGGCAGCGCCGTCACCCGGGTGCCGCACGTCCCGTGCGGCATCGCGCGGCGCACCGCTGCTCGATGCCCCATTGATGCCAGTGCGCCCGTTTGATGGCGATATTTACTCATCAATACCGGGTATGCCGTGATTAACCCCTCTTGGTGCGATGAGCCTGGGGGTCCCTTCGGGCTGGGAAGTGATCGGCGTGAGCGACAGCGCAGCGGCAGAGGGCCTCGGGGCGGCCTCTTCCGGTGCCCGCCGGCGCGGCATGGTCTCCGGTTCGCCGATTGCGGAATGGAGTTTCCCGGCCGATCCGGGCGCGGTGCGCACCGCCCGCAGTGCGGTGCGGGAGGTGCTCGACGACTGGGGGGTCGACGGCGCCGTGGATGTGGCCGTGCTGCTCGTCAGCGAGCTCGTCACCAACTCCTTGCGCCACGCGAGCGGGCCGATCGGCGTCCGCATGGTGCTGCTCAGCAGCGGCGGACTGCTCGTCGAGGTGAGCGATCCGCTGCCCGATCCGCCCCTTGAGCGCACCGCGTCCCCCGACGACGAGGGTGGTCGTGGATTGCAGCTGGTCGCCTGCAGTTCGCGGCGCTGGGGCACCCGGCGGGGAAAGAGTGGCAAGACAGTGTGGTTCGAGCTGTCGGTGGCTGGTTAGGAGACAGATGAAGTCCTGATCGTTGCCATTTCATCGACATCCCGTCGATGGCCTGCGATCGAGACTGTGCTGTGATCGTGAAGACCGTGTTCCGGATAGCCGAGGTGCTGGATACTCGGCTGGTCCGGTCCGGGCACGATGAGCTGGAGGGGACGGGGCTCGTGAGCGAGATGTCATCTGGCGGGGCAGGACCCGCGCAGGCCGATGGTCAGGGCGGTGCGGACAGCCCCGGTGGCCCAGGTGCACGCCCGCATGCGCGGGACCCGCACGGTCTGCCGCTCTGGCAGAGCAGCCAACCCGGATCGATCTACGACTACATCCGGGTGGCCTCGTTCTCGCTGGGGCCCGACGGGCGCATCGACCGGTGGAGCGAGCGCGCGGCGGACATGCTGGGCATCCCCGCGCAGTACGCCGTCGGCAAGGACCCCATCGAGGCGTTCGTCCCCGGCGAGCTGCGCGAGACCGGGCGCCGCAAGGTGTCCGAGATTCTCGACGGCCGTGAGTGGACCGGCCTGGTGCCCTACCGAAGGGAAGAGGGCGGCCGGGCCGAGGGGCTCGCGGAGATCTATGTGATGCCGTCCGAGACGGAGCTCGGCGAGCGCGCCGCGGTCTGTCTCGTCGTCGACGTCCGGGCGCTGCGGGGCATCGAGACCGACCTCGCGGCCGCGCAGGCCGTTTTCGGTCAATCTCCCATGGGTTTCACCCTGTTCGGCACGGATCTGCGGCTGATGCGGGTCAACGAGCGGTTCGCCACGGTTTTCGGCGGGCCCGCCCACAAGTACCGCGGCGGAAGCCCGCACGACTTCCTGCCGCCCGGCGAGGCCGATCGGCTGACCGCCGCACTGCGCCGGGTCCTGGAGACCGGGGAGTCGGTCGCCGAGATGCAGGTGGTCGGTCTGGTGCCCGGCGAGGAGGAGCGCCGCCGCTGGTCGATCTCCCTCTACCGGCTGCACGGTGCCAGCGGCCGGCCCATAGGCGTCGCGGCGCTCGCCGCCGATGTGACGGGGCGGCGGCGTGCCGAACGGGAAGCCGCCAACGCCCGGCGCAACCTCGCGCTGCTGAACGAGGCCGGCGCCCGGATAGGCAACTCCCTGGACCTGGAGACCACCGCCCGCACGCTTCTCGACGTCGCAGTCCCGCAGTTCTGCGATCTGGCGTCGGTGGACCTCTACCAAGGTCTGCTGGCGGGCGACGAGGCCCCGCCCGGCATGAGCGACGGCAGCGCGGAGCTGCGCAGGGTCGCGTTCGCCAGCGCCGTGTCGGACGCACCGCTGGCCACATCCACCTGTTGTTCGCCTGACGGTGGTCAGGACCCGGTCGCTGTCGGAGCCGTCCACCGCTACCCCTTCAACTCCCCGTGCGCCGGCGCCCTTCGGACGGCGCAGGCGCAGATCATCCCGGGCCGGGAGTGCGACGACCGGCAGGAGTTGGGCGCGGTGGTGCACTCCACCCTCGCGGTACCGATGGTCGCCAGGGACACCGTCGTCGGGCTGGTGCAGTTCTCCCGTACGAAGGGCAGCGAACCGTTCGGCGAGCGCGACACGGCACTCGCCGTCGAACTGGCCGCGCGCGCCGCGGTCTGTATCGACAACGCCCGTCTGTACCGCCGCGAACACGAGCGCGCGCTGATACTGCAGCGCAGCCTGCTGCCGCCCGGTGACCCGGAGGCGGCCGGCCTCGACATCGCCTGCCGCTATCTGCCCGGAACCACCGCCACCGAGGTCGGCGGCGACTGGTTCGACGTCATCGAGCTGCCGGGCCACCGCACCGCGCTGGTCGTCGGCGACGTCATGGGCCGCGGGCTGCGCGCCGCCGTGGCGATGGGTGAACTGCGCACCGCTGTGCGGACGTTGGCGCTGCTGGATCTGGAGCCCGCCGAGGTGCTCTCGGCGCTGGACGAGATCGCGCGGGGGCTCGGCGGCGGGGGTGACGGCCGGACGGGCGGGCGGTCCTCGCGCGGTCGGTCGGGCGCCTCGGCCGAGACGGCCCGCTCCGCCGGTGCCGCGGATCTCTCCGAGGTCTATCTCGCCACCTGCGTCTACGCGGTCTACGACCCGGTGACCCGGCGCTGCACGTTCGCCAACGCCGGGCATCTGCCCCCGGTGCTGGTCGAGGAGGGCGAGGACGCGCTTCTGCTCGACGTACCGCCCGGGATGCCGCTGGGTGTCGGCGGGGAGCCCTTCGAGGAGATCGAGGTCGATCTGCCGGACGGCGCGCTGCTCGCCCTCTACACCGACGGCCTGGTGGAGTCCCGCGAGCACCCCCTCGAGGAGGGGCTGCAGGCCTTCCGGGCGGCGCTGTCGGACGCCGACCGTCCGTTGGAGGACGCCTGCGACCACGTCCTGAGCGTCATGGACACCTCGCACGGCGAGGACGACATCGCGCTGCTGATGGCCCGGGTGCACGGCCTGCCCAAGGACGCGGTGGGCGACTGGAATCTGGCGCCCGACGCCCGCTCGGTGGCCCGCGCCCGTGAGCTGGCCCGCGACCAGCTCACCGACTGGGGCCTGGAAGCCCTGGTGGACACCACGGAGCTGTTGGTCAGCGAGCTGGTGACCAACGCGCTGCGGCACGGTCACGGGGAGATCAGGCTGCGGTTGCTGCTGGATCGCACGCTGGTCTGCGAGGTGTGGGACGCCGACCTCGCGCAGCCCCGTCGCCGCCGCGCCCGGGACACCGACGAGGGCGGCCGGGGGCTGCAGCTGGTCGGCCTGCTCAGCGACGGCTGGGGCAGTCGCCGCACCCCGCGCGGCAAGACCGTCTGGTTCGAGCTGGCGCTGCCCGACGGCGAGTCGGCGGCACCGGATCCGACGGAAGCGCTGTTGAGCCTGTTCTGAGCCCGGTGGCGGCGCCCCTGGCCCGGGGCGTCACCACGGTGGCGCGGTTCAGGTCGCCCGCAGGTGCGCGGCCGCCTTCTCCGCCTCGCGGACCACCCGCTCGGTGTCCACCCCCACCAGTTCGCCGTGGGACTTCCGCAGGCGGCCGTCGACGAAGATGTCACGGACGTTGGGTGGTTGGCCGTTGAGGACGATCTGGCTCACCCGGTCGAAGCGCGGGGCGAAGTTGAGGGTGCCGGGGTCCAGGACGAGGACGTCGGCGCGCTTGCCCGGGGTCAGCGACCCGACCCGGTCGGCCATCCCGATGCACTCCGCGCCGCCCAGGGTCGCCATGCGCAGGACGGCCGGGATCGTCGGGTGGATCTCGGCGTCCTCGTGCCGCGCCCGCTGGAGCCCGACGGCCGCCTTCATCACGCCGAACATGTCCGAGGTGTCGTTCGTCCCGCCGTCGTGGCCGAGCCCGGCCCGCACGCCGTGCCGGTGCAGGGCGGGCAGCGGCATGATGCCCGAGGCCAGCCGCATGTTGCTCAGCGGGCAGTGGGCCACCCGTACGTCGTGTGCGCCGGTCAGCGCGATCTCGTCGTCGGTGAGGTGGATCGCGTGGTTCATCAGCAGGTCGGGGCCGAACGCACCGGCGGTGCGCAGGGCACGGATCGGTTCCTCGGCGCGGTCGCCGCGGTGCTCCAGGACATGGCAGTTGAACATCACTCCCATGTCACGGGCCGTTCGTGCAGCAGGCGCAGCTCCTTGAGGAGCGACATCCCGGCATGCGCCGACACCTGGGCCGACGCCAGCGGCAGCGGGGCGAGCAGCTCCTTGGCGACCCGGGGCAGGAGGTCGCGGTCGGCGGCGCTCTGCGCCATCGCGTAGACGAACCGCAGCCCGGAGTCGTCCAGGGCGCGGATGTAGGAGGCGCTGGTGTCGTACGGGATCGCGTGCACCCAGTCGACGAGGGTGGTGACGCCGGTCTGGAGGGCGTCGAGGGCCGCGAGATGGACGAAGCGGTACATGTCCCGGGCGTCGATCCTGGGCAGGGTGCTGCGGTTGCAGGCGGCCAGCCAGCCGTGGACGTCCTGCGCCGCGCAGCCGCCGCGGATGCTCGACTGCCACAGGTGGTTGTGCAGGTCGACGAACCCCGGCAGGACGAAGGTGCCGGCGGCGTCGACCACCCGCGCGCCCGGCGGCACGTCGAGGCCCCGGCCCACCGCCGCGATCGCGCCGTCCCGCATGACGACGTCGACGCCGTCCTCCAGCAGGCCCAGCGGGCCGTCGCCGACCTCGGGGTCCATGGTGAGTGCGAGGTCCGCGCCGCGGAGCACCGTCGTCCGTCTCTCCGCCGGTGCCTCGCCGGGCCGCACGGCCGAATCGTGGCGCGCGGCGGGCAGCCCGGCCGCCAGGGGGACGCCGCCCAGGCCGGCGAGGAGCCGCCGCCGGCTCATTTTCGGAAAGTTCATTCCGTCGGTATATCGCGGGGGCGAGGCCGCGTCGTGAGACCGGTTCCAGCCAAGTGATGGGCCGTCAGATCATGCCGGAATGGCCCCCCTCGGGCGCGAAGAGGTCATTCGCGCCGCCGCCGAATCTTGCTCCCGAGCCACACCAGCGGGTCGTATCGGGCGTCCGCGGCACGCTCCTTCAGCGGGATCAGCGCATTGTCGGTGATCTTGATGTGCTCGGGGCAGACCTCCGTGCAGCACTTGGTGATGTTGCAATACCCCAGGCCGTGCTCGTCCTGGGCGGTGCGCCTGCGGTCCAGGCCGGAGTCGGCGGCGGCGTCCAGCGGGTGCATGTCGAGTTCGGCGACCCGCATCAGGAAGCGCGGACCGGCGAAGGCGGGCTTGTTTTCTTCATGATCGCGCACCACATGACATGTGTCCTGGCACAGGAAGCACTCGATGCACTTGCGGAACTCCTGCGAGCGGTTCACGTCCTCCTGCCGCATGCGGTACTCACCGGCCGCCAGCCCCGCCGGCGGCGCGAACGCCGGGATTTCCCGGGCCTTCTCGTAGTTGAACGATACATCCGTCACCAGATCGCGGATGACGGGAAAGGCCCGCATCGGGGTGACGGTGACCGTCTCGGCCCGGTCGAAGACCGACATCCGGGTCATGCACAGCAACCGGGGCCGGCCGTTGATCTCCGCGCTGCACGAACCGCACTTGCCGGCCTTGCAGTTCCAGCGGACCGCGAGGTCGGGCGCCTGGGTCGCCTGCAGCCGGTGGATGATGTCCAGCACCACCTCACCGTCGTTCACCTCGACCCGGAAGTCCTCCAGGCCGCCGCCCTCCGCGTCCCCGCGCCACACCTTGAAGTGCGCCGTGTAGGCGTCGGACCGCTCTGATCCCTGCTGCCCGCTCACCGGCTCAGCTCCTCGTCCGTCAGATACTTGGCCAGCTCGTCCCGTTCGAAGAGCGCGAGGAGATCGGGGCGGATCGGCGGGGTCTCCCGGCGGGTGAGCCGGATCCGGCCCAGTGCCGGGTCCGCGTCCGCCCGGTCGCCGGGCGGATCGGCGAGCCGGCAGACCAGATTGACGTTGCGCCAGCGCCGGTCCATCTCCGGATGGTCGTCGCGGGTGTGCCCGCCACGGCTCTCCTCGCGCTCCAGCGCAGCCCGGGCCACACACTCGCTGACCAGCAGCATGTTGCGCAGGTCGAGGGAGAGGTGCCAGCCGGGGTTGTACTGGCGGTGCCCCTCGACGCCGGCCCGCCGGGCCCGTACCCGCAGGTCCGCCAGCCGGTCCAGCGCCTCGGCCATCTCGCCGCCCTTGCGGATGATGCCGACCAGGTCGTTCATCGCCTGCTGGAGTTCCTGGTGCAGGGTGTACGGGTTCTCCGCCGGGCCCGCGTCCGGTCCGGCGTCCTGCCGCGCGTCCTCGGCGCTGAAGGGGCGCAGCGCCTCGGCCTCCGCGGCGTCGATCTGCAGCGGATCGACGGTCGGCCGGTCGGCCGCTGCCGCGGCGTACCCGGCCGCGTGCAGACCCGCACGCCGGCCGAAGACGAGCAGGTCGGACAGCGAGTTGCCGCCCAGCCGGTTGGAGCCGTGCATGCCGCCCGCGACCTCCCCGGCCGCGAAGAGACCGGGTACGCCGGTCGCCGCCGCGGTGTCCGGGTCCACCTCCACCCCGCCCATCACGTAGTGGCAGGTCGGGCCGACCTCCATCGGCTCGGTGGTGATGTCCACGTCCGCCAGCTCCTTGAACTGGTGGTGCATGGAGGGCAGTCGGCGCCTGATGACCTCGGCCGGCATCCGGGTGGAGACATCCAGGAAGACACCGCCGTGCGGGGAGCCGCGGCCCGCCTTGACCTCGGAGTTGATGGCGCGGGCGACCTCGTCGCGGGGGAGCAGCTCGGGCGGCCTGCGGTGGTTGTCCGGGTCGTCGTACCAGCGGTCGCCCTCCTCCTCGGACTGGGCGTATTTCTCCTTGAAGACGTCCGGGATGTAGTCGAACATGAACCGCTTGCCTTCGCTGTTGCGCAGCACCCCGCCGTCGCCGCGCACCGATTCGGTGACGAGGATGCCCTTCACCGACGGCGGCCAGACCATGCCGGTCGGGTGGAACTGCACGAACTCCATGTTGATCAGCGGGGCCCCGGCGAGCAGCGCAAGCGCGTGGCCGTCCCCGGTGTACTCCCAGGAGTTCGACGTGACCTTGAAGGATTTGCCGATGCCGCCGGTGGCCAGCACCACGGCCGGGGCCTCCAGCACGAAGAAGCGGCCCGATTCGCGGGCGTAGCAGAACGCGCCGGCCACCCGCCCGCCGTCGCCGGGCTCGGTGAGCACCCGGGTGACGGTGCACTCCTGGAAGATCTTCAACCGGGCTTCGTGGGAGCCGAGTTCACGCTCGTCCTCCTGTTGGAGGGCGACGATCTTCTGCTGGAGGGTGCGGATCAGCTCCAGGCCCGTACGGTCGCCGACATGCGCGAGGCGCGGGTATTCGTGGCCGCCGAAGTTGCGCTGGGAGATCCTGCCGTCCGCGGTGCGGTCGAAGAGCGCGCCCCAGGTCTCCAGCTCCCACACCCGGTCCGGGGCCTCGCGGGCGTGCAGTTCGGCCATCCGCCAGTGGTTGAGGAACTTCCCGCCGCGCATGGTGTCCCGGAAGTGCACCTGCCAGCTGTCACCGTCGTTGACGTTGCCCATGCTGGCCGCGATCCCGCCCTCGGCCATCACCGTGTGCGCCTTGCCGAACAGGGACTTGCAGATCACGGCCGTCCGCATGCCCGCCTCGCGGGCCTCGATGGCGGCGCGCAGCCCGGCTCCGCCGGCGCCGACCACGACCACGTCCCAAGCCTGCCGGTCCACATGCGCCATCAGAAGGCACACCTTTCACTGGATGGAGCGGTCCTCAGAAGAACCGCGGATCGTCGAAGGCCCCGGTGGCCAGGAGAAACACATAGAAGTCGGCGAGACCCACGCTGATCAGCGAGGACCAGGCCAGCAGCATGTGGCGCTCGTTGAGCTTCCCCACCCAGCCCCACAGCCGGTAGCGCACCGGGTGCCGGGAGAAGTGCCGCAGCCGGCCGCCGACGATGTGCCGGCAGGAGTGGCAGGAGAGGGTGTACGCCCAGATCAGAGCGATATTGACGAGGAAGATCAGCGAGCCGAGGCCCATATGGCCCCAGGCGTGGTGCTCGTCGCGGAAGGACAGCACCGTGTCGTAGGTCAGTACGCAGGCGACCAGCACCGCGAAGTAGAAGAAGTAGCGGTGGAGGTTCTGCAGGATCAGGGGGAAGCGGGTCTCGCCGGTGTACTTCTTGTGCGGCTCGGCGACCGCACAGGCCGGCGGCGATGCCCAGAAACCCCGGTAGTAGGCCTTGCGGTAGTAGTAGCACGTCAGCCGGAAGCCCAGCGGGAAGATCAGGATCAGCAGCGCGGGGGACAGGCCCCACCAGCTGCCGAAGAGATCCCAGTTGGGCCCGCCCTGCATGGTGCGGCAGTTGTCGGCCAGGCACGGTGAGTAGAACGGCGAGACGTACGGCGCGCTGTAGTAGTCGGCGTTCGCGAAGGCCCGCCACGTCGAGTAGACGACGAACGCGAGCAGGCCGGCGGCGGTGACGGCCGGGGCCAGCCACCAGCGGTCGGTCCGCAGATGGCGGGCGCGGATGGCGGCACGCGAGGCGTCGTGCACGCCCGTCGCGCCCGTGTGCGGTGAGGGTTCTGTGCCAGTGGCCAACGTCGGTCTCCGTGAAGGGCGCTCCGTCGGGGCGGGGCTGGAAGGGGCAGGGGCGGGCGTCGGAGGACTCCTAGGGCGCCCGGCGGTCGTGCGCGCCCAGGCCCTCGTCCTCGGCGCCTGCCCACAGCGTGGAGTCGTAGGGGGTGTCGGGAATCGAGACCATCGCGAGCGCCGTGCGTCCGGCGGCCGCGGTGGGGCCGCCGGACGCGGCGCTCTCCTTCAGCAGGGTCAGGCTCTCGCGCAGATGGTCGGTGTCGCTGCGCACCCGGCGGATGTCCAGCCCGGCCCCGACCTGTTCCTCCAGCCGGGCCACCGACCGGACGAGGTCGTCCAGGCTGCGTTGAATCGCCGTCAGTTCATCGTGAAGGGACATGACGTGCCCTCACCTCCGAAGGTGTGGTGGGCGATCTCATGCGCCTGCGAGTGTCGCGCGTCACAGTCGGGGTTGGGAAGGGATCTGTCGCGATTACGGCGACGAACCGGTGCGTTTCGGCTGTCGCGCGCCGGGCCGCGACGGGGGCCGATCGGGGACGGTCCGGCAGGTACAGCCGGCGGCCGGCGCGCCCTGTAACCGGCGTTGGGCCGGGCGAGTGGCCTTGGGGCGGTGGCCGACGTGTCGGGCGCCCGGGCGGGGATCGGTCGCCTTCAGTGGGGGTGCCATAGATGTGATGAGCCGCAAAGTCGGCCGAACGTGTTGCGCCGGAGAGGGCCCGGGCGGCGGCGCGGCACGGGCGAGCCCGGAGGTAACAGTCATGACCGACCACGACAGCCTTGCAGGCCGCGCGGCGTGCCGCGGGCGCCGCTGCGCCGCGCTCATCGCGGCGGGCGTGCTGCTCCCGCTGCCCGTTCTGACCGGATGCAGCGGTGACGACTCCGAGGCGTCCGCCGCTGCTTCCCAGGACATCGGCCGGGTGGCACGCGGCCAGCTGAAGGACGGCGGCACCGTGCGCTGGGCGGTCGACTCGATGCCCGGCACGCTCAACGCGTACCAGGCCGACGCCGACGCGACCACGGCACGGATCGCCGGCGCCGTGCTGCCCAGCCTGTTCACCGTCGACGGGCGCGGCAGACCGCAGCGCAACCCGGACTACCTCCGGGCCGCGGACATCAGTGCCCGCGAGCCCAAGCAGGTCGTCACCTACAAGATCAACCCGAAGGCGCGGTGGAGCGACGGGCGGGCCATCGGCGCCGCGGACTTCATCGCCCAGTGGCACGCGCTGCGCGGCAAGGACAACGCCTTCTGGAGCGCCCGCAACGTCGGCTACGACCGGATCGCGAAGGTCCAGAAGGGCTCCGACGCGCACGAGGTCGAGGTCACCTTCGCCAAGCCGTACGCGGACTGGCGGTCGCTCTTCACGCCGCTCTATCCCAAGAGCGTGATGGGCGACGCCAACGCCTTCAACGACACCGCGCGCAAGCAGCTCAAGGTCGGGGCCGGGCCGTTCCGGATCAAGAGCCAGGACACCGGGCGCGGCCGGGTCACCCTGGTGCGCAACCCGCAGTGGTGGGGCGAGCGCGCCAGGCTCGACACGCTCGTGCTGGAGGCGCTGCCCCGCGACAAGCGGTCGGCTGCGCTGGCCGCCGGGAGCGTCGATGTCGCCGAGGTCGACCCGACGGCCGCCAAGAAGGTCTCCTCCGCCCACCGTGCGGCCGCGTCCGCCGCCCGCAAGGGCAAGGAATCCGGCAACGCCGGCCCGCAGGCGGCCGGTGAGCGCACGGATGCCAAGGCGGCCGCCGAGAGCGCCTCGCTGAGCGGCTACACGGTCCGCAAGGCCCTGGGAGCCGCGTACACCCAGCTCGCCCTCAACGGCAGCACCGGACCGCTCACCGACGAGCGGGTGCGCCGCGCGGTGGCCCGTGCCATCGACCGGCAGGCGCTGGCCGACACGGTCCTCAAGCCGCTCGGGCTGCCCGCCAGGCCGCTCGGCAACCATCTGCGGATGGCCGGACAGTCGGGCTACGAGGACCACAGCGACGCGCTCGGCGGCCGCGACACCGGCGCCGCCAAGGCCCTCCTCGCCGAGGCGGGCTGGAAGCCGGGCACCGGCGCCGAGCCGGACGTCAGTCCGGAGCCGGCCAAGCAGGACGACGCCTCGGCGCCCGCCGCGTCCGCTTCCGCGGCCGCCGCGTCCGACGACGGCCGCAACGCCGAGCGTCCGGCCGGCGCGGACGCCCTCGCCCGGAGCAACGACCACGAGGCGGATGTCCGCCCGGCGGCGGCCGAGGCGCCGCTGTCCTCCGCCGGCGCGGTGGGCTCCGAGGTCCAGCAGGCCGCCCTGCTGCGGCAGAGCGCCTCCTTCTACAAGGCCGAGGCCGCCAAGCAGGAGGAGAAGGCCGACGGGGACACCACGTCCCGCGCGTACGCCAAGGCCCAGCGGTACCGGAAGCGTGCGGCCAAGGCCCTCGGCGCCGCCGAGATGATCGAGACGGGCCAGCGACGCCATTTGCCGGGATCCGGCGGCAGCGCGGCCGCCCGGCCGATGTCAGCGGCCCAGGCGCGCGAGGCCGAGGCCGCCGCGAAGCGGGACGCGGCGGCGGCCTCGCTGGCCGCATCCGACGCCCGTGACGAGGAGCCGGCAGGCCGGGCGGCGGGCTACGCGGACCACCGCTCCGCCGCCGAGCGGGCCGCCGACACCTCCGACGCCAAGGCGGACCCGGTGGCGAAGCAGCCGGCGGACCGTGACCCCGGCCGCAAGGCCGCCAAGGCCCCGGTCCTGAAGAAGAACGGCAAGCCGCTCACCCTGCGCTTCGTGCTTCCCGACGGCGCGGGCTCCGAGCAGCTGCGCACCGTCGGCGAGCGGATCGCCAGGATGCTCGGCAAGATCGGGGTGCAGACGGCGATCCAGCGGGTCGCCGACACCAGCTACTTCCAGGACCACATCGCCTCAGGCGACTACGACATGGCGCTCTACTCCTGGCCCGGCACCGCCTACCCGGCGACCGACGCCCGGCCGATCTACGCCAAGCCGCAGCCGGCGGCCGACGGCTCGCTGACCGTCGAGCAGAACTACACCCGGGTCGGCACCGACCACATCGACCAGCTCTTCGAGCAGGCCACCGCCGAGCTGGACGAGGGCGCCGCGCGCAACCTGGTGGCGCAGGCCGACGCCCGGATCTGGGCCGCCGCCGGATCGATTCCGCTGTATCAGCGGCCCGAGCTGGTGGCCACCAGGAAGTCGCTCGCCAACGTCGGGGCCTTCGGTCTGGCCGCACCCCGCTTCCAGGACATCGGCTACACCAAGGGATAGCGAACAATAGGTAAGAAACCGCAGGTCAGCGGGCGTACGTACGGGCTGGGGCGGCCAACGCCGCCGCAGCCCCGTACGATGGGGTGAGGCCGTGGCGTCTTCATGCCCGGCAGGCGCGCGTACCGGATGGACGCGTCGCCACCCACGATTCCGGGAGAAGCGCCGCCAGTATGCCCACCCGCCACGACATTCGTAACGTAGCCATCGTCGCCCACGTCGACCACGGCAAGACGACCCTCGTCGACGCCATGCTCAAGCAGGCAGGTGCCTTCGCCGCCCACGCCGCCGAGCATCTCGACGACCGCATGATGGACTCGAACGACCTGGAGCGTGAGAAGGGCATCACGATCCTGGCGAAGAACACCGCCGTGAAGTACCACCCCAAGGACGGCGGGGACCCCGTCACGATCAACATCATCGACACCCCCGGCCACGCCGACTTCGGTGGCGAGGTCGAGCGCGGCCTGTCGATGGTGGACGCGGTCGTCCTCCTCGTCGACGCCTCCGAGGGCCCGCTGCCCCAGACCCGCTTCGTGCTGCGCAAGGCGCTGTCCGCGCGGATGCCGGTCATCCTGTGCATCAACAAGACCGACCGTCCCGACTCCCGGATCGACGAGGTCGTCAACGAGACGTACGACCTCTTCCTCGACCTGGACGCGGACGAGGAGCAGATCGAGTTCCCGATCGTCTACGCCTGCGCCCGTGACGGCGTCGCGTCGCTGACCAAGCCGGAGGACGGCACCGTCCCGGCCGACAGCGAGGACCTGCTGCCGTTCTTCAGCACGCTGCTGGAGCACGTCCCGGCCCCGCAGTACGACGACTCGCTGCCGCTGCAGGCCCACGTCACCAACCTCGACGCGGACAACTTCCTCGGCCGTATCGCGCTGCTCCGCGTCGAGCAGGGCGAGCTGAAGAAGGGCCAGACCGTCGCGTGGATCAAGCGTGACGGCACGATGTCCAACGTCCGCATCACCGAGCTGATGATGACCGAGGCGCTCACCCGCAAGCCCGCCGAGAAGGCGGGCCCGGGCGACATCTGCGCCGTCGCCGGTATCCCCGACATCATGATCGGCGAGACGCTGGCCGACCCGGAGAACCCGATCGCGCTGCCGCTGATCACGGTCGACGAGCCGGCCATCTCGATGACCATCGGCACGAACACCTCGCCGCTGGTCGGCAAGGGCGGCAAGGGCCACAAGGTCACCGCCCGCCAGGTCAAGGACCGCCTGGACAAGGAGCTGATCGGTAACGTCTCGCTCCGTGTCCTGGACACCGAGCGTCCCGACGCCTGGGAGGTCCAGGGCCGTGGCGAGCTGGCGCTGGCCATCCTCGTCGAGACCATGCGCCGGGAAGGCTTCGAGCTGACCGTCGGCAAGCCCGAGGTCGTCACCAAGGAGGTCGACGGCAAGCTGCACGAGCCGATCGAGCGCCTGACGATCGACTCCCCCGAGGAGCACCTCGGTGCGATCACGCAGCTGATGGCCACCCGCAAGGGCCGCATGGAGACCATGACCAACCACGGCTCCGGCTGGATCCGTATGGAGTGGATCGTCCCCTCGCGTGGCCTCATCGGCTTCCGTACGGAGTTCCTGACCCAGACCCGCGGTACGGGCATCGCGCACTCCCTGTTCGAGGGCCACGAGCCGTGGTTCGGCGAGCTGCGCACCCGCCACAACGGTTCGCTGGTCGCCGACCGCTCCGGTTCGGTCACGCCGTTCGCGATGATCAACCTCCAGGAGCGCGGCGTGATCTTCACGGAGCCGGGCACCGAGGTCTACGAAGGCATGATCATCGGTGAGAACTCGCGCTCCGACGACATGGACGTGAACATCACCAAGGAGAAGAAGCTCACCAACATGCGTGCGGCTTCGGCGGACACCACCGAGAACGTGGTCCCGCCGCGCAAGCTCTCCCTGGAGCAGTCGCTGGAGTTCTGCCGCGACGACGAGTGCATCGAGGTCACCCCGGAGACCGTGCGTATCCGCAAGGTCGTCCTGGACCAGAAGGAGCGCGGCCGCACCGCGTCGCGCGCCAAGCGCTGAATCCGCCACCGGACGCCGTCGGCGCCCGGTGCGGAGAACGCCCCGTCGGACCCCGGTCCGGCGGGGCGTTCCGCGTTTGACCCCCATCGAACTGCTGTGGTGCCGACGCCGGTTGAGACTGGCGGAAGCACCGATGTCAGTGGTCCTTGGCAGGATGGCGGCATGACGGAGACCACGAAAATCGAGACCGGCCAGGGCATCGCCACATTGATCAACATCTTCATCGTCGCGCCCGAGCGGCAGGCGGAGTTGGTGGCGGTGCTGAGCCGGGCGACCGAGGAGACGATGAAGGACCGGCCGGGGTTCATCTCGGCGAACATCCATGCCAGCACCGACGGCGAACGCGTCGTCAATTACGCGCAGTGGGAGAGCGAGGAGCACTTCCGGACGATGCTGGCCGACCCGGTGGCCCGCGAGCACATGACGCAGGCCGCCGGCATAGCGGAGAGTTTCGAGCCGCGGATCTTCACGGTGGAGTCCGTGCACCACGCGTAGGAGGCGTCCGCGGCGGGGCGGGCCGGCGGCGCTCACGATCGGGCATACGGGGGGTTTCTCGGGTTTTCGGAGCAGTGGCGGACATCGCCGCAGTGCAGTTCGTCCTCTTTTGGGTTCTTATGTGGGCTAAGTGTGACCGAGGACCTGAGGAGGCACCATGCGTGGAGCCACGCGCGCCCAGTGGGCCGTAGGCGCCGTCGCCCTCGCCCTGGCGGCCACGGCCTGCGGCGGTGGCAGCAGCGGTGGTGCGGACAGCGCCGGGGTGGTCAGTGCCTCCTGGGGGGATCCGCAGAACCCGCTGGAGCCCGCGAACACCAACGAGGTGCAGGGCGGCAAGGTCCTGGAGATGCTGTTCCGGGGGCTCAAGCGGTACAACCCCAAGACCGGCGCCGCGGAGGACGTCATCGCGGAGAAGATCGAGACGACCGACTCGCAGAACTACACCGTGACGCTGAAGGACGGCTGGACCTTCAGCAACGGGGAGAAGGTCACCGCGAAATCCTTCGTGGACGCCTGGAACTACGGCGCGCTGCTCACCAACAAGCAGAAGAACGCGCCGTTCTTCCAGTACATCGAGGGATTCGACGAGGTCCACCCCGAGAGCGGCACCCCGAAGGCCGAGACGATGTCCGGGCTGACGGTGAAGGACGACAAGACCTTCACCGTGAAACTCAACCAGAAATTCTCCAGCTGGCCGGACACCCTCGGCTACTCGGCCTTCATGCCGCTTCCGCAGACCTTCTACACCGATCACGACGCCTGGGTGAAGAAACCGGTCGGCAACGGCCCGTACGTCGTGGATTCCTACGTCAAGGGCTCCGCGTTGAAGATGCGCAAGTGGGAGAAGTACCCGGGCAATGACCCGGCTCAGAACGGCGGCATCGACCTGCGGGTCTACACCGACAACAACACCGCCTACACCGACCTCCAGGCGGGAAACCTCGATCTCGTCGACGACGTGCCCGCGGCACAGCTGAAGAACGTCAAGGCCGACCTCGGCGACCGCTATATCAACCAGCCGGCCGGCATCATTCAGACCCTCACCTTCCCCATGTACGACAAGAACTGGAACGGCCCGGGGAAGGAAAAAGTCCGGCGCGGGGTGTCGATGGCGATCGACCGCGCGCAGATCACCGACGAGATCTTCCAGAAGACCAGGACACCCGCAACGGACTGGACCTCTCCGGTGCTCAAGGAGGACGGCGGGTACAAGGCGGGCCTGTGCGGCGACGCGTGCGAATTCAACGCGGACGAGGCCAAGAAGCTGATCAAGGAAGGCGGCGGTCTTCCCGGCGGGAAGATGACCATCAGCTACAACGCCGACACCGGGTCGCACAAGGACTGGGTCGACGCGATCTGCAACAGCATCAACAATTCGCTGGACAGCGACAACGCGTGCGTCGGAGCCCCCGTCGGCACCTTCGCCGACTTCCGCAACAAGATCACGGCGCGCCGGATGACCGGGCCGTTCCGGGCCGGCTGGCAGATGGACTACCCGCTGATCCAGAACTTCCTCCAGCCGCTGTACTACACCAACGCCTCCTCCAACGACGGCAAGTTCAGCAACGCCGAATTCGACAAGCTCGTCAACGAGGCGAATGCCGCGACGGACATCGGTGACGCCGTGCAGAAATTCCAGGACGCCGAGAAGATCCTCGCCGATCAGATGCCGGCCATTCCGCTGTGGTACCAGAACGGCAGCGGCGGCTATTCCGACCGGATCAGCGATGTCGCCCTGAACCCGTTCAGCGTTCCCGTCTACCAGCAGATCAAGGTCGGCTGACGGGGCGGCATCCGCACATGCCCGGTCCGCTCGTACTCCAGAATCCGGAGCCCTCATGGGACGCTATGTGATCCGGCGGCTTCTGCAGATGATCCCGGTGTTCATCGGCAGCACGTTCCTGATCTTCTTCATGGTGTACGCGCTGGGCGACCCGGTTGCCGCGATGTTCGGCGACCGGGCACCCGACCCCGCCACCGCCGCCCAGATCCGCGCCGACCTCTACCTCGACCAGCCGCTGTGGAAGCAGTACCTGCACTACATGGGGCAGATCTTCCAGGGTGACTTCGGCACCGCGTTCAACGGGCAGCCGGTCACCGAGCTGATGGCCGAGGCATTCCCCGTCACGCTGCGGCTCACGCTCGTCGCCGTCGTGATCGAGATGGTGATCGGCCTCGTCCTGGGGGTGTTCAGCGGCCTGCGGCGCGGCCGGACGATCGACACCTCCGTCCTCGTCCTCACCCTGGTCGTGGTCTCCATTCCGACCTTCGTCAGCGGTTACCTCCTGCAATTCCTCTTCGGGGTGCAGTGGAATTGGGTCAAGCCGACGGTCTCATCCGACGCGCCGCTGAACGAACTCCTGCTGCCCGGGGTGGTGCTGGCCCTGGTCTCCCTGGCGTATGTGACGCGGCTGACGCGTACCTCCATCGCGGAGAACACCCGAGCCGACTACGTCCGCACGGCCGTCGCGAAGGGGCTGCCCCGCCACCGCGTCATCACCCGCCACCTGCTGCGCAACTCCCTGATCCCGGTCGTCACCTTCATCGGCACCGACATCGGCGCGCTGATGGGCGGGGCGATCGTCACCGAGCGCATCTTCAACATCCATGGCGTCGGGTTCCAGCTCTACCAAGGAATTCTGCGGCAGAACTCACCGACAGTGGTGGGCTTCGTGACGATCCTGGTCCTGGTCTTCCTCGCCGCCAATCTCGTCGTCGACCTGTTGTACGCCGTCCTCGACCCGAGGATCCGCTATGCCTGAGCCGTACGTACCCAAGGAAGCCATCACCCACGGCGACGGCGGTACCGCCGCGCTGGCCATCGGCGAGGCGGAGTCGCTGGAGCGCGCCCCGTCCGCCGGGCCGCCCGACGGCGCGCCCACCGGCAAGCCGCGCAGCCTGTGGAGCGACGCGTGGCACGACCTGATCCGCAACCCGGTCTTCGTGATCTCCGGGCTGGTGATCCTGTTCCTGGTGATCATCGCCATCTGGCCGCAGCTCATCGCCGACGGCAACCCCTACAAGGCCGACCTGGCGAAGGCGCAGGAAGGCGCCGAGCCGGGCCATCCCTTCGGCTTCGACACCCAGGGCAGGGACGTCTACACCCGGGTCGTCTACGGCGCCCGCGCGTCCATCACCGTCGGCGTCTGCGCCACGGCCGGTGCCGCCCTGCTGGGCAGCCTGCTGGGCGGGCTCGCCGGCTTCTTCGGCGGCCTGGGGGACACCCTGCTCTCCCGGCTCGCCGACATCTTCTTCGGGATCCCGGTGATCCTCGGCGGCCTGGTCTTCCTCTCCGTGGTCGTCAGCTCGACCGTCTGGCCGGTGGTCGGCTTCATCGTGCTCCTGGGCTGGCCGCAGATCTCCCGCATCGCACGCGGCGCCGTGGTCACCGCCAAGCAGAACGACTACGTCCAGGCCGCGCGGGCCCTCGGCGCCGGCAACGGGCGGATCCTGCTGCGGCACATCGCGCCGAACGCCGTCGCGCCGGTGATCGTCGTCGCCACCATCGCGCTCGGTACGTACATCGCCCTGGAGGCGACGCTGTCCTACCTCGGCGCGGGCCTGAAGCCGCCCACGGTTTCCTGGGGCATCGACATCTCCGCGGCCTCCACCTTCATCCGCAACGCCCCGCACATGCTGCTGTGGCCTGCCGGGGCCCTGAGCATCACGGTGCTGGCGTTCATCATGCTCGGCGACGCGGTGCGCGACGCCCTCGACCCCAAGTTGCGCTGAGGAGCCGGCAGATGACCGACCACGACCAGTCGCCGCGGGGCGCGGAACCTCCGCTGCTCGACGTACGGGACCTGCGGGTGGAGTTCCGCACCCGGGACGGTGTCGCCAAGGCCGTCAACGGCGTCACCTACCGCGTGGTGGCGGGGCAGACGCTGGCGGTGCTCGGCGAGTCCGGATCCGGCAAGTCCGTCACCGCCCAGGCCGTCATGGGCATCCTCGACTCCCCGCCGGGCTATGTGACCGGCGGGGAGATCTTCTTCCAGGGGCGCGATCTGCTCAAGCTCGGCAATGACGAGCGCCGCAAGATCCGCGGCGCGAAGATGGCGATGATCTTCCAGGACGCGCTGTCGTCGCTGAACCCGGTGCTCAGCGTCGGCGCGCAGCTCGGGGAGATGTACGAGGTCCACGCGGGCCTGTCGCGCAAGCGGTCGCGGGCGAAGGCCGTGGAGCTGATGGAGCGGGTCGGCATCCCCGCGGCCAAGGACCGGGTGGGGGACTACCCCCACCAGTTCTCCGGGGGCATGCGGCAGCGCATCATGATCGCGATGGCGCTGGCCCTGGAGCCGGACCTGATCATCGCGGACGAGCCGACGACGGCGCTGGACGTCACCGTCCAGGCCCAGGTGATGGATCTGCTCGCGGAGTTGCAGCGCGAATTCACCATGGGCCTGATCCTGATCACCCACGATCTGGGAGTGGTCGCGGACGTCGCCGACACGATCGCGGTGATGTACGCCGGCCGGATCGTGGAGACCGCCCCAGTCCACCAGCTCTACAAGGCACCCGCGCACCCCTACACCCGAGGGCTGCTGGATTCCATCCCGCGGCTGGACCACAAGGGACGGGAGCTGTACGCGATCAAGGGGCTGCCGCCCAACCTGACGTCCATCCCCTCGGGTTGCCCGTTCCACCCACGCTGCCCGCTGGCGCGGGACGTCTGCCTCACCGACCTGCCCCCGCTGTACGACGTGGGGCCCGGCCGCGCCAGCGCCTGCCACTTCTGGAAGGAGACCCTCGATGGAGCACGGTGACACCGGCCGGGTCGCGAACGGTGGCGGGCAGGGCACGGTGCCCCCGGGGCCGCCGGGACCCCCGCGGCCACCGGAAGGCGCCACCGGGGACGCCGAGCGGCGCCACGAGCCGGAAGGCGTGGCCGTAGGGGCGGTCGGCGAACCTATCCTGGAGATCCGCGATCTGGTCAAGCACTACCCGCTGACCCAGGGCATCGTGATCCGGCGCCAGGTCGGCGCGGTCAAGGCCGTCGACGGCGTCTCCTTCGACCTGCGCAAGGGCGAGACACTGGGCATCGTCGGCGAATCCGGCTGCGGGAAGTCGACCGTCGCCAAGATGCTCGTCGGCCTGGAGCAGCCGACGTCCGGCCGGATCAGCTACCAGGGACAGGACATCGGCAAGCTGTCCGGCCGGGCGCTGAAGGCCGTGCGCCGCAACATCCAGATGGTCTTCCAGGACCCCTACACCTCCCTGAACCCCAGGATGACGGTCGGCGATATCGTCGGCGAGCCCTACGAGATCCATCCCGAGGTGGCTCCCAAGGGCGATCGCCGTAAGAAGGTCCAGGATCTCCTCGACGTGGTGGGCCTCAACCCCGAGTACATCCACCGCTATCCGCACCAGTTCTCCGGCGGCCAGCGCCAGCGCATCGGCATCGCCCGCGGTCTGGCCCTCAACCCCGAGATCATCATCTGTGACGAGCCGGTCTCGGCACTGGACGTCTCCGTGCAGGCCCAGGTCATCAACCTGATGGAACAGCTCCAGGCCGAATTCGACCTCTCGTACGTGTTCATCGCGCACGACCTGTCCGTGGTGCGGCACATCTCCGACCGGGTGGCGGTGATGTACCTCGGCCGGCTCGCCGAGATCGGTACCGAGGTGGAGATCTACGACCACCCCACCCACCCCTACACCCAGGCGCTGCTCTCCGCCGTCCCGGTGCCCGATCCGGAGGCACGCGAGCAGCGTGAGCGCATCCTGCTGACCGGGGACGTCCCCTCGCCCGCCGCCCCGCCCTCCGGCTGCCGGTTCCGCACACGCTGCTGGAAGGCCCAGGACGTGTGCGCGCGGGTGGTGCCGCCGCTCGACGTACCGGACGCGTTCCGGGACGGCGAGACCCCGGCCGCCCACGACTCCGCCTGCCACTTCGCGGAGGAGCGGCACGTGGTGCCCAGCGAGTAGCCGCCGGGCCGCGCGTGCCGCCCGGCCGTGTGCGCCCGCGCGCGAACGCAGGAGCCCGCCTCCCGTCGTACTGCGGGAGGCGGGCTCCTGCCTGTCGTGCAGGCGGCGAGGGCCGGGTCAGAGCGTCTTGTCGGTCTTCCCGGTCCCCTCGGCGGACGCGGCTTCCTCGATCGCGGCCAGTGCCGGGTCGAGGATGATGTCCTCGCCGCGGGCCGCGGTCGTGGGCTCCTCGGGGAAGTGGCAGGCGGTGAGGTGCCCCGCCTCGTTCCCGCCGAGCTGCACGAGCGGCGGCTCCTCGGACGCGCACTTGTCCTGCGCCTTCCAGCAGCGCGTACGGAAGCGGCAGCCGGAGGGCGGGTTGACGGGGGAGGGGACGTCACCGGCGAGGCGGATACGCTCGCGGTCCTCCTCCTCGGACTCCACCAGCTTGGCCTCGGGCACGGCCGAGAGCAGCGCATGGGTGTAGGGGTGGCGCGGCCTGTTGTAGATCTCCTCGCGGCTGCCCACCTCGACAATCTTGCCGAGGTACATCACCGCGACGCGCTCGCTGAAGTGCCGCACGATCGCGAGGTCGTGCGCGATGAACAGGAACGCGATGCCCAGCTCGCGCTGGAGCTTCTGCAGCAGGTTGACGACCTGGGCCTGGATCGAGACGTCCAGCGCGGAGACCGGCTCGTCGGCCACGATCAGCTTCGGTTCGAGCGCGAGCGCGCGGGCCACGCCGATGCGCTGCCGCTGGCCGCCGGAGAACTCGTGCGGGAAGCGGTTGTAGTGCTCCGGGTTGAGACCGACGGTCTCCAGGAGCTCGCGGATCCGCTTCTCCCGGCCGCCGGTCGGGTTGATCCCGTTGATCTCCATAGGGCCACCGATGATGGTGCCCACCGTCTGCCGCGGGTTCAGCGAGGCGTACGGGTCCTGGAAGATCATCTGGATCTGCGAGCGGACCGGCGCCAGCGCCTTGCGGTTGGCGTGCGTGATGTCCTGACCCGCATAGGTGATCTTGCCGGAGGTCGGCTCCATCAGCCGGGTGAGCAGCCGCCCGGTGGTGGACTTGCCGCAGCCCGACTCACCGACCAGGCCGAAGCTCTCGCCCGCGTGCACGGTCAGGTCGACGCCGTCGACCGCCTGTACCGCACCGACCTTCCGCTTGAACGGAAAGCCGCCGTGGATCGGGAAGTGCTTGGTCAGCCCCTCGGCGGTGAGGAGGGGCTCGCCCTGCGGGGGCGCGGCGTCGCGGGGCGCGGGCAGGGTGACGTGGTCTGTCATGGTGGTGGCTCCCTAGCCCAGCCGGGGCTTGATCTGCTCGGTGAAGAAGGTCTGCTTCTGCTCGGGCCCGAGGTGGCACGCGGAGGCGCGTCCCAGCTCCAGTACCGGCCGCTCGTCGGTGCAGCGGCTGCCGCCGACCTCGTGGACGAAACCGCAGCGCGGGTTGAAGGCGCAGCCCGACGGCGGGGTGAGCAGGCTCGGCGGGGTGCCGGGGATCGGGTGCAGGGCCTCGCTGACGTCCGAGGAGAGCCGCGGCATGGAGCTCAACAGGCCCCAGGTGTACGGGTGCTGGGGCTGGGTGAGGATCTCCTTGACGGAGCCCCGCTCCACCGCCCGGCCGGCGTACATCACCAGCAGGTCGTCCGCGGTGTTGGCCACCACGCCGAGGTCGTGCGTGATCAGGATGATCGCGGAGCCGAACTCCTGCTGGAGGTCCTTGAGGAGGTCCAGGATCTGCGCCTGGACGGTGACGTCCAGGGCGGTGGTCGGCTCGTCCGCGATCAGCAGCTCGGGGTTGCAGACCAGCGCCATGGCGATCATGGCGCGCTGGCGCATACCGCCGGAGAACTGGTGCGGGTAGTCGTCCACCCGGAGGGTGGGCTGCGGGATGCCGACCTTGGTCAGCATCTCGATCGCACGCTGCCGGCCCTCGCGCTTGCTGGCGCCGGTGTGCTTGATGAACGGCTCCGCGATCTGCCGGCCGACCGTGTAGTACGGCGACAGCGCGGTCAGCGCGTCCTGGAAAATCATGGCCATCTTGTTGCCGCGGAGCTTTTCCAGGGTCTTCTCCCTGGCCCCGGTCAACTCCTGGCCGTCCAGGGTGATCTCGCCCGCGATCTCGGTCGACTTGGGGTTGTGCAGCCCCAGGACGGCGAGGTTGGTGACGGACTTGCCGGATCCCGACTCGCCGACGATGCCGAGCGTCTGGCCGCGTTCGAGGTCGAAGGAGAGGCCGTCGACCGCCTTGACGATGCCGTCCTCGGTGGAGAACCGCACGTACAGGTCGCGGACGGAGAGGAAGGGGTCCGATCCGGTCGGGACCGGCTTTCCCTCGGTCTTGGTGAGTGTGGTCACTTCAGGCTCTCCTAGGACAGGCGCACGCGCGGGTCGATGAAGGCGTACGTCGCATCCACGATGATGTTGAACACCAGGATCAGGGCGGCGCTGAAGATCAGCACGCCCAGCACCATGGGCAGATCGAGTGTGACGACGGAATTGATCGCCAGCCGGCCGATGCCCGCCAGCGAGAACGTGAACTCGGTGATCATGGCGCCGCCGAAGAGTGACCCCAGGTCCATGCCGAGGATGGTGACGATGGGGATCAGCGAACCGCGCCAGGCGTAGCGCATGAAGACGTAACGCGCCGGCATGCCCTTGGCCTTGGCCGTACGGACGTGCTCCTCCTGGAGCTGCTCGATCATCGTCGAGCGCGACATACGGGTGTACTGCGCGGTGAAGATCGTCGACATGACCAGCCACGGCAGCAGCAGGCCCATGAACCAGCCGGCCGGGTTGCTGGTGAAGTCCACGTACTTCGGGGAGGCCATCACGCCGCTGTAGACGAAGATGCCGAGCACGATCGGGCCGAGGATGTAGATCTGCACCGAGCTGAGGACCATGGACACGCCGGTGACGGCCTTGTCCAGCACCGTGCCGCGCTTCCATGCGGCGAGCAGGCCCGCACCGAGTCCGATGGTCAGGAAGACGACGACACCGCCGATGGCCAGCGACGCCGTGGTGGGCAGCCGGTCCATCATCGTCGACCAGACGTCCTGCTTGGTGGCGAAGGAGTAGCCGAAGCAGGGGGCGTCGCAGCGGCCGATGCTGTAGTCGCGGCCGGTGAAGACACCCGACAGGAAGTCCCAGTACTGCTGCGGCAGGGGCTTGTCGAGGCCGAGGTTCTGGTGGATGAGGGCGATGTTGTCCGCGGTGCAGTTCTTTCCGCAGGACATCGTGGCCGGGTCACCCACGGCGAAGAACACGAAGAAGGTGAAGGCGCTCAGCAGGACGAGTGTGACGACCGCGCCGAACGTCCGGCGAAATAGGAAGGGAAGCATGGCGATTCGCTGCTCTCAGGACGGCGGCGGCAGTGGGTGTGAGGGGTGACGGGGAAGGCCCCGGAGAACGCGCGCTCCGCCGTGCGCGCGCTCTCCGGGCCACCTTCGAAGGTGCCTACTTCTTGACGAACAGCGTGGTCGGGTCGATGTAGCTGGCGTCCACGTTGTAGCGGGCACCGCCGATGTTCGAGCCGTGCAGCTGGAGCACCTTGGTGTAGAACACCGGGGCGGCCGGGTTGACCTTCTCCACGATGTACTTGTGCAGCGTCTCCCACTCCTCGGTCGCCTTGGCCGCGTCCGCGATCTTGGAGATGCGGGCGATCTCGGCGTTCACGTGCTTGTCGTTGACGTGCGAGTAGTTCGAGGCGCCGTCCTGGATCGCGGTGCCGTCGTAGGACGGCGGGATGACGGTGGAGGCGTCGGCCCAGTCCTGGCCCCAGCCGGTCATGTAGATGTCGAAGCCGTTGTCGACCTTGCCCATCTGCTCGTACCAGGAGGCCGCGTCGACCTCCTTCTTCTGCACGTCGAAGCCGGCCTTGGTCAGCGCGTCCTCGATGACGACGGCTTCCTTCTGGCGCGCCTCGGTGTTGGAGTACGCGTAGACGAGCTTCATGCCCGTCTTGCCGGCCTCCTTGAGGAGCTTCTTGGCCTTCTCCGGCTCACCGTTCGGGTGCTTGATCTTGCCGTACGGGTCGTAGCCCTTCTGGTAACCCGCGACGGTCGGGGCGAGCAGACCGCCGGCGACCTCACCGCCGTAGCTGCCGCCGTTGACGCGCATGATCTGGC
The DNA here is from genome assembly GCF_043201875.1 of Streptomyces sp. NPDC048248. Taxonomy (NCBI): domain Bacteria; kingdom Bacillati; phylum Actinomycetota; class Actinomycetes; order Kitasatosporales; family Streptomycetaceae; genus Streptomyces; species Streptomyces sp. NPDC048248. Next base: position 142,742 of record NZ_JBICZL010000015.1, read on the forward strand.
CGTTCGGCAGCGCGTAGGTGATCGCATCGCGGATCTTCTTGTCCTTGATGCGGTCCATGTTGAAGTTCATCTGCCAGACGTAGGGCTGGTAGCCCTGCACCAGGCGCTTGCTGGCGCTGGCGTTCTCCAGCACCTGCTTGGTCAGCGTCGGCTCCACCGAGTTGGTGAAGCTGACCGCGGTCTTGGCCTCGCCCTGGTCGGCCATCAGGCGCTTGGTGGAGTCCGAGGCCTGGTGGTTGAAGGAGATGTCGTACCCGTCGGGGTACTGGTGGCGCATCGGGTCCGTCTTCGGGTCCCAGTTGGTGTTCTTCACCAGCTTCATGGCCTTGCCGGACTTGAACGAAGCGATCTTGTACGGCCCCGCGCAGACCGGCGCGACGTCGTAGCTCTCCTTCGTGTCCTTGGCGCCTTCCGGGACCGCGCTGTAGCCCGGCATGGTCAGCGCGTACGGCAGCTGGGACTGCGGCTGCTTGAAGTGGAAGACGATGGTCTTGTCGTCCGGGGTGTCCAGAACGCTCTTGGGCAGGTGGTCGCCCTTGTACGGACCGTCCGGCAGCGCCTTGCGGTAGCTGGTGCCCGAGCCCGACAGCCACTGCTGGATGTAGGTCGGACCGTCGGTGATGAACTTCGCGTACTGGCGCTCGAAGGTGTGGCGTATGTCCTTCGAGGTGATCGGCTTGCCGTCGGCGAACTTCACGCCGTCCTTGAGCGTGTACTTCCAGGTCCTGCCGCCGTCGGACATCTGGCCCGAGTCGGTGGCGAGGTCGCCCACCACCGTCGCGTTGCCCTTGTCGTCCTGCTTGAAGGTGGTCAGACCGCGGAAGATCAGCTGCGACAGGACCTTCATGTCGCTGACGTACATCTGCGCCGGGTCCAGGTGGTTGTAGCTGTCACGCTGGTAGACGCGGATGGTGCCGCCGGGCTTGGCGCCCTTGACCGGGACGGCCGGGCCGACCGATTCGGCGGCCTTGCCGAGCGGCACGGCCTTCGACTGGCCCGCGGCGTCCTTGTCGGTCTGCGACTGGTCCTTGCCCGCGCTGCTGCCGCTGCTGCAGCCGGTGAGGGCCAGGGAGCCGGCCGCGAGGGCCACGACCAGTGCGCGTGCTCTGCGCGTAGATAGAGCGTTCATGAGGTTCCAAGCACCTGCCTGTCAGTTGGTGTCCAGATGTGCTGTCCGAGGCATCCGGTGGGAGACCGGCGCGGGGGTGACAGCCGCCCCCCTCAAGTGGACGATCAGCGCCCGGATTTGGGGTCGAAGGCGTCCCGGACCGAGTCCCCGAGCAGGTTGAAGCACAGCACGAAGATCACCATCGCGGCGCCGGGGAACAGCAAGAAGGTCGGGTCGTTCTCGTACACATTGCCGGCCGTGTGGAACAACCGGCCCCAGTCGGGGGTCGGCTCCATGATGCCGACGCCCAGATAGGACAGGCCGGCCTCCGCCGTGACGAACAGCGGGAGCATGTAGGTGCTCTGCACGAGGATCGGCGTCACCACGTTGGGCAGCAGCTCCTTGCGGATGATCCGCCAGGGGGACGCGCCGGTGATCTTCGCGGCCTCGACGAACTCCCGCTCGCGCAGGGACAGCACCTGGCCGCGCAGCAGGCGGGCCAGGCCCATCCAGCCCAGACCCCACTGCACGAGGATCAGGGCCACCACGCGGACGTAGGTGGGCGTCTCGTCGGACGGCGGAACGAAGATCGCCACCACGACCGGCATGAACGCCACGAACGTGAGCTGGCTCGGGAAGGCGAGCAGGAAGTCGATCACTCGGCCGAGCCAGTAGTCGGTCCTGCCGCCCACGTATCCGGCGGTGACGCCGAGAATGGTGCCGGTGATGACCACCAGGATCGTCACCGCGACCGAGATGCCCAGCGAGGTGCGGATGCCGTAGAGCAGCTGGGTGAACAGGTCGCGGCCGAGCGACGGCTCGATGCCGAACCAGAACTCGCCGGACATGCCGCCGTTGGGACCGACCGGGTAGCCGAACTCGTCGAGCAGGTCGAAGTTGTCGTTGCCGTAGAGCGTGTACGGGTCCTTGCCGTACAGCGAGGCGATGACGGGAGCCAGAGCCGCGACGACGAAGAAGGCGAGCACCACGATCGCGCAGACCATGCCGGTGCGGTCGCGCTTGAAGCGCATCCACATCAGCTGGCCAGGAGAACGGCCGACGAGCGCACTGCCCGTACGGTCCTTCTCCTTCTTCAGACCCTCGGGGCCGAGTCCTGGGGTGTCGGACTGGGTAGCCGCGGTCTGGGATGGACTAGTCATCGCGAAGTGCCCCCGCGCAGAGTTCTCTTGGAACATGAGGCGGCGCCGATTCGCACCGCTGGATGAGCGGACTTTCGCAAGTGATTTATGGCGGAGTCAAGGGGATGCGGTGTGCTGATGCGCAGGTCGTCCGCTTCTTGAGCGAAGATTGCGCAGATTGACGCACGGGCGTGCTTGACAGGCGACCGCAATGTACGGCATGGGGGACATATCGCCATCAACTGCTTTAACATGAAGGCAACTTCACTGTCGCAACACCGATATACGGACGCGGCATGCTGAACAACGTACGGCCGTGCGGGTGCCGTAGACCGGTCGGGGCTGCCAGGCGGCGTCCCGGCCGGTCATCGTTTTGTCCGGGTTCGCAGACGCCGGCACCGGCGATGCCGCCCAGCCCCGGCCCCACCCCACCAGCCCGCGCGGGGCGGCCCCGAGGCGCTCGGCCACCCCGGCTGTTGTCCCCGTGCCGGGACAGGAGTAGACCTGCGGTAGGCGCCGCGCGCGGAGAGCGGCGCCGGGAGATACCAGCACATCGACACGGACGGGGGGACAGGCCGTGTCCACACCGCAAGGAAGCGCTCTCACCCGTGGGGCGCGCGGCATCGGCGGCCTGGTCTGCCTGCTGCTCGCGCTGCTCGGCACGGGATGGATCATCAGGGACCTGACCGTCGCCCAGCAGCCCGCGGACGTCTGGTGGACCTGGCTCGGCGAGGCGCGGCGGCCCCGCGAGTTCACCGCCTGGGCCACCTGCGCGCTCGATCCGCTGCTGGTGCTCGGCGCGCTCGCCGCGGCCGTCGCCTCGGTGCGGGACGCCGTTGCCTCTGCGGTGGCCGCGGGCGGACTGCTCGCGATCGCCGTCGCCACGGTCCTGTTGCGGCTGCCGCTGCTGTGGGTCCTGGGGGCGGGCTGGCTGCAAGGGCTGGACAGCGGGCTCACCGGGCAGGCCCGGCTCACCGCCATCGCCCAACTCGCGCTGGCGGTGGTGCTGCTCGTCGTGCTCGCCGCCGGGCGGCGGCCCGAGTATCGGCCGCAGGACGCCTCGTACGGGCTCCCCAGGGGGGCGCACGCGGCCTACGGGGTCGTCGGCCGCGCCCCCTACGGCGCGGCCCCCCAGAAGCCCGGAGGCCCGCGCAAGGGGCCCGCGGTCGCCGCCGGGTGGGCGCTTGGTGCCGCCGGGGCGGCGGTCGCCGCCTGGGAGGTCCACTGGTGGCTCCAGCTCGGCTGGGACACCTACTGCAAGGGACTGATCGGCGACGCCTCCGTCTTCCGCGCCCTGCTGCAGCCTCCGGTCCACTGGCAGGCGCTGGTGCTCGCCCTGCTGGCGGTGCCGGCCGCGGCCGGCACCCTGCGCCGTGCCCCCTGGGCCAGGCCGGCCGCGATGGTGACCGGCGCCCTGCTGGCCTCCCAGGGCGCCGCGACACTCGTCTTCGCCGCGCACACAGGGCAGCTGGCCCGCTTCGCGGTGCTGCCCGCCGCCTCCCGGCTGGAGTTGGGCACCGGGGCCGTGGTGGCGGTCGCCGGGCTGGTCGCGCTGACCGCGGCCGCCCGGCCCGGCGCGCCTGCGGGGCGCACGACGCCGGGGGACGCGGTGGTGGCCTACGGGCCGGCCGCGGGCGACCTGCGACCCCGGCACGCCCCGCCCCCGCCGTCGAGGCTGCCGCCCGGCTGGTGAGATCGGGCGGCACCGACGACGGGCCGGCGGCCCATCAGGACATCCCCAGGGACCTCTTGAGGAAGTCGACCTGCAGCAGGAGCAGGTTTTCGGCCACCTGCTCCTGCGGCGTCATATGCGTCACCCCGGACAGCGGCAGCACCTCGTGCGGGCGGCCCGCCGCCAGCAGCGCCGAGGACAACCGCAGCGAATGCGCCACGACCACGTTGTCGTCGGCCAGACCGTGCACGATCAGCATCGGACGGTGCGGCTCCCGGGCCCCCGAAAGACCCTTGTCGGTGAGCAGGGAGTTGGCCGCGTAGACCTCCGGCTCCTCATCCGGGTGGCCGAGATACCGCTCCTGGTAATGGGTGTCGTAGAGCCGCAGATCGGTGACCGGGGCGCCCACCACTGCCGCGTGGAAGACGTCGGGCCGACGCAGCGCGGCGAGCCCGGCGAGGTAGCCGCCGAAGGACCAGCCCCGGATGGCGACCCGCTCCAGATCGAGCGGAAGCGACCCGGCCAGTGCCTGGAGGGCGTCGACCTGATCCTCCAGAGTGACGTCCGCGAGGTTCCGCGACACCGCCTTCTCCCAGGCGGGGGAGCGGCCCGGCGTACCCCGGCCGTCCGCGACGATCACCGCGAAGCCCTGATCGGCGAACCACTGGGAGGTCAGATACGCGTTGTGCGCGGCGACCACCCGCTGGCCGTGCGGACCGCCGTACGGGTCCAGCAGCACCGGCAGCGGACCGTCCTCCTCGCGATGGCCGTCCGGCAGCAGCACCGCGCAGGGGATCTGCCGCTCACCGGCGAGGACGAGGCGGGGGCGGGCGGTGAGCGCCGGCTCCTCGGCGTACGAGCCGATCACGGCGAGGGTCTTCTCGCCGCCGTCCGCGTCCAGCCGCACCACCTCCACCTGGGCGCCCGGCCGTTCCAGCGACGCCTGCGACAGCACCACCAGCGACCCGCTGCGCACCGCGGAGGAGACGGTGGGATACGGGCGGGCGCCGACGCGCTCCCAGCCGCCCTGGTCGCCGCTGCCGCGGAACCAGGCGCGGTAGACCCCGATGTCGTGCATCTCGCTGCCGCTCGCGGAGAACAGCACCTCGTCCTCGCCGATGTCCAGGACGGCCCGGACATGCAGCGGCGCACCGGTCAGCGGGCGGTCGCCGACGAACAGCTTGCGTGCGCCGCCCTCGTCGGCGATGCGTACCAGCCGGCCGTCCGGCGTCCAGGCCGGCGCCCCCGGGAACGGCTCGACCCACACCTCGTCCTCGTCCTCGTGCACCGTGCGGGTCGAGCCTGTCGTGGTGTCGACGGTCAGATAGCGCTGGTCGCGCTGGTCGCGGGACTGCACGAGCAGCAGCGGGGGGCCCGCCGCTGACCAGTGCACGCGCGCCAGATAGGGGTAGCGCTCGGTGTCCCAGGTGACGTCCGTGCGGGAGCCGTCCAGGCCGAAAATCGCCAGTGTGACCTTGGCGTTGGCGGTGCCGGCTGCGGGGTAGGGGACCCGGGCGGGTTCGCGGTCGGGATGGGCGGGGTCGGAGATCCACCAGCGCCGCACCGGCGACTCGTCCACCCGGGCGGCCAGCAGCCGGTCGCTCTCCGGTGACCACCAAAAGCCCCGATAGCGGCCCATCTCCTCGGCCGCGATGAACTCCGCCAGGCCCCAGGTGACCTCGGGGCCGTCGGATCCCGCCAGCAGGCGCTCCGCGCCCGTCCGCCCGGCCGTCCCGTCCTCGACGCCGTTCTCGCCGTTCTCGCCCGTCCCGTCGGTGCCGTCCGCCGTGGCGGCGCCGTCGGCCGCGACCACCCGCAGCCCGCCGTCCGCCACGAAGGCGATGTGCCGGCCGTCCGGTGACGGGCGCGGGTCCACCACCGGCCCCTGAACGGGGATTTCGCGCGTGGTGCCGGCCCGCAGCTCGGAGACGAACAGTCGCCCGGAAAGGGGGAAAGCGGCCAACTCGACCGCGGAGTCCACCGCGTAGCCGACGATGCCCGCCGAGCCCTCGCGGGTGCGCTCGCGGCGGGCCCGCTCCTCCGGGGAGAGCTCCTCGTCCGCGCCGGCGAGCAGCGCCCGCGGATCGGCGGCGGTGAACTCGCGTCCCTCGTTCAGGTCGAGGACCCACAGCTGCTGGGTGCGGTCGGTACCCGTGGCGGAGCGGAGGAAGACGACGCGCGCGCCGTCCGGTGAGATGGCGTAGCCGCGCGGAGCGCCCAGCGTGAAGCGCTGTGTACGGGCGTGTTGCCGGGGGAAGGGAAGCTGTCCGGTCATGGGGCGAGCCTAAGGGTGTCGGGGCTCACGTGGTCGCGCTCGCGAAGACCGCGTGCGCCCCTCTTCTGCTCCTGTGCTCCGACATATGCGCGCGGACGGAAAGTTATGATCCCTTGCGCGTCATGGGTACGGGGTAAAGAGCCCATGGCATACCCCGGTGTGAGATCCGTCGAGGCGGTCGCGCACCATCAACTCTGTCCGGTCCATGCGTACTTGGAGGTGAGCCGCCGTGGCACTCTCGATTTCGGCGGTGGTGCTGCTGGCGATCATCGTCTTCTTGCTCGTCAAGAAGTCAGGGTTGAAGGGCGGGCATGCATTCGTCTGCATGCTGCTGGGCTTCTACTTGTCCAGCTCGTCCATCGCTCCGACGATCAAGCAACTGACGACGAACGTCGCCGGAATGCTCGGCAACATCAAGTTCTGAGCCGTTCGTCGGCCGGCGCCCGTACATCGTTCGGGCGTACGGCCGCCGACCGGGATCACGTGCTGAATCCGGACCGGGCGGCTCGTAGGCTGTCCCCATGACCGACCTTCCCGCCCGTCGTCTGCTGCTGGTGCACGCGCACCCGGACGACGAGTCGATCAACAACGGCGTCACCATGGCCAAGTACGCGGCCGAGGGTGCGCTGGTCACGCTCGTGACCTGCACGCGCGGCGAGGAGGGCGAGGTCATTCCGCCCGAACTCGCCCATCTCGCCCCCGATCGGGACGACACTCTCGGTCCGCACCGCGTCGGCGAACTCGCCGCGGCGATGACCGCCCTGGGCGTCACCGATCACCGCTTCCTCGGCGGGCCGGGCCGCTACCGCGACTCCGGCATGATGGGCGCGCCCCAGAACGACCGGCCGAACGCCTTCTGGCGGGCCGAACTCGACGAGGCCGCCGCTCATCTGGTGGCCGTCATCCGCGAGGTCAGGCCCCAGGTGCTGGTCGCCTATGACCCGAATGGCGGCTACGGCCACCCCGACCACATCCAGGCGCACCGCGTGGCGATGCGTGGCGCGGAGCTGGCGGCGCAGGGGGACTTCCGCCCCGGCCTGGGCCCGGCGCACGCGATCGGGAAGATCTACTGGAACTGCAATTCCCGTTCGGTGGTCGAGGAGGGTCTGGAGCAGCTGCGCGCCGCAGGCCACGCCTTCCCCGGCGTCGCCTCGGCCGACGACGTACCGGGTGTGGTTCCGGACGACGAGATCACGGCGTCCATCGTCGGGGACGCGGACCACGCGGCGGCGAAGACCGCCGCGATGCGGGCGCATTACACCCAGATCGCCGTGGCCGAACCGTTTTTCGCGCTCTCCAACGACCTGGGCCAGCCGATGTTCCGCACCGAGCACTATCAGCTCGTGCAGGGGGACGCGGGAGCGGCCGAGGGCACCCGCGAGGACGATCTCTTTGCGGGAATCGGCGGAATGGCGGGTATGGCTGGTATTTCGGGTACGGATGGCCGTGCCCGGACCGAGGAGGCGGCGGAATGAGTGCGGCGAAGGGCGGCGGGTCCGCCGGCAGGGGCGGTCAGCGGTCGCGGGCCGGAGCCGGCGGCGCGTCCGGAGCCGGGACCGGCGGTCCGGTCCGCCCGACCGCGAGCGCCGCGCTGTCGGCCCCGCTGACGCCCGGCCGGGTTGCCCTGTACGTCCTGCTGCTCGTCGCGGCAGTGCTCGTCGGGCTGGCCGGGACGCTCCTGCAAGCGGCCTGGCTCCCTGGTGGATTGGTGTTGACGCTGGCCGGAACGGGTGGTCTCTTCTACGGTGGCGCCAGGGCGACCGGCACCACCGCGGGGGTCCTGGTTCCGGGCGCCGCGTGGCTGGTGACGATCTTCCTGCTGCTCGGTGAGAACCGGCCGGAGGGTGACTTCCTCTTCGGCGCGGGAATCGGTTCGTACGTCTTCCTGCTGGGCGGAATCCTGATGGCTGTGATCTGTGCCACCAGTGCCCGGATGAGGGCTACGGGCGTACGCCACGGCGGAGTTGGCGGATGACGTGGCCCATACCGTGACCTGCGGCCCGAGGGTCGCCGCGAACGAATCCGGTGCCGGGGGTTCGCCCGTGCGGTCGGTGTTCGTACGCTCTTCGGGTGTCCGTAGGCGGCGGCCAGTATGGTGGTGCGCGCCGCCGCGCCGCCCTGGGGGCACCTCCCGGCCTGAGGTCGGGGATCATCTCTGACGAGCGGCGGAGCCAACCGGGAGAACCTGCTTTGAGTCGTGAATCTGACAGTTCGTCCTCCGGCCCCCAGGGCCGTGGCGGAGCCGCGTACCCGTCGGGGACGCCGCCTTACGGCTCGCCCAGGAGAGAAGCCGACGAGTCGGCGGCCGGTGCCGCTGCGCAACCGGCGGAGCCCAAGACCGAGACCACGCTGACGACGCGGATCAAGATCAACATTCCGGGGTCGCGCCCCATCCCGCCGGTCGTCGTGCGCAAGCCCGTCGGTGAGGAGTCCGGCATGAACGGATCGGCTGGTTCCGGCGGCGCCGCCGGGTCCCGCGGAACGCCCCGCCCCCCGCGCGGAAGCGAGCGGAACGCGGAACGCACCGCCAGCACCCCGCGGCCCGGCGCTTCGTCGGACGGAGCCCCCGCGGGCGGCCCGTCCGAGAAGACCAGCGACTGGTTCGCGCCGCGCAAGGCCGGGCCCGCCGGCTCGTCGTCGACCACCGGGTCGCACGCGGCGCCGCCGCCCCCCGCTGGCGGTCAGACCCCGCGCCCGCTCGGCGCGTCCGGTACGACGCCGCCGCGCAGGCCGTCCGGATCGAAGCCCCCGCAGCGCCCCGATCTGCCCTACTTCTCGGACAGCCAGGCCCCGCAGAGCGGCGGTTCGCCGTTCGACGGCGGTGCCCCGCAAGGTGGCGGTTCGCCGTTCGACGGTGGCGCATCCCAGGGCGGTTCGCCGTTCGACGGCGCCTCGCCCTTCGACGGCGGTGGCGCGCAGGGCGGCGGTACGCCGTTCGACAGTGGCGCCTCCCGGGGCGGCGGTTCGCCGTTCGACGGGGGCAGCGGTCCCACGCGTGATCACAGCCCGTTCGACGCTCCCGCCCCGAGCGGACCGACGACGGGCCCGGCGCGCGGCGACTCCGCACTCAACCTCCCGCCCGGGTTCAGCGACCCCGCGGCGGGCCCCGGCGGCGCCCCGCGCGTCGACGACACCGCCGAGCTCACCCCGCAGCCTCCCGCCTCCCTGACCGGACCGGGCAGCGGCATCGGTGTCACCGGCGGCATCGCCGGCGGGCGGGCCACCGGTCCGAAGGGCGGCCCCGCGGACGACCGCGACGCCGCGCGCGGCGGCACCGGCTCGCACGGCAGGGTCTCCGGCGACACCCTCGTCAGCGGCATCCCGAAGGTCCCGGGGGCGGACGGTCCGGCGTTCGCCGCCGGTGGCTCCGGTCCGGGAGAGAGCGCCGCTCCGCCGCCGCGTCCCAAGATCCCCGAGCCGATCAACCCGCCCAAGAAGGGCCGCAACAAGATCGTCCTCGTGGGCGTCGGCGTCGTGGTCCTCGCGGGTATCGCCTACGGCGCGGGCCTGCTGCTGGACCACGCCGATGTGCCCAACGGCACCACCGTGCTCGGTGTGGACATCGGCGGCACCACCAAGGAAGAGGCGGTCAAGCGGCTGGAGGCGGCGCTCAAGGACCGCCGTGACGAGCCGCTGAAGCTCACCGTCGACGGCAGGTCCCAGACGCTCCAGCCGGCCCGCGCGGGCCTGGACGTCGACACCCAGACGACGGTCCGCAACGCCGCCGGCCGGGACTACAACCCGGTCTCCGTCATCGGCTCGCTCTTCGGCGGTACCCGCACGGCCAAGCCCGCCATGATCGTCGACGACGAGAAGCTGGAGATCGCGCTGCAGAACGCCGCGGGCTCCGCGAGCGCCGCCAAGGACGGCGGGATCGTCTTCCGCAACGGCAAGGCGGTGCCGCACTACGGCTCGCCGTACAAGTCGATCGACGTCGATTCGTCCAAGGCCAAGGTCGCCGAGGCCTACCGCCAACGCGCCGAGACCGGCACAGACGCCCCGGTGGTGCTGGCCGCCGGCATGCAGCAGCCCAAGGTCGGCAAGGCTGCGGTGGACCGGGCGATGAAGCAGTTCGCCGAGCCGGCGATGTCCGGGCTCGTGACGGTCCGCACGGATGCGACCCACACGGTCTCCTTCAGCCCGCAGAAGTCGATCCCGAAGTTCCTGTCCTTCAAGATCGTGGACGGCGCTCTGGTGCCCTACTACGACCGGCCCGCGCTCAAGCAGCTCTACGGCGACACCTTCAACGGCATCACGGTCACCAAGGGCGACGGCTCCCGGCACCCGGTCAGCGTCGAAGAGGTGGCGAGCGCGGTGGGCAAGGCGCTGCTCGGGCGGACCCCCGCCGAGCGGATCCAGACCATCGAGACGAACGGCAGCTGAGCGCGCCACCAGGCGGTCATCGCAGGCAGCGGGCCCTCGGGTTCCTCGGCACACGCCGGCGGAACCGGGGGCCCGCTGCCGTGCCCCCGTTCCGCCCGGGGCTGACGCGCGGAGGGCGGGGACAGGCGCGGACCGCCCCGCTCACCCCGCCGGGATCCTCGCCCCTGTGCGGTGTCGGGCGACGTCCCGCAGGCTGGAAGTGTTATGCCTGCCACCCGCCCCCCGGACAGTGGCCGCTACCCGGCCCTGCTGCTGATCCTCGCCGTCCTCATCGTGACGGTTCTGGACGCGACGACCGGTCCTGAGCTGCACATCTCGGCGTTCCTCGGCGTCGCCCCGCTGGTCGCCGCACTGCGCTGCTCCTTCCGCTGGACGCTCGTCGTCGGAGCGGTCTACGCGGTGTGCCTGACGTATGTGGACATCCTGACGGTGCCCGACTGGGCCCCGGCCAGCAGGGTCGTGGGGATATTCGGGGCGTTCCTGGTGGCCCTCTTCTCCGTGGTGCTGTGCCGCACCCGGCTGCAGCGCGAGGCGCTGCACGCCCGTACCCGCCTCGTCGCCGACACGGTGCAGCGCGCCATGCTCCGGGAGCTGCCCCTGCGCGCCGGACCGTTCGAGGCGTTCGGCTTCTACGTCTCGGCGCAGGAGGGCGCCCGCGTCGGCGGTGACATCTACGAGGCCGTCGAGACGCCCCACGGGCTGCGCCTGATGATCGGCGACGTTCAGGGCAAGGGCATGCCCGCCATCGGCGCGGGCCTGGAGGTCCTGGCCTCCTTCCGGGAGGCCGCGCACTACCAGGAGTCCCTGGAGTCGGTCGCCGAACGCATGGAGCGCGCCCTGACCCGCTACAACACCCGATCGGCCGAGCAGGGCACCGACGAACGCTTCGTCACCGCGCTGCTGATGGAGGTGCGCGGCCAGGAGGACGGCCGGGTGCTGTCCTGCGGGCACATCCCCTACTACCTGGTGCGCGACGCCGAAGTCCACGAACGCACGGACGGCGAGGGCTGGCTGCCGCTGGGCCTCGGAACCCTGAGCGGCGAACCGCGGCGGAGCGTACGGGTGCACCCCCGGCCCGACGACTGGGTGGTGCTCTGCACGGACGGGGTCACCGAGGCACGCGGCCGGGACGGGGAGTTCTACCCGCTGGGCGACCGGCTGGCCGCCTGGACGGAGCTGGAGCCGGCCGAACTGGCCCGCACCCTCCGGGCCGACCTTGAGGAGTTCACCGACGGTGACCTCAAGGACGATGCGACCGCACTGATCATCCGCCGTACGCCGGTCGCCGGGACGACAGGTAAGAGCCTGCGGACGGACGGTGCCGCGGACGCTGCGGCCCCCCGCCGCCAGGCGCCCCCGCCCTCCGCCCCGCGGATCAATTGAGCATGGCGCGGGCGGTGGCGGCCTGCCGGCGGAGCGCGAGGGCGGTGGCCGGCTCGACCGCCTCCACCACCAGCGCGTACTCCTCCAGTTCCGCCGCCCCCGCGAGGAACTCACCGCGCTGCACCAGCAACTGGGCACGTTCCAGACGCAGCCGCGCCGGATGGCTCGGCAGCAGCAGCGACAGCTCCAGCGCCCAGAGCTGCACCGCGCTGTGCTCCGGCCTGGCCTGCGCCCAGGCCCGGATGTTGTTGAGGATGCGCAGCACGATGTCCAGCGGCGTGGCAGGGGCCGGCATCGGCCCGGTCAGCGCCTCTCCGGTCGCGCCCGCGACCAGCACCGATGCGTCCTCCTCGGTGAGGGGGTGCCCGCCGTCGAACGGATCGGCCAGCACGTGGACGCCGTACGGATCGCCGAAGCCGACGACGAAGTGGCCGGGCAGGCCCATGCCGTAGACCGGTGCCCCGGCCCGTCGCGCCACCTCCATCCACACCACCGAGAGCAGGATCGGCAGGCCGCGCCGGCGCCGCAGCACCTCGTGCAGCAGCGACGACTCCAGCCGCCGATAGTCGCCGGCGGCGCCGCGGAATCCGCAGCGCTCGCCGAGCAGCTCGGCGAGATTGCGGGCCCAGGCCCCGGCGCCACCGGTGGGCGCGTACGGCAGCTCGCCGGCCAGCCGGTCCAGCTCGATCTGTGCGGCGGCCATGGCCGCCTCGTCCAGCGCGGGATCGGCCTCGGCGGCGATCAGCAGGCACAGCACGGCGAGGTCGGGCCGTTCCTCGCGGGCGGCCTCGGCGAACTGCCGCCGCCGCTCCTCACGGGCGCCGTCCGGCTTCGGACGGGGTTCGTCGGACATGGCAGAGAAATCCCGGTCAGCGGGCGTCGCCGGGAAGGGCGCGCCGGTAGTGGTAGCCGTGGTGGTCGGTGAAGCCGAGCCGGTCGTACAGCGCACGCGCCCCGGCGTTGTCGGCCTCGACCTGGAGGTACGCCGCCGAGGCGCCCTCCTGCAGGGCCCGCTCGGCGAGCGCGGCCATCACGAGGGTCGCGAACCCGCTGCGCCGCTGCGCCGGGGCCACCTCGACGGCGGCGAAGCCCGCCCAGCGGCCGTCGACCACCAGACGGCCGATCGCCGCCGTCCGGCCGTCCGCGCCGGGGACCTTCGCGAACCACACCGAGGGCCCTCCGGTCAGCACCTTCCACACCTCCGCGGTGGCCTCGTCGGTGCGGTTGTACATGGCCAGCCAGTCCGCGTCCGGCTCCCGGGCGAGGGAGACGCGGCCGATGTCCGCGGCGGCGTCGGCGAGCGGGGCGAGGGCGGCGACACGAAACGTGGTGTGCCGCTCATCGGTCCAGCCGCGCCCCGCCAGCTCCGCCGCCAGCGTCTCGTCCGCGTCCGTCCGTCCGGTGGGGACGACGATGACCGCGGGCAGCCCGCGCTCGCCGTACCACTGCTTGACGTGTTCCAGCGCGGCATCGAGCGGCAGCCCGGGGTCGCCGAGGGGAAGAACCGAATTGGCACGCCGCGTGAAGCCCCCGGCGGCCCGCAGCGTCCATTCTCCGAGACGTTCCGTCTCAATGGCCGGCCATCCGCGGGCTGCGACCTCCTGCAGCTCACGAACCCCGGCCGCCGGGCCGCGTCTGCGCGCCGGCTCGGCGGGTACGACCTTGGCGGCGACCAGCGAAGATTCGTCGATCCTGACCGTCTCACCAGAGCGACGTGTGATGCTCAGCACACCCTCGTCCCACGATGTGAGAACCCCGACCGCATCCGTGAACGCCGGCTCTCCCGCTCCACCGCCGGTCAGGCGGCGAACCGATACCCTTTTTCCCACGTCAGCAAGGGTGATGCGGACTTCCGCACGACCACCGGTCATGAATTCCATCGCTCTACCCGCCCCTCTTGTTCGTCCCACGCCCGGGAACGGAGATACTAGGTGGCGGGCATCGACGACGCCGCGCTCCCGCGCGCCCTGCGGCGGTACTGCCAATCGGTCCGCCGGCCCTACCGAGGAGGAACGACAGCGTGACCTACGTCATCGCGCAGCCTTGTGTCGACGTCAAGGACAAGGCATGCATCGAGGAGTGCCCCGTCGACTGCATCTACGAGGGCTCCCGGTCCTTGTACATCCACCCGGACGAATGCGTCGACTGTGGGGCCTGTGAGCCGGTGTGCCCGGTTGAGGCGATCTTCTACGAGGACGACACCCCGGAGGAGTGGAAGGACTACTACAAGGCGAACGTGGAGTTCTTCGACGAGCTCGGCTCGCCCGGGGGCGCCAGCAAGCTCGGCCTGATCGAGCGCGACCACGCCTTCATCGCAGCGCTGCCGCCGCAGAACCAGTAACGATCAGAGGATCGAGAGGGAGCCGCCCGCTCCCTCTCGCCTCCGAGGTCGTTGGGGATACCCCGGCCTTCGCCGGGGCAGGTCGCACGGCGCCGCCCGGTCCCGTACGGCTCCCCGTACGGGACCGAGGCGTTTCCCGCCGTCGTCCCGCGTCAGCCCCGTCCGAGAAAGAGAGCATCGTGGGCGCAGTCTCATCCCGCCTCCCCGTCTTCCCGTGGGACCGGCTGGAGCCGTACAAGACCACGGCCGCCGCACACGCCGACGGCATCGTCGACCTGTCCGTCGGCACCCCGGTCGACCCCGTGCCCGCGGTGATCCGGCAGGCCCTGACCGACGCGGCGGACAGCCCCGGCTATCCGACCGTGTGGGGGACGCCCGCCCTGCGTGACGCGCTCACCGCCTGGGTCACCGACCGCCTGGGCGCCCGCGGCGTCGAGCACACCAACGTGCTGCCGATCGTCGGCTCCAAGGAGCTGGTGGCCTGGCTGCCGACCCAGCTCGGCCTGGGCCCCGGCGACAAGGTCGGCTACCCGCGCCTGGCCTACCCGACGTACGAGGTGGGGGCCCGGCTCGCCGGAGCCGAGCCGGTCGTCTACGACGACCCCACCGACCTCGACCCGGCGGGTCTGAAGCTGCTCTGGCTGAACTCCCCGTCCAACCCCACCGGCCGGGTGCTGAGCGCGGACGAGCTGCGCCGCACCGTCGCCTGGGCCCGCGAGCACGGCGTGCTGCTCTTCAGCGACGAGTGCTACCTCGAACTGGGCTGGGAGGCCGACCCGGTCTCGGTGCTGCACCCGGACGTCTGCGGCGGCTCCCTGGAGGGCATCGTCGCCGTCCACTCGCTCTCCAAGCGCTCCAACCTCGCCGGCTACCGCGCCGCCTTCCTCGCGGGTGACGCCGCCGTCCTCGGCGAGCTGCTGCAGATCCGCAAGCACGGCGGAATGATGGTCGCGGCGCCCGTCCAGTCCGCCACGGTCGCGGCGCTGGGCGATGTCGAGCACGTCGCGGAGCAGCGCGAGCGCTACGCCCGCCGCCGCGCCGCCCTGCGCACCGCCCTGGAGGCCGCCGGCTTCCGCATCGAGCACAGCGAAGGCTCGCTCTACCTCTGGGCGACCCGCGACGAGCCCTGTTGGGACACCGTCGGCGATCTCGCCAAGCGCGGCATCCTGGTCGCTCCGGGCGAGTTCTACGGAAGCGCGGGGGAGCGGTTCGTACGGGTCGCCTTCACCGCCACCGACGAGCGGGTGGACGCCGCGGTGCGCCGCCTCGCGGAATGACGCGCTGACCGCCGACGGGCGGACCGCACGCGCAGGGGCCCGGGGAGTGTGAACTCCCCGGGCCCCTGCGCGTCGCGTGCGCGACCGGTGACTCAGCCGCCGATCGGGATACCGCCGAGCAGCCCCTGGACCGGGACGGAGACCAGGCCCTGGGGGGCGTTGGTGGGCATCGCGTCGGTCGCCGAACCGTCCTTGGCGTGCTTGGCGACCTCGGCCTGCGCGAACGTGGCGGCCTTGTGCGCGGCGGGAGCCGCGTCCCCGATCAGGGGGCCGGTGGCCTTGACGGCCGCGGGGGCGAGCTCTCCGGCGGCCGTCTCGCCGACCGAGTTCAGCAGGCCGCCGCCGTCCTTGACGGCGCCGTTGAGGGTCTCACTCGCGGAGTCCAGCTGGGTCAGTCCGCCCAGGTCGGCTGCCTTGGTCTGGTCCGCGGCGTTCGCGGTACCGGCCACTGCGACCACGGGAGCGGCGCCTGCGGCGACGAGCAGGGCGGCTCGGGCGATCCGACGCGTAACGGGGAGGGACATGGTGCTCCTTTTACGGAGAGGGACTCGTACTTCTGACAGATGTGCCATGTCCGCCTGGCGGACGCACTGACTACCGCGTCAGATCCCCGAAGGTTGCGGTCAACTCAGGTAAAGAGTTGGTAACGCGTCACATAATCAGTCCTGGATGAAGACGGGCAATATGCGCAAGGCGAGCCGGCGTGCGGAAACGTCACGGCCCTTGTATGACAAGGGAATTGATGGAAATGCCCGGCCTGGGGCGGTGAACTCCCGCACAGGGAAGGGGAATTGCTGCCCGCGCCCCTTTCGGGGGAACCCTCGGACTATTGCGCGGTGATGATACGAACGTCACTCGCGGAGCGCCCCGCGGACTCCTCGGAACCGGCCGGCTTCTTCTGCCAGCCCTTCCCCGCATCGGCCGCGATCCACGTCCGACCGGCGTAAGAGATCTGTTCGATACGCAGCTCGGCGGAGTGGGCCATCGCCCACATCGCCAATTCCCAGCCCCGCTTCGGGCCCCCGCCGTCGGTCCCCACCCCGGCCTGCCGCACCGGCACCGTCACGCCGCGCCCGCCACTCGCGCCGCGACCGCCCGCGCCGTCCGTCCGCGGCAGCACCTCGGGACCGAAATCCCGGGCCAGCTTCGCCCGGACCGCCGCCACGTCGCCCGCCTGACCGTTCACCGGACGGCTCTGGGTGCACGTCATCGCCGCGCCGTCCCGGCCGGTCAGCGCGCCGGTCAGCCGGGCGGCATTCACCTCGTGCTTGGCGTACGCCTGCGGGTAGCCGCTGCGCTGCACCTTCTGGGCGGCGACGGTCAGCGGCAGCCGGGAGTAGCCCGGGACCTTCGCCAGGTGGGTGTAGAACTCCCCGGCCGCGTACACCGGGTCCATGATCTGCTTCACCGTGCCCCAGTCCTGCGACGGCCGCTGCTGGAACAGGCCGACCGAATCCCGGTCGCCGAAGTCGATGTTGCGCAGCCCCGACTCCTGCATCGCCGTCGCAAGCGCGATCGTCCGCGCCCGCTCCGGCAGCCCGCGCGAGGACGCCACGGCCGAGATCGTCGCGGCGTTCGCGGCCTGCTCGGGGGAGAGCTCGTACCCCTTCGCGTCCCCTTCGGCACGCACCGTGCAGCGCGGCGCGCCCGGGCCGCCCGTGACGTACTGCACCAGCAGATACGCGGCCAGCCCGATCAGCACGGCGAAAGCGGCGCCGGTACGCCAGAGGCGCTTGCGGCGGACGGGGACCTTGGGCTGGGCGGACACGCAGCCCACCGTACTGGAGGGCCGCCGGATAGGGTCGGCCCCATGGAGCGCTCCACACACCACGCCGCCCTCGACCTCTCCCTCGACGCCGCCGCGCTCACCGCGCAGCTCGTCGACTTCCCGTCCGAGAGCGGGAACGAGAAGGACCTCGCCGACGCCGTCGAGCACGCCCTGCGGGCGCTGCCGCACCTGACCGTCGACCGGTACGGCAACAACGTCGTGGCCCGCACGAACCTGGGCCGCGCCGAGCGCGTGGTGCTCGCCGGACACCTCGACACCGTGCCGATCGCGGACAACCCCCCCAATGTCCCTTCCCGGCTCGACGAGAACGGCGTCCTGTGGGGCTGCGGCACCTGCGACATGAAGTCGGGCGTGGCCGTCCAGCTGCGCATGGCCGCCACCGTGCCCGCACCCAACCGCGACCTGACCTTCGTCTTCTACGACAACGAGGAGGTCGCGGCGCACCTCAACGGCCTCGGCCACGTCGCGGACGCGCACCCGGACTGGCTGACCGGCGACTTCGCCGTCCTCCTGGAGCCCTCCGACGGCCAGGTGGAGGGCGGCTGCCAGGGGACCCTGCGGGTCCTGCTGCGCACCACCGGGGAGCGGGCCCACTCCGCGCGCAGCTGGATGGGCGCCAACGCCATCCACGCCGCCGCGCCGATCCTGGCGAAGCTCGCCGCCTACGAACCGCGCCGCCCGGTGATCGACGGCCTGGAGTTCCGCGAGGGACTGAACGCGGTCCGCGTCGAGGCCGGGGTCGCCAACAACGTCATCCCGGACGCCTGCACCGTCACCGTCAACTTCCGCTACGCGCCCGACCGCACCCCCGACGAGGCGCTGGCCCACGTCCGCGAGGTCTTCGCGGACTGCCCGGTGGACGAGTTCATCGTCGACGATCACTCCCCGGGCGCGCTGCCCGGCCTGTCCCACCCTGCCGCGAAGGCGTTCATGGAGTCCGTCGGCGGCACCGCGATGCCCAAATTCGGCTGGACCGACGTCTCCCGCTTCAGCTCGCTCGGCGTCCCCGCCGTCAATTACGGCCCCGGCTACTCCCTTCTCGCGCACAAGAAGGACGAGCGGGTCGAGGTCGACCGGATCCTGCACTGCGAGGAGCGGCTGCGCGCCTGGCTCACGGACTGAGTGGCCCCGGGCGTCCG
The DNA here is from genome assembly GCF_043201875.1 of Streptomyces sp. NPDC048248. Taxonomy (NCBI): domain Bacteria; kingdom Bacillati; phylum Actinomycetota; class Actinomycetes; order Kitasatosporales; family Streptomycetaceae; genus Streptomyces; species Streptomyces sp. NPDC048248. Next base: position 161,248 of record NZ_JBICZL010000015.1, read on the forward strand.
CCCGCGACGCTCACCTGCGGGTCGTCCACCGGCCGAATTCCCCTGCGCCGCGCGTCCGTGGATCTACGCTGATGCGGCAAACGATCTGTCAGCGGAGGGAGCACATCATGGCCGACCTCGAGGGTGAACCGACCCCGGAGGAGCAGCGGCTGGGTCCCGTCCTGCGCCGACGCGGGCAGGTGCAGGGCAGCACCACGGACCAGCGGCTGCTGGACACCGCGGGCCCCTCCGAGTGGGTGCACACCGACCCGTGGCGCGTGATGCGCATCCAGGCGGAGTTCGTCGAGGGCTTCGGGGCGCTGGCCGAGCTCGGCCCGGCCATCAGCGTCTTCGGCTCGGCCCGAACCGCACCGGGCTCGGCGGAGTGGGACGCCGGGGTGCGCATCGGACGGGCCCTGGTCGAGGCCGGGTTCGCGGTGATCACCGGTGGCGGGCCCGGCGCCATGAAGGCCGCCAACAAGGGCGCCCACGAGGCGGGCGGGGTCTCCGTCGGCCTCGGCATCGAGCTGCCCTTCGAGCAGGGCCTCAACGAATACGTCAACCTCGGGGTCGACTTCCGCTACTTCTTCGTCCGCAAGACCTGCTTCGTGAAGTACGCCAGCGGCTTCGTGGTGCTGCCCGGCGGGATGGGCACCCTGGACGAGCTGTTCGAGGCGCTCACCCTCGTCCAGACGCAGAAGGTCACCCGCTTCCCGATCGTGCTGTTCGGCACGTCCTACTGGAGCGGGCTGGTCGACTGGCTGCGCGGCACCCTCATCGCCCAGGGCAAGGCGTCCATGCGCGACCTGGACCTCTTCCACCTCAGCGATGACGTCGACGAGGCGGTCGCGCTGGTGACCAAGGAGGTCGGCGCCTGAGAGCGGGCCGCCGCGGGCCGAAGACGCTCGCCTCCGGCCCCGGAATCGGCCTCAGGCCAGTCCCCGGCGGGCGACCGCCGGGGGCCGGTGACCGGCGATCGACGCCACCATGTCCAGCACCTGCCGGGTCTCGGCGACCTCGTGGACGCGGTAGACCTGCGCGCCCAGCCAGGCCGACACCGCGGTCGTCGCCAGGGTGCCGAGCACCCGTTCCTTGACCGGCCTGTCCAGCGTCTCGCCCACGAAGTCCTTGTTGGACAGCGAGACCAGCACCGGCCAGCCGGTCTCCGCCATCTCGCCGAGCCGGCGGGTCGCCTCCAGGCTGTGCCGGGTGTTCTTCCCGAAGTCGTGCCCCGGATCGATCATGATCGCGTCCCGCCGGACACCCAACTCCACGGCCCGCTCGGCAAGTCCGAGCGTCACCCGCAGGATGTCTGCCATGACGTCCTCGTACGTCACCCGGTGCGGGCGGGTACGCGGCTCGGCACCGCCCGCGTGCGTGCACACCAGGCCGACGTCGTGCCGCGCCGCGACCTCAGCGAGCTTCGGATCGACGCCGCCCCAGGCGTCGTTGAGCAGATCGGCGCCCGCCTCGCAGACCGCCTCGCCGACGTCGTGCCGCCAGGTGTCGACGCTGATCACCACATCCGGGTGACGCCTGCGCACCTCGGCCACGAACCCGACCGTGCGGCGCGCCTCCTCCTCGGCGCTCACCTCCTCGCCGGGGCCGGCCTTGACGCCGCCGATGTCGATGATCGCGGCACCCTCGGCCACCGCCTGCTCGACACGGGCGAGCGCGGGCTCGTCGCGGAACGTGGCGCCCTGGTCGTAAAAGGAGTCCGGCGTCCTGTTCACGATCGCCATGATCACCGGCTCGTGCGCGCCGAACTCGCGATTCCCCAGCCGCAGCATTCCTTGACTCCTTCTCCGTGGTCCGCCAGCGACCCTAACTGTCACACCCGCATGGCACGATCAGTGCAGGCGCACAGTTCGGGGAGTTGGTCGTGTTCTGGTTCTTGCTGATCGCGATGGTCGTGGTCGTCGCGGCGGTCACGCTCGTCGTCGTGGGCGGCGGTGACGGCGACGGTGACGGCGGCGGGCTGCGCGACGCCGCGCCGGACCGGCTCTACGACCCGCTGCCGGCGGAGCGCCCGGTGGCGCGCGCCGACATCGAGGCCGTCCGCCTGCCCGTGACGGTCCGCGGGTACCACATGTCGGACGTCGACGACGTCCTCGACCGCCTCGGCGCCGAGCTGGCGGAGCGCGACGCCCGTATCGCCGAGCTGGAATCCGCGCTGGCCGGCGCGCACGCCGCGGCCATGCAGGCCCGCGGAGCCGGCCAGGGAGGCGCGCCCGGCCCCTTTCCGCCTGGCCCCGTCCCACCGGGCCCGGTGGAGGACGCACGGCCCGCAGGCGGTCCCGTGGCGGACGCGCAGCCCGGCAGTGGGGCCCCGCAGCCTTCCGGCCCCTCCGAAGCCCCTGACGGCCGTGACGGCGCCGAGGGTGAGGAGCGGTCGTGAGCGGCGTGGTGACGGCTCCGGACGGCGTTCCCCGCTGCCCCTGGGGCATGGAAGGCGAGCGGATGGCCGACTACCGCGAGTATCACGACACCGAATGGGGTCTGCCCGTCCATGGCGACGATGCCCTCTTCGAACGGATGAGCCTGGAGGCCTTCCAGTCCGGGCTGTCCTGGATCACGATCCTGCGCCGCCGTCCCGGCTTCCGCGCCGCGTTCGCAGGGTTCCGCATCCCCGAGGTGGCGCGCTTCACCGACGCCGACGCCGAACGGCTGCTCGCCGACCCCGGCATCATCCGCAACCGCGCCAAGATCGCCGCAACGATCAACAACGCCAAGGTCGCCGCCGAGCTGACCCCCGGCGAACTCGACGCCCTCATCTGGTCCTACGCCCCGGACCGGGCCGATCGCCCGGCGCCCCGCACCCTCGCCGACCTCCAGCCGGTCACCCCGGAGTCGACAGCACTCGCCAAGGACCTCAAGAAGCGCGGCTTCCGCTTCGTCGGCCCCACGACGGCGTACGCCATGATGCAGGCCTGCGGCCTGGTCAACGACCACTTGGCGGACTGCCACGCCCGCGCCACGACGGAGGCGGCGGGACGAGCCGGGGGGTGAGCGGGGGCGAGGGCCCGGTGACCGAGCCGACCGGCGCACGGGTGGGCTCGTGCCCGGACAGGGCGGGCCGGTAGCCGGGGTACGTGGCTGACCGCGCGCGGGGTGGGGTCGGTGGACGGCAGTCGTGACTCGTGCGGATCGGGGCGGGCGGCTGGAGACGGGCTGCGAGTCGAGCAGCTTCTGGCTGACCGGCGGGCTGTACGGGCTGCCGATGTGGCGGACCGACTGGCGGATTGGCGGACTGTGCCGCCGCTCCGGCTGTCGGGGCGGGTGGCTGACTGCACGCGGAGTTGAGTCGGTGGACGTCGATCGGTGGCCGTGCGGATCCGAGCCGGTGGCCGGAGACGGGCTGCGAGTCGACCGGCCGGCTGGGGCAACCTTCGGGCCGGTAAGGGGCTGCCGATGCGGCGGCGCTGCTCCGGCGGCTTCGCGGACCGTGCCGTCACCCCGGTAGCCCGGGTGGATGGCTGATCCGCGCGCGGAGTGGGGTCGGTGGGCGGCAGTCGGTGACGGATGAGGATCGGGGCAGGGGCGGCCGGAAAACGGGATTCGAGCCGGCCGGGGCAAGCGGCGGGCCCCGGCAGCCGACGTTCCGTACAGGGCTGCCGATGTGGCGGACTGACCGCGGCGGATTCGCGGACGGTGGTGCAGCCTGCCCGAGCCGGGTTCGACGACCGCATGGATCCCCGCTGCATGGATTCCCGCCGAAGGGACCACGACCGTATGGACCGGCAGCCCCGAGGCACCGCGGGCCGGTGGCGCGCCAGGTCGCTTCCTACGGCGCCGCCACGGCCACGGTCGTGCTCCCGAGCCACCGGGCCCGGCAGGCCGTCCTAGCGGCCCAGGAAGCGCGGCTTCTCCTTCTTCACGAATGCCTCGACCGCGATCCCGTGGTCCTCGGAGGCTCCGGCCCGGCCCTGCAGTTCGTCCTCCTTGCCGAGGGTCTCGGCGAGCGAGTGGCCCGCCCCGTAGGCCAGCGACTCCTTGAGCGCGGCGTAGGCGGCGGTCGGTCCGTCGGCCAGTCGGCGGGCCACGGCCGCGGCCTCGGCGGCCAGCTCCGCGGCGGGGACGATCTTGTTGACCATGCCCAGGTCGTAGGCCTCCTGGGCGCTGACGTTGCGCGGGAAGAGCAGCAGGTCGGCGGCCCGGCCGTGGCCGATGAGACGGGGCAGCGTCCAGGACACCCCGGAGTCCGCGGTCAGCGCCACGCCCGCGAAGGAGGTGTTGAAGGAGGCGGAGTCCGCGACGACCCGGTAGTCGGCGGCCAGCGCGAACCCGGCACCCGCCCCCGCGGCGACACCATTGACCCCCGCGACCACGGGCTTGGGCATCTCGGTCAACGCCGTGACGATGGGGTTGTAGTGCTCGCGCACCGTGTTCATGGTGTTGCCCGAGCCGTTGGCCCGGTCCTCGGCCAGCAGCCCGATGTGCTCCTTGAGGTCCTGGCCGACACAGAAGGCGCGCCCGGTGGCCGTGAGGAGTACGGCCCGGACGGCCGGGTCGGCGGCGGCCTGCTGAAGGGTGTCCCGCAGTTGGACCTTCGCCTCGATGTTGAGCGCGTTCATCGCGTCGGGGCGGTTGAGAGTGACCGTCGCGAGTCCGTCGGTCACGTCGTAGAGCACGGTGTCGGCCATAGTGGGAGTCCCCTCCGTCGCGGCTCGTACTGCCTGGTAATGGCAGCCAGCGCTCAGGATGCCGGAGATCATCGGCTGCCGACATGTGACGTACGTCAAACAATCCGGGCGCGTCGGACGTGTGCGGGTGGCGCAGTATCGCAGCCGCCTCCCCGAATTGAGTGGTTTTGAGAGAGCGCGTTGCCAAAGGGATGCAGGCCGATGTTGGTCATCGGGTCGTTCGATGCGGGATAATGACTGGGAAGCAATGTGTTCGATGCCGGTGACACGTGGGTTGTCGGCTGCGATGAGCTGGTTTCAGGAAGGGGAACGAGCATGGCGGCCATGAAGCCGCGGACGGGCGACGGCCCGCTCGAGGTGACCAAGGAGGGGCGGGGCATCGTCATGCGCGTTCCGCTCGAAGGCGGCGGGCGACTCGTCGTCGAGCTGACACCCGACGAAGCCAAGGCCCTGGGTGAGGCCTTGGAGAAGGTCACCGTCTGACGAGGGCGGCCCAATTGCTGCGGTTCCCCGGGGGCTGACCCCCGGTATCCCCAGCCGAATACCCCGGCCCCGGCAGGCGGCGTGCAGAAATGCGCGCCGCGTGCCGGGGCTGTTTCGTTTATGTCACCGCCGTCATCGCCGTCATGGCGGACGCGGGCCTCGGATGTCGTCGGCCCTTGGCTGTCGTGGATTCACGTTGGACCCGACACCCGGGGGGCGGGCTGAAGGTGACTAAGCCGTCCCACGATGGGAGGGCGGAGGTCGCGGGCCGGAGGGGGGGCGGTCAGCCTCGCTTGACTGCGCAGAGCAGTCCGTCGCCCACCGGCAGTAGGGACGGCACCAGGGTGGTGCTCTCCCGGATGGCCCGCAGCAGCTCGCGCAGTCGCAGGACCTCCGCGGGCTGCACCGCGGAGTCGACCGTACGGCCGTCCGCGAAGACGCCCTCGAAGCACACCAGGCCGCCGGGACGCAGCAGACGCAACGATTCAGCGAGGTACTCGAGGTACTCGACCAGGTCCCCGTCGCAGAAGACGAGGTCGTAACCGCCGTCGGCGAGGCGGGGCAGGACGTCCAGGGCGCGGCCGGGGATGAAGCGGGCGCGGTTGCCGGCGAAGCCCGCCTCGCGGAACGCCTGCTTGGCGAACGTCTGCCGCTCCGGTTCGAGATCGACCGTGGTCAGCACCCCGTCCGGGCGCATGCCGTGCAGGAGGTAGATGCCCGACACGCCGGTGCCCGTGCCGATCTCGGCGACGGCCTTGGCGTCGGCGGTGGCGGCGAGCATGCGCAGGGCCGCGCCGGTGCCGGTCGTCACCGTACGGATGCCTGCCTCGCGCGCGCGGTCCCGGGACCAGCGCAGGGCGGCTTCGGCGGTGCCGTCGATGGTCCCGGCGCCGTACGCCTCGGCGAAAGCCAAGCTCGTCTGCCGGTTGCCGGTAATGGCCCTCTCCTGTCCCCGTAGTTGACGCAACCGTGACTGTATCCGCTGCGTGCGGGAACCCGCAGATGGGACCGGGCGTTATCAAGAGGCAGGGGGGATGCACCGGTGAAGACCGCGCGAGACATGCGGCAAGACCAGAAGCAGGACCAAATGCAGGTCAAATCTGCTTATCCGGAGCTAACGGGCGAGGTGGATATGGTAGGGGCTCTACTGGACACCACCAGAGCCACCAGGGGAGGTGCGGCTGCAGCGGGTGACCGCAGAGTGCTGAGGCGCTCGCGTCGGTCGTCCGCCGAGCCGAAATCCGTGACAAACACCGCTGACCGTTTCCGTGCCCATGGCCCCAAGGGCATGGGAGGAGCCACCACCACCGATTCCGCACCCACCGCGACCTTCGCCGAGGACGCGGATGTGCAGGCGTGGACTCCCCCCAGCTGGGAGGAGATCGTCAGCACCCACAGTGCACGGGTCTACCGCCTTGCCTACCGCCTCACCGGCAACCAGCACGACGCCGAGGACCTCACGCAGGAGGTGTTCGTCCGCGTCTTCCGATCGCTGTCGACGTACACCCCCGGCACCTTCGAGGGCTGGCTGCACCGCATCACGACCAACCTCTTCCTGGACATGGTCCGCCGCCGTCAGCGCATCCGCTTCGACGCGCTCGGCGACGACGCGGCCGAGCGCCTGCCCAGCCGCGAGCCCTCCCCGCAGCAGCATTTCAACGACACGCACTTCGACGCGGATGTGCAGCAGGCGCTGGACACCCTCGCGCCGGAGTTCCGCGCCGCCGTCGTGCTGTGCGACATCGAGGGGCTGTCGTACGAGGAGATCGCCGCGACCCTCGGCGTCAAGCTCGGCACGGTCCGCAGCCGGATCCACCGGGGCCGCTCCCACCTGCGCAAGGCGCTCAAGCACCGTTCCCCGGCGGCGCGCGCCGAAGAGCGTGAACAGCAGCGCGCGCTGGCCGTGGTCTCCACCGGGGAGGTCGGGATCGCGTGAGCGGTACTGGCCGTCCGTCTCCTTCCGAACAACATCTCGGCGACCGTCTCGCAGCCCTGGTCGACGGTGAGTTGGGGCATGACGCGCGCGAGCGGGTGCTCGCCCATCTCGCCACGTGCGGTAAGTGCAAGGCCGAGGCCGACGCCCAGCGCCGGCTGAAGAGCGTCTTCGCCGAGACGGCGCCCCCCGGCCCGTCCGAGGGTCTGCTGGCGCGCCTCCAGGGGCTGCCCGGCGGCGACCAGAACGGCCCGGGCAGCAGGCTCGGCGCGGGTGGCCTGGGGCCCGGTGACTTCGCGACGGGTGGCCCCTTCGGCTATCTCCCCTCCGAGGGCCACGCCATGTCCGCGGTCCCCCCGCGGCCCCGCCCGCAGGGCTTCCGCGTCCACGACACCGACCGGCCCGCTCCGCAGCGGCGCAGATTCGCCTTCGCGGCTGCCGGGGCGGTCTCGCTCGCGGCCTTCGCGCTCGGCGGCGCGCTGCCGCTGGAGGCTGCCGTCGATACGCCCGCCGGGCGCGGCGACGGCACCGGCACGGCCGTCCCGCTCAGCGCCACTCCGCCGGCAGGTGGCTCGCCGGTGCGCGGCGAGGAACTCCTCCTCAACCGCAATGCCCGGTCGGTCTCCTCACCACAGGCCGGTGCGCAGGCCACGGCTCCCGCCCCCAGCTCGCTGGGGCTGTACGGTCCCGGCACGGCCGTGCCCTCCCGCTCGTTCCTGGCCCCGAGCCCGACGGCGGGCCGGTTCGGCCTGCCGCCGCTGATAGCTGCGACCGGCCCCGGCTCGGCCTACCACCTCGCCCCGGTGGCAGCCGAGAGCCAGGCGACCGCCAAGCGCCCCCACCCGCAGCCGCCGCTGGAGCCCAAGCGACCGCTGGTCGGCTCGGCGGCGACCCCCGGTCCCGTCGCCCAGGGAACAACCCCCGCCCAGCACTGACCGGACCCTGCGCAGGCCCGCGCGGAACTGGTTGAATCGCTGTTGGGCGGCGCACCCCTGTTCGGGGGTGGGCCGCGAGGTGGCGGTGGCTCGCGCAGCGCGGCGGGCGAAATGGGTGGGGAGAGCATGGACGACGGTAAGGCCGCCGGGCCGAAGCTGAAGTGGTGGAGCCGTCCGGGACACACTCCGGGCCCGCAACCGTCCGCCGAGACCGGTCCGCACACCCCGACTGCCCCAGCTGGCGCCGCGTCGGGAGCCCTCGCGCCGAATGCCCGCGTGCCGGACGGCACCGTCGCGCACGGCGCCGCGTCAGATTCCTCCGCCGGGCCGCGGGAGGACGAGGACTGGACCGTTCGTCCGCCGGAGCGTGGGCAGCAGCCGGATGCGAGTCCGGCTCCTGGCCCGCACGGCGGTCCCGAGGCGCCCGAAACGACGGACGGACTCGTCCCTACCGCGCACGAGACCCGCGGCGCCGCGGCGTACCCGGTGCGCCTCGAGAAGCAGTCCACGGGCGCCACGGCTCCTCAGGCGCCGGACGCGCCGGCCCCTGAGGCCGGAGCCGGGCCGTCCGGCGGCCACCGCGCCGCGTCGACCGTGACGCTCGGTCAGATCGCCGAGGACGCCGGGGAGAAGACGGCTGCCGACCCGCGCGCGCAACTGCCGGCCCCGACACCCGCCGCCGCGAGCCCCGACGCCGTGTCCGCATCCGACTCGACGCCTTCCGCCCCGATGCCTTCGGCCGCGACACCTGACGGGCCCTCTGCCGTCGCGACGTCCGGCGTCGGGTCGCATGAGGTCCCGGCGCCTTCCGCCCCGACGTCCGACGCCATGGCTGCCTCCGCTGCGGCCCCCGGGCTTCCGGGAGACGACGCCGCGACGTCCTCCCTCGCGGTGCCTGCCGACGCGGCGCCTTCCGGGCCGACGCACGGCGCGGCCACGCCCGTTGCCCCCGCGCCTTCACCCGATCCGACGCTCTCCGCCCCAGTGGCGGGGAGTCAGGGCGTCGACGCCCCCCGGGGTGCTGCTGGTCAGGCCGCCTCGGCTGGGCCGCGTGCTGATGCGCAGATCCGGCAGCCGCTGCATCCCGAAGACCCGTACGGCACGCCCCCGTACGGTGGCCCCGGCCCGTGGGCGCCCGCGCCGCCTGTCCAGCGCCCGGTTCCCACTCCGGCGCACGGCACGCGTATGCCGCCGCCGGCCGGGCCGCAGCCCGCGTACGGCGCGCCGGCGCCGACCCCCTCCGGCGCCATGCCCCCGCAGGTCCCGCAGCCACCCCAGGCTCCGCACTCCCCGCCTGCTCCGCACATGCCGCAGGCGGGCGCCGGCCACCCCGGCGTGCCGCAGCAGGGTGTGCCGTCGGGCCCGCAGCTCGCACCAGGCACCGCAGCGTCCACCTCCACCTCCACAGCCGCTGGCGCGCCCCCGCCCCCAGCCGCAGGCATAGGCAGCGGCGGGGGAGCGCCGGACGGGGCGCATGCCGCACCGGACGGGCACACCGGCGCGCACCACCTCCCGCACGGCGTCCCCGCCGGCACGCCCACCGCCCTGCAGACCGCCGCCCCGCAGGCTCCTGGTCATGAGACCGCTGGCGCCCGTGACGAGGGCGTGGGCACCCCGTGCGACGGCACGGACGGTGGGTTCATGCCGCAGCCCGGGGACGGGGGTCCCCGCGCCGCCGGCGCACGGTCGGCGGGCGCTGAGCGCTCCGGGGGCGACCGGTCGCTGCCGCCCGAGCAGCCGCACCCGCAGCCCGCAGCGGCGCATCAGCCCCCAGCGGCCCTCCAGCCGCAGGCCGGGGCGGCTCCGCACGCCCCCACCGGCGCGTTCGCCGCGCAGCCGCAGCCGCAGCCGCAGCCGCAGCCGCAGCCGCAGCCCTCTCCGGACCTCACGGGTCATGGTCAGGCAGCAGGTCCCGCAAACACCGTCGCCGCCCCGCAGGGCGCCTGGCAGCAGTACGACCCCTGGAGCGCCACGCAGCACGGCGGTGCCGCAGGGCCTCCGCCGGGTGGCCGGCGCAGCCGGCGCGCAACGCTCGCCATCGGCGCGGTGGTGGTCGCCCTCCTCGCGGGCGGGGTCGGCGGCGGCATCGGCGCGTACATCGAGCGCAACGGCGGCCTCAGCGACATCGAGCTTCCCCAGGCCGCAGGCGAGCAGGGTGGCCGCAATCCCGAGAGCGTCGCCGGGATCGCGCAGACCGCGCTGCCCGGGGTGGTGACCCTGCACGTCCGCGGCAGCGCAGAACAGGGCACCGGCACCGGCTTCGTCCTCGACCGGCAGGGCCACATCCTCACCAACAACCACGTCGTCGAACCGGCCGGCACGGGCGGGGAGATCTCGGTGACCTTCAGCGGCGGCCAGACGGCCAAGGCCAAGGTCATCGGCCAGGACGGCGGCTACGACCTCGCGGTCGTCCAGGTCGAGGGCGTGACGGGGCTGCGGCCGCTGGCCCTCGGCAACTCCGACACGGTGCGGGTCGGCGATCCGGTCGTGGCGATCGGCGCACCCTACGACCTCGCCAACACCGTCACCGCGGGCATCATCAGCGCCAAGCAGCGCCCGATCACCGCGGGCGGCGAGAAGGGCGACGGCAGCGATGTGTCGTACGTCGACGCCCTCCAGACGGACGCGCCCATCAACCCGGGCAACTCCGGCGGGCCGCTGGTGGACTCCAAGGCGCGGGTGATCGGCATCAACAGTGCGATCCGGGCCGCCGACAGCGGCAGCGGCCTGGACGGCGGCGCGCAGGGCGGCAGCATAGGGCTGGGCTTCGCCATACCGATCAATCAGGCGAAGCGGGTCGCCGAGGAGCTGATCAACACCGGGCGGGCCACCCATCCGGTGATCGGCGTCACGCTGGAGATGGACTACACCGGGGACGGTGCGCGGGTGAGCGCCCGCAGCAAGGACGCGAAGGCGCCGGTCACCCCCGGTGGTCCGGGCGCGAAGGCCGGGATCCGGCCCGGCGACGTGATCACAGAGGTGGACGGGGCTCCGGTGCACGGAGGTGAGGAACTGATCGTCAAGATCCGCAGCCACCGGCCGGGCGACAGCCTGCTGCTGACCCTGGAGCGGGACGGGGAGGAGCGGTCCGTCCGGCTCACGCTGGGCTCCTCCAGCACGGACTGATCGTTTGCAGGGTGTTGGTGCGGGTGACTCCCGCCCATGGCGACGGGCCAGGTACCGTGAGAGACGGCCTGGCCTCCGGGCCCCCGAGGCCGCGATACCCCAAGGAGCCGCAAGGTGTTCTTCGACATAGGACCCCTCGAGCTGGTAGCGCTCGTGATCCTTGCGGTGCTCGTCTTCGGCCCGGACAAACTGCCCAAGGTCATTCAGGACGTGACGGGCTTCATCCGCAAGGTGCGGGCGTTCTCCGACAGCGCCAAGGAAGACATCCGCAGCGAGCTGGGCCCGGAGTTCAAGGACTTCGAGTTCGACGACCTCAAGCCCAAGAACTTCGTGCGCAAGCACGTCCTGGAGAAGGACGAGTACGGCCTCAAGGACCTTCAGGAGATCCGCAACGGCTTCGACCTGAAGAAGGAGATGGCCGAGGTCACCGACGCGGTGCACAGCCGGGACGGCGACGCGTCCGCCGCGCCCTCGAATGGCGCAGGCCCGAATCTGTCCAAGGAAGCCCCGGCCGCCGCCTCCGGCCGCCCTGACATGGTCAAAAAGAGCGGCAGCGGGGAACAGGCAGAGCGTCCGCCTTTCGACGCCGACGCCACCTGATACTCCCGTATGCCCGGCTGTGTTGACCCGTATGGCTATGCTCCCGGTGTCCGGGGTGAGGTCGCCTGAGGGGGGCGGGCCGCCCACGACGCAGGGCAACAAGGAGGCTCCGCGCAGATGGAGACGACGAGTCGGACAGCGGCACAAGCGGTGTCCGCCGACGTCGGCCGGAAGGTCGACGGCTATCTGCTGGCCGCGTTCCCGTGGTACGGCCTCGATGAGGCGTTCACCGGACCTCGCTGGCTGATGCGGGTCGGCGTGGCCGCGGACGGCACCGTGGAACACGGTGCGACCGGGCACGGCGAGACGCCCACCATAAGGGTGGAAACGACGAAGGAGACCGAGCGGTTCGCGGTCGTCGTGACCGTCGCCAGCCGCCCGGTACGGCGCAGCGCCGACGGCACCGGCGTCCTGGACGCCACCTCGATCTCGACGGCGGCCTGGCTCGCCGGGTCCGGGCTGCTCGCGCAGACCTGGCCGTCGCAGATGGACCGCACACTGCGCGACGACTGGCTGGACCAGCAGACGATGATCGCCTGGGAGCTGGCGGACGATCTCGACGGCGAGAGCTGGAGCGAGTTGATACTGCCGGTCGACGGCGTGCCGACACCGTTCCGCTACCGCGAGTCGGAGTACGGCTGGGTGCTGGCAGGCTCCGCGAGCGAGGGCGCCGACGGCGTGCACATCGGCGCCTACGGGCGCGGTATGAGCGCGTACGGCGTGGCCTTCTCGGTGATCCAGGACCTCGCGGTGTACGAGGGCTGAGCGGCGCGGGCGGGCCGGCGGAGCCCGGTCGCCCGCACGGACGGTGAAGGGGCGGACCCGCAGCGGGCCCGCCCCTTCACCGTGCCGGCGCAGAGAGCGCGAGCTCCCTCCGCCGGACCCCTCAGAACTTGTTGCGCGGGGTGATGCCCAGCGACATGCCCTGCAGGCCGCGCTGACGGCCGCCCAGCTTGCCGGCGACGGCACGGATGGCGGAGCCGGCGGGGGAGTCGGGGTCGGTCAGGACGACCGGCTTGCCCTCGTCGCCGCCCTCGCGCAGCCGCACGTCGATCGGGATCGAGCCGAGCACCGGGACCTGGGTGCCGGTCGTCTTCGTCAGCCCCTCGGCGACCCGCTCGCCGCCGCCGGTGCCGAAGACGTCGACCATCTCGTCGCAGTGCGGGCAGGGCAGCCCGGACATGTTCTCGACCACGCCGACGATCTTCTGGTGGGTCTGCACGGCGATCGAGCCGGCCCGCTCGGCGACCTCGGCCGCGGCCTGCTGCGGCGTGGTGACCACGAGGATCTCGGCGTTCGGCACGAGCTGGGCCACGGAGATGGCGATGTCGCCGGTGCCCGGGGGCAGGTCCAGAAGGAGGACGTCCAGGTCGCCCCAGTAGACGTCGGCGAGGAACTGCTGCAGCGCGCGGTGCAGCATCGGGCCGCGCCAGACGACGGGGGCGTTGCCGGGGGTGAACATGCCGATCGAGATGACCTTCACGCCGTTCGCCGAAGGCGGCATGATCATGTTTTCGACCTGGGTGGGCTTGCCGTAGGCGCCCAGCATGCGGGGCACGGAGTGACCGTAGATGTCGGCGTCCACGACACCGACCTTCAAGCCGTCCGCCGCCATCGCCGCGGCGAGGTTGACCGTCACCGACGACTTGCCGACGCCGCCCTTGCCGGAGGCGACGGCGTACACCCGGGTCAGCGAGCCGGGCTGGGCGAAGGGGACCTCGCGCTCGGCGGTGCCGCCGCGCAGCGACGTCGCCAGCTCCTTGCGCTGCTCGTCGCTCATCACGTCCAGCTCGACGGTGACACCGGTGACGCCCTCGACACCCTCGACCGCCTCACGCACGTTGGTGGTGATGGTCTCGCGCATCGGGCATCCGGAGACGGTCAGATAGACCGCGACCGTGACCGCGCCATCTGCCGCGATCTCCACCGATTTGACCATCCCCAGGTCGGTGATGGGGCGGTGGATCTCGGGGTCGTTGACCGTAGCGAGGGCGGCGCGGACGGCATCTTCGCCGGGAGCGGACGCACTCGACGCGGAGCCTGTGGGCGTGTCGGTAGCCATGCACCGATGGTACGGCGCTGGAGTGGGCCTCCGGAAAGGCCGTCAGCGGTCGCGTTCGTCACTCTCCGCGTCGACCATCTGCCGCAGCTCCAGTTCCTTCATGATGTCGGCCAGCTCGGAGCGGATCCAGTCACGGGTGGCGACCTCGCCCAGGCCCAGCCGCAGCGCGGCGATCTCCCGCGTCAGGTACTCGGTGTCGGCGATGGAGCGCTCGTTCTGCTTGCGGTCCTGTTCGTGGGTGACCCGGTCCCGGTCGTCCTGCCGGTTCTGGGCCAGCAGGATCAGCGGCGCCGCGTAGGAGGCCTGCAGCGACAGCATCAGGGTCAGGAAGATGAAGGGGTACTCGTCGAACCTCCATCCACTGGGCGCGCCGACGTTCCAGATGATCCACAGGATGATGATGACCGTCATCCAGACGATGAACCGGCCGGTCCCAAGGAAACGGGCGATCTTCTCCGACAGCCGCCCGAAGGCCTCCGGGTCGTACTCCGGCCAGAACGTACGGCGCGGCGCCCGCGGCTGGTCCAGCCGCACCCGGGGCCGCTCAGGGGCGCCCCGGCGGACCGCGGACGCCCCGTGGACCCGCGACCGCTCCTTGGCGCTCTCCCGCTCCTCAGCGCCCATTCCCGGCCTCCCTGAGATACGCCTCGCCGCTCACACCCGTCGCCGACTCGCCGTGCATCTCCGCCTCGCGCCAGTCGTCCGGCAGCAGGTGGTCCAGCACGTCGTCGACGGTGACCGCGCCGAGCAGCGCGCCGCTCTCGTCGACGACGGGCGCGGCGACCATGTTGTACGTCGCCAGATAGCTGGTCAGCTCGGGCAGCGGGGTGTCCGGGGGCAGCGGCGGCAGATCGGTGTCGGCGATCGAGCTGACGAGGGTGAACGGCGGGTCCCGCAGCAGCCGCTGAAAGTGCACCAGGCCCAGGTACTTCCCGGTGGGGGTCTCGTCCGGCGGCCGGCAGACGTAGACCTGCGCGGCGAGCGCGGGGGAGAGGTCCGGGTCGCGGACCCGGGCCAGCGCGTCAGCGACGGTCGCGTCCGGGCGCAGCACGATCGGCTCGGTGGTCATCAGGCCGCCCGCGGTGCGCTCCTCGTACGACATCAGCCGGCGGACGTCGGCGGCCTCCTCGGGCCGCATGAGGGCCAGCAGCCGCTCCTTCTCCTCCTCGGGGAGCTCCGAGAGCAGGTCGGCGGCGTCGTCGGGGTCCATCGCCTCCAGGACGTCGGCGGCCCGCTCGTCCTGGAGCTTGCCGATGATCTCGATCTGGTCGTCCTCGGGCAGCTCCTCCAGGACGTCCGCCAGCCGGTCGTCGGCGAGCGCCGCGGCGACCTCGGCGCGCCGCTTGGCGGAGAGGTGGTGCAGGACGCCCGCGAGGTCGGCGGGCCGCAGCTGCTCGAAGGTGGCGAGCAGGTTCTCCGCGCCCTGCCCGTGTTCCTCCAGCGAGAAGCCGGTCACCGCCGACCACTCCACGGTCAGCGTCTCGCCCTTGCGGCGCAGGGCACCGCCCTTGCCCTTGCGGACGAAGACCTTGTCGATCTCCCAGTCGCGGCGGGCCGGCAGCTGGGTGATCCCGATGTCGAGGACGGTGACCTCCTCACCGGTCTCGACCACCCGCACCCGGCGGTCCAGCAGCTCCCCGAGCACCAGGGTCTCGGAGGCCCGCTGCTCGAAGCGCCGCATGTTGATCACGCCGGTGGTGATGACCTGGCCGGACTCCACGCCCGTCACCCGGGTCATGGGCAGGAAGATCCGGCGTCTGCTGATCACCTCGACGACGAGGCCCAGCAGGCGCGGCGGGCGGTTGCCGACCCGTCGCATCGCGACGAGGTCGCGGACCCGGCCGACCTGGTCGCCGTTGGGATCGAAGACGGCGACGCCGGAGAGATGGGAGACGAAGACCACCGCCATGCAGGGGCCTCCCTTTCTCCCGTTCTGCCTGGAATATGGCCTCGGTCCGGGTTCAGGCTAACGCGCCCGGGTCGCCGCCGCCCCGGTGGAACGGCCGTATGGCGTCCGGTCGGGCACGCCGCCGAAAACCGCCGACGGCCCAGGTACGCTGCCGTCTGCTGTCGAGGTCACCGCATCAGGAGGCAGAGCCGACGTGACTGCAATCCCCTCGGGGACGAGCCCCCGACCCCTGGTCGGCCGCCGTCCCATCCGACGGGCGGCGCTCGTGGGGGCGGTGTGCGCGGGCCTGGCCGCGGCGCTGGCGGGTTGCGGGGCCGAGGAGGACCCGGACGCCGGCACCAACGGGATGGGAAAGCTGCCCGCGGCGAAGGTCGAGGCCAAGGCACGCGCGGCGGCCGAACGCGCCGGGACGGTCCGGCTCTCCGGCAACGTCGTGAGCCAGGGCCGGACCTACAAGCTCGACATGCGGCTGGCGAAGAACGGCGCCAAGGGTGAGCTGACGACGAAGGCGGCGGCGTTCCAGCTGCTGAGGGTCGGCGACGCGCTTTATCTGAAGGCGGATGCCGCCTTCTGGGCCGGTGAGAAGAACGCCAAGGCCGGCACCCCCGACGCGGCCGCGGCGGCCAAACTCGGCGGCAAGTACGTCAAGGTCCCCTCCGCCGATCCCGTCTACAAGCGCTTCAGCGGCTTCACGGACAAGGACATGCTGCTGAGCAGCCTGCTGGGACTCCGGGGCAAGCTGACGACGGGTGAGCACACCGACATCGACGGCGTCCGCGCCATCCGGCTGTCCGCCGCCGCGGGATCCGGCGGCACCCTGGACGTCTCCCTGGAGGGCACCCCGTATCCGCTGCGGCTCCACCGGGCGGGCGGCGCCGGTGTGGTCCGGCTCGCCGACTGGGGCAAGAGCGTGCCGCTCCAGGCCCCGGCCAAGGACCAGGTCGTCGACTACGGTCACCAGATCTCCGGCGACAGCTGACGGCGGATCGCGACGGCAAGGGGGCGCAGGGCTCGCGCGGTGATCGGCCGCCGCCCCGTGGCCGTCCCCGGATCAGCCCTTGCGGCCCCGGCGCAGCAGCTTCGGCAGTGCGGCGGGGGCGGGGCGCCGGGTGATGGCGGGCGACGGCAGCGGCGGAGCGGTGTGGGCGCCGTCCGGCATGGCCCCCGGGCGCTGCTCGGTCTGACCGGTCGGCTCCAGCCGCAGCACCCGGCACTCGCGCGCCCAGCGCTGGGTGAGGGTATCGGCGTCCGGTGCGTTGAGCCGCTTGCCCTTCAGCTCGCCGACGGCGGCCGACCAGGCTTCGCTCTCCGGGGCCGGCTCGGCGACCCGGGCCTGCCAGGCGACCAGTCGGCCGCCCTTGTCCTTGCTGCGCACGGTGACGGTGGCGGTGCCCCCGTCGGTGAGGCCGAGGTCGGCGAGGGGCTGCTCGCCCTCGCCGTCGCCGATGAGGCAGGCGGCGCCGTCGACCCACACGTGCCACAGCGCACGCGCCGGGCCCGTCGTCCCCCGCACCCAGATGAGGCCGGATTTCTTCGTGGCCTCTTCGATGAGCGCCCGATCCTGCAGGGCCTGCGACACGGTCTCCGTCATACGGCTCAGCCTAATGGGCAGGCCCGGGGCACCCCGGGGGCGGTCCTGGCGCCCCGGATGCCCAGGAGGTGAAGGAGCGGGCGGGACGGGAGCGGGCGGGACGGGCGAGGTTCTGCGGGCAGGCCCACACGTCGCGGGCGAGCCGCCCTTCGTACCGAGAGCCGGCCACTCGTCGTCCGGTTCCTCCGCCGCCTTCTCCGCCTCATGGGCGGCGTCCCGCTCGGGACGGGTCGGCATCCCAGCACCCGGCGGGCCCTGGGGCGGCGCGGACGACCTCGGCCAGTACATCCCTCATGGGCCTTTGTGCTCCATGGAGGGGGATGGCACACGGGCTCCGCACCGCCCCCTGACGTCTTCTCAGAGGGCGGTGGCGCAGCGGCTGTACGGCTCAGAGCCAGCCGTTGCGCTTGAAGCCGCGGTGGATACCGAAGCAGATCGCGACGGTGGCCAGCAGGACGGCGGGATAGCCGAACTTCCAGTGCAGCTCCGGCATGTACTCGAAGTTCATGCCGTAGATGCCGGCGATCATCGTCGGCACCGCGAAGATCGCCGCCCAGGACGTGATCTTGCGCATGTCCTCGTTCTGCGCGACGGTCGCCTGCGCGAGGTTGGCCTGGAGGATGGAGTTGAGCAGGTCGTCGAAGGACAGCACCTGTTCGTTGACGCGCGCCAGGTGGTCGGCGACGTCCCGGAAGTACGTCTGGATGTCGGCGTCGACCAGCCGCATCGGGCGCTCGCTCAGCAGCTGCATCGGCCGCAGCAGCGGCGACACCGCACGCTTGAACTCCAGTACCTCGCGCTTGAGTTGGTAGATCCGCCCGGCGTCGCCGCCCTTGGACGAGCCCTTGCCGTTGGTGCCCGAGCTGAAGACGTCGATCTCCACCTCGTCGATGTCGTCCTGGACCGCTCCGGCCACCGCGATGTAGCCGTCGACCACCTGGTCGGCGATGGCGTGCAGGACGGCCGACGGCCCCTTGGCCAGCAGCTCCGGGTCGTCCTGGAGGCGGTGGCGCAGTGCGCGCAGCGAGCCCTGCCCGCCGTGCCGGACCGTCACGATGAAGTCCCGGCCGGTGAAGCACATCACCTCGCCGGTCTCCACCACCTCGCTGGTCGCGGTCAGCTCGGCGTGCTCGACGTAGTGGACGGTCTTGAAGACGGTGAAGAGGGTGTCGTCGTAACGCTCCAGCTTGGGCCGCTGGTGGGCGTGGACGGCGTCCTCCACGGCGAGCGGGTGGAGGCCGAACTCCTGGGCGATACCGGCGAATTCGGCCTCGGTCGGCTCGTGCAGGCCGATCCAGGCGAAACCGCCGTCGGCGCGCACGCTGGCCATCGCCTCGGCCGGGGCGAGGTGCTCGCGCACCCGGCGCCCCTCGCGGTAGACGCCGCAGTCCACGATGGCGCTGTTCGCGCAGGCGGAGGTGGTCGCGGGGTAGCTGTACGGGGAGTCGTCGCGGCGCCGGGACGGGCGGACGGCGGCGCGCAGGTCGCGGATCATCGACATGGCAGGCTCCTTCACGGGCCGGCCGTCAGCCAGGGCGCGGGGAGGTAACGCTGCCCGGAACGTGGACGTACGAGGCGTCATCGGCCGTACGTCCGCAAAGCGGGCGGCGCTCCGTGCGGTGGTGCTGACGGCAGTTCGCAGAAAACAGAACAAAGAGTCGAAGGCGCTCTTCCGTCATCTACATCCGGCGCAAAGGCACTTCACGGGTTTCGCCGCTGGGCGGCGGGGTACGGAAGCTCTCGGATCAGGAGATTCGCTGCGCGAGGGGGATGACAGGAGAACTATCGGTACTGCACGGTCGACTCGGATCCACCGCAGTCCCACCTCCTCCGGCCGGTCCCCGCTGGGGGACGACGTCATTCCCTGACCAGACGGCAAGGCTATCAGCCGCCTGAAGCGTTACGGTGCCGCTTTGCCTGTTCTCGACGCGTCTTATGCTCGCGGCATGTCTGACGTTCTTGAGCTGGTCGAAGCCCGGCTGCGCACGGCCCTGGGTGAGCCGGACGCACGCGCCGCCGTCACGTTCCTCGGTACCGACCGTATCGAGGTGCTCCGCTTCGTCGGCGACGGGGTCGTCCGTTACGCCACGCTCGGGATGTCGGCCCAGCCGATGGCCGACCCCACGGCCGTCCTCGCTGACCCGCTGCGCGGCCCCCGTGCCGAACTCGTGCTGTCCGTACGACCCGGCGGCGCCGAGACCGACAAGGTGCTCAGGCCGCTCGCCGTTCTCGCCGCGTCTCCGCAGGTCGAAGGGCTGATCGTCGCGCCGGGCGCCTCGCTGGACGTGGGCGAACCGCTGTGGCCGGGGGCCGCCTTCACCTCGGTGCTGGTGACCGCGCCCGGCGGACTGGTCGAGGATCTGGAGCTGGAGGAGCCGCTGGAGCCCGTCCGCTTTCTGCCGCTGCTGCCGATGACGCCCAACGAAGCCGCCTGGAAGCGGGTGCACGGCGCCGAGGCGCTGGAGGAGCGCTGGCTGAAGCACGGCACGGATCTGCGCGACCCGCTGCGCAAGGGTGTGCCGCTCGACGGCTGAGGTGCCGGACGGCTCCGCCGGAGTGCTCGATGTCACCTTCCCGCTGTCGGGGCCGCCACTCGTACGCCCGCGGCCGTGGAGCCGCGCTCGGGGCGGTTCCACGGCCGTGCGTACGGGCGGCGGGGTGTCAGCCGGCGAAGACGGTGACGCCGTCCTCCGTGGCGTGCCGCGGCTCCAGTTCCTCGGCCCGCAGGGTCAGCGCGCGGCGGCGGATGGCAACGATCGCCGCACCGATCACCGCCGCCACGGCCGCGACCACGAACGGGATGTGGATGTCGGTCCACTCCTCGATCTTCGGCGCGAGGAAGGGTGCCGCGGCCGCCGCGAACCACCGCACGAAGTTGTAGCCCGCGCTGGCCACCGGCCGCGGCGCGTCCGACACGCCCAGCGCCAGCTCGGTGAAGACGGTGTTGTTCAGGCCGATGAAGGCGCCCGAGAGGACCGTGCAGACGATCGCGGTGGTGTGGTCGCCGTAGCCCAGGACCAGCAGGTCGACGGCGAGCAGGACCAGCGAGCCGCCCAGCACCTTCAGTGAGCCGAAGCGGTGCTGGAGCCGGGGCGCGACGATCACCGAGAAGACCGCCAGCAGGACACCCCAGGCGAAGAAGACACCGCCCGACTTGTAGGGCGACATGTTCAGCACGAACGGCGTGAAGGCCAGCACCGTGAAGAACGCGTAGTTGTAGAAGAACGCCGAGACGGCGGCGGACGCCAGCCCGCCGTGGCCGAGCGCCTTGATCGGGTCGAGCAGCGAGGTCTTGCGGGCCGGCCTGGGCTGTTCCTTGAGGAACGCCGTGATCGCGATGAAGCCGATGGCCATCAGGACGGCGGTGCCGAAGAACGGGTAGCGCCACTTCAGGTCGCCCAGGATCGCGCCCAGCAGTGGACCGCAGGCCATGCCGAGGCCCAGCGCGGACTCGTACAGCAAGATCGCGGCCGCACTGCCGCCCGCCGCGGCGCCGACGATCACGGCGAGCGAGGTGGAGACGAACAGTGCGTTGCCCAGGCCCCAGCCGGCGCGGAAGCCGACCAGTTCGCCGACCGATCCCGACATCCCGGAGAGCGCAGCGAAGACCACGACCAGTGCGAGGCCGGCCAGCAGGGTCTTGCGTCCGCCGATGCGGCTGGAGACGAAGCCGGTGATCAGCATCGCGACGGCGGTGATCAGGAAGTAGGAGGTGAACAGCAGGGAGACCTGGCTGTTCGAGGCGTGCAGGCCCTGGGCGATCGAGGGCAGGATCGGGTCGACAAGGCCGATGCCCATGAAGGCGACGACCGAGGCGCCGGCCGTGGCCCAGACGGCCTTGGGCTGGCGCAGGAGGGACACTCCGCCCTCTTCGAAGGGATCTTTCCCGGTGCCGCCGCGGCTGCTGCTCTTCATGCTGCGGGTCCCCTTCCCGTTGCCGGACTTCGCGGTTCCGGGCGAGCTGCCGCCCGGAGATCGTTGATGTATACACACAATAAGTTAGCTGGGCTAAAGGGTGCAAGCTACAACTACATGATGGCCGAAAAGGCCGTCTTGATCTGCGTGGGGCGTGATATTAGGCACATCGGACGAGTGATCGTCCTTGACGGGACGGCGGTGCTGGAGGACCGTTGGGCCCTATGAGGGGCGAACCCAGTTGCCCGAAGTGCGGTGGCCGGGTCCGGGCGCCCGGTCTTTTCCACGACACCTGGGAGTGCGCCGTGCACGGCACCGTGCACCCACTCCAGCCGGTCGTTCCGCCGAGCGTCGAAGCCCT
Source organism: Streptomyces sp. NPDC048248 (assembly GCF_043201875.1). Classification (NCBI taxonomy): domain Bacteria; kingdom Bacillati; phylum Actinomycetota; class Actinomycetes; order Kitasatosporales; family Streptomycetaceae; genus Streptomyces; species Streptomyces sp. NPDC048248. Next base: position 182,785 of record NZ_JBICZL010000015.1, read on the forward strand.
CGGCGTCGTCGTCCACCGGGCCCAGGTGCCCGTATGGATGCCGTGGCCATTGCCGGTCGGCTGGCTGTTCACCGGTGTCGCCTGCGCCGGTGACGAGCGCAGCGGCGGACGGGCGACCGCGGTGGCCTGTTCGGGCCCCGGCCCGCTCGGCGGCCCGGGCGAACTGCTGCTCATCGCCGAGGAACTGGGCGTCGGACTCGGCGCGCGCTACGCCGGCATCGAGGGTCCCGACCCCGGCCCCGGAATGTGTCTGGACAAGCCGGCGCACGCCAAGGTCCTGGCAGCCGGCCGTCCGACCCCGATGTGGCACGTCGACGGCGCGCCCCCGGACCGAGCGGTCTTCGCTGGCGAGGCACGCGGACTGTGGCTGTGGGCGATCGCCTGGCCGGAACAGTCCGCCCTGCTGATGTACGACGAGCTGGTGCTCACCGATCTGCGGGAGGCGGGCGCGGAGGTGGACCTGCTGCCCTGCGGGGCGCTCTCGCCGCGGATCCTGAACTGACCGCGGCCCGGCCTCGGGGTGCCCGCGGGGGTGGGTCCTCCCTCCCGCCCGACGGGGTCACGCGCACTCGGCCGGTATCCTTCTGACGTTCCCCTTCGGCGGCGGTGCCACCAGGCCCGGCCGCCGTGTCCGTCCCGCAGCAAGTCTGGAGTTCGCGTCGTGCGCATCGATCTGCACACCCACTCCACGGCATCGGACGGTACGGACACCCCTACCGAACTCGTGCGCAACGCCGCGGCCTGCGGTCTGGACGTCGTCGCGCTGACCGACCACGACACCGTCGGCGGCCACGCCGAGGCGCGCGCGGCGCTGCCCGCGGGGCTCACCCTGGTCACCGGTGCCGAACTCTCCTGCCGGCTCGACGGCGTGGGCCTGCACATGCTCGCCTACCTCTTCGACCCCGAGGAGCCCGAGCTCGCCCGTGAGCGGGAGCTGGTCCGCGACGACCGCGTCCCGCGTGCTCAGGGCATGGTCGCCAAGCTGCGCGAGCTGGGTGTGCCCATCACCTGGGAGCAGGTGGCGCGGATCGCCGGCAGCGGAGCCGTCGGGCGCCCGCACGTCGCCAGCGCCCTCGTGGAGCTTGGTGTGGTCGCCTCGGTCTCCGACGCGTTCACGCCGCAGTGGCTGGGCAACGACGGCCGGGCGTACGTCGAGAAGCACGAACTTGATCCGTTCGACGCGATCCGGCTGGTCAAGGCCGCCGGCGGGGTCACTGTCTTCGCGCACCCGATGGCCGTCAAGCGCGGCGTCTGCGTACCGGAGAGCGCGATCGCCGAACTGGCCACGGCCGGCCTGGACGGCATCGAGGTCGATCACATGGACCACGACGAGCCCACCCGCGCCCGCTTGCGCGCCCTGGCAGGCGATCTCGGGTTGCTGACCACCGGCTCCAGCGACTATCACGGCAGCCGCAAGACGTGCCGCCTCGGTGACCACACCACCGACCCCGAGATCTACGGGGAGATCGTGCGCCGCGCGACCGGCGCTTTCCCCGTCCCCGGCGCGGGCGGCTGAGCCCCGACCGGTAGCCCCGCCGCGGCCGCCCCGGCGCCCGCCGGGGCCGTCGCCGGCGTGCGCCGCGCCGCTGTCCTGCTTCCCCTACCGGGGCCTGCCCTCGCCGCACCCTGTTTCCGTTCGTCCCGTACCACCTCTCGCAAGGCCATCACCGTGTTCGACGTCGCCGTCTTCAGTACTCTTTTCGTCACCCTCTTCGTGATCATGGACCCGCCGGGAATCACCCCGATCTTCCTGGCCCTGACCTCCGGCCGGCCTGCCAAGGTGCAGCGCCGGATGGCCTGGCAGGCGGCCACCGTCGCCTTCTGCGTCATCGCCGTCTTCGGCATCTTCGGCCGGCAGATCCTGGGGCGGCTGCACATCTCGACGCCCGCGCTGATGATCGCCGGTGGTCTGCTGCTCCTGCTGGTCGCGCTGGACCTGCTCACCGGCAAGTCGGAGGAGCCGACCCAGACCAAGGACGTCAATGTCGCGCTGGTGCCGCTGGGGATGCCGCTGCTGGCCGGGCCCGGCGCGATCGTGTCGGTGATCCTGGCGGTGCAGCACGCCCACGGGGCGTCGGCGCAGGTCGCGGTCTGGACGGCGATCCTCGCGATCCACGTCGTGCTCTATCTGGTGATGCGGTTCTCGCTTGTGATCATCCGCGTAATCAAGGACGGCGGTGTGGTGCTGGTGACGCGGCTGGCGGGCATGATGCTCTCCGCGCTCGCCGTGCAGCAGATCATCAACGGCGTCACGCAGGTGATCCAGGGCTCCTGAGGCCGGCGCCCGGCCCCCGGCAGCGCAGCGCCCCCGTACGACGTGTTTCGTACGGGGGCGCTGCGACGTCTGCACTCAGCTGTTCATCGTGCGGCGGAGCAGTGTTAACGAGCGGCGGTTTCTGCCGGGCGGATGTAGATGCGCTGGCCGATCGAGGCGGCCTGCTGCACGATCCGGTTGACGGAGGCGGCGTCCACGACGGTGCTGTCCACGGCCGTGCCGTCGACGTCGTCCAAACGCATGATCTCGAAGCGCACAGGCTTCTCCCTTCGTCTGTGATCCTCCTGAGGAGAACTATTTTCATCGGGAATGCCCGGCTTCGCTGCCGGACCTTCCTGAGGGCTACAACAGGGGTTCCCCGAGAATCATTCCCTACGCTAAAGAAAATTTTCGACGGTCTAAGTACTCGTCGGTAGCGAGAGCGGTTGTGCCCGCAGAGTGACGGCCCGGACAATGGACGCGGTATGAACGACGTCCAGCCCACGGGCTCCCCAGACCTCGCCGCGCTGCAGGCCGGCATCGAGCGCACCAATGAGCTGCTCACCCGGGTTCTCGCGGAGGTCGCCACCACCCCGTCCACCCATGCCGCCTTCGTGGACGCGGGCTATGTGTACGCCGCGGCCGGACGGCTGGTCACCGGCACGGAGGACCGCAGGGCGTTCGACCTGGACGCCGAGGGCATCATCGAGGCGTTCATCGACCGGGCCCGGATGATCTTCCCCGACAGCCGGCTGCTGCGGGTCTACTGGTACGACGGCGCGCGCCGCCGCATCCACACCCAGGAACAGCAGCGGATCGCCGAACTGCCCGATGTGAAGGTCAGGCTCGGCAACCTCAACGCCAACAACCAGCAGAAGGGCGTCGACTCCCTCATCCGTACGGATCTGGAGTCGCTCGCCCGGCACCGCGCGATCAGCGACGCGGTGCTCATCGGCGGCGACGAGGACCTGGTCTCCGCTGTGGAGGCGGCGCAGGGCTACGGCGCGCGCGTGCACCTGTGGGGCATCGAGGCCCCCGGCGGCCGCAACCAGGCGGAACCGCTGCTGTGGGAGGTCGACAGCCAGCGCACCTTCGACCTGGACTTCTGCAAGCCGTACGTCTCGCGGCGGCCCGGCGTCGAATGCGCGGACACGTCGGCGGGTGAGGGGCCTGCGCCCGCCCGCGAGGAGGTGCGCTTCGTCGGCGCCCGGATCGCTGCCCAGTGGCTGGCCGAACGCGGCCGTGAATGGGTCGCCGAGCTGCTGCCCGGCCACCCGTATCTGCCCGGCGTCGTCGACCAGGAGCTGCTGACGGCCGCGGAGGCCCTGCTGCGGCACTCGCTGCGCGGCCACGCCGACCTGCGGCGGGTCCTGCGGGACGGCTTCTGGGAGCACGTCCAGGGGCAGTACTGAGCCGCGCGGTGACAGCCCCCGGCCCGTAAGCGGATCAGGCCCGGGCGAGAAGCTCGGTGAGCCGGTCGAAGAAGCCCGCCCAGCCCGCCTCCGCCTGCCTGTACTGCTCGGCGGTGAGATTGCCGCCGTCCTGGCGGAACACCATCTCGGTACGGCCCTGAAGGTCGGTGAGGGTGACGTGGACGATCTCGTCCGGCTCGGCCGGCGCCGGGGTGTCCGTGATCGTGAACTCCAGCCGCTCGGGTGCCGCGATCTCGTGGTAGATCCCGGAGAACGGCATCTCGCGGCCGTCCGGAGCCCGCATGACCAGGCTCCAGGCGCCGCCCGGCCGCACGTCCATCGTCATCCGGTCCACCGGCACCTCGAGCTCCCCGCCGAACCAGTAGGCGAAGTGCTCGGGCGTCGTCCAGGCGCGGAACACCAGATCGCGGCGCGCGTCGAAGACGCGGGTGAGCGCGATGCCCTGCGCCGCATGCTGCCGGTTCTCGGTCATGCTCATGGCCTCCCTGCGGGAACGGGGCGGCCGCCCGACGGACCGCTCCCCTCGATGCTCACCGAGCCGGGCACCGCTGTCCTCCCCGGCGGCGCCGCCCTCGGCCACTCGGCCCACCCGGCCCCAGGGACTGTCCGATGGGTCGCTCATTGCCGTGCGCCCGGCGTTCCCAGGCACTGCCCTGCGATTCGAGGCGGCCCATCAGACACACCTAGCCGTTGTCCCGCCAGAATCCGGCCAGCGCGGAGGACGTGGCCTGTGGGCATTCGACGTTCGGGGAGTGCTCGGCCCCCTTGATCACCGTGCGGCGGGCGGACAGCCGCTCGGCCATCGCGTCCATCAAGGGCACCGGCCAGGCGTAGTCGACGGCGCCGGAGACGACGTGCTTGGCCGTCGGCAGCTGCGCCAGCTCGGCCACCCGATCGGGCTCCTCGATCATCTGTCGGCCGGTCACGACCAGCTGCTCGGGGACGGTGTTGAGCCAACGGCGGTGCAGGAACTCGCCGATCTCCGGCGGTGTCGCGGCATCCGCCGCCTCGGGCGGGTCCAGCGCCCGCATCGCACGCCAGACCGTCTCCATGTCCCACCGGCCGAGCGCGTCGATCAGCGTCAGCACCCGGCTCTGCTGCGACCCGTCGATGGCGCCGGGGCCCGAACTGAGCGCGGTCAGCGAGCGGAACGGCGCCGGGTCGAGCAGCACCGCGGCCCGGGTGATCAGCCCGCCCAGCGAATGCCCCAGCAGATGCAGGGGCGCCTCCTCGCCGCCGCCCAGCGCCCGCGCCTGGGCGAGGACGTCCAGGGCCAACTCCTTCTGCGCGTACGCCGCTTCGGTACGCGGACCGGCGGTTTCGTGCTGTCCCCGCCCGTCGATCGCGACCACCCGGAAGCCGGCCGCGGCGAGCGGCGCGAGGAGGGCGATGAAGTCCTCCTTGCTGCCGGTGAATCCGGGCACCAGCAGGGCGGTGCCGACCGGGGCGCCATCGCCTTCGGGCCGGGCGTCGTGCACCGCGAACTCACCGCGCTCGGTGTCGAGTCGGTACGCGCGGGCGCACGGGGGCAACGTGAGAGTGGGCGGCCTGCTCATGAGGCGAGGTTAGCGGGACGGGCCCGCGGCGCGGCCGATGCGGAGCCGTCGCGGCCCACCGGCCGGTCGGCCCCGCGCGGGCGGTCCGCGATGCCGCCGTACGAGGCAGCGGCCCTGTGCACGCATCTCGCACGACGGGCCGCCGCAGTCGAAAAAGGCCGACGGCCCGGCCTCCGCAAGTGGCGGGGGCCGGGCCGTCGGGTAGTGCGTGTCAGCTCTCGAGCGTGGCCTCGGCGGCCGGCGCCTTGGCGCGGGTGCGGCGGCGCACCGGCTTGGCCTCGCCCTCGACCGGAGCGTCCGTCGTGTCCGCGGCCGGCTTGGTCGCGGCGGCCTTGCGGGTCCGCTTGGGCTTGGCCGGGGCGTCCGCGGCGGGCTCCTCCGCCGGCTTCGCGGCGGCGGTGCTCTTGCGGGTGCGCTTGGGCTTGACCGGAGCGGCGTCCTCGACCGGAGCGTCCGTCGTGTCCGCGGCCGGCTTGGTCGCGGCGGCCTTGCGGGTCCGCTTCGGCTTGGCCGGAGCGGCCTCGTCACTCACCGGAGCGACGCCCTCGGCGGTGTCCACGGCAGCCTCGGCGGCCTTCGCGGCAGCGGTCTTGCGGGTCCGCTTGGGCTTGACCGGAGCGGCGTCCTCGGCCGGGGCGGTGTCCACCACGGCCTGCACGCTGTCCACCGCGGTCTCCGCGGCGGCCTTGGCGGCGCCCCGGGTGCGGCGGCGCGGCTTGGCGGGCGCCTCGGCGGCGTCCGTCGCGGCGACCGCCTCGGCGGCCACTGCGGTGCCCTCGGCCGTGGCGACCGCGGCCGCCTCGCCGGTCTCGGGGCGAGCGGCGCGGGTCCGGCGGCGGCGCGGCTTGGCCGGGGCCTCCGTCGCTTCGCCGGCGCTCTGTGCCGGTGCGACCGAGGCCGCGTCGGCTACCTGGTCGACCACCTCGGACGCCTGCACGCCGGCCGGCGCTCCGGCGCCGCCCTGCGCGGCACCACGGGTCCGGCGGCGGCGCCGCGGCTGGCGTGCCTCGGTGACGCCCTCGGAGCCCTCGGCGGCGTTCAGCGAGCCGGTGGCCTTGGCCTCGGGCGCGCCGTCCAGCGCCGTACCGCCACGGGTGCGGCGGCGCTGGCGCGGGGTGCGGGTGCGCTGCGGGCGCTCCTCCACCTCGGCGGCAGCGGCGGACTTGCGCGGGCCGCCGCGGCCGCGGCCGCCCGTCTCGCCCAGGTCCTCGACCTCTTCGGCGGCCAGGCCGGCGCGGGTGCGCTCGGCACGCGGCAGCACGCCCTTGGTGCCCTGCGGGATCTTCAGCAGCTCGTAGAGGTGCGGGGAGGTCGAGTAGGTCTCCTCCGGCTCGTCGAACGGCAGGTCGAGCGCCTTGTTGATCAGCTTCCAGCGCGGGATGTCGTCCCAGTCGACGAGCGTGACGGCGGTGCCCTTGGCGCCCGCGCGGCCCGTACGGCCGATGCGGTGCAGGTAGGTCTTCTCGTCCTCGGGGGACTGGTAGTTGATGACGTGCGTCACACCCTCGACGTCGATGCCACGGGCGGCGACGTCGGTGCAGACCAGGACGTCGACCTTGCCGTTGCGGAAGGCGCGCAGCGCCTGCTCGCGGGCACCCTGACCGAGGTCGCCGTGCACCGCGCCGGACGCGAAGCCGCGCTTGGCGAGCTGGTCGGCGATGTCGGCGGCGGTCCGCTTGGTACGGCAGAACACCATGGCGAGGCCCCGGCCGTCGGCCTGGAGGATGCGGGAGACCATCTCCGGCTTGTCCATGGAGTGGGCGCGGAAGATGTGCTGGGTGGTGTTGGCGACGGTCTGGCCCTCGTCGTCCGGCGCGGCGGCGCGGATGTGCGTGGGCTGCGACATGTAGCGGCGGGCCAGCGAGATGACCTGGCCGGGCATCGTCGCGGAGAACAGCATCGTCTGCCGCTTGGTCGGCAGCAGCTGGATGATCCGCTCGACGTCGGGCAGGAAGCCCAGGTCCAGCATCTCGTCGGCCTCGTCCAGCACCAGGCTCTTGACCTCGGAGAGGTTGAGCTTGCGCTGGCCGGCGAGGTCGAGCAGCCGGCCGGGGGTGCCGACGACGACGTCGACGCCCTTCTTCAGGGCCTCGACCTGCGGTTCGTAGGCACGGCCGCCGTAGATGGCGAGCACGCGGACGTTACGCACCTTGCCGGCGGTGAGGAGGTCGTTGGTGACCTGCTGGCAGAGCTCACGGGTCGGCACGACGACGAGGGCCTGCGGCGCCTCGGTCAGCTGCTCGGGCTTGGCGCGGCCCACCTCGACATCCGCCGGGACGGTGACGCGCTCCAGCAGGGGCAGGCCGAAACCCAGGGTCTTGCCGGTGCCGGTCTTGGCCTGGCCGATGACGTCGCTGCCGGAGAGGGCAACGGGGAGCGTCATCTCCTGGATGGGGAAGGGGGAAACGATGCCGACTGCCTCAAGGGCTTCGGCGGTCTCGGGGAAAATCCCGAGCTCTCGGAACGTAGACAGAATCTTGCCTCTTCTGTGAGACGCGGCGTGAGGCGGCGAAGGGGGTCGTACCGCACCGTCGTACGGGTTCGTACGGGGCCGGCTTGATACAGCCGGATGGCGCGGGACCACTGCCAACGCTCAGGCACTCCAGCCGCGAGCGGTGTCCCTCTTGCGGTCCGTACGTCTGGGTACGCGCCGCGGGGGAGGGCGGTCGGTTTGGAGCCGATCGGGCCACCGACCGGGCATCCGCATTCGTGGAACGACCCACCGATACTCGGCGGGCCAATACCACTGTACCCCGGATGAGGCGCGGCACCCGAAGGCTTGTATGAGTGAGGAATTCATCACGTCCCGCGGGGCACGGCGCCGCAGGCCCCGCACGGTGTGCCCGGGTGGCTGACCAGGGCCTTCCCAGGGCGGCCGAGCGGGCTATTGTGCCCGTCATGGAGACGCCTGACAACGCCGCTGCTGCCGCGCAAGAACACACCGGGATCGCCGCCCAGGACTGGGCGCAGGCATCCGCCGACCCGCACTACCGCGCGGCCGTGATCGACCTGCTCGGCGCGCTCGCGTACGGCGAGCTGTCCGCCTTCGAGCGGCTGGCCGAGGACGCCAAGCTCGCGCCGACGATGGACGACAAGGCCGAACTGGCCAAGATGGCATCGGCCGAGTTCCACCACTTCGAGCGGCTGCGGGAGCGGCTGGCGCAGATCGAGGCGGAGCCGAACGAGGCGATGGAGCCGTTCGCCGCCGCGCTGGACGAGTTCCACCGCCAGACCGCGCCCTCGGACTGGCTGGAGGGCCTGGTCAAGGCGTACGTCGGCGACTCGATCGCCAGTGACTTCTACCGGGAGGTCGCGGCCCGGCTGGACTCCGACACCCGCGGCCTGGTGCTGGCCGTCCTGGACGACACCGGCCACGCGTCGTTCGCCGTCGAGAAGGTCCGCGCCGCGATCGAGGCCGAGCCGCGCGTCGGCGGGCGCCTCGCGCTCTGGGCGCGGCGGCTGATGGGCGAGGCGCTTTCCCAGGCGCAGCGGGTCGTGGCGGACCGTGACTCGCTCTCCACGATGCTGGTCGGCGGCGTGGCGGACGGCTTCGACCTGGCGGAGGTCGGCCGGATGTTCTCGCGGATCACCGAGGCGCACACCAAGCGGATGGCGGCGCTCGGGCTCGCGGCGTAACAGGACGGACGAGGTACGACGAAGGACCGGCAGCCTGCGGGCCGCCGGTCCTTCGTCGTACGGAGCCCGACCGTCTGAGGGCTGCCCTGGGTCCTCAGGCGGTGCGGTGGCTCTTCAGCGCCGGCGAACCGCGCCGTCCCGGGCGGAGCAGCACCGAGAGCAGGGCCGCGCTCATGGCGATCGCGGCGACCAGCACCTGGGCGGGGTATCCGGGCCCGAGGATGGAGCGGGTCAGCAGCGCGCCGAACAGCGCGGCGGCCGGGCCCGTGGCCAGGGTCAGGGTGCGCGCGGGGAACCGGTCGGACAGCCATCGCATGGCGGACAGAGCGATGACGAATCCGACGATCACGGCGCCGAGCGCTTCCCAGATCATGCTGTTCCCTCCCGCGTGACAAGGCCGATCGGTCGAACAAATCGGTCGTAGGCGGTCGTACCCAGGGGGTATCCCCGGCAACCCTCCTGTCCGGGAAGCTCTGCCTGATCAGAGCAGCCGGAACGACACGAACGGCGGGCAGCAGCGCCGTCCGCCGCCGGGCACAAGCGGAATGCAGGCGGGGAGCGCCAGCACGGGGGAAATGAACGGAGGACGGGCGAACGACGCGAGCGGGGGGGGGGGGGGGGGGGGGGGCGGGCCGGGGCCCCCCCCCCCCCCCCCCCCCCCCCCCGCCACAACTGCGGGCACCGCATGCGGCGCCCCCCGCTCAGAGCGCGCCGAACCCGACCTTGCGGGCCGTCTGCTCGCCGATCTCGACGTAGGCCAGACGGTCCGCCGGGACCAGGACCTTGCGACCGTGGTCGTCCACCAGGCTCAGCAGCTGTGACTTGCCGCCCAGCGCGTCAGCCACCGCGCGTTCGACCTCTTCGGCAGACTGCCCGCTCTCCAGAACGATCTCGCGGGGTGCGTGCTGCACGCCGATCTTGACCTCCACGGCTTATGTCCCTCCGACGGTCTGGGTGTCCCCCGGCGTCAGCTGGGGGAGGATGCGCGGTCATCCGCGCCGTACGCAGCACACATTAGCCCGGCGCGGAGGTCGGCAGGACGCCTTGGGGCACGCCCGCAGCGAACACGCGCGACGCCGGCCACGGCACAGGGCCGCGACCGGCGTCACACACACGGGCAGGTGGCCCGGACGGGTCAGTGGGTGTCCGAGCCGTGCAGCGGGAAGCCGGCGATGCCCTTCCAGGCGAGCGAGGTCAGCAGCTGCACCGCGGTGTCGCGGGGGACCTTGCTCCCCGAGGAGAGCCAGTAGCGCGCGACCACCTGCGAGACGCCGCCCAGGCCCACGGCGAGCAGCATCGATTCGTCCCGCGACAGGCCGGTGTCCTCGGCGATCACCGCGCTGATGGCCTCGGCGCACTCCAGCGAGACCTTGTCCACCCGCTCGCGGACGGCCGGCTCATTGGTGAGGTCCGACTCGAAGACCAGCCGGAAGGCGCCGCCCGGGTCCTCGACATAGGCGAAGTAGGCGTCCATCGTCGCCGCGACACGCTGCTTGTTGTCGGTCGTCGACGCCAGCGCCGTACGCACCGAGTGCAGCAGGGACTCGCAGTGCTGGTCGAGCAGGGCGAGGTAGAGGTCGAGCTTGCCGGGGAAGTGCTGGTAGAGCACCGGCTTGCTGACACCCGCCCGCTCGGCGATGTCGTCCATGGCGGCCGCGTGGTAGCCCTGCGCGACAAAAACTTCCTGGGCCGCGCCCAGAAGCTGATTGCGCCGGGCTCGGCGTGGCAGGCGTGTGCCCCGCGGGCGTGCCGCCTCGGTCTGCTCGATGGCGCTCACGCTGCCTCCCAGAAGTGGTTCCGTACGCGGCGCACGCAAGATGGTGCGTCACGCCCGCCATCGTACTTTTGGGTAATGCGGCTGTGCGTCGTCGGAGGCGAGAATTTCGCTCCGTGGACGCCGCTCGAAGCTGACATAACAGCCCAGGTCATCGGTATTCGTCTTCGTTGAGCTCCACCACGCGGGCCTGCTCCGCGAGATCCGCCTCGTTCGCGGAGGCCGGGTCGGCGTCGGCGAGTGCCTCGTCCCACTGCGGTTCGAGGTCTGCGTGCTGTTCCACGGCGTCGTTCTCGGGCGCTTCCACATCGATCTCCGTCGCGTCGTTCACGTCGTCCTCGTCCTCGAAAGCTTCCGGATCGGTCGGGTCGACGGGCATGGTGGCTCCCTCTCTCGCATGGGGCATGAAGCAGGGGCCGGGCAGCTTGCCCTTGCTACGAGCCTAGGAGAGTGACTGCGGCAGCGCGATGCGGTGTGTGACAGCGAACACACAATCGGCCGCGTGATCATCTCGTAACATCGTCCCCATGTCTTCGACCGAGTCGCCGGACACCCGGGCCGCCCTGCCGGTGCCGCCAGCCGGCCCGGGCCCCCGGGCGGGTGGCGCGGGCGAGACGGTGCGCTCAGTGAACCTGCCCGGCCTGACGGTCACGGTGCGGTCGCCGGACGGCACGGCTCCGGGCCGGGGCGACGGTTCCGGCCCCCGCGAGCCCGCCCTGTTCGTCCACGGCCTCGGCGGCTCCTCGCAGAACTGGTCCGGCCTGATGCCGCTGCTCGCCGACCGGGTGGACGGCGAGGCACTCGACCTGCCCGGCTTCGGCTACTCACCCCCGCCGGACGACGGCGTCTACTCCGTCTCCGCGCAGGCGCGCGCGGTCATCCGTTATCTCGACACCACCGGGCGCGGGCCGGTGCACCTCGTCGGCAATTCCATGGGCGGCGCCGCGGCCACCAGGGTGGCCGCCGTCCGCCCGGACCTCGTCCGCACCCTGACCCTGATCTCGCCCGCGCTTCCCGAGCTGCGTCCGCAGCTGTCGGCGGTGCCGACCGCGCTGCTCGCCGTCCCCGGCATCGCCCGGCTCTTCAGCCGGCTCACCCGCGACTGGACGCCCGAGCGCCGCACCCGCGAGGTGCTCTCGCTCTGCTACGGCGACCCCGGCCGGGTCACCCCCGAGGGCCTGACGTCGGCCGTCGACGAATACGCGCGGCGCCTCGAACTCCCGTATTTCTGGGAGGTGATGGAGCGTTCCGCGCGCGGACTTGTGGACGCCTACACCCTCGGCGGGCAGCACAATCTGTGGCGGCAGGCCGAACGGGTGCTGGCCCCCACGCTCCTCGTCTACGGTGGACGCGATCGCCTGGTCGGCTACCGGATGGCCCGCCGGGCGGCCGCGACGTTCCGCGGGGCGCGCCTGCTGACGCTGCCGGAGGCGGGCCACGTGGCGATGATGGAATACCCGGAGGCGGTGGCGCGGGCCTTCCGCGAGCTGCTCGACAGCGATGTGACCGAGAAGACCGCCGACGCGGGCAGGAGCTGACACGCCCAGTGGGACGCCATAGCCGCCGCCGGCCGGAGAACCCAGCTGACACACCGGGGTCCGCCGACCCGTACGGCGTGCCCGACATGCACAGTGCGCCCGACCCCGACGCCCGGCCGGGCGCGGACGGCCGCGGCTCCCCGGGGCAGGGGCGCCGTCGGCGCGGACCGGCGGAGGGCGAGGGATGGCCGCCCGGGCCTTCGGGGTCCGGTGGGCCGGGCCGCGGCGGATCCGGTAGCGGGTCGTGGGAGCCCGGCGCGCGCGGCGGCCACCCCGAACAGCATGAGCCCGGAGGCGGCTGGGGCGCCCCGGCGTCCGGCGGCCCGCGCATCCCGCGGCCGCGGGCGGCCGAGCCCGAGGCAGGCCCGAGGCCGGGCGTTGCCGGAGCAACCGGATTCGGCCCGGCCGGTGGACCGCGCTTCGGCGCGCGCGTCCCCGACGGCCCGCCGAAGGACCGCACCCCCGATGGCTTCGGCGGGCCCGCCATCGGCGGACTCGCCACCCCGCTCGCCCCGCAGGGCGCCCCGGGGCCGCGGCGCGAGTATGTGGAGGCCTTCGCGGACGACGACGTCTTCTCGGCCGGCGCGCCCGGCGCGGGCGAAGCCCGGGACGGTGTGCCGCCCGGCGGGCGGTTCACCGGGCGGTCGGTCGTCTTCGACCGGGAGTCCGACCAGGACGCCGAGTTCGACGACCCGGACCCGCGTGCCGCTCTCGGCGCGGACGGTATGGACCAGGACGGTGGGGAGGAGCCGGCCCCGCTGCACGGGGCCGAGGCGATGCGAGCCGCCAAGAAGGGCGCCAAGGGGCGGACCTTCACCGGCGCGGCGGCGGCCGCCGTGACGACGGTGCTCGCCGTGGTCATCGCCGGACAGGTCGCCGACCAGCACAAGAACGACGACGTACAACCCCGCAGCGGCCCGGACCGGGCGGACGGTCTCGACGACGCCTCCCCGACGCAGACCCCTCCCAAGCCGGACGCCAAGCCCGCCTCGTACGCCCAGAAGATGGCGCAGGTCTTTCCGCTCGACCCGAAGCTGACGGCCGACGGGACGTTCACCCCGGCCGGCGGCGACGCGAAGGCGCCCGGCCGCGGGCAGGTGCTGCGCTACCGCGTCGACATCGAGGACGGAATGCCCCTGGACGGCGAGCTGTTCGCCCAGGCGGTCCACAAGACCCTCAACGACGAACGCAGTTGGGCGCACGGCGGGCAGCGCGCCTTCCAGCGGGTGGGCTCCGGCGACGCCGATTTCGTGATCACGCTCGCGAGCCCGGGGACGACCGCGAAGTGGTGCGCGAAGTCCGGCCTGGACACCACCGAGGACAACGTCTCCTGTGACTCGGCGGCCACCGACCGCGTCATGATCAACGCCTACCGCTGGGCGCAGGGCGCCAAGACCTACGGCCAGGACGAGATGTTCGCCTACCGCCAGATGCTGATCAACCACGAGATCGGCCACCGGCTGGGGCACAACCACGAAGGCTGCGGCCGGCAGGGCGCCCTCGCGCCCGTGATGATGCAGCAGACGAAATTCCTGACCACGGACGGCGCCACCTGCCGGCCGAACTCCTGGCCGTTCCCGACGCAACGCTGACCTGCCGGGGGCGGGTACGGCCGCTTTCGCCGCAGGCGGCCGCCCGCGCCGGCACGGACTCATCATGGGAGCGTCGGCCGCTGACACCGTGCCGCAGAGCGGCCGTCGACCGGGTGTACGACGCTCCCCGCAGAACCCTCCCGGCAGGCGCCGGAGGCCGTTCAGAGTGCTCGATCCGCAGGTCGCGGCCCGCCGGGATCGCTACGCACGGTGCCTTGTCCCTCACATAGCGCGTTGAAACGCACCCCGAAGGAGAAAGTTACGCGCGTTCACCCCTTTTGGTGGGGGGGGGGGGGGGGCCCCCCCCCCCCCCCCCCCCCCCCGCGGGGGGGGGGACCGCCGGGGGGGGCGCGGGGGCCCCCCCCCCCGCGCCCCCCAAGGGGGGCGGGGGGGGGC
>NZ_JBICZL010000016.1:0-185104 GCF_043201875.1 Streptomyces sp. NPDC048248
CGCGCCTTTCGGCGTGATCACTACTTTAGCGGAATTCCTCGGTGACTCATAATCGAGTCATGGTCCGAATTTCGGCATGCCGAAATGCTTCCCGGTGAGGAGGCCGTGCAGTAGTGGTGTGCCGCTGAAGCGGCGGATGGCTGTCCGGGGCCTGACGGCTCCGTGGCAACTCGGAGGACACTACACGAGGCCCCCAGATGCTTCAAACCCCGCGCCGGACGGCGGTTGTAGGGGTACTTTGGCCCGCATGAACCCGCATGCGCTCGTACAGCAGTGGTGGCTCGCCTGACGGCGGCCGACCACCAGCGCATGCATGACCACGGCCGCCGCTTCGGCGGCCGTTCGCGTTTCTCCCACTCGTAGCCGGCCGGCGACAGCGGTGGCTCCCTCACCTCACAGCAGTACGGGAGCGAGACGAGATGGCGATGACGCGGATCTTCAGTGGTGTGAAGCCGACCGGGCACCTGACGCTCGGGAACTACCTCGGGGCGATGCGGCGGTGGGCCGAGGTCGACCAGCACCGCGCGGATGCCCTGTTCTGTGTGGTGGACCTGCACGCGCTGACCGTGCACCACGATCCGGCGCGGGTGCGGCGGCTGAGTCGGCAGGCCGCGACGCTGCTGTTGGCCGTGGGGCTGGACCCGGAACGGTGCACGGTGTTCGCGCAGAGCCATGTGGACGAGCACACGCGGCTGGCGTATCTGATGGAGTGCACGGCCTCGGACGGCGAGATGCGGCGCATGATCCAGTACAAGGAGAAGGCGGCGCGGGAGCAGGCGCGGGGCGGGAGTGTGCGGCTGTCGCTGCTGACCTACCCCGCGCTGATGGCGGCGGACGTCCTGGCGTACGGGACGGACGAGGTGCCCGTCGGTGAGGACCAGGCGCAGCATCTTGAGCTGACGCGGGATCTCGCGGTGCGGTTCAACCAGCGGTACGGGACGACGTTCGTGGTGCCCAAGGTGACGCTGCCCGCGGTGGCGGCGCGGGTGATGGATCTGCAGGAGCCCACGTCGAAGATGGGGAAGTCCCATGTGCGGACCGCGGGGATCGTCTATCTGCTGGACGAGCCGGAGGCGGTACGGAAGAAGGTGTCCCGTGCGGTGACGGACGCGGAGCGGGATGTCGTCTATGACCGTGCCGAGCGGCCGGGGGTGGCGAATCTGCTGGATGTGCTGGCGGCCTGTACGGGTGGTGACCCGGAGGCGGTGGCCGGGGGCTACTCGTCGTACGGGACCTTGAAGAAGGACACGGCCGAGGCGGTGGTGGAGCTGTTGCGGCCGGTGCGGGAGCGGCATGCGGATCTGGCCGCCGACCCGGGGTACGTCGATGCGGTGCTGCGGGCGGGGGCGGAGCGGGCACGGAGGATGGCGCGGCCCCGGGTGGATGCGGCGTACAAGGCGGTGGGGCTGATGCCGGTGGGGTGACGCCGGTGCGGTGACAGCGGGAGGGGAAGAGAGGGGCCGCGGGGTGGGTGCGGCCCCTCGGGCTCGTCAGCCGTTGCCGGAGGCCAGTTCGCGGCTGCGGTCACGGGCGGCTTCCAGGGCGGCGATGAGGGCGGCTCGTACGCCGTGGTTCTCCAGCTCGCGGATGGCGTTGATGGTGGTGCCGGCCGGCGAGGTGACGTTCTCGCGGAGCTTGACCGGGTGCTCGCCGCTGTCGCGGAGCATCACCGCGGCACCGATGGCGGCCTGGACGATGAGGTCGTGGGCCTTGTCGCGGGGCAGGCCCAGCAGGATGCCCGCATCGGTCATGGCTTCGACGAGGAAGTAGAAATACGCCGGGCCGGAGCCGGACAGCGCGGTGCAGGCGTCCTGCTGCGATTCAGGGACGCGCAGGGTCTTGCCGACGCCGGAGAAGATCTCCTCCGCGCGGGTGAGGTGGGTGCCGGTGGCGTGGGTGCCTGCGGAGATGACCGACATCGCCTCGTCCACCAGGGCGGGGGTGTTGGTCATGACGCGGACGACCGGGGTGCCGGCGGCCAGCCGCTCCTCGAAGTAGGCGGTGGGGACGCCGGCGGCGCCGCTGATGACCAGGCGGTCGGCGGGGACGTGCGGGGCCAGTTCGACCAGGAGGGTGCCCATGTCCTGGGGCTTGACCGTGAGGATCAGGGTGTCGGCGGCCTTGGCGGCCTCGGCGTTGGTCACCGCTTCGACGCCGTAGCGGGTGCGCAGCTGCTCGGCGCGTTCGGCCCGGCGGGCGGTGACCAGGAGGTCGGAGGGTGCCCAGCCGCCTCGGATCATTCCGCTGAGCAGGGCTTCGCCGATTTTGCCGGTGCCGAGTACGGCGACCTTCTGGGTCATGCTGCGGTTCACCTCGCCGGTGGTGCCTGATCGCTTACCTCGTCATCCTCGCACCCGGGAGCGCGGGGCGCCGGGGCGTTCCGAGGGCCGGGACGGGTGCCGAGGCGGGCTCCGGCGGGCGCGACCGCCTCGTCAGGCCGTACGGCGTCGGAGGGTGGCGGCCCCCAGGGCCAGGACGAGGGCCGCGCAGCCGGTGACCACGACGATGTCGCGGAGGAAGTCTCCGGTGATATCGGGGTGCTGGAGGACTTCGTTCATGCCGTCGACGGCGTAGGACATCGGCAGGACTGCGGAGAGCGCTTCGAGGGCCGGGTGCATGGTGTCGCGCGGGGTGAACAGGCCGCAGAGCAGGAGTTGGGGCATAAGGACGGCGGGCATGAATTGGACGGCCTGGAATTCGGAGGCGGCGAAGGCCGAGACGAACAGGCCGAGTGCGGTGCCGAGCAGCGCGTCGAGAACGGCCACCAGGAGCAGAAGCCAGGGGGAGCCGATGACGTCCAGGCCGAGCACCCATACGGACAGGCCGGTGGCGACGGCGGACTGGAGGATCGCGAGCAGGCCGAAGGCGAGGGCGTAGCCGGTGATCAGGTCGGCCTTGCCGAGGGGCATGGCCAGCAGGCGTTCGAGGGTGCCCGAGGTGCGCTCGCGGAGGGTGGCGATCGACGTCACCAGGAACATCGTGATCATCGGGAAGATGCCGAGGAGCGAGGCGCCGATGCTGTCGAAGGTGGCCGCGTGGGCGTCGAAGACGTAGCGGAGCAGGGCGATCATCACGCAGGGGACGACGAGCATCAGCGCGATGGTGCGGGGGTCGTGACGCAGCTGGCGCAGGACCCGGGCGGCGGTGGCGAGGGTGCGGGCGGCGGAGAGCGGCGCGGTCCCGTAGCGGGGTGCGGCGCCGGGGAGGGGTGCCGAGGTCATCGCGCTGACTCCTTGGTGCCGGTGGGGTCTTCGGCGTCGGGTGAGGCGGGCCGGTCTTCGCGGGGCCCGGGGTGTGGCGTGTGCCGGGCGGGTTGATCCGGGCGGGTGGTGGCCTGGGGGCCGGCGGCCTGGAGCGGGGCGCCCGGTTCGCGGGCGGACGTGGCCCTGGCCTCGTCGACCAGGTGGAGGAAGGCGTCCTCGACGGTGGCGCGTCCGGTGCGGCCGCGGAGGGCCTCGGGGGTGTCGTCGGCGAGGATGCGGCCCTCGCGCATGAGCAGCAGGCGGTGGCAGCGCTCGGCCTCGTCCATGACGTGCGAGGAGACCAGGAGGGCGGCGCCGCGGTCGGCGGCCAGGGTGTGGAAGAGGTTCCACAGGTCGCGGCGCAGGACCGGGTCGAGGCCGACGGTGGGCTCGTCGAGGACGAGGAGCTCGGGGGTGCCGAGCAGGGCGACCGCGAGGGAGACCCGGCTGCGCTGGCCGCCGGAGAGGTTGCCGGCGAGGGCGTCTGCGTGGCTTTCGAGGTCGACGTCGGCGATTGCGCGGGCGACGCTCGCGCGGCGCGCGGCGCGGGCGGCGCGGCCGGGGTTCAGGACGTCGGCGAAGTAGTCGAGGTTCTGCTTGACGGTCAGGTCGTCGTAGACGGAGGGCGCCTGGGTGACGTAGCCGATGCGGGGGCGCAGCCGGGGGTGGCCGGCGGGCAGGCCGAGGACGTCGAGGGTGCCGGTGACCTTGCCCTGGGTGCCGACGACGGCACGCATCAGGGTGGATTTGCCGCAGCCGGAGGGGCCGAGGAGGCCGGTGATCTGCCCGCGGGGGACGTCGAAGGCGAGAGAGTCCAGGACGGTGCGGCCGCCGCGGAGGACGGTGAGGTCGTCGGCGTGGACGGCTGCGTGGACACCGGTGTGCGCGGCTGCGCGCGCGGTGGGGTCCGAGTGCGTGGCGGGGTCCCCCCGGCCAGAATTCATCATGCGATGAATAATGCTCCTGGCGGAATGCGGCGTCAAGCGGTCGGGTGGGGTGAGCGGACGGGTGACGCCCCGGCCAGGAGGGGGGCAGGGGCCGCATCTCACGACCGGAGGACCGGGCGCACAGAGGTTCCCCCTGCGCTCCGGCGGTCGCCGGAGTGATCGGAACTGATCATTCTGTTTCGATGACACCGCGTTTACCTGACGGTTACACACCGACGTGCCTCAGGCCCATATCTCCGTGGACACAATGGAGTTGAGTGTCCAACCGCGCCGGAAGGGAGCGACGATGGCGAAGGTCCGGGTCGGCGTCCTGTGCCGGCTCCTGGCGATCCTCGCTGCCGTCGTCATGGCCCTCCCCGCCCTCGCCGACGGCACGTACGGAGGGGTCGCGGCAGCCGCGGCCCCCGCGTTCGCCGCCTCCGCCACGGCTCCCCGCGCCGCCCAGCTCGCGGTGGACGCCGTCGAGCACCAGGAAACCGGCGCCGACCGCTGCCAGCCGCGGCGCGGCGGGCGGTCCACAGCCACGGTGCCCATTCCGGCGCCGCTGTCCACCCCGCTGTCGACGACCACCCCGGTACATCCGGTCAGCGGGCTCGCCGTGACCGTCCCGCTGACCGGCCGACAGGCCGTACCCCTGTCGAGATCGGGCGAACTGCCCGTACAGCACCGCGCCTTCCGCTGCTGAGAGCTGCCCCAGGGCTTCCCCGGCCCACGCATCCGACGGATCCAGCCGTCCCCCACCCATGGCGCCTCGCGTACGCGGTGCACCCCGCCGGCCGGCGGGCTGCCGCTCGCGGGCCGCCGCTCGCCGGCACCGGATTCCGGTGAACGGCCGGCGGTGCCCCGCAGCCGGTGGCAGCCGCCCGATGGCCCGTGCCGCCGGCTCCCGACCATGCCGCCGCATCGCCCCGCGGCCGCTTGCGCGCCCCCGCATCCGCATCCGCTGGAGGCATCCCTCGTGCAGAGATTCCCCGTCATCCGCCGCCGTCCGTCGAACCCGGCACGGCAGCGGAGTTCGTTCCGCCCGTCCTTCCCGACCCTGCGCGCCGACTTCACCTCGTCCCTCGTCGTCTTCCTCGTCGCCGTCCCGCTGTGTGTCGGGGTGGCCGTCGCGTCCGGGGTGCCGGCCGAACTGGGGCTGGTCACCGGCGTCGTCGGCGGGCTGCTCACCGGCCTGCTCCCGGGAAGCAGCCTTCAGGTCAGCGGGCCGGCCGCCGGACTGACCGTCCTGGTCTACGAGGCCGTGCAGGAGTACGGGCTCGGCGCTCTGGGCGCGCTCGTGCTGGCCGCGGGCCTGTTGCAGCTGACCATGGGCGCGCTGCGGCTCGGGCGGTGGTTCCGGGCCATCTCGGTCGCCGTCGTCCAGGGCATGCTCGCCGGCATCGGCCTGGTGCTGATCGCCGGTCAGCTGTACGCGCTGGCCGACGCCCCGGCGCCCGGCAGCGGACTTGCCAACCTCGGCGGACTGCCGAACCTGGCGGTCGCCACCGCCGGATCGGGCAGGTCGCTCACCGCTCTCGCGGTGGGCGCCGGGACGATCGTGGTGCTGGTGCTGTGGCCGCGGCTGCGGCGGGCGGCGCGGGTGCTGCCCGCGCCGCTGGTGGCGGTGGCTCTGGCGACGGTCGCGGTGTTCGTGCTCGACCTGCCGGTGGCGCGGGTGGAGGTGCAGGGCCTGCTGGAAGCCGTCCAGCCGCCGTCCGCTGCCGCCTTCGGGCGGCTGGTGGAGCCGGTGATGCTCGCGGGGACGATCGGCACAGTGCTCGCCTTCACCTTGATCGCGTCGGCGGAGTCGCTGTTCAGCGCGGCCGCGGTGGACCGGCTGCACGAGGGACCGCGCACCCACTACGACAAGGAACTGATGGCCCAGGGCGCGGGCAACGCGGTCTGCGGGATGCTCGGCTCACTTCCGATGACCGCGGTGATCGTGCGCAGTGCGGCCAATGTGCAGGCGGGTGCGCGGACGAAGGCCTCGCGGGTGCTGCACGGTGTGTGGCTGCTCGTCTTCGCCGCGGCGTTCCCCGCCGCCCTGGGAGTGGTGCCCCTCGCTGCGCTGGCAGGCGTTCTGATCCACGCGGGCTGCAAGTTGATCCCGCTGAAGGAGTTCGGGCCGCTGTGGCGCAAGCACCGGGGTGAGGCCGTGGTGCTCGCGACGACCGCGGTGGCGATCGTCGCGACGAACATGTTCGAAGGGGTGCTGCTGGGACTGCTGATGGCCATCGCCAAGTCGGCCTGGGAGACCTCGCACGTCCACCTGGAGATCGTGGGGTCGGAGGGGACCGCCGAGCGGGCCGGGACGGAGGACGATGCGGCGGCGTCTCCCCCCGCCCCTGCCCCGTCCGGCGCGACCGCACTGAGTGCGACGGCGCTGTCCGCGGTGCCCGGCACGGCTGTCTCGGCCGGCTCGTCGGGGGCCTCCGGGGCGGCCGGGGCGGCCGGGGCGGCCGAAGCATCCGGGGATGGCCTTGCGGACGGCGGAGCGCGGCGGACGATCCGGGTACGGGCCGTCGGGCATGCGACGTTCCTGCGGTTGCCCAAGCTGCTCGACCAGTTGGAGGCACTCCCCCGGGACCGGGAGATCGAGCTCGACCTCTCCGGGCTGCGGCATCTCGACCACGCCTGCGCGGCCGCGCTGGGCAGCTGGGCCGAGCAGCGCCGGTCGACCGCTGAGGGGGCGGGCAAGGGCGACCGAACGGCCGACGCGGACGAGGCGGACGAGGCCGCCCCCTTCGGCGGGGACGGTGGTACGGGAGGGGCAGAACGCACCGACGACCGGCATCGAAGGTGACCGGGCGACCCGACTGCGGGGTTACGGGGTCGCCGGGGACCGGACGACCCGACTGCGGGATCACCGGGCGACCAAAACCCTCGTAAACGTCCTCATCTGACATCGCACCAGTAATCCATCTCTCATACGACCAAAGCGGAAGGGACCGGCGTTGCGGCGCAAATGACCGTAGGGTCGGGGGGCTTGTGATCACCCACCGACCCTGGGAGTGCTGTGAACCGCCGGCCCCTCCGCTCCTGCGGCGCGACCGCCGTCCTGGCCGTCGCCCTGCTGCTGTCCTCGTGCACCAGCGAGACCGTGGCCGCCAGTGGGGCCGCAGGCTCCGGCAGCGTGGGCGACCCGCTCTTCCCGGGGCTCGGCAACGGTGGCTATCAGGTCACCCACTACGGCCTCGACCTCGACTACGACGTGCCGAGGAAGCAGCTGCGGGCGAAGGCAGCGATCACCGCGAAGGCCAAGGAGGATCTGCGGTCCTTCCAACTCGACCTCCAGGGGCTGAAGGTGTCCGGCGTCCGCGTGGACGGCCAGGAGGCGGCGTTCAGCCGCAAGGGGCACAAGCTGAGGGTCCGGCCGACCACCGGCCTCAAGAAGGGATCCACCTTCCGCACCACCGTCGCCTACGGCGGCACACCGCAGGAGATGGAGGATCCGGACGAGTCGACGGAAGGGTGGGTCAAGACCGGCGACGGCGCTTTCGTGGCGGGTGAGCCCGCCGGGGCAATGACCTGGTTCCCGGTCAACAACCATCTTGGGGACAAGGCCGCGTACGACTTCAAGATCACCGTGCCGCAACGCTACCGGGCCCTCGCCAACGGCGAGTTGCGCGCGATGAGGACGGCCAAGGGCCGGACGACGTACGAGTGGCACAACGGCGAGCCGATGGCCAGCTATCTCGCCACCGCCACCATCGGCGTCTTCGACTTCCGCACCTACCGCACCCCCGAGGGCCTGCCCGTCTACGTCGCGGTGGACCCGGCGGAGGCCGCGGCGAGCAAGCGGGCGCTGGACCGGCTGCCGGAGATCCTGAAATGGCAGACCAAGCTGTTCGGCCGCTATCCGTTCTCCTCGGCGGGGGCGATCGTCGACAACACGCCCGACCGGATCGACTGGATCGCGCTGGAGACCCAGACCAAGCCGATCTACGCCGGCGCACCGGACGCCGCGACGGTGGTGCACGAGATGGCGCACCAGTGGTTCGGCAATTCGGTGACGCCGAAGACCTGGCGGGACACCTGGCTCAACGAGGGCTTCGCCACCTACGCCGAGTGGCTGTGGGAGGAGCGCGAGGGCGGCCGGACGACCCAGGAGCATTTCGACGAACTGTTCGCCTCGTCCGAGGGCGAGGAGCGCTGGGACTTCCCGCCGGGGGACCCGGGCAAGCCGGAGAACGTGACCGAGACGCCCGTCTACGAGCGTGGCGCGATGGTGCTCCAGCAGCTGCGGAACGCCGTCGGCGACAAGACGTTCTTCTCGATCCTCAAGGAGTGGCCCGCCGCGCACCGGCACGGCAACGCCGATTCGGCGGACTTCATCGCCTTCTGCCAGGAGCGGACCGACGAGGACCTGACCGACCTCTTCGACGACTGGCTGTACGGCGAGGGGCAGCCGGACTGGGAGTACTGAGCGGGGTGGGGGCGGCCGGGCTGTCGGAGCCCGCCCCTACCGGTCGGTCTCCGACGCCGCTACCGGCGCTTCCTGCCCGTGGCCTTGGTCTTCCGGGCCGCCGGATTGCCCGTGCGGGCGCCACGGCGGCGCTCATGACGCTCCCGGGCCGCGGCGAATTCGGCACGGTGCAGTTTCTCGCCGGGTGCCTCGACGAGGCTGCGGCAGAAGTAGGCGAGGAGCGAGCCGATGAAGCCGATCAGCTGCAGGCCCTGCGCGGACTTGTCGGCCGTGCTCGCGGCGGACGGGTCGGGGCGGCGGGTGAAGCCTTCCCAGGTGCGCCGGAAGGCGAGAGCGCTGCAGATGGCGAAGCCCGCGACGACCAGGATGCCGACGAAGCCACCGACATCGGCGACCACCAGGCCCTCGAAGGCGAAGCGCAGGACGAGCGCGCCGGCCGCGGCGAGCGCCAGCGAGCCTGCCGCGACGCCGGCCCGGCGCAGGGCGTAGCCCCCGTCGTGCTCGACCCAGGTGGTGCCGAAGAACCGGATCTCCTCCGGCTCGGGGCCGCGCCGCTCCGGGCCGCCGGTCGTCGTCTGCTCGTCGCTCATGGCATCGATTATCCCCGGCGGCCCGGTTTGCTCAGCCGCCGCAGGGCGCCGCGACGAAGCCGTCACTCCCGGTGTGGACGTAGGTGTCGGAGACGTACTGACCGGGGGCGATGTTGTCCCAGATGTCGGAGGTGCCGTACGGGCCGCTGACCCGCTCGCCGTGCCGCTGGCAGCGGATCTCGACGTGGGCGCCGCTCTCCAGCCGCCCGACGATCGGGAAACCGGTGCCGGGGCCCTTGCGGATGTTGACGCGGTAGCCCGGCGCGGTGGCGTAGCTGCGGCGTGCGGGCGTCGCCAGGGCGGTCGGCGCGGTGTCGACCGGGCCCGTGGCGCCCGGTTCCAGGTAGCCCTGAACGTCCTGTGTGCTCATGTCCTGCTCCCCCGTTGCGTGATGCCGGCGCCGCGCTGTCATGTGGCGCTCGGCGCGGGGCGCAAACAAGCCCCGCAACTCGCACGCTAGCAAGCCTCATTCATGTCGTACGCACCATCGACTAGGCTCCGCGCGTCGCACCTGCGACCGAATGGCATGGCAATCACACGGGGGTGGATCGATGCCGTCGCTGCGCGATTCCGGGGTCGGCCCGGAAGCGGAGCGTCCGGAATACGCCGGGCAATACCGCCTGGAGGCGCGCCTGGGCTCCGGCGGCATGGGCGTGGTCCATCTGGCGCGCTCGTCCTCCGGGCTGCTCCTCGCGGTCAAGGTCATCCACGCCGAATTCGCCCAGGACCCGGAGTTCCGGGGGCGGTTCCGACAGGAGGTGGCGGCTGCGCGACGGGTCAGCGGGGCCTTCACCGCACCGGTCGTGGACGCCGATCCGGACGCCGCGCGGCCCTGGATGGCGACCCTGCACATCCCCGGCCCGACGCTCTCGGACCATGTGAAACGGAATGGCCCGCTGCCGCCCGCCGAGGTGCGCAGGCTGGCCGCGGGGCTGGCGGAGGCGCTGCGCGACATCCACCGCGCCGGGGTCGTGCACCGCGATCTGAAGCCGGGAAATGTGCTGCTGGCCGCCGATGGGCCGAAAGTCATCGACTTCGGCATCTCGCGGCCGTCCGACAGCGAGATGCGGACCGAGACCGGCAAGTTGATCGGAACGCCTCCGTTCATGGCCCCCGAGCAGTTCCAGCGGCCGCGCGAGGTGGGGCCCGCGGCCGATGTCTTCGCGCTGGGTTCGGTGCTGGTGCACGCGGCGACCGGAAGCGGGCCTTTCGACTCCGAGAGCCCGTACATCGTCGCGTATCAGGTGGTGCACGACGAGGCGGACCTGACGGGTGTGCCGCCGGAGCTGGCGCCGCTCATCGAGAGCTGTCTGGCGAAGCACCCCGAGGACCGGCCGACACCGGACGCGCTGATGGCGCGGCTGCACTCCGATACGCCGACCGAGGTCCACGACCGGCTGCACGCGGAGCTGCTGGACGAGCTGCACGCGCGGGCACGGGGCGGGGCGACGAGCGGCCCGGGCGAGGACCGGCCGGGCGGACCCGGGGCGGGCGAGGTGCTCAGTGGCACGGACGGCGCGGTCGAAGAGGCCGCCCGGATACCCGGTCAACGGCAGCCGGTGCGCGCCGAATCCGCGCCGCCCCGGGCCGAGGCCACGCATGTCCGTGCCCGTATGCCGGGTGCGGGCCCCGTGGACGGCGTCCCGGCACCGCCTCCCGGGAGGGCCGGAGCGCCTACCGCCGGGGCCGCCTCCGGCGATGCGCACTCGACCGATGACGCGGCGGACGGCGCGGGAGCCGGAGCAGCCCCGCCGGACGACCGGCGCCCCGAAGTCACCGGGGGCGTCCCTCCCCGTGGGTCCGCCCCTCTCCTCGGCCCCACCGGCCACCCCGATTCCGGACGCCCCAGCCATCCCCGGCGCCTCCGCCGCCGAGCGGTCCGCGCCACGCTCGCGCTCGTCCTGGCCGGGGCCGCCGCCTTCGCGGGCTTCCAAGCCCTGTCCGACGACGCGCCCGGCCAGGACCCGGCGCTCCAGACCCGCCCGTCCCGTGCAGACCGCGCCGCCTTCCACCCCTGGCGCACCACCGTCATCGAACGCCCCGAGGGCTACCGCGCCGAGATGCCGTTCTGCACGACGCGCCCGCCGGGCGGCTCCGGCCCCGCCTCCCCCGATGCCGGCGCGGTCTTCTGCGCACAGTCCGGCGTAAGGGCCGCCCGACTCGCCCCGGACACCGGCCGCCTGGCCTGGCGCCGGACCACGAAGCCCCCCGGCAAGGCCGATATGCCGCCGAGCGCCCCGGTGTTGTCCGGCGGACTGCTGTACGTCTCCTCCCCCGACGGAAAGCGGCTGGAGGCACTCGATCCGTCGGCCGAGGGCAAGGGCGCGACGCGCTGGAGCAAGGACGTCTCGGGGTACGAGGGCGGGGCCGTGGTCATCGGGGACCGGGTGCTGC
Organism: Streptomyces sp. NPDC048248; assembly: GCF_043201875.1. NCBI lineage: Bacteria > Bacillati > Actinomycetota > Actinomycetes > Kitasatosporales > Streptomycetaceae > Streptomyces > Streptomyces sp. NPDC048248. Next base: position 11,582 of record NZ_JBICZL010000016.1, read on the forward strand.
TGACCGCCGGGGACGGCACGGTCACCGCGCTCGACAGCGCCACGCACCGGCAACGGTGGCGCAAGAAGTTCCCCGGCCACGCGCTGACGGCCTTCGTCACGTTCGGCGACCCGCACTCCGCCTTCGCCGCCGAGGCCGGTCCCGGAGGGAGCACCCAGCTGACCGCCATCGATCCGGCCGACGGCCGGCTCCGCTGGCAGAAGCGGCTGCCCGGCTCGCTCACACCGGCCGGGGTCGGCGCCTCCGGGGCCCTCTATCTGACCGCCACCGACCCGCAGTTCACCTTCAGCACCTCAGCCGTCGTCCGCTACGACCCGAAGACCGGTCGCACCCGGCGTCTCCCGCTCGACGCTCCGCTCGACGGCGTGACCGCCGTGGTGCGCGGCGAGACGGCGTATCTGCTGGCCGAGGGCGGTGCGCTGCAGGCGGTCGGGGAGCGGCGATGGGATATGGAGACATCGGTCAGCCGGGGTTCGGCACCGGTGGTGACCGGTGACCGGCTGTACTTCTCCGCCCAGGACGGGCGGCTGATGGCCGTCGACACCACCACGGGCACCATGCTCGGCCAGACCCCGCCCCGGCTCTCGGCCGGCCGGCACCACGGATTCCTGGAGACGCTGCCCGTGCCGCTGGTGGACGCGGCGCGCGGCCGGATCTACGCGGCGGCCCCCGACGGCACGGTCTTCGCGGCGGCGACGAAGGAGCCGGCGGGCTGGTGAAGATCGGGTCGCCCGCCCTCGTGGCAGCAAGGGGAGTGCCCCGGGTGAGCTCAGGCCAGGCGCCGGAACAGCTCCATGAAGACGACCCAGCACACCAGCACACCCGCCAGCGCCACGTACAAAGGGCGAGTTCGGTTGGCGCGCCAGCTTCGGACCATGACATACACCCCGGCATACGAGCCGAGCAGGTTCAGCACCGGGATCCACAGGAGCCCCGGATTCCTTGTGGCAACCCAGATGAAGACCAACGGGGCCGCCAGGCCGATGACCACCATCGAGTTCCTGGTGAAGCGGTACTCCCAGGGAAGAAACCCGTCATACGGAGTCGATTCTTCTATCTCCGGGAGCTCAGGCTGCGTCATGGGTTCCTTCCCCGAGGTGTGTGTGGCACAGCGGACCTGTGCGCGTACGGGTCAGCGTGCAGTCGAGGTGCGAGAGTCCTCGATGCCGGCCTTCAACGTACGTGGCTTCCGGGGACCACCATCTCAGGCCGCCGCCGGGCGGGGCATGCGGGTGCATGTGCCGGGAGCGGGGAGACGTACGCCGTGGATCACGACCGGGCCCGCGTCGATACCGCGCAGCGCCATGTCGAGTATCCACCGGCGTTCCGCCTGCGCCTGTCGCTCGGGGCTGTCCTCGCTCTCCTGCCACCCGCGGTATCGGCTGAGCAGGTAGGGGCGTACGGGGCTGGGCGTGTCCATGAGAGGGCGGTCTTCGGCGGCGTCACGGGCGTAGGGACTCTTTTGACGCGGCAGCGCGCTGCGGGGCCGCCGGTGAGCCGGTGTGGGCGACGGTTCCGGCGCGGGGGAGGCACGGTGCTTCCCGCACGCCGGTAAGAGGTGCGCGAGAAGCCGTAACAGGCACGCGATCACCGGGACGCCGCCTTCTTCAGCGCCTCGATGAGCTTGTGGGTCGTCGCGAGGTTGCAGCGCCCCAACTCGATGAGGGGACTGGGCTGTTCGTAGCTGTAGGACAGCGGATCGACGCACAGTGACGGCAGGACCACATCCACCCGCCGAAGCGCGGCCGCCAACTCGTCGCGGGCCGCCTCGGCCTCTGCGTGTTCCCTCGTCATGCTGCTGCTCCCGTCGTTTCGTTTCCCTGTCCGAGGAACCGGGCCACGACTACGCTGAGTGGTCCGGGGATTACGAGGATGCATCCGGCGGAGGGTGAAAACGCCCCAGACGGGCCGTAATTCCACGCCCAGGCCCGTTAGTTCCACACCTTCCACGGAGGAGGGCGCCATGCCGCCGAGGCGAGCGGTCACCGGTCGCAGCCAGGAGCCACGCCAACGGTTCGCGGAGGAGCTGCGATTACTGAGGAGCGGGAGAGGTGACAGCCTCCGGCAGCTCGGTGAGGTACTGGGCTGGGACTCGTCCCTGTTCGGCAAGATGGAGAGCGGCCAGACCCTGGGCAGCCCGGAGGTCGTCCAGGCACTGGACCAGCACTACGGAACGCCGGGATTACTGCTGACGCTCTGGGAGTTGGCGGCGGGGGATCCGGCACAGTTCAAGGAGCGGTATCGCCGCTTCATGACGTTGGAAGCCGAAGCGACCGGCATTCAGCAGTACTCGCCCGCCGTGGTGCCGGGGCTGCTTCAGACGGAAACGTACGCCCGCAGGCTGCTGTGTCTCGGCGGCTTGGCACCCGGCGCCTACCTCGACCAGCAGGTCGATGCACGAATGAACCGCCGCGGCCTCTTGTACGGGGACAGCGCGCCGCAGTTCCGGGCAATTCTCGACGAGACGGTGTTCCGTCGTTCGCTGCTGGACCGCGAGGAGTGGCAGGAGCAGCTGAAGCACCTCAACGAAGTGGCCGACCAGCCCAACGTGACGCTCCAGATGCTTCCGTTCTCTGCCGGACTGCGGGAGCTGCCCAACACGGACACGGCGCTGCTGCGGCTGCCGGAGGGGCGGACCGTCGCCTGGGTGGAGACCGGATATGACGGGCAACTGGTGGCGGAAAACGCCGGAGTTGAGCGGCTTCAGTTCAGTTACGATCGGCTGCGCGACCACGCCCTGTCCCCGCGCGGGACCGCGGAGTTCATACAGCGCCTCCTGGAGGAAGTCCCATGGCCGTCCGCCGACTCGATCTGAACGCTGCCACTTGGCGCAAGAGCTCCTACAGCAACCAGGACGGGGGCGAGTGCATCGAGGTCTCGGAAGACTTCCTGACCGCCGCAGCGTGGCGCAAGTCCAGCTACAGCAACCCCGACGGCGGCAACTGCATCGAGGTCGCCGACAACCACCCCGCCCTCGTCCCCGTCCGGGACTCCAAGGACCCCCACGGTCCCGCGCTCATCTTCGAGGCGGCCGCGTGGACGTCCTTCATCACCGCCGTAAAGCATCAGGGGCTGGCCGGAGCCTGACAGTCGCCGTCACGCGCACGCGAACGGCCCCCGTCTTCCCGACGGGGGCCGTTGCCGTACTGCTGCCGGATCAGCCCAGCTTGCTCACGTCGCGCACCGCGCCCTTGTCCGCGCTGGTGGCCATCGCCGCGTACGCGCGCAGGGCCTGGGAGACCTTGCGTTCGCGCTGCTTGGGGGCGTAAACGCCGCCCAGGGCCTCGCGGCGGGCGGCCAGCGTGGCGTCGTCCACGAGGAGTTCGATGCCGCGGTTCGGGATGTCGATGCGGATGCGGTCGCCGTCCTCGACCAGCGCGATGGTGCCGCCGGCCGCCGCCTCGGGCGAGGCGTGCCCGATGGACAGGCCGGACGTGCCGCCGGAGAAGCGGCCGTCGGTGACCAGTGCGCAGGCCTTGCCCAGGCCACGGCCCTTGAGGAAGGACGTCGGGTAGAGCATCTCCTGCATGCCGGGGCCGCCCTTGGGGCCCTCGTAGCGGATGACGACGACGTCGCCCTCCTTGACCTGCTTCTTGAGGATCTTGTCGACGGCCTCTTCCTGCGATTCGCAGACCACGGCCGGGCCCTCGAAGGTCCAGATCGACTCGTCGACGCCCGCGGTCTTCACGACGCAGCCGTCCTCGGCGATGTTGCCCTTGAGGACCGCCAGTCCGCCGTCGACGGAATAGGCGTGCGCCATGTCGCGGATGCAGCCGCCCTCGGCGTCGGTGTCCAGGCTCGCCCAGCGCTCGGACTGCGAGAAGGCGGTCGCGGAGCGCTTGCAGCCGGGGGCCGCGTGCCACAGCTCGACGGCCTCGTCGGACGGGGAGCCGCCTCGCACGTCCCAGGTCTTGAGCCACTCCTCCATCGAGGCGCTGTGCACCGTGTGCACGTCCTCGTTCAGCAGGCCGCCGCGGTAGAGCTCGCCGAGGATGGCGGGGATGCCGCCCGCCCGGTGGACGTCCTCCATGTAGTACGTACCGCCGGGCGCGACGTTCGGCGCGACCTTCGCCAGGCAGGGCACCCGGCGGGAGACGGCGTTGATGTCGTCCAGGTCGAAGCTGAGGCCGGCCTCCTGCGCCGCGGCGAGCAGGTGCAGGATCGTGTTCGTCGAGCCGCCCATGGCGATGTCCAGGGCCATGGCGTTCTCGAAGGCGGCGCGGCTGCCGACGTTGCGCGGCAGGACGGTGTGGTCGTCCTGGTCGTAGTGCCGCTTGGTGATCTCCACGACCGTGCGGCCGGCGTTCTCGTACAGCGCCTTGCGGGCGGTGTGGGTGGCCAGCACCGAGCCGTTGCCGGGGAGGGCGAGGCCGACGGCCTCGGCCAGGCAGTTCATGGAGTTCGCGGTGAACATGCCGGAGCAGGAACCGCAGGTCGGACAGGCGTTTTCCTCGATGCGGAGGATGTCCTCGTCCGAGATCTTGTCGTTGACCGCGTCCGAGATCGCGTCGACCAGGTCGAGGGTGCGGACGGTGCCGTCCACCAGCGTCGCCTTGCCGGACTCCATCGGGCCGCCGGAGACGAAGACGGTGGGGATGTTGAGCCGCATCGCGGCCATCAGCATGCCCGGCGTGATCTTGTCGCAGTTGGAGATGCAGATCAGCGCGTCGGCGCAGTGCGCCTCGACCATGTACTCGACGGAGTCGGCGATCAGGTCGCGCGAGGGCAGGCTGTAGAGCATGCCGCCGTGGCCCATCGCGATGCCGTCGTCGACCGCGATGGTGTTGAACTCGCGCGCGATGCCGCCCGCGGCGTGGATCGCCTCCGAGACGATGCGGCCCACCGGCTGGAGGTGGGTGTGGCCCGGCACGAACTCGGTGAAGCTGTTGGCGACGGCGATGATCGGCTTACCGAAGTCCTCGCGCGCTACGCCGGAAGCCTGCATAAGGGCTCGGGCGCCGGCCATGTTGCGGCCATGGGTAACAGTGCGGGACCTCAGCTCGGGCACGATGGTCACTCCCTCGGGGTTCGTACGTCGCCGGTCTCGATACGTGCGGCGCACATATCAGCTGAGCTTCGAGATTACGCCCCTGATCCAAGATCCGGACGCTCTCTCCGCCATGTGAGACAACTGCCCGCAGTGCGGACACCACGGGCGGGCCCGGCCGCTGCGGGCGCGGTTCACGGCTGGGTCAGATACCTCTGCAGCGTCGGCGCGACCATCGCGATGATCTCCTCCACCTCCGCGGAGGCGACCGGCTCCATCTTGATCACGTAGCGCAGCATGGCGATCCCGATGAGGTGCCCGGCGGCCATCTGCACACGGAACTTCGGGTCGGCCACCTGGAGCTCACCGGCCACCCGCTGCAGCAGCCGGCGCTCGATGAGCCCCCGCAGGACCGTGGCTGCGGTCTCGTTGGTGAGCGCCGAGCGCATGATCGCCAGCAGCGGCTGCCGGCTGACGGGGTTCTCCCAGACGGCGAACATGAAGCGGGCCATCCGCTCGCCCACGTCGGCGCCGCCGCCCGCGATGGCCTCCGGCATGGTCATCGCGGGGGCGAAGGACATTTCGATGGCCGCGGCGAAGACCTGCTCCTTGGTACCGAAGTAGTGGTGCACCAGCGCCGCGTCCACCCCGGCCGCCTTGGCGATGCCGCGGACCGAGGTCTTGTCGTAGCCCCGCGCGGCGAACTCGGCGCGGGCCGCGGCGAGGATCCGCTCACGCGCCCCAGGACCGGCTTCGGACCCGGCGCGGGCCGGACGGCCCCGTCTGCGGGCGGCCGGTGCGGCGTCCGGCTCCTCACCGGGCGAGGCGGCGTCCGACGCGCCCGCGCCCCGCCCCTCGCTCACGAGCCCGGCACCCAGGTCGGCGAGGCGAGATGGAGCCGGGTGAAGGCCAGCGCCTCGGCCAGGTCGGCTTCGCGTTCGGCTGCGGACATCGCCCGGCGGGTGTTGACCTCGACGACCACGTGCCCCTCGAAGCCGGTGGCCGCCAGCCGCTCCAGCAGCTCGGCGCAGGGCTGGCTGCCGCGTCCGGGCACCAGATGCTCGTCCTTGGCTGAGCCGTTGCCGTCGGCGAGGTGGACGTGCGCCAGCCGGTCGCCCATCCGCCCGACCATGTCCAGGGCATCGTTGCGGGCCGTGGAGGTGTGCGAGAGGTCGACGGTGAAGTGCCGGTAGTCGTCGTTGGTCGGGTCCCAGTCCGGCGCGTACGCCAGCATCTCGCGGTCCCGGTAGCGCCACGGGTACATGTTCTCGACGGCGAACTTCACATCCGTCTCGTGCTCCATCCGCCACACACCGCGCACGAACTCCCGTGCGTAGGCCCGCTGCCAGCGGAACGGCGGGTGCACCACGACGGTCGAGGCTCCCAGCTTCTCCGCGGCGTTGCGCGCCCGCTGGAGCTTGACCCACGGGTCGCTGGACCACACCCGCTGGGTGATCAGCAGACACGGTGCGTGCACGGCGAGCACCGGCACGCCGTGGTAGTCCGAGAGCCGGCGCAGCGCCTCGATGTCCTGGCTGACCGGGTCGGTCCACACCATGACCTCGACGCCGTCGTAGCCCAGGCGCGCGGCGATCTCGAAGGCCGTCGCCGTCGACTCCGGATAGACCGAGGCCGTGGACAGGGCGACCTTCGCATCGGGGATGCGCACCACTGGCTCTGTCACGAGGGACAGCGTACGGGCCGAGGCCCGGCCCATGGAGGGAGGTCCGGACGACCGGCTTCCGCGCCTGGCGGCATCCTCGCCGCTCCGTGTGAGCCCCGAGGGCGGTGAGACGGGGATCTACGGGTGTGGCGCGCCCTCCGGGCCCCGCCAGGAGTGTGACGCGTCTTACGCCGGCGGGACGCGCCTCATGTCGTGGGCAGATGGTCGAGCCGCCGCAGGATGACGCCCTCGCGCAACGCCCACGGGCAGATGTCCAGCGTCTCGACCCCGAACAGGTCCATCGCCGCCTCGGCGACCAGCGCCCCGGCAAGCAGCTGGCGGGAGCGGCCCTCGGACACCCCGGGCAGCTCGGAGCGCTCCAGCACGGACATCCCGCCCAGCTTCGGCACCCACTCCTCCAGCTTCTTGCGGGACAGCTCGCGCTGGACGTACAGCCCCTCGGCGGAGCGGGCCGCGCCCGCGATCCGGGCGAGCTGCTTGAAGGTCTTGGATGTGCCGACGACATGATCGGGCGTTCCGTAGCGGGTGAAATCGCTCACCACGCGGGCGATCTCGGCCCGGACGCGGCGGCGCAGCGCCCGTACGTCGTCGGCGTCGGGCGGGTCGCCCGGCAGGTCGCTGCCGGTCAGCCGGCCCGCGCCGAGCGGGAGCGAGGCCGCCACGTCGGGCTCCTCGTCGAGGCCGTAGGCGATCTCCAGCGAGCCGCCACCAATGTCCAGCACCAGCAGCCGGCCGGCGGACCAGCCCAGCCAGCGACGGGCCGCGAGGAAGGTGAGCCGCGCCTCGTCCTCGCCGGAGAGCACCCGCAGCTCGACGCCGGTCTCCAGGGCGAGGCGGCGCAGCACCTCCTCGCTGTTGCGCGCCTCACGCACCGCGGAGGTGGCGAACGGCAGGACATCCTCGACGCCCTTGTCCTCGGCCACCTGCATCGCGTCGCGGAGGGTGTGCACCAGCCGCTCCACCCCGGCTTCGCTGATCGCGCCGTCCTCGTCGAGGAGTTCGGCGAGGCGCAGCTCCACCTTGTGCGAATAGGCGGGCAGCGGGCGCGCGCCCGGGTGCGCGTCCACCACCAGGAGATGGACCGTATTCGAACCCACATCGAGGACACCGAGTCTCATACGGGGAAACCTACTGCCGGGGCGGTGACCGTTGGTCGGCCACCCTCCACCCGGGGTCGCCGGCGGCGCCCGGGGGCGACGTGGACGAGCCACCGGCACCCAGGTCGTAGGCTGGAGTGGTGGCTAAGACGAAAAAGGCGAAGCAGGAGAAATCCCTGAAGAAGGACGCAAAGCGGCGCACTCCCGGGGACAAGGGAGCGCAGCCCGCGCACGGGGCTCCGGCCGACGAGGTCGGCCTCGACTTCGCCCGCGCCTGGGTCACCTTCCCCGACCCGGCCGACGACGAGCAGCTCTTCCGCTGCGACCTGACCTGGCTGACCTCTCGCTGGACGTGCATCTTCGGCAGCGGCTGCCAGGGCATTCAGGCCGGTCGGGCGGACGACGGCTGCTGCACGCTCGGCGCGCACTTCTCCGACGAGGACGACGAGAAGCGGGTGGCCGAGAATGTGGCCCGTCTCACGCCGGAGCTGTGGGAGTTCCACGACGTCGGCACGTCCTCCGGCTGGGTGCAGGAGGACGAGGACGGCGAGCGGCAGACCCGGCGGTGGGAGGGCTCGTGCATCTTCCAGAACCGCCCCGGGTTCGCGGCCGGCGCCGGCTGCTCGCTGCACATCCTCGCGCTGCGCGAGGGCAAGGAGCCGCTGGAGACCAAGCCCGACGTCTGCTGGCAGCTGCCGGTCCGGCGCACCTACGACTGGATCGACCGGCCCGACGACACCCAGATCCTCCAGGTCACGATCGGCGAGTACGACCGCCGCGGCTGGGGCGCCGGCGGCCATGACCTGCACTGGTGGTGCACCTCGGCGACCTCCGCGCACGGCGCGGGCGACCCGGTGTACGTGTCGTACAAGCCGGAGCTCACCGAACTGATGGGCAAGAAGGGCTACGCCAAGCTCGCGCAGCTCTGCGAGGAGCGGCTGGCCGCGACGCTGCCGATGGCGCCGCATCCGGCCGATCCGCCGCGGAAGTAACGCCGCAGCGAGCGCAGCGCGCCCGCATCGGGGCCGCCGGGTGTCTCCCGGCGGCCCCGATGCGTTTCAGCTCGTCGGGGACCCGGTGTCCGACGGTGGCGACGTGGGGGTCGGTTCGGTCGGGGTCGGGGTCGGTTCGGTGGGCGGGGCCGTCGGTTCCGTCGGGGTCGGCGTGGGGTCCGTCGGCGTGGGATCCGTGGGCTTCGGGTCCGTGGGCGTCGGGTCCGTGGGCCCTGGGTGGCTCGGGCCGGGGGCGGGACCGGTCGCGCCGTAGCCCTCCAGGGTGACGGCGCTGCCACCGGGACCGATGGTGATCTTCGCCCGCCAGTGGCCCGCGGGCTCCCGGTCGTGGTCGACGTAGACCGTGATCGTCGTGGACTCCCCCGGCCGCAGCTCCCCCGCCGTATGACTCATCTGCAACCAGGCGGCGCCGGACGACGCCCGCCAGCGGACGGGTGCGCCGCCCGAGGCGCTGAGCGTGATGACGGTGGTGTCGCCGCTGGGCTGCGCGCTGACGGTCAGCCGCCCCGGACCGGTCCGCGCGCCCGTCGGCTCGCCGGGCCGCACCGGCGTGCCGTCGGCGCTGATCACCTCGACGGACACGTCGGGGGTGCCCGCACCGGCGGAGAAGCCGGGCCCGGGGGTCGTCCGGGCGTTTCCCGCGTTCTCGTACGGGCGGCCGTCCAGCTCGCCCGCGGTGTCCGACTCGTTGGCCGTCACCGACGGCGAGCCGTCCGCCTCGCCCGTCATGGGGGCGCTGCGATAGGCCGCCCAGAGCGCCAACACCGGCGCGGCGAGCACCGTGGCGACGACCGTGGTGGTCAGCGCCCGGCTGCGCAGCCGTCGGCGGCGGGCGGCCCGGTCCGTGGGAAGGACCGGGAATCCGCTGCGGTCATACCTAGGAGAACCGTTTGCCCCGCCGCTGCGGCCGGTGCGTCCGGCGGCTGCCGCGGCGCCCGCACCCGCCACGCCCTCGGCACGGCCGGAACGGGAGCGCAGCGCCGCCGTCAGCGCACCGAGCACCGCCTCGCGCGGGGCCGCGACCAGCGGCAACGCGCCGTGGTCCGCGGGCGCGGTGCCCGGCCAGGGCCCGGCCGCGGTCGTCCGCTCGGCCATCCGCCGGCACTCCGCGCAGTCGTCAACATGGCGCACCAGCTCACGGCGGAGTGCCGCGCCCAGCAGCATCTGGGTGTCGCCGGCCAGCCGCGCGACGTCGGGGCAGCGGCCGAACTCGACGACGGCCAACGCGGCGCGGGTCCGCTCGACCTCGCAGGACGCGGCGGCGAGCAGGGCGCGGGTGGCGACCGGCTCCGCGCCGAGCACCGCCGCGACCTCTTCCGCCGACAGGCGGTGGCGCACCGAGAGCTCCAGTGCCTCCCGCTGCTCCGGGGTCGTCCCGGCCGCCTCGGGCCAGGCCAGGACGGCGAGTTCGCGCTGTCGGTCGCTCTCGCAGGCGGCGTCGGGGACGGCGTCGGCATCCGGTCCGGAGTGCTCGGCGAGCCGGCGCAGACAGCCCCAGCGGGCAAGGGCGTAGAGCCAGGGGCGGTAGAGGGCGGACTCGGAGGGCCGCTTGCCGTGGTGCCGCTCGGCGAGCGCCAGCACCTCGCCGAGCACGGCGGTGGCCGCGTCGTGTTCGCACAGGACCGACAGGCAGTAGGTGAACAGCCCGTCCAGATGCGTGTCGTAGCGCTCCGGATGCCCCGCACGATCCTGGCCCGCGGGGCCGCCCGGACGGTCGGTGCGGCCGGTGGGGTCCTGGCGGGCGGAGCGATCGCGCCGCTCGGGGTGCTGCGCGGGGTCGGGCGGGCCGGGCCGCTCGGAGGGCTGCGGCCGGCTCCGGCGGGGCGCGCCGCCGCGCGACCGGTGTGCGCCGGTGGTGTGCCTGGGGTGCTCGGGCCTGCTGCTCATCACCCGGCGACGGTAGGCGGATGATGCAGCGGCTCACTCTCCCCTTGAAGGCTTTTAACCCTTACGGGTGACCATCTCCCTCAAAAGGGGACACCAACTGCCCCATCCGCCGCTGAATGCGCTCGGCGTGCGCCGCTCGGTCGGCGCAACCCTCGACGGACGGCGGCGACGGAGGACGACGGCGGAGGACCACCGAGGGGAGCGACCCGTGACCCCGCTGCTCCGCGACCGCTCGGGTGCGGGCGTTGTCCTACCCCGCCGCTACGGTGACTCCATGGCAACCCGTAAAACATCGGCCAAGGAGCGCCCCTCCTACCGCTGCACCGAGTGCGGATGGACGACCGCGAAGTGGCTCGGCCGCTGCCCGGAGTGCCAGGCGTGGGGCACGGTCGAGGAGTTCGGCGGCGCCCCCGCGGTGCGCACCACCACCCCCGGCCGGGTCACCACCGCCGCGCTGCCGATCGGTCAGGTCGACGGCCGGCAGGCCACCGCCCGCTCGACCGGTGTGCCGGAGCTCGACCGGGTGCTGGGCGGCGGCCTGGTGCCCGGCGCGGTGGCGCTGGTCGCCGGGGAGCCGGGCGTCGGCAAGTCCACCCTCCTGCTGGACGTCGCCGCGAAGGCCGCCTCCGGCGACCACCGCACGTTGTACGTCACCGGGGAGGAGTCCGCGAGCCAGGTCCGGTTGCGCGCCGACCGTATCGGCGCCATCGACGACCACCTCTATCTGGCGGCCGAGACCGATCTGTCCGCCGTGCTCGGCCACCTCGACACCGTCAAGCCGTCGCTGCTGATCCTGGACTCGGTGCAGACCGTCGCCTCCCCGGAGATCGAGGGGGCTCCCGGCGGCATGGCCCAGGTCCGCGAGGTCGCCGGCGCGCTGATCCGCGCGTCCAAGGACCGTGCGATGTCCACGCTCCTGGTCGGCCATGTCACCAAGGACGGCGCCATCGCGGGCCCCCGTCTGCTGGAGCATCTCGTCGATGTGGTCCTGAGCTTCGAGGGCGACCGGCACGCCCGGCTGCGCCTGGTGCGCGGCGTCAAGAACCGCTACGGCACCACCGACGAGGTCGGCTGCTTCGAGCTGCACGACGAGGGCATCACCGGCCTCGCCGACCCCTCGGGCCTCTTCCTGACGCGCCGCGCCGAGCCGGTGCCCGGCACCTGCCTGACGGTCACCCTCGAAGGCCGCCGCCCCTTGGTCGCCGAGGTCCAGGCGCTGACCGTCGACTCCCAGATCCCCTCCCCGCGGCGCACGACCTCCGGCCTGGAGACCTCCCGGGTCTCGATGATGCTGGCCGTCCTGGAGCAGCGCGGCCGGATCAGCGCGCTGGGCAAGCGCGACATCTACAGCGCGACGGTCGGCGGCGTGAAGCTGACGGAGCCGGCCGCGGACCTCGCCGTGGCGCTCGCGCTGGCCAGCGCGGCGAGCGACACCCCGCTGCCGAAGAACCTGGTCGCCATCGGCGAGGTGGGACTCGCGGGCGAGGTCAGGCGGGTCACCGGCGTGCAGCGCAGACTGTCCGAGGCGGCCCGGCTCGGCTTCACGCACGCCCTGGTCCCGTCCGACCCCGGCAAGATCCCCGACGGCATGCGGGTGCTGGAGGTGGCCGACGTCGGGCAGGCACTGAGCGTGCTCCCCAAGCGGGTGCGACGGGAGGCCCCACAGGAAGAGGAGCAGCGCCGGTAGACTTTGCCCTGGTCTCGCCCGCCACCGCAGTCTTGCCGCCGGCCACGTACGCTCCGCTGGTACGTACGTCACCGCGGCACCGGCCGGGCGGCCTGCGGACCGACAGACCGTGCGACGGAGGAGTGCAGTGGCAGCCAACGACCGGGCATCGTCCCCTGGTGGCAGGTCTGGTTGGGTTCCGCCCTACCGAAGGTCGGGGGACACCGAGGGCCTGATGCGTGCCTCGCTGAGCGCCGTCGCGCCCGGTACGCCCCTGCGTGACGGCCTGGAGCGCATCCTCCGCGGCAACACGGGCGGCCTGATCGTGCTGGGCTTCGACAAGACCGTCGAGTCCATGTGTACCGGCGGCTTCGTGCTGGATGTGGAGTTCACCGCGACCCGGCTGCGCGAGCTGTGCAAGCTCGACGGCGCGCTGGTGATCGACAAGGACATCACCAAGATCATGCGGGCCGGGGTGCAGCTGGTCCCGGACGCCTCCATCCCCACCGAGGAGACCGGCACCCGCCACCGCACGGCCCAGCGCGTCTCGATCCAGGCCGGCTTCCCCGTCGTCTCGGTCAGCCAGTCCATGCGGCTGATCGCGCTGTACGTCGACGGCGAGCGCCGCGTCCTGGAGGAGTCGGCCGCGATCCTCTCCAGGGCCAACCAGGCGCTGGCGACCCTGGAGCGCTACAAGCTGCGCCTTGACGAGGTCGCCGGCACCCTGTCCGCCCTGGAGATCGAGGACTTGGTGACGGTCCGCGATGTCTCCGCGGTCGCCCAGCGCCTGGAGATGGTCCGCCGGATCGCCACCGAGATCGCCGAATACGTCGTCGAACTCGGCACGGACGGCCGGCTGCTCACCCTCCAGCTCGACGAGCTGATCGCCGGAGTGGAGCCCGAGCGCGAGCTGGTCGTCCGCGACTACGTCCCCGAGCCGACCGCCAAGCGCTCGCGCACGGTCGTCGAGGCGCTCGCGGAACTGGACGCGCTCAGCCACACCGAGCTGCTCGAACTCCCCACCGTGGCACGCGCGTTGGGCTACAGCGGGTCGCCCGAGACGCTGGACTCCGCGGTCTCGCCGCGCGGCTTCCGCCTGCTGGCGAAGGTCCCGCGGCTGCCCGGTACGGTCATCGACCGCCTCGTCGACCACTTCGGCGGCCTGCAGAAGCTGCTCGCCGCGAGCGTCGACGACCTTCAGGCGGTGGACGGCGTCGGCGAGGCCCGCGCCCGCTCGGTCCGCGAGGGCCTGTCGCGGCTCGCGGAGTCGTCGATCCTGGAGCGGTACGTCTAGGCGTCACGCTCCCGCGGCCCTCGCCACGAACGTTTCTGCGGCCCGCGCGGTGCACACCGCGCGGGCCGCTCGCGTCAGCTCGTCGTGCCCCGCAGCGCCGCCGCCTCCTTCTCCGGGGCGAGGCCGACCACCGGGCGGTCCGGGCGTTGCGGCGCCACTCCGCCGATGCTCCGCAGCCAGGCCCAGGTATCGGCCACCGTCTCGCCGACAGGACGGCAACGCAGGCCGACGGCAAGGGCCTTGGAGATATCGGCGCCGTACATGGTGTCGTGCGCCTCGCCCGCCGGCAGCCAGGCCGGCAGCTCCGACCAGGGCTCGATGCCGGCGGCGAGCACGTCCTGCGGCGCCGTCCAGCGCAGCGCGGCATCCGAGCCGGTGACCCGCACGCAGCTCTCCAGCAGCTCTCCCATGGTGGCGTGCCCCGGCTCGCTCACCAGGTTGTATGCGCCGCCGATGCCGCCTTGCACCGCGTCCAGCGTCCACTGCGCCAGATCGCGGACGTCGATGTACTGCAGGGCCAGCTCGCGCGGCCCCGGCGCGAGGACGGTGCCGCCGCGGGCGATCCGGTCCAGCCACCACGGCAGCCGTCCGATGTTCTCGTAGGGGCCGAGGATCAGGCCCGCCCTGACCAGCAGCGCCCGGTCCCCGAAGGCGTCGACCGCGGCCAGCTCGCCGCCTCGCTTGGCCTGCGCGTAGTCGTCGGCGTCGGTGGCGTCGGGTGACGCCTCCACCACCGGGCCCTCCTCGTCGAGCCCGGCCGGGGCGGGGTAGGCGTACACCGACCGGCTGGAGACGTAGGCGTAGGTCCGGACCCGGCCTGCCAGCAGCCGCGCCGCGTCCCGTACGGCCGCCGGAGCGCCGCTCCAGGTGTCGACGACGGCGTCCCACTCGCCTTCCCGCAGGGCCTTGAGGCCCTCGGCGTCCGCGCGGTCGCCGTGCAGTGCCGTCGCGCCCGCCGGCGGGGCGTGATGCCCGCGGTGGAACACGCTCACCTGCCACCCGCGCGCCAGCGCCGCCTCGGCGATCGCCCTGCCCACGAACTCGGTACCACCCAGCATCAGTAGCTTCATGCCGGTGACCCTGCCCCACCACGGTGCCCGGGACCACCGCTCCACGCTGTCAGCGGAATCGCCTACAGCGGACAGGGTTATCCGCGCCGGTCAAAGGCGCGGAGACGGAGGGCGGCAGGCCAACTCCGCATAAGGACGGTGGCGTTGGCGACACTGGGCCGCCGGCTCCGCGACGCCCGGGTCAGTCCTTGGCGAGGACGAAGGAGGTGCGGGCGGTGGACAGCCCGGGGACCTTGGCCTCGATCAGATACGTGCCGGCCGGCACCGCGGCGGCGCTCGGCGTCGCGCACCGCGGGGCGCTCGCCCTGCGGTCCCATTCGACGACGCGCTTCGTGGAGCCCTTCGCCGGCACCTTCAGCAGTGCCGTACCGCTGCCCTCGGGGCAGTCCGCGGACACCCACACCCGGTCGTCGTCCGCGGTGTCGCTGATGGTGAGCACCGCGGCCTTCCGGCCGAGATCCACCTTGCAGGCCGAACCACCGGAGTTCTTGACCGTCACCTCGAACTTCGGCTTCTCGCCCGGGGCGTAGGAATTCTTCACGCTGTGCAGGGCCAAAGTGACCTTGCTGTTCGTGCAGTTGGGGACGGACGAACCGGCCGGTACGGCGACGCCGCCCGATCCCTCGCCGATCGGCAGGCTCGCGCCGGCGCCACCGGAACCGCCGGAGCCCGAGCCACCCGAACCGCCGCTGCCGCCGCTGGCACCGCTGGCACCGCCGGAAGCCGAACCGCCACCCGCACCGCCGGAGCCGGAGCCCGAACCGGAATCGCCCCCGCCGGGACCCGACTCGTCACGCCCGCCCGGCTTCTGACTGATCGCCGGGCCGGTGGAGGAGGGGCCGGGGGTGATGGAGGTCGCGGGACCCGGGCGCTCCGATCCCTTGCCCTGGTTGTCGCCGGAGCCGTCGCCGCCCCAGCTGACGACCCACACCACCAGGAGGGCGAGCAGGACGACGATGGCCAGCGCAACGGCCCTCCGCCGCCAGTAGATGGAGGAGGGAAGCGGCCCGATCGGATTGCGCAGTGATCCCACGCGGAAACTGTACGAGAGATCCGCCGCCGCACCGTCCAGTACCCGCCGTACGAAGCGGCAACTTTTCCCATGATCAGCCCGGAGAGCGGTCCCGGCCCGGCCCTGCCCCTCCCAGGTGCGCCGATCCGACGGCCCATCCGGTCCGATCCGCCCTGGTCGGACCCGTTCCGACCGCTTCGCGACGGCTCGGGCCCGAGGCGGCCGGATCACATCCGTACGGTCGCAGCCTGCGACCCAAGGGTGCCGGAGGGTGGCCTACGAGGCGGCCGCCCGGTGCCACTCCTCCTTGTGCCCGAAGCCCTGACCGTTGTCGATCAGCCGCAGCCAGTCGGGCCGCAGCTCCCACAGCGTGGTGCGCTCCAGGGCCCCGCGGAGCCGCTCGTCCGCCGCGACGAACGGGAAGCGCTCGGTGTAGATCCGCCAGCCGGCCGCCCGCTCCGCCTCGGCCAGCGGCCGGCAGTCGCCGCGCCCCTGCAAGCCGGTCAGCGCGCTCCACTCCTGGCCATCGCGCTGCGCGGTGAACGCCACCCGCGCGCCGGGCCGCGCGAGCGTCCGGCCGTGCCGGGTCGTGGTCGCCGTGACGAAGTACAGCGCGGGCCCGTCCGCCGCGCCCGGCGCCTGCGCATCACTGGCGTACAGCACGGCGCACGCCTGCGGTCCGTCCTCGTCCGTATAGGCGAGCGTCATGGTCGAGTGCGCGGCAAGTGCCCGCCGGATCCCGTCCGGGCAGTTCATCCCAGTCATCCGGGCATCCTCACCCGTCACCGTCGCGGCACACGCACCGGCCCGCCCCGGGCGGCGCGTGTCCGTGTGACAACCCGTCCCGAGCACGAACCGGCCTCCGAACGGGCCGCGTCCGGCGCGCCGCGGTCGCGCCACGCCGTCGGCGCGCGACGAAAACCCGCACTTTCCCGCGCTTCGCCGTCGCGCCCGGGTACTGCGGCCGCCCGCCGGCGCCCGCCCGCAGGTCAGGGGCACGACGCCGGTCGCCGCCCGGGGCAGCCGCGTACCGCCGGTAGCCGCCACCCGTAGGTATCCGGCCGTGCTGCGAGCGGGTGGGCGTGCGGCGGCGCGGGCCCGGTACGTTTCCCGGTCGCTCCTCCTCGTGCCAGGATCGGTGTGCCATGACTTCGACGCCTGCCCTCCCCACTGCCACGACCGCCGCCGCCGAGATCGCCTCCTCCGCCGCATCCGCCGTGGAGGCCGCCGACGGGACCGGCCTGCACGGCCCGGTCACCGACTGGTTCGACGAGCATGCCCGCGATCTGCCCTGGCGCCGCCCCGAGGCCGGCGCCTGGGGCGTGATGGTCAGCGAGTTCATGCTCCAGCAGACGCCGGTCAGCAGAGTGCTGCCGGTGTACGAGCAGTGGCTGGCCCGCTGGCCGCGCCCCGCCGACCTGGCCGCCGAGGCGCCGGGCGAGGCCGTGCGCGCCTGGGGCCGGCTCGGCTACCCACGGCGCGCGCTGCGCCTGCACGCCGCCGCGTCCGCCATACAGGAGCGCCACGGCGGTGACGTACCGCGTGAGCACGGCCAGTTGCTGGCGCTTCCCGGTGTCGGCGAGTACACCGCCGCTGCCGTCGCGTCGTTCGCCTACGGGCAGCGGCACGCGGTGCTGGACACCAACGTGCGCCGGGTCTTCGCCCGCGCGGTCGTCGGCCGCCAGTACCCGCCGAACGCCACCACCGCCGCCGAGCGCAAGCTCGCCCGCGCGCTGCTGCCCGAGGACGAGAACCTCGCGGCGCGCTGGGCGGCGGCCACGATGGAGCTGGGCGCGCTGGTGTGCACGGCGCGCGCACCGGAGTGCGTACGCTGCCCGATCGCCTCGCAGTGCGCCTGGCGGGTGGCCGGGTCGCCGGTGCACGAGGGCCCGCCGCGCCGCGTGCAGACGTACGCCGGCACCGACCGGCAGGTCCGCGGCAAGCTGCTGGCCGTCCTGCGCGAGGCCGTATCGCCGGTGCCGCAGGTCGTGCTGGACTCGGTGTGGGACGAGCCGGTGCAGCGGGCCCGTGCGCTGGACGGGCTGGTCTCCGACGGCCTGGTGGAGCCGCTGGCAGGCGGCCGTTACCGACTGCCGCTGACCTGACGCGAGGGGCGCGCCCGGCCCGCACGCGGGCCGGGCACCGACCGACCGGACAGCGGCACGCCACGTCAGGCGTGCCGCCCTCCCCTCGGTTCGCCCCTGCACTCCGGGCCCGTCGGTGGCGAGCTCTCCGGGCACGCTGATGACGGATCAGCCGCCGAGCGGGCAGCGTCCACGAGGGCCGGACGGTCCCCGATTCCTGCCGCCACCAGGCCGGTAGCCCTTGCGACGGGGGTCGTGTCCGTCCGGAGGATGATCCGCCAAGGCCCGCCGTCCGTCCGAGGTATGACCCCCGGCGGGCTGTTACACAACCGAGGGTTTTCCGTGCACTCGCTGTGGGGCCGACGCACATTACGCCGCAACACCCCCTCCGTAGCGTCTTCCTCGTGCTGGAGATGACCACCAGCGCGGTCAACGTGGGGAACGCAAGCGGATCGGAGGCGTCGGAATGGCGACCAGCGGCGGCAAGGTACTGGACTTCGAGGAATACGTACGTACGCGGCAGGAGGCCCTGCTGCGCAGCGCGCGACGGCTGGTACCCGACCCGGTCGACGCCCAGGACCTGCTGCAGACGGCCCTGGTCCGCACGTACGGGCGCTGGGACGGTATAGCGGACAAGTCACTGGCGGACGCCTACCTCCGCCGCGTCATGATCAACACCAGGACCGAGTGGTGGCGGGCCCGCAAGCTGGAGGAAGTGCCCACCGAGCAGCTTCCCGACGCCAGCGTCGACGACGGCACCGAGCAGCGCGCCGACCGCGCCCTGCTGATGGACATCCTCGGCGTGCTGGCGCCCAAGCAGCGCAGTGTGGTCGTCCTGCGACACTGGGAGCAGATGAGCACCGAGGAGACCGCGGCGGCGCTCGGCATGTCCACGGGTACGGTCAAGAGCACCCTGCACCGCGCGCTGGCGCGGCTGCGTCAGGAGCTGGAGAACCGCGACATCGACGCGCGGATGCTGGAGCGCGGGGAGCAGGAGAGGGATCGGTGCGCGGCCTGAGCGGCGGCTTACGCCACCGGGTACCGGGCGCCTCCCGGCACACAGCTCGGCGCGCGACAATCACCAAGGGAACAGCGGCGAAATCGGCGGCTGTGCGAGCAGCACGGTGAGCAGGAGCGGATTGACCAGGAACAGGTTGACCAGAAGCGGGTTGACCAAGGGCGGCGCGGCCACGGCGGGGGTGGCCGCCGTCGGCCTTTTGCTGGCCGGATGCAATCCCGGAGGCGAGGGCGTGCGTGCCGAGGGGACGGCGAGCAGCACGCCCGCGCCCCAAGGAGCGGTGTCCTCTCCCGCCCCGACCTCCAGCGCCCAGTACAAGAAGGTCGACGCGGTCGCGTTGGTGAAGGCCGACCCGGAAGTCGGCGCCGATGTGAAGAAGTCCCTCGCAGAGCCCTGCGCGGCCGACGAGTACCCGGTCGAGGTGTCCCACGCGTCCCTGACCGGCGGCAAGTCACCTGACATCATCGTCAACGTCATGACCTGCGCGGACTCGGTCGGCATCGGCGCGTACGTCTACCGCAGGGACAGCGGCGCTCCCAGCGGGTACGAGAACGTGTACGCCAATGAGCAGCCCTCGGTCTCCGCCGGGGCCACCAACGGCTACCTCGAGGTCTCGCTGCAGACCTATGACACGGATGACAAGGTGTGCTGTCCTTCCGGTGAGGATGTGATGACCTACCGGTGGGCGGGCGGCCGCTTCACCGGGAGCACCGAGCACCACACCGACTACAGCAAGACCACCGCCGACGGCAGCGAGCCGGAGGACGGCACCCAACGGGAGGGTTGAGACAACCGCATGGCCGACACCCATGTGCTCTTCGTCGAGGACGACGACGTCATCCGCGAAGCCACCCAACTCGCGCTGGAGCGGGACGGCTTCGTCGTCACGGCGATGCCCGACGGCCTCGCCGGGCTGGAGGCGTTCCGCGCCGACCGCCCCGACATCGCGCTGCTGGACGTGATGGTGCCGGGGCTCGACGGGGTCAGCCTGTGCCGGCGGATCCGTGATGAGTCAACGGTTCCCGTGATCATGCTGTCGGCCCGCGCCGACTCCATCGACGTGGTGCTCGGCCTGGAGGCCGGCGCCGACGACTACGTCACCAAGCCGTTCGACGGCGCGGTGCTGGTCGCCCGGATCCGCGCGGTGCTGCGCCGCTTCGGGCACGCCGGCGGCGCGGACCGATCGGCCTCCGCGGACGACGTGCCCGCCGAGGCCGTCCTGCGCTTCGGTGACCTGGAGGTGGACACCGAGGGCATGGAGGTCCGCAAGGGCGGCGAGAACGTCGCGCTGACACCCACCGAGATGCGCCTGCTGCTGGAGTTCTCCGACGCGCCCGGTACGGTCCTCTCGCGCGACCGGCTGCTGGAGCGGGTGTGGGACTACGGCTGGGGCGGGGACACCCGGGTCGTGGACGTCCACGTCCAGCGGCTGCGCGGAAAGATCGGCCAGGACCGGATCGAGACGGTCCGCGGCTTCGGATACAAGCTGAGAGGCTGAGCCCCGCGGTGGTCAGGCTGGCCCTGCGGACGGGTCTGAGATGGAAGCTCAGCGCCGCGATCGCGCTCGTCGGAGCGCTGGTCGCGATCGCGCTGAGCATCGTCGTGCACAACGCCGCCCGCGTCTCCATGCTCGACAACAGCCGCGATGTGCAGGTCGAGCGGCTCAACTTCACCGAGAAGATCTTCGAGTCGACGAACCGGCTGCAGTTCGGCGCGAAGATCGACGACCCCGCCCTGCCCCAGGAGCTGCGCGACGAGGTCGCCAAGAACACCCGCGCCACCTACCTCCAGGACACCGGGCAGACCGCCCCCGAGGTATGGGCCGCCGCACCGATCGGCAACGGCCGGGTGCTGTCCATGCACGACAGCTTCCCCGACCGCTTCGCCGTGCTGGACGACCTCGACCGCGCGCTGCTCGTCGGCTCCACCGCGGTCGTGGTCGGCGGCTGCGCGCTGGGTGTGCTGGTCGGCGGCCGGCTCTCCCAGCGGCTGCGCAAGGCGGCGGCCGCCGCCGGGAAGCTCGCCGACGGCGACACCTCGGTCCGTATCCGCGACGAGGTCGGCGGCCGGGTCCGGGACGAGACCGACGACCTGGCGTGGGCGGTCGACGCCATGTCCGACGCCCTCCAGCAGCGCATCGAGGCGGAGCGCCGGGTCACAGCGGACATCGCCCACGAACTGCGCACCCCGGTCACCGGCCTGCTGACCGCCGCGGAACTGCTGCCCCCCGGCCGCCCCTCCGAGCTGGTGCGCGACCGGGCGCAAGCACTGCGCACACTCGTCGAGGACGTGCTGGAAGTGGCGCGGCTGGACGGCTACGCGGAGCGTGCCGAGCTCCAGGGAGTCGCGCTCGGCGAGTTCGTCACCCGCCGGGTCCGCGCACTCGACCCGGACATCCACATCGATGTCGTACGGGACGCGGAGGTGACCACCGACCCGCGCCGCCTGGAGCGCATCCTGGGCAACCTCATCGCCAATGCCGCCCGGCACGGCAAACCGCCGATCGAGGTCACCGTCGAGGGCCGAGTGCTGCGGGTCCGCGACCACGGGCCCGGCTTCCCCGAGGCGCTGCTGCGGGAAGGGCCGAGCCGCTTCAGGACCGGCAGCAGCGACCGGGCGGGCCGGGGCCACGGCCTGGGCCTGACGATCGCGGCCGGCCAGGCCCGGGTCCTCGGGGCGCGGCTGACCTTCCGCAACGCCGACGCGGTCACCGACGGCTCGACGGGCGCGGTCTCCGTGCTGTGGCTGCCGGAGAACGCGCCGACCGATACCGGCAGCTTCCCCGTCCTCCACCTCCCCGACCGTTGAGCGCCGGCCCGCTCCCCGCGTCAGACCTCGGTCCACTTCTCGTCGACGCAGTCGACCCAGCCCCGGTCCAGGTCGAGCTGCTCGCGCCGCTGGACCAGGGAGAACCGGTTGCCTGAGTCGTCGCGGAAGAGCGCCTCGGTTCCGTACGGCCGCTCCTGCGGCTCCTGGAGGAACTCCACTCCCCTGGCCTTGAGCTCGGTGTACTCGCCGTACACGTCGTCGGTGGCCAGCACGCCCGCGCCCAGCATTCCCTTGCCGACCAGCTGCTTGAGGACGTCGGCGGACTCCGGGTCCATCCCGGGTGGCCCCGGCACCATCAGCGTCAGTTCAACCTCGGGCTGGCTCTTGGCACCGACAGTGAGCAGGCGCGGGCCGCCCGCGCCGCCCATCCGCAGGTCCGTACGGACCTCCATGCCGAGCTTCTCGGTGTAGAACTCCTTGGCCCGGTTCTGGTCGAGCACCCAGACGGTGCTGATGGCGATGCCCTTGATCATGGTCTGCTCCTCACGGTGTCCCGCCCGCGACGCGGTCCCGGGCTGCGTGCGGACTTCTGCCATGTGCACTTGTGCCCGTTCACCGTAGGCAGGACCGCCCCCGCGGCGCTTCTTCGGTGGGACGCGGTTTCGCGGCACGGCCGACCTTCGCACCACAGAGCGAGCGGCCCCCGGCGCGTACGCCGGGGGCCGCTCGGCCGTCATGAGGTGAGGCGGGTCAGACGGACTCCGCCACCGCCGGACGGTCCACCTGAGTGGTGCCCTCCTCGGAGCTCTCGGCCGGAGTGGCCGGGCCACCGCGCAGCGGCACCTCCTTGAGGAACCAGGCCGCGGCGAAGCCGATGACGCTGACGGCAGCGCCCCACAGGAAGACGTGGTGGGTGCCGGTGGCGACCGCGTGCAGGTAGGCGTCCTTGACCATGGGCGGCAGCTGGGCCAGGCCCTTGGGGTCCATCTGGGCCCCGCCGCCGGTCACCTTCTCGCCGGCCCCGCCGATCCGCTCGGTCATCGCGGACTGCACCTGGTTGGTGAAGATCGCCCCGAAGATCGCGACACCGAAGGAGCCGCCGATCGTACGGAAGAGGGTCGCGGAGGAGGATCCGACGCCCATGTCCTTCATCTCGACGCTGTTCTGCGCGATCAGCATCGTGGTCTGCATCAGGAAGCCCATACCGGCGCCGAGCACCGCCATGTAGGCGCCCGAGGTGAAGCGCGTGGTGTCGGTGTCCATCAGCGACAGCAGCGCGAGGCCCGCGGTGATCAGACCGCCGCCCACCACGACGAAGATCTTGTACCTGCCGGACTGGGTGGTGACCCGGCCGGCGAACAGCGAGACCACCATCATCGCCAGCAGCATCGGCAGCAGCAGCAAGCCGGAGTTCGTGGCCGAGGCGCCCTGCACGGTCTGCTGGAACAGCGGCAGGAACGTCATCGACCCGAACATCACGAAGCCGACGAGGAAACCGATGAGGGTGACGAGCGAGAAGTTGCCGTTGCGGAAGATGTGCAGCGGCAGCACCGGCTCGCTGACCTTGCGCTCCACCAGGACGAAGAGGACCAGCGCGACCACGCCGAGGATGCCGAGCCCGACGATCTGGGTCGATAGCCAGTCGTACTCGGTTCCGCCCCAGGTGGTGATGAGCACCAGCGAGGTGATCCCGACGGTGAGCAGCGCGGCGCCGACGTAGTCGATCCGGGCCTGCGCGCGCTTCTTCGGCAGATGCAGCACCGCGGTCACCATGACCAGCGCGATCGCCCCGAGCGGGAGGTTGATGTAGAAGCTCCAGCGCCAGCCGAGGTGGTCGGTGATGGTGCCGCCGACCAGCGGCCCGCCGATCATCGCGACGGCCATCACACCGGCCATCATGCCCTGGTACTTACCGCGCTCCCGCGGCGGAATCAGATCGCCGATGATCGCCATGACGCCGACCATCAGACCGCCCGCGCCCAGCCCCTGGACCGCGCGGAAGCCGATCAGCTGACCCATGTCCTGGGCCATTCCGGACAGCACCGAGCCGATCAGGAAGAGCACGATGGACGTCAGGAAGACGCCCTTGCGCCCGTACATGTCGCCGAGCTTGCCCCAGATCGGGGTCGAAGCGGCGGTGGCGAGCGTATAAGCGGTGACCACCCATGACAGGTGTTCCAGACCGCCCAGCTCACCGACGATGGTCGGCATCGCGGTGCCGACGATCATGTTGTCCAGCATGGCCAGCAGCATCGCGATCATCAGCGCGAAGAGCACCACCCGCACGCTGGCGGGCTGCTTCCCCGAAGCCGCCGGTTTCTGCTCTTCCCCCGCTGGCGTCGCTTGTTTCTGCGACATCCCCCATCACTCCCACTTACTTGCCGCCCGGCTAGTTCAGTACAGTGATGAAGGTAAGCCGCCAACTAGCCGGTCGTCAAGTAAGTTAATTTGCGGTCGCGCCGGACCGGCCACGACAAACGCAGGAGAGCAGCAATGGGCACACCGCAGGCGCGCAGGGGCAACACCCGCCAGCGCATCCAGGACGTCGCTCTGGAGCTGTTCTCGGAACACGGCTACGACAAGACCTCGCTGCGGGAGATCGCCGAGCAGCTCGATGTCACCAAGGCGGCGCTCTACTACCACTTCAAGACCAAGGAAGACATCGTCATCAGCCTGTTCCAGGACCTGGTCAAGCCCATCGACGAGCTGATCACCTGGGCCCAGGGGCAACCACGCACCCTGGAGACGAAGCAGGAGGTCATCCGCCGCTACAGCGAGTCGCTGCGGGCGGGCGAGCCCCTCTTCCGCTTCATGCAGGAGAACCAGGCCGCCGTCCGCGACCTCAGCATCGGCGAGACCTTCAAACAGCGGATGCTCTCGCTCTTCGACCTGCTCAAGGAGCCGGAGTCCGAGCTGACGGATCAGGTGCGCTGCATCACGGCGCTGTTCTCGCTGCACGCGGGCATGTTCGCGATGCAGAACGTGGAGGGCGACCCCGAGGAGAAGCGCAATGCACTCCTCGAGGTCGCCACAGAACTGGTCACGGCGGCCAACCCGCCGAGCCGCCGGCCAGCCCGGCCGGACTCAGCTCAGACAGAGTCGCCGTGAGCCCGCAGGAATCCGGTCGGCTCGACGCCCGTCCCGTAGTCGGGACCGGTGCGGACCTCGAAGTGCAGGTGGGGGCCGGAGGAGTTACCGGTGCTGCCGGACAGACCGATCTCCTGGCCGGTACCGACCTGCTGCCCCACCTGGACCTTTATCGATGACAGGTGGGCGTACTGGGTGTACGTGCCGCCGTCGTGCTTGATCACAATGGCGTTGCCGTACGCGGGACCGTCGCCGCCACCGTTGGGACCGGCCTTGACGACGGTGCCCTTGTGGACGGCCTTGACCGCGGTGCCGCTGGGCACGACGAAGTCCTGGCCACTGTGCTTGCTCGACCACATGTTGCCGGCAAGACCGAAGGTCGAGCCCAGCGTGTACTTGTCGACCGGCTTGACCCAGCCGTTGGCCTTCTTCGCGGCGGCGGCCTTGGCCTTCGCCGCGGCCTGCTTGGCCTCGACGGCAGCCTTCGCCTGTGCGTCGGCCTGCGCGGTGACGGCCGAACCGACGCCAGAGGTCAGGTTCATCAGGCCGCCGTCGGCCGCGGTGGCGACACCGGCGCCGAGCGCGACGGTGACGCCGACACCGGCGGCCACAACGACGCTGCGATTGCGCAGAGCGGACTTCTTGGCGTTAAAGAGAGTGGCGAACTTCGACATGCGGGTTTACCTCCGATGAGAAATGAACTTTCCGGCTGCGGACCGGGATAGCCATTCCTTGGTAACCCCTCGGCGCCACCTCGCCAAGGCCCCTTTCTACTAACCAATGCCGTACCGGGGGGCCTGGAAATAGACCCACGCCGGCACCATCACCACCCCGGTACCAATCGACCGAAATCGGGCATACCGAAGCGGTTCGGGCACCCCCCATGCCCCTATTGAGCTGGGCATTTACGCATACGCCCCACGGCCGCTCCCCATCCCAAGGCAACCCGCGCGCCACCCTTGTGCGCCAGGGGCACACAACCCCCCGCCACCCGATGCCGCATTCTGCTAATTCCTCTAGTAGGGCCAAAATCGCCTGTGCGGCAAGTCACGAATACCTAAGATCGAATCCCTTTTCGCGGGCCTTTCGGGCGTCCGCTTCGGGACCTAAGGCCTTTGTGACGTGGGTTACCGGAAGGCCGGGGACCTTTGTGACGTGGGTTACCGAAAGGCCGATTCCTTTGTGACCCGGGTAACTCAAAAGCACGAGAAATGTCCAAATTGCTCGCAAATGGGGGTCTCGACGCCGCGTCCGGCGCGCGTGGCGGGCTCCGGGCCCCGGCCGGGCGCCTCCCGGCGGATCGCACGCACCCCTGCGCCCCGCATCGCCCCCCCCCCCCCCGCCTCCGCCCCCACCGGCGATGGCCGCACGCCCGCCCCCGGCTCCCGCCGCCACACCCACTGGCTACCGCACGCCGCACCCACCGGCCCCGGCCGCCTGCCCGAGGCCGTCCACACCTGCCCGTCGGCCGCGCCCTCGCCTAGGCTGAACCCTCAACGACCGTGTCCTGAAAAGCAGTTACGGGGAACGCATGGATCCCACGACCGTCGCCGCCCGCCTCAGCCCGCATGTCATCGATCCGCTGATCCGCAAGCTCTTCGCCCACGACGGCCCCGCGGCCGACCTCGTCGACCGCCCCGTACGCATCTCCCGCCTGGTCTCCTTCGCCGGTGAGAAGCGCACCCTGACCGAGCGGGACCTGGATCACATCGCCGCGGTCCTCGTCGAGCGGGCACTGGACGGCGACGGCCCCGGCGAGCGCCTCATCGGCGCGGACGAGGACCCTGCCGTCACCGCCGCCCTCGCCCGCACCCTGCGGGCACTGGACGAGATCGAGATGGACGACCTCCAGGCCGCCCGGCTGCTGCCCGCCGCGTTCGCCGGCCGTCTCCGCGAGACGGTGCCCGGCGTGACGGAGAAGCTCACCGAGCGCGGCGCGCGGCTCTACGGGCTGCTTCTGGACACCGCGGCCCTGCACATCCTGCACTTCTTCACCCGGCGCTCGGCGTTCGTCGCCCGCACCCTCACCGAACAGACCCGCACCCTCGCCGAGCTGCTCCACGGCCACGGGGCCCTCACCCCGGCGCCGTCCCGCGCCACCGAGGACGCCGCCTTCGAGGAGCGCTACGCCCACGACACCGCCGTCCTCCACAACCACCTCACGATCTTCGGCATCGACCTCGCCCACTCCCCCGACAGCTGGCCGCTGGACACCGCCTACCTGGGGCTTCAGTGCGAGCCCGGTGCCCTCGACGACGCCGGCGGCGCCGCACCGCGCGCCGATGGCACCCCGCGGGACGCCGCAGGGCAGGACGAGCCACCGGTGCCCGCCGAGCAGGCGCTCTCCGGCCGCAGCAAGGTCATGGTCCGCGGCGTCGCCGGATCCGGTAAGACGACCCTGCTGCAGTGGCTGACGGTGGCCACCGCACGCGACGAGCTGCCCGAGGCGCTGTCCGACCTCCGCGGAAAGATCCCGTTCCTGCTGCCGGTACGCCGCTTCGCCCGCGACGGCTTCCCCTCCCCCGCGACGTTCCTGACCGCCGTCGGCTACCCGCACGCCGCCTCCCAGCCGCCCGGCTGGGCCGAGCGCGTACTGACCGCCGGCCGCGCCCTGCTGCTGATCGACGGCATCGACGAAGCTCCGGAGAGCGACCGCGAGCAGGTACGCCGCAAGCTGCGCGACTGGACCGCGCGCTACCCCGGCAACGTCTGGATCGTCACGTCCCGTCCCTCCGCCGTACGCGACAACTGGCTCGCCGCCGAGGGCTTCACCGAACTGGCCCTGGCGCCGATGAGCCGCGACGACATCGCCGCGTTCATCCAGCGCTGGCACCGCGCCGCCGCCCAGGAGAACCCCACCGACCTCGACCGCCTCGACCAGTACGAGCACACCCTGCTCAACGCCGTCCGCATCACCCGCGACCTCGGCAGGCTGGCCACCAACCCGCTGATGTGCGGCCTGCTGTGCGCCCTGCACCGCGACCGCCGCGGCTACCTCCCCAACGGCCGCAAGGAGCTCTACGACGCCGCACTGTCGATGCTGCTGGAGCGCAGGGACCGCGAGCGCGCCATGGTCGCCACCGACGGCGTCGACCTGACCCGCCAGCCCAAGATCCAGCTGCTCCAGAAGCTCGCCCAGTGGATGCTGCTCAACGGCCGCTCCGAGATGGACAAGGACGTCGCGATCGCCACGCTCGCGGAGCATCTGCCCGCCATTCCCGACGCGGCCCGCCAGGGCGGACCCGAGGACGTCTTCCGCCACCTCCTCAACCGCACCGGGCTGCTGCGCGAGCCCACCCCCGGCACCGTCGACTTCGTGCACCGGACCTTCCAGGACTACCTCTCCGCCCGCGCCACGGTGCAGCGGCACGACTTCGGACTGCTGCTGAAGCACGCCCACCACGACGACTGGGAGGACGTCATCCGGATGGCCGTCGCGCTCTCCCGCCCGGACGAGTGCGCGGCCCTCCTGGACGGTCTGCTCGCCCCGTACGCCGGCGTACGCGCCGCCGAGGCCAGGCACCGCAAGCTGCTCGCCGCCGCCTGTCTGGAGCACGCCACCGAGCTGGACCCCGCGGTCCGCGCCCGCGTCCAGCGCTTCACCCGCGACATGGTGCGCCCCAGCACGCCATCCGCCGCCCGCGCCCTCGGCTGGATCGGGCCGATCGTGCTGGAAATGCTTCCCGACCCCACCGGCGTCCCCGACGACGAGGCCCACCTCCTCGCCATCACCGCGACCTCCATCGCCGACGACATGGCCATCGACTACCTGACCGGGCTGCGCGACCGGGCGCACCACGACATCCGGTCGCAGCTCGCGGGGGCCTGGCGGCGCTACGACACCGCCCGCTACGCCCGCGAGATCATCGCCCACCTGGAGCCGGCCGAACTGTATTTCCCGGTCTCCGACCTGGAGGAACTGCACGCGCTGCGCCGCCTGGGCGGCCGTCCGCACCTGCGGATCGCCGGGGCCTTCACCCCCGACCAGCTCATCGAGGGCATCGCCCCGGCCGACGGGCTGACCCGGCTGTGGCTCGGCTACGACCTCGGTGTCTCCATGGAGTGGCTGGCCGCCTTCCCCCGGCTGGAGATCCTCATGATCGGCAACCGCATCCGCCCGGTGACCGGCATTCCCGAGGACATCCGCGTCATCCAGCTATAGAGCGTGTCCGCAAAGTCCCACCTCTGGCCCGCGGGCGGGCGATGGCATTTTGCGGACACGCCCTGGCGCACAGCGGCAGTCGCCGGCCCGTCAGCCCCTCCCGCCACACAGAACCGCCCCGGAACCGTACGAAACGGTTCCGGGGCGGTTTCTGTCGTGCGGTGCGCGGACGCGGGTTATGCGTCCTTGCTCAGGTTCGGACCCGAACCGCCGGCCGCGGACTCGATCGGCGGGGCGTCCGGCAGGGCCGACTTCTCCTCGCCGCGGAAGGTGAACTTGGCGGTGTCACCCTCGCCCTCGACATCGACGACCACGATGTGGCCCGGACGCAGCTCGCTGAAGAGGATCTTCTCCGAGAGGGCGTCCTCGATCTCGCGCTGGATCGTCCGGCGCAGCGGCCGGGCGCCGAGCACCGGGTCGTACCCGCGCTTGGCCAACAGCGACTTGGCCTCGCTGCTGAGCTCCAGACCCATGTCCCGGTCCTTGAGCCGCTCGTCCACCTTGGCGATCATGAGGTCGACGATCTGGATGATGTCTTCCTCGGTCAGCTGGTGGAAGACCACGGTGTCGTCGACACGGTTGAGGAACTCGGGGCGGAAGTGCTGCTTGAGCTCTTCGTTGACCTTGTTCTTCATCCGCTCGTAGGAGGACTTGGTGTCTCCCTGGGCCGCGAAGCCCAGGTTGAAGCCCTTGGAGATGTCCCGGGTGCCGAGGTTGGTCGTCATGATGATGACCGTGTTCTTGAAGTCCACGACCCGGCCCTGGGAGTCGGTCAGACGACCGTCCTCCAGGATCTGCAGCAGCGAGTTGAAGATGTCCGGGTGGGCCTTCTCGACCTCGTCGAAGAGCACGACGGAGAACGGCTTGCGGCGCACCTTCTCGGTGAGCTGGCCGCCCTCTTCGTAGCCGACGTAGCCGGGAGGCGAACCGAACAGCCGGGAGACCGTGTGCTTCTCGCTGAACTCCGACATGTCGAGGGAGATCAGCGCGTCCTCGTCACCGAAGAGGAACTCCGCCAGCGTCTTGGACAGCTCGGTCTTACCGACACCGGACGGGCCGGCGAAGATGAACGAGCCACCGGGACGCTTGGGGTCCTTCAGTCCGGCGCGGGTACGGCGGATGGCCTGGGAGAGCGCCTTGATGGCGTCCTTCTGGCCGATGACGCGCTTGTGCAGCTCGTCTTCCATCCGCAGCAGACGCGAGGACTCCTCCTCGGTGAGCTTGAAGACCGGGATGCCGGTGGCCGTCGCCAGAACCTCGGCGATCAGCTCCTCATCCACCTCGGCGACGACATCCATGTCGCCGGCCTTCCACTCCTTCTCCCGCTTCGCCTTCGCGGCCAGGAGCTGCTTCTCCTTGTCGCGCAGGCCCGCGGCCATCTCGAAGTCCTGCGAATCGATCGCGGACTCCTTCTCCCGGCGCACGTCGGCGATCTTCTCGTCGAACTCGCGCAGGTCCGGCGGCGCGGTCATCCGGCGGATCCGCATCCGGGAGCCGGCCTCGTCGATCAGGTCGATCGCCTTGTCCGGCAGGAAGCGGTCGGAGATGTAGCGGTCGGCCAGGGTGGCGGCGGCGACCAGGGCGGAGTCCGTGATGGAGACGCGGTGGTGCGCCTCGTAACGGTCCCGCAGGCCCTTGAGGATCTCGATGGTGTGCGGCAGCGACGGCTCCGCGACCTGGATCGGCTGGAAGCGGCGCTCGAGGGCCGCGTCCTTCTCCAGGTGCTTGCGGTACTCGTCGAGCGTGGTGGCACCGATGGTCTGCAGCTCGCCTCGCGCCAGCATGGGCTTGAGGATGCTCGCGGCGTCGATCGCGCCCTCGGCGGCACCCGCACCCACCAGGGTGTGGAGCTCGTCGATGAACAGGATGATGTCGCCGCGGGTGCGGATCTCCTTGAGCACCTTCTTCAGGCGCTCCTCGAAGTCACCGCGGTAGCGGGAGCCGGCGACCAGGGCACCGAGGTCGAGGGTGTAGAGGTGCTTGTCCTTGAGGGTCTCGGGCACCTCGCCCTTGACGATGGCCTGCGCCAGGCCCTCGACGACCGCCGTCTTGCCGACGCCGGGCTCGCCGATGAGGACCGGGTTGTTCTTGGTACGGCGGGACAGCACCTGCATGACCCGCTCGATCTCCTTCTCGCGCCCGATGACCGGGTCGAGCTTGGTTTCACGAGCGGCCTGGGTGAGGTTGCGGCCGAACTGGTCCAGGACGAGCGAGGTCGAGGGCGTGCCCTCGGCCGGGCCGCCTGCGGTGGCGGCTTCCTTGCCCTGGTAGCCGGAGAGCAGCTGGATGACCTGCTGCCGCACCCGGTTGAGATCGGCGCCCAGCTTCACGAGGACCTGGGCGGCGACGCCCTCGCCCTCGCGGATCAGGCCGAGCAGGATGTGCTCCGTACCGATGTAGTTGTGGCCGAGCTGGAGGGCCTCGCGGAGCGAAAGCTCCAGGACCTTCTTGGCACGGGGGGTGAAGGGAATGTGCCCGGACGGAGCCTGCTGGCCCTGCCCGATGATCTCCTCCACCTGCTGGCGGACCGCCTCGAGCGAAATCCCGAGGCTCTCCAGGGCCTTAGCGGCGACACCCTCACCCTCATGGATCAGGCCCAGGAGAATGTGCTCGGTGCCGATGTAGTTGTGGTTGAGCATCCGGGCTTCTTCCTGAGCCAGGACGACAACCCGCCGCGCGCGGTCGGTGAACCTCTCGAACATCGTTAATCGCTCCTCAGAGCGGTCAGGCAGTTAGGGGTCGGTCCCCTCCCTGTCCTTCCGCATGCTAGTCCCGCAGGGCGGGACAGCTCATTCCAACTGCCGACACCCGTCCTTGGCCTCCTGCCCCGAACAGCCGACATCTGCTCCAACCCGATGGTGCGAGACGATGTTCCCGCAGGCCAGGCATATACGCCCTCCGCCACTACGCCCGTGGCGAACGCGCCCTTTGTCGACACGCCCGCCGACCCGTCCGCCCTCTGCGCAGGACCGGCGCATTGCACGCGGTCACACCGTTTCTTCCCACTGGGAATGTCTTACCCGCTGGCACTGACACTCCATGCAGCGCGGGGCCGCTCCATCCGCTACGGGCGAACAACCGCACGCCACTGAATGCGCCGCCACACCCCCTTCTCCCAGCACGTTGCGTATTCAGCTGTCAACCCAGCGTAACTTCCCGGGTATTCGGCAGTTGCACCGGGCATGGCCCGCGCGCTTCCGCGACCCCGCAGCCCTCTCTCCGCCGTACGCCGGTGGTACGAGGAGGAGCTGGGCTGGGCGACCACCGGCACGGAGCCGGTGGAGCTGCTCACCGGGCTGGGCTTCGACGTCCTGGAGATGCCGGCCGACGCGGGCGGCGCCGTACTGCGCAGGCTGCCGCACACGGGGCCGGTGGCGCTGCTGCGTGACCCGCGCGGCTCCCGCGGTCCGCACGGCCGCCGCCGCGCGGAATGCGGCGGCTGGTGCGCGCGGTGCGGACGCGACGGGAAACGCCATGCTGATCGGCCGAAATTACTCATCCTCATCGCGGCGGGTGGCGCGGAGGAACTCCCCGGAATCCTGGAATGGCTGGAGTGGGGCGACCTCGTGCCGGATCTCACGGCACGCGGGGCAGGAGACCGGATGCCCGCCCCCTCGCTCCCCACGCCCGCGTTACGTGCGGCCGGCCCGCCGTCGTGCGGATTCGGCACGCGGGAGGCCGCGGGGTGGCTGCGACCTCCCGAACCAGGCTGCGAGGCCGGTATTTCCCTGTCCACCACGGGGTTCGGGGCAGGAATCGGGGACGTTGGGGGCGCCCCCGACCTCGTACGACTCGTGGGCGCGGCGGCGACGGAATGCCACCGGGCCCGGTTGCTGCGTGCTGGTAAAGCCCAATCGGATCGCGCGTGTGGCGATCAGCCGTTGGCCTTCTCGTATGCCTCGCGAATGTCGGCGGGGACACGGCCACGGTCATTGACGTTGTAGCCGTTCTCCTTCGCCCAGGCGCGCACCTTGGCGGTGTCCTGCGTGCCACCGGCGGCCGCACGGGCCTTGCCGCGACCCGAGGAAGCACGACCACCGGTACGGCGACCGGCCTTGACGAAGTCGGCGAGCGACTCGCGCAGCTTGGCAGCGTTGGCGGTGGTGAGGTCGATCTCGTAGGACTTGCCGTCGAGAGAGAACGTGACGGTCTCGTCGGCTTCGCCGCCGTCGAGGTCGTCGACAAGAAGAACCTGAACCTTCTGTGCCACCGGGTTTCCCTTTCATCGAATGTGGATTACGACGGAAAGCAAACCGCTTTTCCCGGAAAAACACAAACCCTTGGGTAGGGTTCAGTTGCCCGCAGAGCGGGGAACGCATCCTTCCGTAGCCATGAGATAGGGGAGCGATTCGGACATAGAACACTGATCACAGGTGCAGAAGCATCCGACTGTTACCCAGGGTGTTCGGCTTCACTCGTTCGAGACCGAGGAACTCGGCAACGCCCTCGTCATAGGAACGCAGCAGCTCGCTGTAGACATCACCGTCAACGGGAGTCTCGCCGATCTCCACGAAGCCGTGCTTGACGAAGAAGTCGACTTCGAAGGTGAGACAGAAAATGCGGCGTACTCCGAGCCAACGCGCGGTGCTCAGCAGCTTGTCGAGGACTTGGTGTCCGACGCCGGAGCCCTTCAGCTGCGGGTCCACGGCGAGAGTGCGCACCTCTGCCAGGTCTTCCCACATCACATGGAGTGCCCCGCAGCCGACCACGGCGGCATCTTCGTCGCGCTCGGCGACCCAGAACTCCTGGATGTCCTCGTAAAGCGTGACGGTGGCTTTGTCGAGCAGGATCCCGTCCCGTGAGTAGGAGTCGATGAGGCGGCGTACGACCGGTACATCGCTGGTCCTGGCGCGGCGGACGGTGAGGCCTTTTGAATGCGGAGGCATGCGGGGACGCTATCGCCCCTTGCCGGCATCGCCCGCTTCGGGTTCATCACCTTCGGCCGGCGGTCCTTCTTCAGGCGCTTGCGCGGCTTCCGGAGGCGCGGCTTCAACGGGTGCCACGACTTCTGCAGCTTCGGGTGGCTCATCGACCTGCACCATGCGTACGGCATCACGCAGAGCATGCCGTTGTTCCGGCGACATCATGCCGAAGAAGGCCACGAGAGCGGCCGCCGGGTTGTCACTGGCGGACCATGCTTCGTTCATCAGTGCGGCCGAGTAGGCGGCGCGGGTCGAGACCGCCTCATAGCGATAGGCGCGGCCTTCCGCTTCGCGGCGCACCCAGCCCTTCTGATGGAGGTTGTCCAATACGGTCATGACCGTCGTGTACGCGATCGACCGTTCCTTCTGGAGATCTTCCAGGACTTCTCGAACGGTGACCGGGCGGTTCCACTCCCAGACCCGCGTCATCACCGCGTCTTCCAGATCACCCAAGCGTCTCGGCACACAAGAAGAATAGTGGGAAATGTCGCGAATGACGGTTGATCTCGCAGCGTTGTGCGGGAAAAAGGATGTACGACCCGGGACGATCAATCCCGGGTCGTACCGTGTGTGCGGGCCGCCCGAAAGGCGGCGGGGCGTCAGGCGCCGTGCGCCGTGGGGCCCTGGTGGGCGGCGTCCGAGCGGTTGAGCGCGGCGTCCACGGCGGCGTCTTCCTTGGACTTGTTCGCGCCGCCCTGGCTCTTGACGATCGTGACGATCAGCCCGGTGAAAGCCACCGCCATCACCACGGGCGGAAGCAGCGCTGCGACGTAATCCATGGCGTGGGCCTCCTTGAGACGTGAGGTTTCCAGGGTACGCAGCGCTCAGGCGGTGCGTGTCTCGGGGGGCGGGGCGGGCTTGCGACGGGGCGGGAAGACCTCCCCCGGCGTGGGGATGGGGCGGTCCGGCTTCGGGGGGTGCGACTGCGGCTTCGGCGCGGGGCGCGGCTCCGGCTCGTCGTCGGGACGCTTCTCGGGCTCGTCGCCCGACCGGCCGCCTGGCAGTGCGCGCAGCCGGGCGCGTACGGAGCGCTCGGCCAGCCGCTCGCAGTGGCGCAGCAGCGTGATGCGGCGCTCGCTCTCCACCGCTCCGGTGGGCCGGGCGTTCAGCGCGCGCAGGGCGGCGAGGTCGTCGGGGTCGGGGACGTAACCGGTCGCCAGGACCTCCTTGAGCTGGGCCAGATAGCCGGCTGCGGAGCCCGGCAGGGCCTCGCGGTAGCGGGCGAGGTCGGCGAGCAGAAAGGCGCGCAGCCGGCCGCCTTCGTGGACCGCCTCGTCCACCGCCTCGGCAAGCCGGAGATATTCCTGGATGTCCTCCGTCCGGTCCGGGGCGAAGGCGCCGAACGGGGCGGAGGGGGACGTCGACTGCAGGACATGGGCGAGGGCGCGACGGAGCACACGCAACTCATCGGCGCCGAACGCCATGCCGCCGCGGGATCCGTAGGGCATAGGCATGCCGCGACTTTACGGCCGTTTCGGACAAATGCCGCTTAATTCGTGTGCTGTGGCGCGGCAGCGAGCCGCGCCACAGCGCGCGTGAGGGAGGTGCCGGTCGTGCTCCTCCAGGTCCTGCCGGTCACGACCGGGCGATGTTCCGTTCGTAGACCAGCCGCAGGCCGATGAGGGTGAGCCACGGCTCGTGCTCGTCGATCACCGAGGACTCGCCCAGCACCATCGGCGCCAGACCGCCGGTGGCGATGACCGTCACCTCGTCCGGATCCTCGGCCAGCTCCCGGGCCATCCGCTGCACGACGCCGTCGACCTGACCCGCGAAGCCGTAGAGGATGCCGGACTGCATCGCCTCGACGGTGTTCTTGCCGATGACGCTGCGCGGCCGGGCAAGCTCGATCTTGCGCAGCTGGGCGCCCTTGACCCCCAGGGCGTCCACCGAGATCTCGATGCCGGGCGCGATCACCCCGCCGACGTACTCGCCGCGGGCGCTGACCGCGTCGAACGTGGTGGCCGTACCGAAGTCGACGACCACCGCGGGACCGCCGAACAGCTCGACCGCCGCCAGGGCGTTGATGATCCGGTCGGCGCCGACCTCCTTCGGGTTGTCCATGAGGATCGGCACGCCCGTCTTGACGCCCGGCTCCACCAGGACCGCGGGGACGTCGCCGTAGTAGCGGCGGGTGACCTCGCGCAGCTCGTGCAGGACGGAGGGCACCGTGGAGCAGATGGCGATGCCCTCGATGCCGTCGCCCAGCTCCTCGCCGAGGAGCGGGTGCATGCCCATCAGGCCCTGGAGCAGCACCGCGAGTTCGTCGGCGGTGCGCCGGGCGTCGGTGGAGATCCGCCAGTGCTCGACGATCTCCTCGCCGTCGAAGAGGCCCAGAACGGTGTGGGTGTTGCCCACGTCAATGGTCAGCAGCATGGCGCTCAGGCATCCTCGGGCAGGTCGTCGTCGCCCTCGCGCAGGTCGAGGCCGATGTCGAGGATCCGGGAGGAGTGCGTGAGCGCGCCCACCGCGAGGTAGTCGACACCGGTCTCGGCGTACGTCCGGGCGTTGTCCAGGTTCAGCCGGCCCGACGACTCCAGCATCGCGCGGCCCTTGACGAGGGCCACCGCCTCCCGGGTCTCCTCGGGGGTGAAGTTGTCCAGCAGGATCAGGTCGGCGCCCTCGGCGAGGATCGGCGGGATCTGGTCGAGGCGGTCGACCTCCACCTCGATCGCCAGACCGGGGAACTCCGACCGTACGGCCGTGAAGGCCGCGGCGACGCCGCCCGCAGCGACGACGTGGTTGTCCTTGATCAGCGCCGCGTCCGACAGCGACATCCGGTGGTTGACGCCGCCGCCGCAGCGCACCGCGAACTTCTCCAGGGCACGCAGCCCCGGGGTGGTCTTGCGGGTGTCACGGACCTTGGCCTTGGTGCCTTCGAGGGTGTCCGCCCAGGCCCGGGTTGCGG
Organism: Streptomyces sp. NPDC048248; assembly: GCF_043201875.1. Taxonomy (NCBI): domain Bacteria; kingdom Bacillati; phylum Actinomycetota; class Actinomycetes; order Kitasatosporales; family Streptomycetaceae; genus Streptomyces; species Streptomyces sp. NPDC048248. Next base: position 48,239 of record NZ_JBICZL010000016.1, read on the forward strand.
TCGCGATGCCCGAGAGCCGGCACAGGATGTTCAGCGCGCTGCGCTCGGCGGTGAGCAGATCGCGGGTGCGGGTGGTGACGCTCAGCAGGCGGGTGCCGGCCGCCACCCGGTCGCCGTCCTCGACGTGCCGCTCCACGGCGAACTCGTCGGTGCAGACGATGGACAGGACCGCCTCGGCGATACGCAGCCCGGCGACCGTACCGGCCTCCCGGGCGGTGAAGTCGCCGGTGGCCACCGCGTCCTCGGGGACGGTCGCCACGGTCGTGACGTCCACCCCCTGGTCGAGGTCCTCCTCCACGGCCAGATGGGCGATGTCCTCGACCTGGACGGGGTCGAGTCCGGCGTCCACCAGGAGGGCGGCCAGGTCGGGGTCGAGGCCGCAGGTGAGCGGGTCCAGCTCGTAGGCGCCGTCGTCGGCGCCGCCGCCGCAGCCGCAGGCGTCGCCGCAGCCGCCACCGGTGGGGGCGCTGCTCGCCTGCCCGCCGATCTGGAGGAGAGGGAGGTCGTCGGGGGTGCTGCTCACGGGGCGGGCTCCGAATCGGGGGAGGTGGTGGGCTGAGGGGTGGTGAGGAACGGCTGCCGGGCGAGGGTCGCCGGGAAGTCCGCGGTGTCCGTCGTACGGATCGTCAGCGCGCGGTCCGCGTCGAGGGTGATGCGGAAGTGGCGGCGCCAGGAGACATCGTCCCGGTCGGGGTGGTCCTCGCGCCAATGGCAGCCGCGGGTTTCCTCGCGGCGCTGCGCGGCGGCGACCAGTACCCGGGCCACACACAGCAGGTTGGTGGCCTCCCATGCCTCCACGCCGGGCGTGGGCGGCTTGCCGAAGGCGCCGTCGGCCCCCTGCGCCACCTCGGCCGCCTCACGGTGGGTGCGGTCGAGCGCTTCCGCGGCCCGCGCGAGGCTCTCGGCGCTGCGCAGCACTCCGGCGCCCGTCGTCATGATCCGCTGCACCGCGATACGGGTCTCCGGCGGGAGGAGCCGCAGCGTTGCGGGCTCCGGGGCGGGGGCGGACGCCGGGGCGGGGGCGGCCGGCTCCGCGGCGATGTCCGCGGCGATCCGCTCGGCGAAGACCAGGCCCTCCAGAAGGGAGTTGGAGGCGAGGCGGTTGGCGCCGTGCACGCCGGTGCAGGCCACCTCGCCGCAGGCGTAGAGGCCGGGCACGGTCGTACGGCCGTACAGGTCGGTGCGGACGCCGCCGGAGGCGTAGTGGGCGGCGGGGGCCACCGGTATGGGGTCGGTGACGGGGTCGATGCCGTGGCTGCGGCACGCGGCGAGGATGGTCGGGAAGCGGGTCTCCCACATCGCGGCGCCGAAGTGGCGGGCGTCCAAGTACATGTGCTCGGCGCCCTGTTCGTGCGCCCGCCGCATGATCGCCTTGGCGACGATGTCGCGCGGCGCCAGCTCGGCGAGTTCGTGCTGACCGACCATGAAACGGGTGCCGTCGGCGTCCACGAGGTAGGCGCCCTCGCCGCGCACCGCCTCGGAGATGAGCGGCTGCTGGCCCTCGGCGTCCGGCCCCAAATACAGGACGGTGGGGTGGAATTGGACGAATTCGAGGTCGGACACCTCGGCGCCGGCGCGCAGCGCCAGCGCCACCCCGTCACCGGTGGAGACGGCCGGGTTGGTGGTCGCGGAGAACACCTGCCCCATGCCGCCGGTGGCCAGGACGACCGCAGGGGCGTGCACCGCGCCCACGCCGTCGTGCTGCCCCTCCCCCATGACGTGCAGGGTCACGCCGGACGTACGGCCCTCGGCGTCGGTGAGCAGGTCCAGCACGAGCGCGTTCTCGATGGTGCGCAGCCCGGCGGCGCGGACAGCCTCGACGAGCGCGCGGGAGATCTCGGCCCCGGTGGCGTCGCCGCCGGCGTGCGCGATACGACGGCGGTGGTGGCCGCCTTCACGGGTCAGCGCTATCTCGTCGCTGCCGGGCGCGGTGTCGAAGCGCGCACCGGTGGTGATCAGCCGGTGGACGGCGTCGGGCCCCTCGGTGACCAGGGCCCGGACGGCTGCCTCGTCGCACAGGCCGGCACCGGCGACGAGGGTGTCGGCAAGGTGCTGCTCGGGGGTGTCGCCCTCCCCCAGTGCCGCGGCGATGCCGCCCTGGGCCCAGCGGGTGGAGCCGTCGTCCAGGCGGGCCTTGGTGACGACGACGGTCCGGCGGCCGGCGGCGGCACAGCGCAGCGCGGCGGTCAGACCCGCCACTCCGGAGCCCACGACGACGACATCCGCGGCGATGGACCACCCGGGGGCGGGGGCATTGAGGCGTATGCCGGGGCCGGGGCCTGTTCCGGTGGCGGTCATCGGGTCGCTCCGAGGGGGCCTGGTGAGGTGGTCGGGGACGCGGCGGGGTCGCCGGTCCCGGGTGTGCGGTGGTGCGCAGGGGCGGTGCCCGGGGCCTGCTCGGAGCCCTGCTCCGGGGCCTGCTCCGGGGCGGTGGTGCCGAAGGCGAGGCGGATGTTGTCGATGAGACGGGTGGTACCGACCTTGGCGGCGATCGCGAGCACCGCCTCGCCCTCGTAGTCCTCCGGGACCTCGGTGAAGTCGGACGGGTCGACCAGGGCCACGTAGTCCGGCACGAGCGGCGGGTCGAGGCGGGCCGCGTCCTCCAGGACGGCGCGGGCCGCGGCCAGCGCGACGGACGGGCCGTGCGGCGGTCCCGACGCGGCGTAGGCGACGGCGTGCGCGTCGGCGGCGGCCCGGTCCTCGCCCAGCGCCGCCAGCGCCGCGGACCGGTCCGGCGCGGGGTGACCGGCGAGGGCGGCGCGGGCGCGCAGCGCCTCCTCGGCGGCGAGCCGGTCACGGGCGGCGAAGAGCGCGGCGGACAGCGCGAGCGCGGTGCGCCGCTCCTCTGCGGAGAGGTAGCGGTTGCGGCTGGAGAGGGCCAGGCCGTCGTCCTCGCGAACCGTGGGGACGCCCACGATCTCGACGGGGAAGTTGAGGTCGGCCGCCATGCGTGTGATCACCGCGAGCTGCTGGGCGTCCTTCTGTCCGTAGAACGCGACGTCAGGGGCGGAGAGGTGCAGGAGTTTGGCGACGACCGTCAGCACGCCGTCGAAGTGCCCGGGGCGGCTGGCGCCCTCCAGGGGGGTGCCCATGGGTCCTGCGCTGATCCGGATCTGCGGCTCGCCGCCCGGATAGACCTCGTCGACGGAGGGCGCGAAGACCACGTCCGCGCCCGCCCGGCCGGCCAGTACGACATCGGCGTCAAGGGTGCGCGGATAGCGGTCGAGATCCTCACCCGCGCCGAACTGCAGCGGGTTGACGAAGACCGTCACCACGACCTGGCCGTCCGCGCCGACGCGCTCGCGCGCGGCGCGGATCAGGGTGGCGTGTCCCTCGTGCAGGGCTCCCATCGTCATCACGACGGCACGCCGGCCACTGCGGCGCGGCAGCTCGCGGAGAGCCGCGGCGGAGTGCACGAGCTGGGTGCGCGGGGCGGGAGCCGCGCCGGTGCCAGGGCGGGCGGCGGTCATCGGTCGTCTCCCTCGGGGTCGTGGCCCGGGGACCCGGGACCTTCGTCCGAGCCGGGCCCTTCGTCGGCACCGGGGGTGTCCGGGGGGCCGGAGGTGCCCTCGCCGGACGTGGACGTCTCGGGGCTGGGCTCCTGGGCGCCGGAACCCCGGCCGCCCTCGGCGAGCACCTCCAGCAGGTCCTGGGCCAGCTCCGGCTTGAGCAGGCCGTGGGCCAGCGCCCGGTCGGCCGTCATACGGGCCATGGCGAGGTATCCGGCGACGCTCTGCGGCGCGTGCGCGCGCAGCTCCTCGACGTGGGCGGCGACGGTGCCCGCGTCACCGCGGGCGACCGGGCCGGTCAGCGCCGCGTCACCGGAGCGCAAGGCGTTGTCCAGGGCCGCGCCGAGCAGCGGGCCGAGCATCCGGTCCGGGGCAGCCACACCGGCCGTGCTCAGCAGCTCCATGGACTGGGCGACCAGCGTGACCAGGTGGTTCGCGCCGATGGCGAGGGCCGCGTGGTAGAGCGGACGGGCCGATTCCGCGATCCACTCGGGCTCGCCGCCCATCTCGATGACCAGGGCCTCGGCGGCCATCCGCAGCTCGACGGGCGAGGTCACGCCGAACGAGCAGCCGGCCAGCCGCTGGACGTCCACGGTGGTGCCGGTGAACGTCATGGCCGGGTGCAGGGCCAGCGGCAGCGCACCGGCACGGGTGGCCGGATCGAGCACCGCCGTGCCGAACCGGCCCGATGTGTGCACCAGCAGCTGGCCCGGCCGGACCGCACCGGTCTCGGCGAGGCCGCTGACCAGGCCGGGGAGGGCGTCGTCGGGGACGGTCAGCAACACCAGGTCCGCGCGGGCGAGGACCTCGGCGGGGCTGACCAGGGGGACATCGGGCAGCAGGGCGGCGGCACGTCGTACGGAGGCGTCGGAGACCCCGGACACGGCGACCGGATGGTGCCCTGCGAGCTGCAGCGACGCGGCGAGGGCGGGACCGACGCGGCCGGCGCCGACCACTCCGACGGAGAGTCGGGCGGGGCGGTCCTGGGCCTCGGTGGGTGGGATTGCATTCACGCGGCGATGGCCTTCCGTTCCAGTCCGCGGGGGGTACCGGACGATTCGTGGCCATGCTACGCGAGTGTTTCGGGCGGACTTCAGAGCTGTACGGAGGGTGAGACGGGCGTCTCGTCCGGCGGTTATCCACAGGGGTCGCGGAGGCGCGCGGGGGTGGGCCATGCTCGATGCGACAGCGCGAGCGGAACAGCAGGTGGGGGCCATGCGGGTAGGGGACGGGCAGGTAGGGGACATGGGCGAGAGCGGTCGGGCGCGGGAGCAAAGGCACGGCGGCGGGGCGGCGGCAGGGACCGGCGGCGGAGCGGGGACCCGGCGACCGGGCGCGCACAGCCCGGACATGGAGGCGCGGGTCGACAGCGCGGCGACGGGAGCGGAGCGGGCGGGACCTGTGGGCGGTGCGGAACCCGTGAGCCCCGCGGGCGTCATGGGTCGTGACGGCGGCCCGGCGGCGCGGAGCCGGTTCCTTGCCGCCTTGCACGGCTCGGAGCGGGTGCTGGCCGACGGCCCGACGGGCGAGACGGTCCGCGAGCGCCTGAGCCGCCTGGTGGCCGAGGCTCCGGCCGCATACGACCTGGACGACTGGACCGATGTCTACGGCAACGACGACGGCGTGGTCGGCGAGCTGGAGCGCAGGACCGCCGAGGCCCTGGGCACCGAGGACGCCGCCTTCTTCCCCACCGGCACGATGGCGCAACAGGTGGCGCTGCGCTGCTGGGCGGGGCGGACGGGCAACACCACCGTCGCCGGCCACCCGATGTCCCACATGGAGGTCCATGAACGCGATGCGTTCGCGGTGGTCAGCGGGCTGCGCATGGTGCATCCGACGGGCGAGCCACGGCTGCCGACCGCCGCGGAGCTGTACGACCTCCAGGAGCCGTTCGGCACCCTCGCCCTCGAACTACCGCTGCGCGACGCGGGATTCGTGTTGCCGGGGTGGGGCGAGCTGACCGGGGTGGTGCAGGCGGCGCGCGACCGTGATGCGGTGGTGCACTTCGACGGCGCCCGCCTGTGGGAGTGCACAGCACACTTCGGTCGCCCCCTCCCGGAGATCGCCGCGCTGGCGGACAGCGTCTACGTCTCCTTCTACAAGTCGCTGGACGGCATCTCCGGTGCCGCCCTGGCCGGCTCGGAGGACTTCGTCGAGGAGGCCCGGGCCTGGCGGCACCGGTACGGCGGGCAGCTGTTCCAGCAGTGGCCGGCCGCGCTGGCCGCTCTCGTCGGGCTGGACCGCGAGCTGCCCCGGCTGCCGGAGTACGTCGCCCACGCGAAGGTCGTCGCACAGGCCCTGCACGACGGTCTGGCCGAGGCCGGTGTGCCGTGGTTCCGGGTGCACCCCGAAGTGCCGCACACCCACCAGTTCCAGATATGGCTGCCGCACCCGGCAGGGATACTCAACGAGGCCGCGCTCCGGCAGGCGGAGGAGACACGGACGACGCTGTTCCGGAAGTGGTTCGAGGCGGGCCCGCCCGGCATGTCGATGACCGAGGTGACGGTCGCGTCATCCGCAGCGCACTGGACGGCCGGAGATGTGCGCACCGCTCTCGCCGACTTCCTGGGGCGCGTGGCCGGACCGCGGTGAGTTGGCCGGGCCCGGTGCTCCCGAGGCGGCCGGTGTTCCCGAGGGGTTCGACGTGCCGGAGGGGTTCGAGTCGATGTGGGGCAGGGCGCCGGGCCGGCCGGTCGGCAGGGGGGAGGTGAGGTCGGTCGGAAGGCCGGCTGTGCGGCCGGTCAGCAGGCGGGCCGTTGCCGCTGCCGCGGCGCGGAGGGCGCGGCGGGTGCGGGCCGGAAGCCGGTCGGCAGGGTCGGTGACAACGGCGTGGAAGCGGCGCCACTCGCGGATGTCGCGGACAGCGCGGACGGTGCCGGCTCCCGGGAGGACAGGCGCCTCCTCGCCTCGTCGGGCGGCGCGGTAGGCATCGAGCAGGTGCTGCTGGCTGGCGTTCATGTCTCTCACTCTGCGGGGGGTGCCGGGCCGTCGGCGCGTCGATTGACGGGAGCCGTCAATCGACAACCGTGCAGGTCGCGGCCTCGCGCATGATGGGGACATGGCCAACGTCATCGACATCACCGGGCTGCCGCCTGAGCGCATCGTCTTCGCCCCTTCTCCCCTGGCGGAGCTGGGCGCCGCGCTGCACGCACTGTCCGAGCCGGGGCACCACCCCGGGCTGCACGGCTGGGTCACGGCGACCTCCGCGTCGCTGAAGACCGACCTCGCCGACCGGCTGTGCGAGGCGGACTTCCTGTGGCGGTCCGCCCGCTCCGACCTGCTGGTCCCTGCCCGGCCCGAAGCGACGCTGGCCCAGGAACTCGACGCCATGGACACCATCGACGACGAACGCTTCGTGGCCGCCGCGTTCGAGATCACCTGCTCGGCCAGCTACACCCGCAGCACGCCCTCCCCCCTGGTCGACGAGGGCGAGCGGGCGAGGGTACGGGAGATGGCCGCCGCTCGGGGGCCCCGGCAGGCGGCGTTCACCGACCGGATGCTCACCGACCCGGACGGCATGCGGGTGTGGCTCCGCAGGCTGCTGGAGGACTGTGAGGAGGCGTTCTTCGGGGACATCTGGCAGCGGGTGGGCATCCAACTGGCCGCCGACGCCCGGCACAAGACCGAGCTGCTGCGCCACAAGGGCCTGGCCGAGACGCTGTCCGCGACGTCGAGGGCGCTGGCCCTGGAGGAGGCCCCGGACGGCGGCGGGAGCCGCATTGTGGTGGACAAGCTCGCAGGAGGACGCACCACGGCCTTCGCGAACCCCGCGGACCCCGGGATCACCTTCCTGCCGACCTCGTTCGGCTGGCCGCACCTGGTGGTCAGCTACGCGCCCGGGTGGCGCCCCGTACTGCAATACCCGGTCGCCGGTCCGGAGTTGCCGCCTCCGGCCGAGCTGGAACTCGTACAGCAGCGGCTGGAGGCGCTGGGCCATCCCATGCGGATGCAACTGTGCCGGTCGCTGTCGCGGGGGCCGCACACCACGGGGGAGCTGGCGACGGCCTTCGGGATCACCTCACCCGAGGTGTCCCGCCACATCGCGACCCTGAAGAAGGCGGGCCTCATCCAGACCCGGCGACGCGGACGCTATGTGCTCCACCAGCTGGACCTTCAGGTGGTGGCCCGGCTGGGCAGCGACTTCCTGGAGGGCGTGCTGCGCTGAGGTGGGGGTGGTGGGTGGGAGGGGAGGGGAGGGGGCCCGGGGGGAAGAGGAGGGGCGGGCAGTAGGCGACGGGCGGATTCGCACCGCCCGCGCTCCCCGCGCTCCCGGCACTCCCCGCGCAGGCCCGCGCGCCCGCTGCTCTCTTACGCGCCCGTGCTCCCGGCTCGCACCAGGCCCGTCTCGTAGGCGAGCACCACGGCCTGGACCCGGTCCCGCAGGCTCAACTTGGTGAGGATGCGGCCCACATGGGTCTTCACGGTGGCCTCGGACAGCACCAGCTTCGCCGCGATCTCGCCGTTCGACAGTCCCTGCGCGACGAGCAGCAGCACCTCCCGCTCACGGTCCGTCAGCCGGGCGAGTTCGGGGCGCGCAGGCTCGGCGGACGTCGCGGGCAGCATCGGTGTGAAGCGGTCCAGCAGGCGGCGCGTGGTGGACGGCGCGACCACGGCATCGCCGCTGTGCACCGCCCGGATCGCGGCGAGCAGCTCACTGGGCGGCACATCCTTGAGCATGAAACCGCTGGCCCCGGCCTTCAGCGCGGAGAAGGCGTACTCGTCCAGGTCGAAGGTGGTCAGGATGAGGACCTTCGGCGCCTCCTCCTTGCGCCCGGCCTCACAGACCCGGCGGGTCGTCTCCACACCGTCCAGATGCGGCATCCGCACGTCCATGAGGATCACGTCGACCTCGACGGAGCGCAGCACCTCCAGAGCCTGCACCCCGTCGCCCGCTTCGGCGACGACCTCCATGTCGGGCTGCGCGGCCAGCACCATCCGGAAGCCGGTGCGCAGCAGCGCCTGGTCGTCGACGAGCATCACGCGGATCGTCATGGCAGGGGTCCCTTCGGGAGTGTGACTACAGCGTACGGAGCGGAGGCAAACGGGCCGGCCGGGAGAGGATTGGGGTGTGAGGCGTGGGGAGTGGGGGCGACGCGGGTCAATCGATCGCAGCCGTCACCTCGCCGGCTCTCGGCGCGCGCACACCCATCGCGTCCGCCCCGGCCGCATTGACGCTCATCGTGTCCGCTGCCGCCCCGACCCCTCTGCGTCCACGGTCACCGTGTCCGCGCCCGCCCCGTCCACGCTCACCCCGTCCACGCCCACCGGGTCCGCGCTCACCGCGTCGGCTTCAGGGGCAGTACGGCGCTGACCCGGAAGCCGCCGCCCGGCCGGGGGCCCGCCTCCAGGCTGCCGCCGACCATGCCGACGCGCTCGCGCATGCCGATCAGACCGTGGCCGAGGCCGTCGGCGCCGCCTTCTTCGTACAGCTCGTGCTGCGCGCCCCGCCCGTCGTCCTCGACCAGCAGATCGAGGTCTTCGTCCTTGTATTCGAGGCGGACTGTCGCACCGACGTCCGGGCCGCCGTGTTTGCGGGTGTTGGTGAGCGCTTCCTGCACGATGCGGTACGCGGTCAGTTCGACGCTGCTCGGCAGCGACTGCGGCTCGCCCTCCACCCGGAAATCGACCGGCAGGCCGGCGCCCCGCACCTGGTCGATGAGGTCGGAGAGCTGCTCGACGCCCGGCTGCGGCACGTATTCGCCGCCCTCGGACTTCTCCCCGGTGCGCAGCACCCCCAGCAGCCGGCGCATCTCGGCCAATGCCTGCCGCCCCGTACCGGAGATCGTCTCCAGCGCCTGCCGGGCCTGGTCCGGTGCGGCGTCGAGAACATAGGCGGCGCCGTCCGCCTGCACCACCATCACCGACACGTTGTGCGCGACGACGTCGTGCAGCTCGCGGGCGATCCGGGCCCGCTCCGCCGCGACCGCGATCCGCGACTGCGCCTCGCGCTCCTTCTCCAACCGGGCTGCCTTCTCCTCCAGTTGCGCCCAATAGGCGCGGCGGGTGCGGATGGAGTCGCCCAGCACCCACGCGAGAACGAACGGCACGGTCAGCAGGGCGGTGAAGGCTCCGGCTTCCCAGAGGGGCCGGTCCACGGGGGCGTTCCCGAAGCGCCAGATGGACAGCGCGGGGCCGATAAGGGCACCGGCGAGGGCGAAGCGGGAGGCCCAGCGGGTGGCGGAGGTGCCGGATGCGACGGTGTAGATGATCACGAGCATCGCGAAATCGGCGGGGTTGGTCTCGATGTCGAAGATCAACTGCCCGATGCCGATGGCGGCCGTCAGCAGCAGCATCTTCTCCGGTGCCCTGCGGCGCAGCGCGATGACGAGGCACAGCCCGACGGTGCAGACAGCGCCGTAGATCTGCTGCACGCCACTGAGGTCGGAGGAGATCCACAGGCAGTTGAAACCGAGGAGGAGGACAGCCCAGAAGGAGTCCACTCCTGTCGGGTGCCTGCGAAGGAAATCGTAGAGGCGCTGCACGTAACCCAGCGTAGGCACTCGGATAGGTGTACGGGTCAACCGCTGGAGCGATCCTGCGCGCCGGGACTACTCCCCAAGGTGGAGACGGAGTACGCCGAGCCGCGGGAGGTGCGAGCCGCGCATCGGGGCTTGTCGGTGCCCGTGCGCCTTCCGTCCCGGGACCGGCTCCGGGCGCGCGCCCCGCTCGCCCGTACCGTGGAGCGCGTGACGAACGAGTGGTGCGGCTGGCTGGATGCGACGGAGCGGGCGTTGTACGGCCCGGACGGTTTCTACACCCGTCCCGGCGGCCGGGGCCCCGCCGACCACTTCCGCACCTCCGTGCACGCCTCCCCTCGCTATGCCGACGCCGTCGCCCAGCTCCTCTGCCGCGTCGACGACGCCTTGGGCCGGCCGGACGAGCTGGCCCTGATCGATGTGGGCGCGGGCCGCGGCGAGCTGCTGACAGGTGTGCTCGGCGCGCTGCCCGAGGCGGTGGGCGCACGCGTCCGCCCGTACGCCGTCGAGCGCGCCGCGCGCCCCGCCGGTCTGGACGCACGCATCGAGTGGCGGGCGGAGCTGCCCGCGCCGGGCTCGCTCACCGGTCTGCTGTTCGCGAACGAGTGGCTGGACAACGTGCCGGTGGACGTCGTCGAGACGGACGCCGACGGGGTGCCGCGGCGGGTGCTGGTCCGCGCCGACGGCACGGAGCGGCTGGGCGAACCCGTCGACGGGCCGGACGCGGAGTGGCTGAGCCGCTGGTGGACACCGTCCATGGCCCCGGGCGCCACATCCGACCCGGCCCGCTCCCCAGGGCTGCGGGCCGAGATCGGCCGACCTCGTGACGCGGCGTGGGCGCGGGCGGTCCGCACCCTGCGCTCCGGGCTGGCCGTCGCCGTCGATTACGCGCACGAACGGTCCGACCGCCCGCTCTTCGGCACCCTGACCGGCTTCCGGGAAGGGCGCGAGGTGCCGCCGGTCCCGGACGGCAGCTGCGACATCACGGCGCATGTCGCGCTGGACGCCTGCGCCGGGCCGGCGGCCGAGCTGCTGACCCAGCGCGAGGCGCTGCATGCCCTCGGGGTGGACGGTCGACGCCCGCCGCTCACCCTCGCCTCCACGGACCCGGTCGCCTACGTGCGGGCCCTCGGCGCGGCCGGAGCGGCGGCGGAACTGACCGATCCGGCGGGCCTGGGTGCCTTCGGGTGGCTCCTGGAACCGGTGGGCGGGACGTGCGCGGGGCTGCTCACGGCGTAAGGCGAGGCCCCGACCGCCGGCGGCTTGGGCGCGTACGGAGCGAGCGGAGCCCGGCGGTCAGGCGCCCGGGCGGCTCCGGGGGCGTACGACGTTCGTGGAGCCCGGTCGGCCCGCCGCGAGGCCGAGTCTCACGGCAGCGTCCTCCCCAGCCCCTCAGCTCCCAGCCCCAGCCACCCGGTCCTTGACCACCGTCTTAACCACCGCCTTAACCACCGGCCCTTATCCACCCGCCCACAGCGAACTGCGAGACTGTTCCCATGACGGAGACGACGGTCGGCATCGGCGGCGCGGCGGAGAGCACCGACATGGTGCTGAACATCGGCCCGCAGCACCCCTCCACGCACGGCGTGCTGCGGCTGCGCCTCGTCCTGGACGGTGAGCGCATCGAGCATGCGGAGCCGGTGATCGGCTATATGCACCGCGGTGCCGAGAAGCTCTTCGAGGCGCGCGACTACCGGCAGATCATCATGCTCGCCAACCGTCACGACTGGCTGTCGGCCTTCTCCAACGAGCTGGGCGTGGTGCTCGGCGTCGAGCGGATGCTGGGCATGGAGGTCCCTGAGCGTGCCGTGTGGACCCGGACGCTCCTCGCCGAGCTGAACCGCGTCCTCAACCACCTCATGTTCCTCGGCTCGTACCCACTCGAACTGGGTGGAATCACCCCCGTCTTCCATGCCTTCCGCGAGCGGGAGGAGCTGCAGACCGTCATGGAGGAGATCTCCGGCGGGCGCATGCACTACATGTTCAACCGTGTCGGCGGACTCAAGGAGGACCTGCCGGCCGGCTGGCTGGGCCGGGCCCGGCACGCCATCGCCGAGGTCCGCTCCCGGATGGACGTCTTCGACAACCTGGTCCTCGGCAACGAGATCTTCCGCGGCCGCACCCGAGGCATCGGCGTCCTCTCCCGGGAGGCGGTGCACGCCTACGGCGTCTCCGGGCCCATCGCCCGCGCGTCGGGCGTCGACTTCGATCTGCGCCGCGACGAGCCGTACCTCGCGTACGGCGAACTGGCCTCCACCCTCAAGGTCGTCACCCGCGAGGAAGGCGACTGCCTGGCGCGGTTCGAGTGTCTGCTGGACCAGAGCCACAACGCCCTCGATCTCGCCGACGCCTGCCTGGACCGCATCGCGGACCTGCCGCCGGGGCCGATCAATCAGCGGCTGCCGAAGGTGCTGAAGGCACCGGAGGGCGCGACCTACGCGTGGACCGAGAACCCCCTCGGTATCAACGGCTACTACCTCGTCTCCAAGGGCGAGAAGACCCCGTACCGCCTCAAGCTGCGGTCGGCGTCCTTCAACAACATCCAGGCGCTGACGGAACTGCTGCCGGGCACGCTGGTCGCCGACATGGTCGCCATCCTCGGCTCGCTGTTCTTCGTCGTCGGCGACATCGACAAGTAGATCGACCCGCAGGCGGAACGTAGGCACCAAGCAGCAGCGGGCGAGAGGCTGAGCGCCCGAGCTGAGCTTGGGCTGCCCTTGGCCTATGGGCGGGCGAGGGCGCGCGCCTCCGCGCCATGGCATCCATCGGGAATCTGGCGACGGTGCTCCCGCTCCCGCCGGAGCGCCGCCGAGGCGGACGTGGCGTGGGTGGCGTGCGTGGTGTTGCGACCACTCCATCCACACCCTGTGGATAACTTTTCGCCTGTCCGCAGCTCCACGGGCGGGCACATGCGGGCCCTCGTCGCCTGCACGACCCTGCCCGTCCCAGGCAGGGGTCGCCCCGTCACTGGAGCCTCTAACGCGACGAGCGCAACCCACGACACGACCGCCACATGGCGCAGCCGTGCTGGGGCGTCCAGGACACGGGGCACGCACCTGCAGAGAGGCCTCCGGCGACGCGTGCGATCGGCGAGCACCTGCGGTCGGCGGACGCGTGCTGTCGGCGGGCTCGTGCGATCGCCACAGAAGCGTCGCCCTGCAACCGGCCTGGAAGACGTCGTGGTCCCGCAAGGGCGGGGGCGGGGGCGGGGTCGTGTTCGGGGCCCGGGGTCGGGGTCGGGGTCGGGGTCGTGCCAGGCGTAGAAGGTGCCTTGGCCGTAGCCGCCCCGGGCTAGGTGCCGCAGTCCCCTGAGTCTCCTCCGGCTCAGCCTCGCCCTCAACCTCGACGTCGCCCTCGCCCCTGGCCTCGTCCCCGACCTTGCGGGTGGCTGCGATCAACCGGTTCCCCACCGGACGTGGTCGACGAAGGGGCGCATCGAGCCGGAACAACCGGTGAGCCCGAACAACCGGTGACCGCGACACCGGCGCAATCGCCCGAGCGGCCACCTCCACGGGGCGGACAACAGCACGGACGAAGGGAATTCGAGGCACGGAGCTCCTTTGCGGAACTCTTACGTGCCTTCAATCCTTGCCGCGGACGGGCGACCGTCCGTGCGCCGGGGAAGGCCTCGCCACTCGCCTTGGGCCGTCGGCAGCGCCCCACCGCTCCCCCGGAACGCACTCGGCCGGGGCCAAGACCGGGGCCTGCGCCCTCATCAGTCCCGGCCCCGGCCTGCGCCTAGGAAATCGCGCTGCGCAGCTCGGCGACGTCGAATTGCTCGGTCTCGTCGTGCGCGGTCAGGTCGATGACCGCTCCGACACCGTCGACCCGCCGGCCGTCGCCGGACTCACGGTCCCCCGAGTCGCCGTCGCCTGCCTCGCTGTCCGCTGTCCCACCGTCGGTAGCAGCGCCCTCAGCCGCAGCACCGTCAGCCGCAGCTCCACCTTCGGCGCCAACGCCGTTCGCGACAGCACCGCTCACCGAGGCATCCTGACGCGGCGCCTCAGGGCTCTTCTCCGTACGTCCCTGAGCAGAGGCTTCCGCCGTCATGTGGGCGCGGGCCTGAGCGCGCGCCGACTGCTCGGCGAGGGCCTCGTCGCCGACGACGTCGGCCAGATCGTCCTCCAGGGAAGACGCCAGTTGCCGCGGCTGCGCTGCGGCCACGGTGCCGAAGAAGTCGAAGCCGCCCAGAGCACGGGACGCAGTGGGGCGGTAAGGCGCGACGGCTGCCGCGGCGGCCGGGACCGGTCGCAGCGAGGGTGCGGCCTCGATGGCCCTACGGGCGTGGCGCGCACGGCCCTCGCCAGGTGCGGCGGCCGCCTCGACATTCCCCCGGTGCCTGTCCCCGTCCTGGCTGCCCTGCTCGTCGCTCGCCGACTGACTGCCCTGCGAACCGTCCCGCGGCGCCCGTACGGCGCTCCGGGCGGTCTCACGCTGCTTGGCGGCGTTACGTGCCAGCTGCCGCAGGGCCTGATCCGCCTGCGCAAACGTGGCGTTCGCCGAAGCCGGCCCGCCGGTCGTCGGGCGCGCGCCCCGCGGGGCTGTCGTGTCCCCCGCGGTCCGGGCGCCCGGGACCCCGTCGGTCGAAGTGACGTCAGCCGAAGCCCCGTCAGCCGGTGCGCCACCCGCCCCGGTCGTCGCCGCAGTCGCCGTCGCGGTGGGTTCGTGCCGCACCGGGCGGTGGCCGCCGGCGGCCGGCAGCGCCGCCCTTGCCGGAGTGGCGGCCTCGATCGCGAGGAGCCGGCGGCCTTCCAGCGCGGTGGCCCGCTCGGTCTCCGCGGTGGCGTAACGGCGCAGCAGTTCGGCGTGCTCGCTGCGCAGCCGGGCCAATTCGGCGCGCTTGGCACGCAGTTTGGTGTCCAGCGCGGTACGGATCTCGCGGGACTCCTCGATATCCGTTTCGAGCTCGGCTATCCGTTCCTCGGTGCGCCACTCGTCGCGCACCCGCGCGCGGGTGAGTTCGGCGACCCGCTTACCGGCCTTACGGTCCCAGGCCCGCAGAAGGACCGCACCGGTGACCGCGGCGCCCGCGGCGCCGGCCGCGAGCACCCGCTGCACCAGGTCGTCGCCGACGAGCCACGTGCTCGCGGCGCACGCGATCGACGCACCGGCGACCGTCGACGGAGGAAGCAGCCGGTGGAGGGGTGGTGAATGGCGGTGGCGTCCTCGTGGCATGGCCAGAAACTTACCGTGCGTGCGGGACCTATGGGGCCCCGCCCGCCAATCCGTTTCTCGGTGGTTACTTCTTCAGCAGCCCCTTGGACTCCAAATATGTCTGCGCGACATCCGCGGGCTTGAGGCGCTCGGCATCGACCTTGCGGTTCAAGTTGATCAAGTCCTGGGTCGTGAGCGTGCGCGTGAGCTCGTCGAGGGACGTCTCGATCTCCTTGTCACCGGCGCTCTTGGCATTCACCACCGGCAGCACATTGTCGGCGTTCTGCAGGCTCTTGTCGTCCTCCAGGAGCACCAGACCGAAGCTGTCGAGCGTGGCGTCCGTGGTGGTGGTCAGCACCAGTTGGTCGGTGCCGTCCTTGACTGCCTGCTTCGCCGGCGGGGTGCCCACACCCTTCGGGTCGATGGCGGTGATGTCGATGCCGTACGTCTTCTCCAGGCCCGGCTTGCAGAACACCCGCGTCTCGCACTCCTCGCCCGACGCGAGCCTGATCTTCTGCTTCGACCTGCCCAGATCGGAGAGGGTCTTCAGCTTGTGCTGAGCGGCGAATTCCTTGGTGACCGCGAAGGCGTTCTGGTCGGTCGCCTCCCCCGCCGCCAGCACCTTCAGACCGCGCGGTTCCGCCAGCTTCTTCAGCTCCGTCACCGTCTTGTCGATGTCGCTGGACGCCACGGGCTTCGCCTTGGCGCCGTTCTTCTTCGCGTTGAGAAATTCGGCGAGGGTGGAGGCGTATTCCGGAACGACATCGATCTGCCCCTTCTCCAGGGCCGGTTCATACAGCTCCCGATTGGCGAGCGTCTGCACGCGCGCTTCGTAACCGGCGTTGTCGAGGACCCTGGAATAGATCTCCGCGAGCACCTTCGACTCGGTGAAACCGGCCGAGCCGATGACGATCTCGCCCTTCCCCCCGCCCTTGTTCTTGCTACCGCCCTTGGCCTCCAGGCTCTCGCCGCCACATGCGGCCAGCCCGGCCGCCAGCGCGATGACAGTCCCTGCGACAAGCGCGGTGCGCGCCGCGCGCCTCTTGCTGCTCATGGAATTCACCAATCAGTTCGTTCGGATGGGGTCACGTGCTGGTGTGGGCGATTCCGCCGGGCGGCTTTCGACGCCCGAAGGCCCGGCGGCCCAAAGGGCCAGGGGCCCAGAGGGCCGGAGGCTCGAAGGCCGGTCCCAGCGGTTGGGTTGGGGGTGAGTTGGCGTATCCGGTGACGGTCTGTGGTCAGCCGTGCCGTGCAGTTCGGCGGCTCGGTGCTGACCCGGTATCTGTGCCTATCGCGGTGCCGGCACCGGTGTCATGAAGGCCATGGCCAGGTGCGTGCCATGACCAGGCGCCATGACTCGGTGCAATACCCGGTGCGATGCTCGGTGCGTTGAAGCTCAGTGGGTGAGGGGCCGGTTCGTGACGATCAGCCCTCGAAGGGCTCTGGTACGCGGCGCTCGTGCGTCAAGGGCTCGGTACGTGACGACGCTCGGGCTGCGTCCGGGCCGGGGTCTGCGATCCGTAAGGCAGCTTGGCAAGAGCGGAGGCCCCCGTCAGCTCCGTTTCCCTAACGCGACCGCCTCGTCATCGCGCCCTGGCCCTCCGGTCTCGAAGGCACCCGCCTCGGAAGCACCTGCTCCGGTTCCGCTCACGGCCTTCGCCTCCGGCCCTGCCCCGTTCGCCCGACCCGCCCCCGGCGGCACGCCCTTCGCCGTACGCGAGCTTCCACGTCGCCCGCGCATCGGGTCGAGCAACCGGTCCGCCAGGACCAGGAGACCCTCGACGGCGAGCGCGAGCACGGCCACCAATACCGCTCCGGCAACCACCTGCGCGGTGTCGTAGTTGCCGAAGCCCGCGGTGATGATCCGCCCCAGTCCTCCGCCCCCCGCGAGCGCGGCCAGCGTCGCCGTCGCCACGACCTGGACCGTCGCCGACCGAACCCCGGTCATGATCAGCGGATAGGCGAGGGGTATCTCGACGCGCAGCAGGAGTTGGGGACCCGACATACCCATCCCACGCGCCGCCTCGACCACATCGCGGTCCGCCTCCCGCATGCCCAGATGGGCGTTGGTCAGGAGCGGCGGCACCGCGAACAGCACCAGGGCGATGATCGTCGGCAGGTCCCCCTGCGACCCCAGCGGGCTGAGCGTCAGCAGCACCAGCACCGCGAAGGTCGGAACCGCGCGGCCCACGTTGGAGATGTTGACCGCCAGCGCTCCGCCCTTGCCCAGGTGCCCCAGCCAGAGTGCCGGCGGCAGGGCTATCAGGCAGGAGATGACCAGGCACAACGCGCTCAACTGGACATGTTCGCCGAGGCGGTGCCACACCCCCTTCTCGCCTGCCCAGTTGGCGGCCGTGGTCAGCCATTGCCACGCACCCGTGATCGCGTCCATCGCTCAGGCCACCACCTTCGCCGTGCGGCCCCCGCCTCGCGCGCGGGGCCCTGGCCGCGTCCGGACCCGCGTCCAGGGCGTCAGCAGCCGCTGAAGCCCCATCAGCAGCAGGTCGGCGGACAGGGCCAGCAGCACACACAGCACGGACGCCGTGAGCACCTCGGCCTTGAAGAAACCCTCCATGCCGCTGGCTATCAGATTTCCCAGGCCGCCGTAGCCGACCACCGAACCGATGGTCGTCATCGCCACCGTCGAGACCGTAGCGATCCGCAGCCCGGCCACCAACGCGGGCAGTGCGAGCGGGAGTTCCACCTCGAACAGCAGCCGGGCGGCGCCGTAGCCCATCCCCCGGGCCGCCTCCCGCACCTCCGTGGGCACCGCCTCGAGCCCGGCGAGGATGTTGCGCACCAGGATGGTCAGCGAATACATCACCAGGCCCGTGACCACCACCGAGGCTGATACCCCGAAGAGCGGTGTCAGCAGCGCGAACATCGCCAGCGACGGCACGGTGTAGAGGACCGTCGTCAGCCCGAGGACCGCTCCCGCCGCGCCCCGCCACCGCCGGGCGACCAGCGCGAGCGGAAAGGCGATCAGCAGCCCGATGACGACGGACACGGCCGTGATGCCGATGTGCTGGACCGTGGCGTCGGCCAACTCCGTGTCGCGGGTGCGGACATACTCGGCGCAGATCCAGTCATTGGCCTGCAGACAGCCGGGTCCCGGCACCTGCCCGCCGGCCTGCGCCTGGGTCGCAGCTGCCGCATCCGTCACCGCCCGAACAGCCTCCGGCCCGCCCATCGATGCGCTCACCGTCCTCACCTCCCCCGTCCCGGCCGCTCCCGATTTCGGTAACTCTCTGCGACCCTAACCCCCACCACTGACAATCGACCCGGCCCGCAATCCACGCGCAACACCGCGTTCACGGCGGCCCGTCCACAATGGGGAACCATGATCCGCTTCGAGCACGTCACCAAGAGCTACCCCGACGGCACCACAGCCGTCGACGACCTCTCCTTCGAGGTCGCGAAGGGCGAACTGGTCACGCTCGTCGGTCCTTCGGGCTGTGGCAAGACCACGACGATGAAAATGGTGAACCGGCTCATCGAGCCCACCAGCGGCAGCATCCACCTCGACGGCGAGGACATATCCACCCTCGACCCCGTCGCGCTGCGCCGCCGCATCGGATACGTCATCCAGCAGGTCGGGCTGTTCCCGCACAAGACCGTGCTGGACAACACGGCCACGGTTCCGCACCTCCTGGGCCGCCGCCGTGACAAGGCACGCGCCCGCGCCGCCGAACTCCTCGACCTGGTCGGCCTCGACCCGTCGACGTACGGCGACCGCTACCCCGACCAGCTGTCGGGCGGGCAGCGGCAACGCGTCGGCGTCGCCCGCGCGCTGGCCGCCGATCCGCCCGTGCTGCTGATGGATGAACCGTTCGGCGCGGTCGACCCCGTCGTGCGCGAGCACCTCCAGAACGAGTTCCTGCGGCTCCAGTCCACGCTGCACAAGACGGTTCTCTTCGTCACCCACGACATCGAGGAAGCGGTCCGCCTCGGCGACCGCATCGCCGTCTACGGAGCCGGCCGCATCGAGCAGTTCGACACTCCCGCGGCGGTCCTGGGCGCCCCCGCGACCCCGTACACCGCTGCCTTCGTCGGCGCGGACCGTGGCCTCAAGCGGCTCTCCGTCACCCCCGTGGAACGCGACGACCTCGAACTGCCCCCGGTCGTCCACCTCGACGACCCCGCGGCCGACGCGGCCGCCCGGCTGTCCGCCGACGGCGCGTCCTGGGGCGTCGTCCTCGACGCCGACGAGTCGCTCCACGGCTGGGTCTCCGCAGCCGCACTCCAAGGGACGGGCGACGGCACCGGCGTCGGCGTCGACGTCGACGTCGACGTCGACGACAAACGGCCCGAAACAGCCCACAGCGTCACGAAGCATGCCCGGCAGGCCGTCACCGTCCGGGACTTCGCCCGGCGTATGGACGCCTGGCTGCCGCTCGGCGCCCCGCTCAAGCAGGCATTCAGCACGCTGCTGCAGCACGACGCGGGCTGGGTGGCCGTCCTCGACGAAGGCGAACGCTTCCTCGGCGTCCTCACCCCGACCCGGCTGCACGCCGCGCTACGCCGCTCCACCACCGCGGACGCGGCGAACGTCCCGCGAGGGGAGGTTTCGCTCGACACCGTCCCCGGCCCCTGAGACAGAGCCGACCGCGGGAGGACACCACCGGGGGCACGGAGGGGAGGCCGGGCCACCGCCCTGCACCTACCGCCTCCGACGCACTAAGCCGCCGTCGCGCCCGCGTCGTCCTCGTCGTCCGGCAGTTTGCAGACCCGCTCCAGGAAGATCGCGGCGGCGACCACCGCGGCTCCGGCGAGCACCGAGAGACCGGCATAGATCGCCTGGTCACGGCGGGGCTCGACCTCGATGCCCGAGGCCAGCAGGAAGACGCCGACGCCGCCGTACAGACCGGCCACCAGCGACGCCACCAGGGCGCTCGCCTGCCCGAAGACCACCGCGCGGGCCGCCACCAGCGGATCCACGCCCTTCGCCTCCGGCCTGCGCTCGCGCTGCGCGCGCAGCCGCGACCGCATGGAGAACGCGGTGGCCGCCAGCACCGCGGCGATCAACGCCAGCACGATCGGGGCGGCCACCGGCACGCCCGGCAGGGTGCCCAGGGAGTCCCACAGCCGGGCGCCCGCCCAGGCGAGCACACCGGCCACCAGAAACAGCCCGACCAGCACCTTGATGTGTAGCTGCTTCACCGAGCGATCGCCCCTCGCACCGTCATGGCTGTCCTGCCGTCCTGGGCCACTGTCCTCATGGCCGCCCTGTCCGTTCCGTACGTATCCATGCCGCACCGGCCCGGTTCGTAGGCATCCATGTCATACGGGACCTTTCCCTACGCAGCACACCGCAGGCAACCGACCCGCACCCCTAACGACTACTCCGGCAGCCGCAGTTCCAGATCGGCGCGCTCCGTCACACCCTCACGACCGACCGCCGCCAGCAGCTCGGCGACCACGCCGCGCCCCGGAACCTCGGCCTCCGGGTCGATGTCGTACCAGGGCACGAGCACGAACGCGCGTTCGTGGGCACGCGGATGCGGCAGCGTCAGCTGCGGGTCGTCGGACACCACGTCCTGATAGGCCAGGATGTCGACGTCGATCGTGCGCGGACCCCACCGCTCGTCGCGCACCCGCTCGAAGGCTTCCTCGATCGCGTGCCCGCGCTCCAGGAGGGAGGCCGGCGGCAGCGTCGTCTTGATCAGCACCACGGCGTTGAAATAGGAGGGCTGCGAGCCCGCCTCGACGCCCCACGGCTCGGTCTCGTAGACCGGGGAGACCGCCTTGACCCGCAGGCCGGGAGTGTCCTCCAGCGCGTCGACGGCGCCCTGCAGCGTCTCCAGGCGGTTGCCGAGGTTGCTGCCGAGCGAGATCACGGCGCGTTTGGGATTGGAGAGCGTCACATCCGCGGCGTCCACTCGCTCCACGACGGAGGCGGGCACCGGCTGTACGGTCGGGTCGCTGCTGGTGTTCATACTCGGCTCCGGGTGATGGTGATGGTCACGTCGTCGAAGGGCACGGTGATCGGGGCATCCGGCTTGTGCACCACCACCTCCACCTCCTGCACGCCCTCGTTCTTCAGGCACTGTGCGGCGATCCGCTCGGCGAGGGTCTCGATGAGGTCGACCGGCTCCCCCTCGACGACGGCCACCACCTCCTCGGCGACGACGCCGTAGTGCACGGTCTTCGCGAGGTCGTCCGTCGCCGCTGCCGGCCGGGTGTCCAGGCCCAGCACGAGGTCCACGATGAAGGTCTGGCCTTCCTCGCGCTCACGGGGAAACACCCCGTGGTGCCCTCGGGCCTTGAGCCCGCGCAGCGCGACACGATCCACGCGAATCACTCCCACTGGTCCACTGGCACCTCTGGCGCCACTGCTGATCGGATTTCCGGCGCGCGCCGGAATCCTCCGGCAACACCGCCCTGTCGTCGAATCTACCTGCGAGCACCGACAGTGCTCCCCCACGGGGGCTATGGACAAGCCCCCGTACTGCTGCTAGCCGACCGGGGAGGTCATCCGCGCGGCCTCTTACCCCTGCCCCCCGCGCCCCACCCCTACCCCTGCCGCACTTGGCTCGAACGGGTGCGCCTCGGCCACCCCGCTGACGCCCACCGTTTACGCCGGCCGACGGCCTCCACCGGACGGCCGGCGCCGGCTCCGCGCCGGTGGATCCGCCCACAGAAAGGCGCCTCGGGCTCACCACACGGGACCGGCGGGCCGCGCGCACTCGCGCGGCCCGCACGCCCTCAGACCCCGCCGGGCGCCCCTCCGCCTACCGGGCCGTCGTCGTCGCCGTCCTCGTCGTCATCGCCGTCTTCCTCGTCGTCGCGGTCCGCCAGCACGGGCGAGCCGTGGTGCGACCACACCCGCCAGCCGTCCTCCGTACGCCGGAAGACATTGGTCGCCACCACCAGCTGGCCGATGAGCGGCCCCACCGAGCCGTCATCCTCGGCCGGTCCGCCGCTGAGGATGTTCTCGGTGCAGGTCACCAGCGCCGTGTCGCCGACGACATCGATCTCCACATCCGTCAGGAAGAACTGGATGTACTCGGTGTTCGCCATGATCAGGGCGTACGAGCGGAGTACCTCACCGCGCCCGCGCAACACCGGCCACCCCGGGTGGACGACGCTCACCTCGCCGTCCAGCCACAGCTCGGACAGCGCCTCGTGATCGCCTTGCTCGATGGTCTCGTACAGGGTCGTGTTCGCCTGCTCGACCAGCTCGATGTCCGTCCGTGGGCCCAAGCCGCTCACACCGTTCCCGTCGCGTTCGCCGTCATATCGCTCGTTCCTGCCATATTTCCCGCATTGCCCGTATCGCCCGTGGGGCGCGAGTCAGTCGTACCGGCCGTACGGCCCGCTTCCTCCACGGCACGCGCCACCCGCACCGCATCCGCGCTCGCCCTGACCTCGTGCACCCGCACCGCCCAGGCCCCCTCTCGCGCCACCATCGCCGACACCGCGGCCGTCGCGGCGTCCCGCTCCCGGGCCGGCGGCGGGGTGGCTCCCTCGTCCCCTGCCAGCACCCTGCCCAGGAAGCGTTTCCTCGATGCGGCCACCAGCAACGGCCTGCCCAGCGCCCGCAGCCGCGCCAGCTGCGCGACCAGCGCCAGATCGTGCGCGGCGCCCTTGGCGAAACCGAGCCCCGGGTCGATGACGATCCGCTCGGGGTCGACGCCGCCGGACACGGCCCGCTCCATGCTCTGCCCTAGCTCGTCGACGACCTCCGCGACCACGTCGGTGTAGACGGCACGGTCGTTCATGTCGACGGACTGCCCGCGCCAGTGCATCACCACGAAGGGCACGTGGGAGGCGGCCACCATCGGCACCATCGCCGGGTCGGCGTTCCCCGCGCTCACGTCGTTGACCAGCCGCGCCCCGGCCTCCACGGCCCGCTCGGCGACCGACGCGCGCATCGTGTCGACGGAGACCACGACACCGGCGGCGGCCAGCTCGCGCACGACCGGGACGACCCGGCGCAGCTCCTCGGCCTCGTCCACCCGTGCGGCGCCCGGGCGGGTCGACTCACCGCCCACGTCCACCACGTCGGCCCCCTGGGCCACGAGGTCGAGCCCGTGCTTGACGGCCAGCTCGGTGTCGAACCACTGGCCCCCGTCGGAGAACGAATCAGGCGTGACGTTCACGACGCCCATCACCGCGCAGCGGTCCCAGTCCGGCAGTCCGGCCACCCGGCCACGCAAGGTACTCATGGCACCAGCCTAGGCCGTGTTCCGACTGGCCGGATTGCGGCCACCTGCAGCGGCGAGGCGCCCTCGCACGGGCCGGCGGCCGACAAGGCGGTCCGGGCCGGAGCAGCCCGCCGCGGGGGCCGGCCGGGCCCCCTCAGCCACAGGCACCGCGGCAGGCTTCCGGTCCCCGTACGACGCCCCTCCCCCGCCCTCAGGCGGCCTTCTCGATCGCTGTCGCCCTGGGCGTCACGGGCGCCGGACCATGCGCGCACGGCCGGAGTTCGGCGGGGCCCCCGCGGCGCAGTACGCGCGGCAGGCGCAGCTCCAGATAGCCCTCGGCCTGCAGCGCCGCCAGGCCGATCCGCGGGATGTCGCGGCTGTTGCGGAAGACCACGAAGCGGGGCTCCCAACGTGGCCGGAACTTGTCGTTGAACTTGTACAGCGACTCGATCTGGTACCAGCGGGAGAGGAAGATCAGCATGCCGCGCCAGATCCGGAGAACCGGTCCGGCGCCGAGCTTCTCACCGCGCTCCAGCGAGGAGCGGAACACCGCGAAGTTCAGCGACACCTGTTTGACACTCAGGTCCGGAGCCGCTTGCAGAGCGGCCACGATCAGCAGTTCGTTCATTCCCGGGTCGGCGGCGCGGTCGCGACGCATCAGCTCCAGGGAGATCCCCGTGTCGCCCCACGGCACGAAGTGCTGCATCGCCTTCAAGTCCCCGTAGGGCCCGGCTTCCTCACCCTCGGCGGGCGCACGATGCGCCGTCGCGATCACCGCGTCGCCGTCGTCGCCCGCGTCGATCCGGCCCAGCGCCATGGAGAAGCCGCGTTCGGTGTCGGTGTCCCGCCAGGCGTTCGCGGCCTGCTGGATCCGCTCCAGCTCCGCGGGCTCCAGGTCGCACACCCGCCGCACACGGGTCACGTACCCGTTGCGTTCGATGCGCTTGACCATCTGCCGTACGTTGCGCATCGCCCGGCCGGACAGGGTGAAGTCGGCGACATCCACGATCGCCTCGTCGCCGAGCTCCAGCGCGTCCATGCCCGTCTCCCGGGTCCACACCTGGCCGCCGGTCTCGCTGCAGCCGGTCACCGCCGGCGTCCAGGAGTGCGCACGGGCCTCCTCCATGAAGCGCTCGATGGCACCCGGCCAGGCCTCGACGTCACCGATCGGATCGCCGCTGGCCAGCATCACACCGGAGATCACCCGGTAGCAGACGGCGGCCTTACCGGTCGGCGAGAAGACCACGCCCTTGTCCCGGCGGAGCGCGAAATAGCCGAGCGAATCCCGGCCGCCGTGCTTGTCGAGCAGTTCCCGCAGCCGTCGCTCGTCGTCGTAGGTCAGCCGGGCCGCCGGGTGTTCGGGCCGGAACGCGAGGTACGCGGTGGTGGCGACGGTCAGCAGGCCGAGCGCGCCGAGGGAATAGCCGACGGTGTAGTCGACGCGGTGGGTGTAGCCGACCGGGCCCTCGAAGCCGAACAGGCCCCACAGCACGTGCTGCGCCCGCTCCCAGAAGGACGGCGAGCCGATGGTCTTGTGGGGGTGGGAGCTGACGACGACCATGCCGATGGCGAAGCTCACACCGCCGAGGACGACGAGATTGGCCACCGCCTTCCAGCGGCTCCGGGGATCCGGGAGGGCGGCGAACTCACGCCGGTGCCACACCAGGAACACCAGCAGCGCGAGCGAGAGCGCCGCCCCGAGAGCGGAGTGGCGATAGACGAGCTGCGCGGCGATACCCACCGGCAGCAGCGCCACCGCGGCCACCCACGCGCGCCGCTTGCGCCGCTTCAGACCGTGGGCCAGCAGCAGAAGCAGAATGCCGACGACGATCGACGCGGCCGCCGCCAATGGGCTCACGGCACCGGGCAGCACCTCGGCCATGGCATGCATGCGACTGTGCCGGAATCGCGGGAAGACACCGGCCGCGAGGTTCAGCAGGCCGACGACGGCGCCGGCCGTCCCGACGCACCGCGGCACCGATTCCGGCCGCGGGCCACGGAGCCGGCGTGGCGTTCGCCACGCAACCCTCTCCGGCTTTTCGTCATCTTGCCTGTCAGACATCACTTTCCCGTCGCCCCGGTCGAGAGAACATGCGAGCCTTGTCGCAACATCTGGACTTTTTGCGCCCTGTATGACGGCGTTTCAGGGCTCGGGGTTCCCTTAGCGGCACGGATGGGCCGGCCGCCCGGAAGAAAGCACCACATGGGTCTCACCAGCAAGAAAGTGCTGCTTCTTGCCGTCGTCATCGCAGTAGCACTGTTCATCCTCACCATTTGGCTCTGGCCTCGCCTGTCCAAGGGAAACTGGCGCGCCGTTCTGGGCCGGATCGGTCTGCTGCTGGCCACCCAGATCTCCCTTTTCGCCTCGATCGGTCTTTTCGCCAACCATTCCTTCGGCTTCTACGCCTCCTGGGCCGACCTCTTCGGCCAGGAACAGGCACCCGGCGTGGTCACCGACTACGAGAGCGGCCCGAACGGCACCAAGCTGAAGATGCTGGGCACCCAGCGCGTCAGCGTTCCCGGCGGCTCCGAGCCCAAGGTCGGCGGGCGGATCGACAAGGTCCTGGTCCGCGGCGAGACGTCGAAGATCAACAGCCCGGCGTACGTCTACCTTCCGCCGCAGTACTTCCAGCCGGAGTACGCGCACCGGAAGTTCCCCGCGGCCGTGGTCCTCACCGGCTACCCGGGCACCGCCGAGGCGCTCTACAAGAAGCTGCACTTCCCGCAGACGCAGCACAACCTCGTCAAGCAGCACAAGACGCAGCCGACCGTGCTGGTGATGATGCGCCCGACCGTCGCGCCGCCCCGCGACACGGAGTGCATGGACATACCGCGTGGCCCGCAGACCGAGACCTTCTTCACCCGGGACCTGCGCACGGACATCTCCACGCACTACCGCATAGGGACCGAGGCCAAGAGCTGGGGCATCATCGGTGACTCCACCGGCGGCTACTGCGCGCTGAAGATGACCATGCGCCACCCCGACGCGTACTCCACCGCCGTCGGCCTCTCCGCCAACTACCGGGCGCCGCTCGACGCCACCACCGGCGACCTCTTCGGCGGTGACCGGCAGCTGGAGCGCGAGAACAACCTGCTGTGGCGCCAGCAGCACCTGCCCGCTCCGCCGGTGAACCTCCTGGTCACGAGCAGCAAGCAGGGGGAGCCGAACTACCGGCACACGCTGAGGTTCATCGAGCAGACGAAGTCGCCCTCGCGCGTCGCGTCGATCATCCTCGACAGCGGTGGCCACAACTTCAACACCTGGCGCCGGGAGATCCCCGCCGCCATGGACTGGCTCGGCGACCACCTCAAGGTCTGACGAGGACCCTCGGAGGCCCCACGCGGCCCGGGAGCCTCAGCACGCCCCCAGAAGGGCGCAGAGTGCGCCCTCTCACAACACGCGCCCTCTCATAGCAATACGGCGCACGGAAGGTCCGCACGCCGCATCCGGCCCTCGCAGCACTCCGCCGCACCGCCCCCGGGGGCCGGTGCGGCGCCACGGCTCAGCGGCCGATGATCAGGCTCATCGCCTCGGAACGGGTCGCGGCGTCCCGCAGCTGACCGCGGACGGCCGAGGTCAGGGTCTTGGCTCCGGGCTTGCGGATACCGCGCATCGACATGCACATGTGCTCGCACTCGATGACGACGATCACGCCGCGCGGCTCCAGGATCTGCATCAGGGAGTCGGCGATCTGCGTGGTGAGCCGCTCCTGGACCTGCGGGCGGCGGGCGTAGACATCCACCAGCCGGGCCAGCTTGGACAGGCCGGTGATCTTTCCGTCGGTGGACGGGATGTAGCCGACATGCGCGACGCCGTGGAACGGGACCAGGTGGTGCTCACAGGTGGAGTACACCTCGATGTCCCTGACCAGCACCATTTCGTCGTGGCCTATGTCGAACGTCGTGGTCAGGACATCCTTCGGCTCCTGCCAGAGGCCCGAGAAGATCTCCTTGTACGCCCTCGCCACCCGAGCCGGCGTCTCCTGCAGCCCTTCGCGGTCCGGGTCCTCACCGACGGCGAGGAGCAGCTCGCGCACGGCTTTCTCGGCGCGCTTCTCGTCGAATACGCCGATGGTGCCGTCGCCGGCCAGCGTCACAGGGTCCGTCATGAGGTGCCTCGTTCCTTCTGCGCCCGCACGAATCGCGGAATGCCGCGCCCCCCAGGCTAAAACCTGGGGGGCGCGGCATTCATTCCGGGGCCGGGAAGAACTCCCCGATCAGCTCTCCGAGCGAGGTTCCTCGGGGGCTTCCGTCTTCTCCGTGGAGACGGTGGCGGTCGTCACGGAGCCGTTGGCAGGCGCCAGCTCCTTGGGCGACAGCACCGGCGGCCGGGTCGACGGGGTACGACGCGAGGAGCCGGTCCACGCCGGGCGGGCCGGGCGCTTCACGATGTGCTTGAAGACCTCGGCGATCTCTTCCTTGCCCAGGGTCTCCTTCTCCAGGAGCGTCAGCACGAGGTTGTCGAGGACATCGCGGTTCTCGACCAGGATCTCCCACGCCTCGTTGTGCGCGGTCTCGATGAGGGCCTTGACCTCCTCATCGACCAGCGCGGCGACCTCTTCGGAGTAGTCGCGCTGGTGACCCATCTCGCGGCCCAGGAAGGGCTCGGAGTTGTCGGTGCCGAACTTGATCGCGCCGAGCCGCTCCGTCATGCCGTACTGCGTGACCATCGCGCGGGCCGTTGCCGTGGCCTTCTCGATGTCGTTCGCAGCGCCCGTGGTCGGGTCGTGGAAGACCAGCTCCTCCGCCGCGCGCCCGCCCAGCATGTATGCCAGCTGGTCGAGCATCTCGTTGCGGGTGGTGGAGTACTTGTCCTCGTCGGGCAGGACCATGGTGTAGCCCAGGGCCCGGCCACGGGACAAGATCGTGATCTTGTGTACCGGGTCGGAGTTCGGTGAAGCCGCCGCGACCAGGGCGTGTCCGCCCTCGTGGTACGCGGTGATCTTCTTCTCCTTCTCGGACATGATCCGGGTCCGCTTCTGCGGTCCGGCCACGACACGGTCGATCGCCTCGTCCAGGAAGTGATTGTTGATCAGCTTCGCGTCACTACGAGCCGTCAGCAGAGCGGCTTCGTTGAGGACGTTGGAGAGGTCGGCACCGGTGAAGCCGGGGGTGCGCTTGGCGACGGCCGTGAGGTCGACGTCCGGGGCGACCGGCTTGCCCTTCTGGTGGACCTTGAGGATCTCCAGACGGCCCTGCATGTCCGGGCGGTCGACGGCGATCTGCCGGTCGAAACGGCCGGGGCGCAGCAGCGCCGGGTCGAGGATGTCCGGACGGTTCGTGGCGGCGATGAGGATCACGCCGCCCTTCACGTCGAAGCCGTCCATCTCGACCAGAAGCTGGTTGAGGGTCTGCTCACGCTCGTCGTGGCCACCACCGAGACCGGCACCACGGTGCCGGCCGACGGCGTCGATCTCGTCGACGAAGACGATGGCCGGGGCGTTCGCCTTGGCCTGCTCGAAGAGGTCACGCACGCGGGAGGCACCGACACCGACGAACATCTCGACGAAGTCGGAACCGGAGATCGAGTAGAACGGGACGCCGGCCTCACCGGCGACGGCGCGGGCGAGCAGCGTCTTACCCGTTCCGGGCGGGCCGTAGAGCAGCACGCCCTTGGGAATCTTGGCGCCGACGGCCTGGAACTTCGCCGGCTCCTGGAGGAACTCCTTGATCTCGTGGAGTTCCTCGACCGCTTCGTCCGCCCCGGCGACGTCCGTGAAGGTCGTCTTCGGGGTGTCCTTGGTGATCAGCTTCGCCTTCGACTTCCCGAACTGCATCACCCGGGAGCCGCCGCCCTGCATCTGATTCATCAGGAACAGGAAGACGACCACGATGAGGACGAAGGGGAGCAGCGACAGCAGCACACCGACGAACGGGTTCTGCTTCGACGGGGAGACGGTGTACCCGTCCTTGATCTCGTCGGTCTGGTATTTGGCCTGCAGGTTCTTCGCCAGATCGACGCCTTGGTCGCCGATGTAGCTCGCCTGGATCTTGTTGGAACCATCGATCTTGTTGTCGCCCGACAACTCGACCTTGATCTTGTTCTCGTCACCGGTCGTCAGCTCGGCGGATTTCACCTTGTTGTCAGCGATCGCCTTGACGACCTGACCGGTGTCCACCGTCTTGTAGCCGCCGGACGAGCCGACGACCTGCATCAACACGACCACGGCGAGGACGGCCAGCACGATCCACATGACCGGCCCACGGAAGTATCGCTTCACGTCCATCCATACGGAGCCGCTGAGGCCCCGTCCCTCCTGCCACAGTGAGGCACAACAGCCCTGTGGAGAGCTGGTCGTGCGTACGGTGTATTACTGGCCCGAAAAAGGACTGCCTTCGGACGGTACCCCAGCATTGTCACCCGACGACGCCGCCCACGGTTAACAATCCCGCCTTCCCCTGCTCCAACGGCGGGAAACCCCAGTGGGTTCCCGCCCGGCGTCGGAGTTCGGTCCGGGCCCTCGTCCGGCCACGGCGGCCGGCGAGCGGGTGGTGCTTCCTCAGCCGCCGTAGACGTGCGGCGCGAGGGTACCGACGAACGGCAGATTGCGGTACTTCTCCGCGAAGTCCAGGCCGTAGCCGACGACGAACTCGTTGGGGATGTCGAAGCCGATCCACTTCACGTCGATGGCGACCTTGGCCGCTTCCGGCTTGCGCAGCAGGGTGCAGACCTCCAGGGAGGCCGGCTCGCGCGAGCCGAGGTTGGACAGCAGCCACGACAGCGTCAGGCCGGAGTCGATGATGTCCTCGACGATCAGGACGTGCTTGCCCTTGATGTCGGTGTCGAGGTCCTTGAGGATGCGGACCACGCCTGAGGACTGGGTGCCCGCGCCGTAGGAGGACACGGCCATCCAGTCCATCGTGACGGGGGTGGACAGCGCGCGCGCCAGATCCGCCATCACCATCACGGCGCCCTTCAGGACGCCGACGATGAGCAGGTCCTTGCCCGCGTACTCCGCGTCGATCTTCGCGGCCAGCTCGCCCAGCTTCGCGTCGATCTCTTCTTTGGTGATGAGTACCGACTGAAGGTCGGAGCCCATGTCCTTGTCGTCCACCCGTGCCACTCTCACTCGGTTCGGTGTTCATGTCAGTCGTGAGACTCATGAAGCGGGGCGGCGCCTCGGTGTCCCGCGACTCAGCCCTGCCGAATGACCAGTCTGCCACCCTGCCGTCGCACACCTACTCGCCCGGGGAGGTTGATGGCTCCCTGCCCCCGCCAGGCGGTGATCAGCCGGTCGACTTCTTCGATGTGGCGGGCGAAGAGTGAACCGGCCGGCGCGCCCGCGCTGATGGCGGCCCTGCGCAGCACCCGGCGGCGAACCGCGGGGGGCAGTGCGAAGAGTGCGGCGACATCGAGGGAGCCGCTGTCGTCGAGCACATTGCCCTCGGCGTCGGCGGCCCAGGCGTCCAGGGCGTCGGCGTCGTCACGGGAGAGCTGGGCGGTGCGGGCGAGCGCCTCGACGACCCCTTTGCCGAGCGCTTTCTCCAGCGCGGGCAGCCCTTCGTGGCGCAGGCGCGAGCGGGTGTAGGCGGGGTCGGCGTTGTGCGGGTCGTCCCAGACGGGCAGGGCCTGGATGAGACATGCCTTACGGGCGGTCTGGCGGTCCACGTCCAGGAAGGGGCGGCGGTAGCGGCCGTCCCGTCCGGCGGTCGCGGCCATACCGGAGAGCGAGCGGGTGCCGGAACCGCGGGCGAGGCCGAGCAGTACGGTCTCCGCCTGGTCGTCGCGGGTGTGGCCGAGCAGGACAGCGGCGGCGCCGTGCCGTTCGGCCACGGCGTCGAGGGCGGCGTAGCGGGCGTCGCGGGCCGCGGCTTCCGGGCCGCCCTCCCGGCCGACCCGCACGGTGACGGTCTCGACGGGATCCAGCCGCAGGGTCCGCAGCCGGAGCGCCACCTCGGCGGCACGGAGGTCGGAGCCCTCCTGGAGGCCGTGGTCGATGGTGACGCCCCCGGCGCGTACGCCCAGTTTCGGGGCCTCGAAGGCGAGGGCGGAGGCGAGCGCCATGGAGTCGGCGCCGCCGGAGCACGCGACGAGCACGAGAGGGGAGTCGTGCCGGTCCTGCGCGCAGTGGTGGTTCAGTACGTCGTGGAGTACGCGGCGGACCGCCAGGCGTATCGCGGCGACCGCTGGATGGGGACCCATGTCCGTTTCCAATCGTTCAGCTGGGGAGCCTCGGGCCGTGGACGGAAATCGTCACACAGAGTGCCTAGATGGTGACAGAGGCGAGCGGTTCCCCGAGCATTGCACGCCTATCCATGGGCCACGGTCCCTCAGACGGGTGATAGAAGGGGCGCGCTTCTGCCGAGCGGCGTGCCCAGCACACGCCGCTCGCCTACGGTGCCTACTCCGCCTTGCGGTGCACCCGCGCGACCCAGTCCGCCGGTTTGGCGATCTCCTGTTTGGTGGGGAGGGTGTTCGGCGACGTCCAGACACGGTTGAAACCGTCCATGCCGACCTCGTCGACGACGGCGCTGACGAACCGCTCGCCGTCGCGGTACTGGCGCAGCTTGGCGTCCAGACCGAGCAGCTTGCGCAGGGCCTGGTCGAGCCGGCCCGCGCCGCTGGCCCGGCGCTTTTGGAACTTCTCGCGGATCTCGGCGACGGACGGCACGACGTCGGGGCCGACGCCGTCCATCACGAAGTCGGCATGGCCTTCGAGCAGCGACATCACGGCGGTGAGGCGGCCGAGGATCTCGCGCTGGGCGGGCGTCTGGACGATGTCGACGAGCGAGCGGCCGCCCTCCTCGCCCTCCTCGCCCTCCGGCTTGGCACCGGCCAGCGACTGGGCGGCTTCGCGCAGGCGCTCCAGCAGGGTGCCGGGGTCGATGTCGGTCTCGCCGAGGAACGACTGGATCTCGCCCTCGATGTGGTCGCGCAGCCACGGGACGGCGGTGAACTGGGTGCGGTGGGTCTCCTCGTGGAGGCACACCCACAGCCGGAAGTCGTGCGGGTCGACCTCCAGTTCCCGCTCCACGTGAACGACGTTCGGCGCGACGAGGAGCAGGCGGCCGCCCTGGGCCGCGGCGGGCAGGTCCCGGGAGGCGGGGGCGAACGTCTCGTACTGGCCGAGGACCCGGGAGGACAGGAACGACAGCAGCATGCCCAGTTCGACACCGGTCACCTTGCCGCCGACCGCGCCGAGCACGGCGCCGCCGGGGGTCGACGAGCGACGGTCCTCCATCTTGGCCAGCAGCGGCTTGAGGACGGCCCGGAAGCCGGCGACATTGGCCTTGATCCAGCCGGGCCGGTCCACGACGAGGACCGGTGTGTCATGCGGCGCCTCGCCCTCCGTGCCGGGCTGCGCCATCCGCGTGAACGCGCGGACGTGTTCCTCGGAGGACTTGGCGTGCTTGCGCAGCTCGGCGACGATCGCCCGCGCCTCGTCCCGGCTCACCTCTGGACCCGGCCGTACAAACCGGGTCGCGGTCGCAACCGCGAGATTCCAGTCGACCATCTCCGCACCACCGATGCTCGTCATGAGTTCACGGTACGTGGGCGGTCCGCTCGGGGGTAGCCGACCAGGCGGATCGCGCACGGTCCGCGTACAACTCAGGCGCCGCGCGGCGCGTGCCGGCCGGTCCGAACGTCGTGGACACGGCCTGGGGCGTGTCCGCGAAGTCCCGTCGTCGCCTGTAGGGCGGGGTCCGCGGCGTCTGGTGCACTGCGCTCGTTGCACTCGCTCCGTCTCGGCTCGGCGTCGCCTTCGGAGGCCGAGCGCGATCGCAAGGCGGAGGGGCGTCCTCGTAGTCGGTCCACGTGGGCGATCCCGACAACGCAGCGAGCGTGCGTGCCAGACGTCGCGGGCCAGGCGGGACTTCGTGGACACGGCCTAGCTGTGCTGTCCCGGCACGTTGGTGACACGCGTGCTGGTGCTTGAAAGAGGTGAGGGCCTTCTGGCTCGGTGGGGATTGCGACATCTACCGCCGAGTGCAGGAGGCCCTCGTGATCCACCGTAACGCGCCGCTGACTCCGACCGGACGGCTGCGCCTTGCCCGGTGCGTCGTTGATGACGGCTGGCCGCTGCGTCGGGCCGCGGAGCGTTGCCAGGTCAGCCACACGACAGCCGCACGCTGGGCCGGCCGCTACGAACTGCATGGTCACGCGGGGATGAAGGACCGCTCCAGCAGGCCCCACCACCAGCCACACCGCACCTCCGCAGGCCTCGAGGGCCAGGTCGTGCGCATGCGGCGTGAGCACCGCACCGGTCCACTGCGGCTGGCCGTCCGCGTCGGCGTCGCAGCCTCCACCGCTCACCGGATCCTTCAGCGCCACGGCCTGCCGCCCCTGGCCGTCTGCGACCGGGCCACCGGGGAGCCCGTGCGCCGCTACGAACGAGAGCGGCCCGGCGAACTTCTCCACATCGACGTCAAGAAACTCGGCCGGATCCCCGACGGCGGCGGCCACAAAGTCCTCGGCCGGGCAACCGGACGCAAGAACCGCAACAGCGCCGGCCTGGCCTATCTCCACACCGCGCTGGACGACCACACCCGGCTCGCCTACACCGAAGACCTCCCCGACGAGAAGGCGGCCACCTGCGCCGGTTTCCTCACCCGGGCAACGGCCTGGTTCGCCGCCCGGAACATCACCGTCGAACGCGTCCTGACCGACAACGCCTGGGCCTACAGCAAGAACACCTGGCTCCAGACCTGCCACCAGCTGGGCATCCAACCGCGATGGACACGGCCCTGGCGCCCGCAGACCAACGGCAAGGTCGAACGCTTTCACCGCACCCTGCTCGACGAATGGGCCTACCACCGGCCCTACACCTCAGACGCCGAACGACAGGCAGCGTTCACCGACTGGCTGGACTGGTACAACTACCACCGACCCCACACCGGAATCAGCGGCCACACCCCAGCCAGCCGCGTCACCAACCTCTCCGGTCAGCACACCTAGCGGCACCCGCAGTTCGCCACCGCCGAGGCGAGCTTGTCGAGGGCCCGTTGGGCGCCCTGCGGGTCTGTGGTGCCGCTCGTCATGAAGGCGAAGACCAGTAGCCGCCCGTCGGCGTCGACGACGCTGCCGGCCAGCGTGTTCACGCCGGTGAGCGTGCCGGTCTTCGCGCGCACCGCACCCGCGCCCGCCGTCTCGTCGGCGTAGCGGCCCCTGAGCGTGCCCGTGAAGGCGGCAACCGGCAGGCCGGTGACGACAGGGCGCAGGTTGGGGTGGTCCGGTGCGGATGCGCGCAGCAGGAGCTGCGAGAGCAGGGCCGCGGAGACCCGGTCGTCGCGGTCCAGGCCGCTGCCGTCGTCGAAGACGGCGCCGGCCAGCGGTAGCCGCTGCGCCGCGAGAGCCTTGTGGACGGCTTCGCCGGCGCCCGCGAAGCTGGCGGGCTTTCCGGTGGCGAGCGCCGTCTGCCGGGCCAGTCCCTCGGCGATGTCGTTGTCGCTGTAGGTGAGCATCCGTTCGACGAGGGCGGAGAGCGGCAGGGAGCGGACCCGGGCGACCCGGTCGGCCTTCTCCGGGGCCTTGGCCCCCTCGGGCTTCCCGTCGACGTCGATACCGCGCTCGCGCAGCAGTCCGGCGAAGGCGCGGGCGGCGGCTCCCGCCGGGTCGGCGTCGCGCGGCGCGGTGCCGTGCTCGCTGTCGTCGAGGCGGGCCTCGTCGGCCATCAGGGCGCTGACGGGAGCGATGTTCTCGTTGGCGCCGATGGGGTGCTGGGGCGGTCCCGAGTAGGCCGAGGAGTCGTACCCGAGTGTGATCTTGGTGGTCCGGCTCTTCTTGAGGACGCGGGCGGTGTCGTCGGCCAAAGCGCGCAGGCTCGCGGGCTGCTCCCCGGCTCCCGGTTCCGTCTCGCGGGCGGTGAGGGTCGGGTCGCCGCCACCGACCAGGACGACGCGGTCCTTGCCGTCGCGTACGACCTTGGTGTCGATGCGGTGGTCCGCGCCGAGGACGGACAGTGCGGCCACGGCGGTGGCGAGCTTGACCGTCGAGGCGGGGGTGGCGGCCTCCTTCTGCTTGGCGCCGAAGACCTCGCGCCCCGCAGCGACATCCACGACGGACGCGGTGCGCAAGGGGCCGAGCGCGGGGTCCTTGAGCAGTGGCGCGAGGGCGTCGGCCAGGCCGGCTCCGGTGGGGACGGGCGCGGCGCCGCGGCCGGAGGATCCGTGCCCCGGCCCGCCGAGCGCGGGCAGCACGGGCGGTGCGCTGGGCGCGGGCCCGGCGTTTCCCGGGCTGCCTGGGTTGCCGTGATGCTCACCACCTGTGCCCGCTTCGGCGGCCGCTCGGGCCCGCTCGGCCGTACGCTGACCCGAGTCCCACGGACCGGTCGCCGCCACCGCGACGACCGCGACCGTCAGCCCGGTGGCGGCGGACACCGCTGTCAGCCGCCAGGTCTGCCTCGTACTGCCCGGTGCGGACCGCCACGCGAGCAACGCAGCGTCCGCCGCCGCCCGCGCGGATTGCTGCGCCGACTGCCATCTGACCTGCCATGTTCTGGTCTCCGGCACCTCGGACCAGCCCCTTTCGCCACCACACACCTGCGTGGGGGACACTTAATCACCAGACGTATGTGTTGATCATGGAGGAGCCACCCGTGGAGTTCGACGTCACCATCGAGATCCCGAAGGGTTCGCGGAACAAGTACGAGGTGGACCACGAGACCGGTCGGATCCGCCTGGACCGTCGACTCTTCACCTCGACCAGTTACCCGGCCGACTACGGCTTTGTCGAGAACACCCTGGGCGAGGACGGCGACCCGCTGGACGCCCTGGTCATCCTGGACGAGCCGACTTTCCCCGGCTGCCTCATCAAGTGCCGCGCCATCGGCATGTTCCGGATGACGGACGAGGCCGGCGGCGACGACAAGCTGCTGTGCGTGCCGGCGTCCGACCCGCGTGTGGAGCACCTTCGGGACATCCACCACGTGTCGGAGTTCGACCGCCTGGAGATCCAGCACTTCTTCGAGGTCTACAAGGACCTGGAGCCCGGCAAGTCCGTCGAGGGCGCCAACTGGGTCGGCCGCACCGAGGCCGAGGCCGAGATCGAGGCCTCGTACAAGCGCCTTGAGGCGCAGGGCGGCGCACACTGACCCAGCGGTTTTGCGGCGGTCCGCACTGATCGCCGCACGCTGAGTTCCGCGCACCTCGCGCACTACGATTTTCGTACGCGAACGGGCGGCACCCACTTGGGGGTGCCGCCCGTTCTCGTGTCGCGGCCGGTGGGCCGGCCGGGTGTGCGGGGCCGAGGACGGCTCTAGAACCCTCGGGTGCGCTTGGCCGCGCGGCGACCGCCGGCGACCTCGACGCCCGGAGCCCGCAGGAACAGCCGTGCGACCTCGCTTCCGAGGTTGACCCCGACGGCGATGGCGAGCGCCAGCGAGACCGCCTTGATCAGCGACGAGATGCCGTCGAGCAGGTTGCCCTGGGCGAAGTTGAGCAGCCCGAAGTACGTGGCGCTACCGGGCAGCAGCGGGCCGATGGCCGCGGTGACGTAGGGCAGCGCCGAGGCGTAGCGGTAGCGGGAGAGCAGCTGGCCGAAGAGGCCGACCAGGCCGGCCGCGATGGCGGTGGCGGGCACGGCGTTGAGCCCGGCGACGTTGTCGAGGGCGCCGTAGACGACCCAGGCGACGCCGCCGTTCAACGTCGCGAAGGCCACGGTGTGACGTTCCTGCTGGAGCAGCACGCAGAACGCCAGCGCCAGCAGCATCGAGGCGCCGATCTGCACCAGCGGCTCGTTGTACGCCGCCAGCGCCTGCTCCGGGTTGAGCCGCTGCAGGCCGGGATTCAGCTGGAGGCCGATGTAGAGCACGCTGAGCACGCCGACGACGATGCCGACGATGAGGTAGCCGACCTCCAGCAGACGGGCGGCCGCGGTGATGTAGTAGCCGGTCAGGCCGTCCTGGACGCCGGCGACCAGCGCCCGCCCCGGGATCAGGGCGAACAGCCCACCGGTGATCACCGCGGACGCCTGCACATTGGCGTGCAGCAGGCCGAAGGCGACACCCATCGCGGCCGGCGGCATCGCCGCGACCACGAACTGGTAGAACTCCGGCAGCCCGCGGCCGGACGCGAGCCAGGCGAGCCGGTCACCCAGCATCGAGCCGACCGCCGCGGCGATGAAGACCAGCAGCCCGCCGCCGACCAGCATGCTCGCGCCGCCGGAGAGGAGCCCGGAGGCAAGCGTCAGGCCCCAGCTCGGGTAGGGGTGACGGTTACGGCGGATCTCGGCGAGACCGCGGTAGGCCTCTTCGAGGGTGATGCCCTCGGAGGTGATGTCGTCGACGAGCCGGAACACCGCGGAGAGGCGGTTGTAGTCGACGCCGCGGCGCCGGACGGTCCTGCTGGCCGTGACCGGGTCGTCGACCAGCGACGGCTGGTAGGAGATCGAGAGCAGCGTGAAGGTGACGGTCGGCTCGACCCGCTCCAGCCCGTAGGCGTGCGCGACACCGAACATCGCGGCCTCGACGTCCTCGGCGCCCTCACCGCCGGCCAGCAGGATCTCGCCGATACGCAGGGTGAGGTCGAGCACGCGCGGTACGGCGGGCCCCGACTCGTCGGTGCGCTCGACCCGCTCGGGAACGGGCCGCTCACCGATCGGCATCCGGAGCATGGTGCGCATCCGGTCCTGCCAGGGGACTTCCTTGGTGAGACTGACGATCGGGATGCCGTGCGGCGGGGTGAAGGCGAAGCCCGCGGTGGTCGAGCCGGTCTGGCCGGTCTGGCCCGTGGTGCCGGCGGGGGGCGTGAACGCCGAGCCCTCCTGCTCGGTCGGCGTCTCCGGGCGCAGCCCCTCGGGCAGCGCGAATTCGGAGGTGGGGTGCTCTTCCTCGGGCACGGGGGGATACGGCACGCCCAGCGGCGGGGTGAAGGCGCTGTGCGCCTCGTCCGACTGGGACTTGCGATCTTCAGGGGTGCCGGCCGGGTCCGAGGAACCCTCGCCGGGCTTACCGGTGTTGCTGATGGCGCTGCTGCCGTTCTTCGCGCTCTTCGAGCCGTTGCTGGGGGATGTCTGGTCGTTCGTGCCGTTGGTGCCGCGCTGGCCGCGCCTTGGATCCGACGCCACGTCTCCTCGCTCCTCGTACGCCTCCTGCCGACCGTCAAGGACACGATGCCCGATGACCGATCGCCGCGCTTGCTCGGGGCGCGCGTTTCCGGTGCGGCGTTCTGCCGCCCGGGGCGGGCGGGGAACGCCGATGACACGGTCCGTCGTGTGCCCGGAGGGACGCGTGTGACACGCAGCCGCAGGCGGGGCGGAGGAAACGAGGTGACGGTGAGGGTAAGAGGCAGGGAGCGCGGGAGCAGGCCCCGGCGTCAGCGCTTGGCGTGCCGCCCGCGTCGGCCGTCGGCACCGCTCTGCGGCCGCTCGACCGCCGGGTCCACCGGGCGGGCCGCGCCCGCCGCGGCCTCCTTCTTGGACTTGCCCCGCGCCCGGAGGTACTCGATGGCGATCGGCACCACGGAGACCAGCACGATCAGGATCAGGATGGCTTCGATGTTCTTGTGGACGAACTCGATGTTGCCCAGGGACGCGCCGAGCAGCGTCACACCGGCTCCCCACAGGGTGCCGCCGATGACGTTGAAGGTGATGAAGGAGCGGTAGTTCATCCGGCTCACGCCCGCGATGATCGGCGTGAACGTCCGCACGATCGGCACGAAGCGGGCCAGGATCAGCGACTTCGGGCCGTGCTTCTCGAAGAACTCGTGCGCCTTCTCGACGTTCTCCTGCTTGAAGAGCTTGGAGTCCGGGCGGGTGAAGAGCGCGGGGCCCACCTTGCGGCCGAAGAGATAGCCCGCCTGGTCGCCCAGGACGGCGGCCAGCACGATCAGGGCGCACACCAGCCACAGCGGCTTGTCCAGCTTGTTCGTCGTCACCAGCAGACCGGTGGTGAACAGCAGCGAGTCGCCCGGCAGGAAGAAACCGATCAGCAGGCCGGACTCCGCGAAGACGATGACCAGGACGCCGATCAGGCCGAACGTCGCGATCAGGTAGTCCGGGTCCAGCCACTGGGGGCCGAGCGCGAGAGTATTCACGGGGTGAAGGCTCCTGGGTCGAGGGCGCCGGATCGTGCGGTGCGACGGGTGCAGGCGCAGTGTGCGGCCCAAAGCTATCAACGCCGGGCGACGCGCCATGGTTCCAGTCGGCTCCCGGGCCGTGGCGACGCCACGGGTGTCGTACGCCACTCGGGCGGGCCGCGACCCACGCGCCGCCGGCCGGCCGCCGCCACCCGCTCGCCGCCGACCGCTGGCAGGGCCCGCCGGTGCGGGTGATCCTGGCGCCGAGGAGGTACGCCATGAGCATCGAGGACTACGGCGGCGGGCAGTCCCAGTCCGACGTCCTGGTGGTGACCACGAACGACGTACCCGGCTATGCGGTCCAGCGGGTCATCGGCGAGGTCTTCGGCCTCACGGTGCGCTCCCGGCACGTCGGCAGCCAGATCGGCGCGGGCCTGAAGTCGATGATCGGCGGGGAGCTGAAGGGCCTGACCAAGACGCTGGTGGAGACTCGTAACCAGGCGATGGACCGGCTCGTCGAGCAGGCCCGCTCGCGGGGTGCGAACGCGGTGCTGATGTTCCGCTTCGACGTCACCGAGGCGGCCGACGTCGGCACGGAGGTGTGTGCCTACGGCACGGCCGTGGTGATCGCCCCCAGGAGCTGACCCGGCGCGGCGCGGCGGTACGGGCCGAAGGCGCAGCCCCCGGCCCGTACCGGATCACACTCGGCGGACGGCATTGGCCAAGATCGCGTCGCGCAGGTAGCCGGCCAGGCCCGTCCTGATCTCCTCGTAGGTGGCCGTGAACCGCTCGTCCGCGACGTACATCTCGCCGAGCCCGGTGTGGATCTCGTAGGTGCAGTCGTAATAGGCGCCGCAGATGAACTGCCGGTGCTCCTCGGCGACGTCCGTCGCCGCCTCGGAGTCCGGCGCCACTCCCTGATCGAGCAGGTCCGCCATGCGGTGGTGGATGGCGTCGAGTTCCGCCGTCAGCCGCTGCCAGTCCTCCTTGCCGTACGCGGCCGTGCGGCGCTGCGAATCCTTGTATGCCTCGGTCTCGCCCCAGCGGCGCTCGACCTCCTCCGCGTACTGGTCGGGGTCGAAGTCGCCGAAGACCTCGAACTTCTCCTCGGGTGTGAGTCGAACCTTCATCCTTCGTGCCTCCATCGCTCGTTCGACGGCGGCGGCCATCTCCTGGAGCCTGCCGATCCGGGCGCTCAGCAGCTCGTGCTGATGCCGCAGGTGCTCCTGCGGGTCCGCATCGGGGTCGTCCAGAAGTGCCGCGATGTCATCGAGCGGAAAGCCCAGCTCCCGGTAGAACAGGATCTGCTGCAGCCGGTCCAGATCGGCGTCGGCGTAGCGCCGGTGACCTGCGTGGTTGCGCGCACCGGGCACCAGCAGCCCGATCTCGTCGTAGTGGTGCAGGGTGCGCACCGTGACGCCGGAGAACTCGGCGACCCGCCCTACCGAATAGCTCACTTCCGCTCCTTTTCCGGTACCCACGCCACGATGTGTCCTCACGTCACGTGAGGTGCAAGTCCGGATGCTGAAAGCCGGATGAAGGGGGCGGGCCCGGGATGACATCCTGCCGCCCATGCTGGGAATAACGGATCTGTCCACCTACCTGGTGGGGCTCGCGCTGATCATTCTGCTGCCGGGCCCGAACTCGCTGTACGTCGTCTCGGTGGCCGCGCGGCGCGGTCCGCGTGTGGCGTACCGGGCGGCGGCGGGGGTGCTGTGCGGTGACACCGTGCTCATGGCGCTCTCCGCGGGCGGGGTGGCGTCGCTGCTGCAGACCAGCCCTCTCCTCTTCGCGATCGTGAAGTTTGCCGGCGCGGGTTATCTGACGTGGCTCGCGGTCGGCATGCTGCGCGGCGCCTGGTCCCTGTGGCGCGGCCGCGAGGCGCGCCGGGCGGCCCGTGGCGACGAGGACGCCTCGGCGGGGGCGAAGGAGACCGTCGAGCGGCCCTACCGCAGGGCGCTGGTGGTCTCGCTGCTCAACCCGAAGGCGATCCTCTTCTTCATCTCCTTCTTCGTGCAGTTCGTGGACCCGTCCTACGCGCACCCGGTGCTGTCGTTCCTGGCGCTCGGCGCCTGGGCCCAGCTGTTCAGCCTCACGTACCTGTCGATCCTGATCTTCAGCGGGACGTTCCTGGCCGCGACTTTCCGGCGCCGCCGGCGTCTGTCGGCCGGCCTGTCGGCGGGCGCCGGAGC
The DNA here is from genome assembly GCF_043201875.1 of Streptomyces sp. NPDC048248. NCBI lineage: Bacteria > Bacillati > Actinomycetota > Actinomycetes > Kitasatosporales > Streptomycetaceae > Streptomyces > Streptomyces sp. NPDC048248. The sequence goes on from NZ_JBICZL010000016.1 coordinate 89,671, forward strand.
GGCGTTCCTCGGCTTCGCGGCGAAGCTGTCGATGGCCGGACCGGGCTGAGCCCGGCCCCGGCGGTCGCCCACGGGGCGGGGAAGTGGCCTCACGGGGCCCGCCCCGCCCGTTTGCCTTCCCCCGGCCGCCCTCTGGAGGCTCCACCCCCTTTGTCCCCTTATCGTCGGGGTTCAGGAGGTGTGCCGATGCCCGTGCATGACGTGAACGTCGCCGTCATCTACTACTCGTCGACGGGCACCGTGGCCGAACTCGCCCGGCTCATCGCGGACACCGCCGAGCACGCGGGCGCCGACGTACGGCTGCGCAGGACCGCCGAACTCGCTCCGCAGGCCGTCATCGACGCCTATCCGGCCTGGGCGGCGAACGCCGCCGCGACCGCCGACATCATGGAGGCCGTCCCGGAGGACATGCTCTGGGCGGACGCCGTGATCTTCGGCTCCCCCACCCGCTTCGGCAATGTGACCGCCCAGCTCAAGCAGTTCCTCGACACCCTGGGCGGCCTCTGGCGGCACGGCCAACTGGCCGACAAGGTCTACAGCGGCTTCACCGCGAGCGCCACCGCGCACGGCGGCCAGGAGTCCACACTGCTGGCGCTCTACCAGACGATCCACCACTTCGGCGGCATCCTCGTCACGCCCGGCTACACCGACCCGGCGAAGTACACCGACGGCAATCCCTACGGCACCTCGCACACCGGCGGCCCGGACGCGCCGGTCGACGACGACGCGCGCACCGCTGCCCGGATCCAGGCGGCCCGCGTGGTGAAGTTCACCAAAGCCATCAAATCCGGCCTCGCCCAGGCCGGCTGAGGAGTAGGCGGCCAGATGACTCTCCACAAAGGCGGTTCCGGCGCCGGTCGGCCATCCACCGGACGCTCGGTCAATCCCTTCTACGGCGAGGCCGATCCGGTATCCGGCATGACCGAGGCGCCCCCGTGGCACAAGCTGCCCGACGGCCCGATCTCCCCCCACACCGCCTATCAGTTCGTGCACGACGAGCTGATGCTGGACGGCAACTCCCGGCTCAACCTGGCGACCTTCGTCACCACCTGGATGGAGCCGCAGGCGGGCGTCGTGATGGCCGAGTGCCGGGACAAGAACATGATCGACAAGGACGAGTACCCGCGCACCGCGGAGCTGGAGACGCGCTGCGTGTCGATGCTCGCCGACCTGTGGCACGCGCCCGACCCGGCGACGACCGTCGGCTGCTCCACCACCGGCTCCAGCGAGGCGTGCATGCTCGCGGGGATGGCGCTCAAGCGCCGCTGGATGCAGCGCAACCAGGACCGCTATCCCGCGACCGCCCGGCCGAATCTCGTGATGGGCGCCAACGTCCAGGTCTGCTGGGAGAAGTTCTGCAACTTCTGGGAGGTCGAGGCACGCCAGGTCCCGATGGACGGCGACCGCTTCCACCTCGACGCGGCGACCGCCGCCGAACTGTGCGACGAGAACACCATCGGCGTGGTGGCGATCCTCGGCTCGACCTTCGACGGGTCCTACGAGCCGGTGGCCGAGATCTGCGCGGCCCTGGACGAGATCCAGGAGCGCAGCGGCTGGGACATCCCCGTCCATGTGGACGGCGCGTCCGGCGCCATGATCGCGCCGTTCCTGGACCCGGATCTGGAGTGGGACTTCCGGCTGCCGCGGGTCGCCTCCATCAACACCTCGGGCCACAAGTACGGCCTGGTATACCCAGGTGTCGGCTGGGCCCTGTGGCGCGACCAGGAGGCGCTGCCCGAGGAACTGGTCTTCCGCGTCAACTACCTCGGCGGCGACATGCCGACCTTCGCGCTCAACTTCTCCCGCCCCGGCGCCCAGGTCGCCGCCCAGTACTACACCTTCCTGCGGCTGGGCCGGGACGGCTACCGGGCCGTCCAGCAGGTGACCCGTGACGTGGCCCGCTCGATGGCCGAGCGGATCGCCGCCCTGGGTGACTTCCGGCTGCTCACCCACGGCGATCAGCTGCCGGTCTTCGCCTTCACCACCACGGACGACGTCACCGCATTCGACGTCTTCGACGTGTCCCGGCGGATGAAGGAGCGGGGCTGGCTGATCCCCGCCTACACCTTCCCCCCGCACCGCGAGGACCTGTCGGTGCTGCGGGTGGTCTGCCGCAACGGCTTCTCCCACGACCTCGCCGACATGTTCCTGAAGGACCTGGAGGAGCTGCTGACGGAACTCCGGCGCCAGACCGGGCCGTTGGAGCGTCCGGCGAACGTGGCCACGGCCTTCCACCACTGACGGTCCCCCGCGACCGCGCGCGGCGCCGTACGGGTTCCGTCACGGCCGAGCCCGCGGCCCGGCCTCAGCGCCCCGGCCATCGGCCCTGCGCCACGCCGCCGCTCAAGGTGCCTGCTCACCGGGCTCGGCGCCCGCCTCCGCGCGGCCGGCCTGCTCCTCGCAGGTCCGCTCGCCGACCGGCGGGCCGGAACGCTTCGTCGCGTACGGGTTCGCCACCCCGTCCGGGAGCACGCCGAGGAACGGCTCCCCCTCCCCCGCGAAGACGTACGCCCCGCCCTCGATCCGCTCGATCAGACCACGCGTCCACGCGGCTCCGCTGTCCGCGGAGTGCACCCACATATCCATGATCTCGCCGATGTGGCCGAGCTGCCCCGGCCCGCCTTCGGGCGTGTAGTACTCGGTGACCGTGCCCCGCCACTCCTCGAATGCCCGCACCCGCTCCCTGAGCAGCTCCAGCGCCTCGGCGCGCGGCAGGTCGACCAGGAAGCCGATGCCGGCGCTGAGCACGTCGACCTTCTGGTCGTGCCGGGAGAGCGCCGCACGCAGCAGCGTGAAGAACTCGGCCTCCCCCGCAGCGGTCAGCTCGTACTCGGTACGCGGCGGACCGCCGGCGGTGCTCGGCGCGATGTCGTGGGCGAGCAGCAGGCCGTGCTTCGCCATCTGCTTGAGCGCGTGGTAGATCGAGCCCGGCTTGGCGTTGGACCATTCATCGGCGCCCCAGTACTCCAGGTCGTTGCGCACCTGGTAGCCGTGCGCCCGCCCGTGCTGCCGCACGGCACCGAGTACCAACAGCCGGATCGCCGACATCGTCCGCTCAACCCCTCACATGCGCCGCCGCACCCGTTTGCGGCCGGTGCCGTCAGCCTAGACGGGTGAGGCTATTCAATTTTGACTAACCTCGCCCGACATCCCCGGTCCGGCAGAGGAAAGCCAGGCAGCGCCGCGCGGTGGGCCGCCCGCGCGGCGCCGAGGGCGCGCCCTACTCCTGACCGCCCTGTCGCGCCTTCTGCTCCTCGTCGACCAGGGCGAACGCGGTCCTGCCGTCCAGCGACTCGCGAATGATGTCGCCGTGCCCGGCGTGCCGGGCCGTCTCCTCGATCAGGTGCAGGACGAGCCAGCGCATCGACTGCCGCGCCTCCGGCGGGTACCAGGGCGCCGACGGGAGCGGGAAGGTGTCGTTCAGGCTGGGCACGGACCGGACGAACTTCTCCGTCCGCCGCGCGACGGCCTCGTAGAACTCCAGCACGCTGCCCAGCGTCTCGCCGTCCTCCAGCTGGAAGCTCAGGTGCCAGGTCTCCTCGGTCCGCGCGATGGAGTGCGGCAGCTCCTGCGCGGTCTCCACCCAGCCCTGCTCGGTCTCCGCGACGTGCTTGACGAGGCCCGCGAGCGACAGCTCGCTGGCGCTCGGCCGCTGCGCCGCCTGCTCGTCGGTCAGCCCGAGCACCGCGCGCCGCAGGCCGCCCCGCTGCGCTTCCAGGAAGGCCAGGAGCGCGCCGCGCTCGTCGCCGTGGGCCTCGGCAAGAACGTGAGTGGGCATTGGGTCCACCTTTCGTGACATCCCCGGGCGGACCGGCTCTGCGCCACCCGCCTTCCGACATCACTCAACGTACGAGCACTTGCGGTCAGGTCCTGTCCTCAACGGCCGCGCGACAGGCTGATCCTGAAGTTCTCAGAACGGGAAGGTCGACCGCCCGTGCTGAATCGAGATCCACTTGGTGGTGGTGAAGGCCTCCACCATGGCATCGCCGTTCAGCCGCCCGACCCCGGAGCTCTTCTCGCCGCCGAACGGCACGATCGGCTCGTCGTGCACCGTGCCGTCGTTGATGTGGATCATTCCGGTCTCGATGCGCTTCGCGAAGCGCACCCCGCGCTCGATGTCCCCGGTGTGCACCGCGCCGCTGAGTCCGTACGGCGTCGCGTTGGTGAGACGTACCGCCTCGTCGTCACCGTCGAAGGGGATCAGCAGCACCACCGGGCCGAAGATCTCCTGGGTCAGGATCGAGGAGTCCTCCGCCAGCCCGCTCAGCACGCTCGGCGCGACGAGCGTGCCCCGGGTCTCGCCGTGCAGGAGCGCGCTGGCGCCCTCGGCGAGGGCCCGGTCCACCAGCGAGGAGATGACCTCGGCCTGGCCTTCGTTGATCAGCGGGCCGATGTGGGTCTGCGGGTCCGCGGGGTCGCCGACCTTCAGGGACGCGACCTTGGCGACGAACTTCTCGGTGAACTCGCGCTCCACCGACCGGTCCACGAGCACCCGGTTCGCGGCCATGCAGACCTGGCCCTGGTGCACGAAGCGGCTGAAGACCGCGGCGTCCACGGCGTAGTCGATATCGGCGTCCTCCAGCACGACGAGCGCGCTGTTGCCGCCCAGCTCCAGCACCGCGTGCTTGAAGTGCGAGGCGGCGACGGTCGCGACATGCCGGCCGACCTTCTCCGACCCGGTGAAGGAGATCGTCTTGGGCACCGGGTGCTCGATGAGCGCGTCGCCGATCTCGGCGATGTCGGTGACGACGACGTTGAGGACGCCCGGCGGCAGCCCGGCCTCCTCGAAGATCTTGGCGACCAGCCCACCGCCGCAGATCGGGGTGTTCTGGTGCGGCTTGAGGACCACGGCGTTACCGAGCGCGATGGCGGGTGCGACGGACTTCATCGACAGCAGGAACGGGAAGTTGAAGGGGCTGATGACGCCGACGACGCCGACCGGCAGGCGGTAGAGGCGGTTCTCCTTGCCGTCCACCGGCGACGGCAGGATGCGGCCCTCGGCGCGCAGCGCCAGCTGTATCGCCTCCCGCAGGAACTCCCTGGCGAGATGCAGTTCGAAGCCCACCTTGGCGAGCGTCCCGCCGACCTCCGCGGCGATCGCCTCGCCCAGCTCCGCCTCGCGGTCGTCGATGATCCGCAGCGCGCGCTCGAAGACGAGCCGCCGGCGGTAGGGGTTCACCGCACCCCACTCGCGCTGCGCGCGCTCGGCGGCGCGGTATGCCTGGTCTATCTCCTCGACCGTGGCGACGGGTATGGACGTCAGCTTCTCGCCGTTGTACGGATTGAAGTCGACGATGTCCCACGAGCCGCTGCCGGCCCGCCACTCGCCGTCGATGAACTGATACGCCAACTCGTCGAAGTAGGACATGCCATCCCGATCTGGAGAACAGGGCACACAGGGCGCCGCGTTGGGGGGTGCTGACTCCTGATGGCTTGTCATCCTACCGGTGCGTCACATCAGTTGGAGTAGACCACGCAACAGGTCCCTGGTCTCGGCCGGATTCGGCCCTTCCTCCTGGAGACGGTCCATCGCCCGCGCGTACAGGGCCACCTCTTCGGGCTTGTCCACATACAGCGCGCTGGTCAGCTGCTCCAGATAGACGACGTCCGGCAGACCCGCCTCCGGGAAGCCCAGCATGGTGAAGGCGCCGCTTTCTGCCGCGTGCCCGCCATAGCTGAACGGCATGACCTGGAGGCGCACATTCGGCCGCTCGGACATCTCGATCAGATGCCGCAGCTGATCGCGCATGACCTCGCGCTCCCCGTACGGACGGCGCAGTGCGGACTCGTCCAGTACGCAGTGGAACTGCGGCGGGCGCTCCGCCAGCAGCAGTTTCTGGCGCTCCACACGCAGCGCGACCCGGCGCTCCACATCGGCGGCCGTGGCATCGGGCATCCCACGCCTGACCACGGCGTGGGCATAGCCCTCCGTCTGCAACAGGCCGTGCACGAACTGCACTTCATAGGTGCGGATGGCGGAAGTGGCGCCTTCCAGGCCGACATAGGTCTGGAACCAGCCGGGGAGGACATCGGTGTAACTGTGCCACCAGCCGGTGACGTTGGCCTCGCGCGCGAGGGAGAGGAGCGCTTCACGCTCCTGCTGGTCGCCGACTCCGTACAGGGTAAGCAGGTCCTCGACGTCCCGCGCCTTGAAGCTCACCCTGCCCAGCTCCATGCGGCTGATCTTCGACTCCGACGCGCGGATCGAGTAGCCGGCCGCTTCCCGGGTTATGCCACGGGATTCACGCAGCCGGCGAAGCTGCGATCCGAGCAGGATGCGCCGTACCACCGACCCGCTCGACTCGTTAGCGGACACCTCTCGGACCCTCCTGTGACCACACCCGTCCAACAACGCGCCGCAGTCTGCCACGTTCGCGCTTCGTTGAGTGCTCATCCGGTTACTGATATGTGAGGCCCCCGCAAGCTCTCCACAGAAAGCCGCAAGAAGAATTGGCCGCGAATCCGCCCGTCCTGGCGCAATCACGGCACGTGCACGTGCATCTGCCCTTGCATCTGTCGTGCCCATTGGGAACCATGGGCGTCGCACGCATGCACGCTCGTGAAAGATCCGCCAGATCCGGCTGACCGGCCAGGGTCATGACGTCCGCGAACGCCAGGAGTGCCTCGCATGGGGACCAAGGTTTTGACCATGCTCGAGCCGTTATGGCAGGGCCTTCCTCCCGTCGACCCCTTGGCCGTCTCCGGATCCGCGTCCTGCACGCTCCCGCCGCGGTACGAATCGGTCGGCGGCGCACGGAAGTTCACCCGCGACACCCTGCAGGGCTGGGAGCTGGACGAACTCTTCGACGGAGTCGCCCTGGTGGTCTCCGAGCTCGTCACCAACGCCCTGCGGCACGCGATCCTCGCCGCTCCGGAACACGCCGACGACACCCCGCCGGCACGCCTCCACCTGATGCGCTGGTCCTCCCGGCTGATCTGTGCCGTCCGGGACCCCAGCGACTGCTCCCCGGTCGCCGGCGAGGCCGACGAGGCCGCGGAGTCGGGGCGCGGGCTGTACCTCGTGGACGCCTTCAGCGACAGCTGGGGCTGGCAGCCGCTGACCGGCGCCGCGCCCGGCAAGATCGTGTGGGCCCTCTTCCGGCTGCCGTAGGGGCTTCGCCCCACCGGGCTTCGCCCGCCCTCAGGGCGGCGGGCCCGGCCGTTCGCGTGCGCGCACGCGGGTGCGGCGCGGGCGCCGCAGGCCGCCCCTCGCGCCCTAGTCGGCCACGAGGTGGTCGAACTCCCCGTCCTTGACGCCGAGGAGCATGGCCTCGATCTCGGCCGGCGTGTAGACCAGCGCCGGCCCGTCCGGGAAGCGGGAGTTGCGCACCGCTATCTCGCCCCCGGCCAGCTTCGCGAACTCCACGCACGAGCCCTGCGAGTTGCTGTGCCGGCTCTTCTGCCAGGCCACGTCACGGAGATCCGTTGCGGCCATGCCGTTGTGTGCGTGGGGCACAGAGGTCTCCCGGGGATAACAGATGGCAACTGCCCGGGATCATAGCTGCGTTCATATGCAGATGCATGCGCAGATGCACGTGCACGACAGCCGGTACCGAAACGGTCACAGCTCGTCGCATACCGGATCCTCACTCCCCCACCGTCGGCCCCCGATGCGGGAGAGAACGGCAGGCCCCTCGCGACCGGCCGCACCGTGGAGGTGAGACGGCCGCCGACGCCTTCGGGTTCCACCCCGGGCGCCGGCCCGCTCCCACTCCCCCCGCTCCTCACCGGGAGGCATACGGCAGCAGTGCCATCTCCCTCGCGTTCTTGATGGCGCGGGCCAGCTGCCGCTGCTGCTGCGCCGTGACGCGGGTGATCCTTCGGCTGCGGATCTTGCCGCGGTCGGAGAGGAACTTCCGCAGCAGCGTGGTGTCCTTGTAGTCGATGTAGGTGATCCCGGCCGCATCGAGCGGATTGGGGCGGGATGCGGGCTTGCGGCGAGGGTCGTGCCGACGGGTCATGGCGGGGTTTTCCTTACGGGTACGGGCAAGGCCGGTCGTTGCATACGGGGCGCACCTCGGCGGGCCGCCCCGGCGGGAGGCGACCGGCCTACGAAACGGGATCGAGGAGAGCGTCGAAGGCGGGCGGCAGGCTCTTCCACGCCGCCGGTCCGCCCGCGTACTCGGCGTCGGTGAGCACACAGGACCGCAGCAGGGACGCGAGTCCCTCACGGTCCAGTCCGGGCGAGGTGAAGACCAGATGCTGGGCGCGGTCGCCGTGCTCGGGATGCCAGTCAAGCGCGGCGGCGGCCCGCCGCACCGGCGGGACCATCTCCCAGGCGGCGTCCGGCAGCGAAGCCAGCCAGGGCCCGGCGTTCTCCACGCAGAGCGCACCGCCGGCGGCGTCCCAGGACAGCAGGGTGTCCGGGCGGTCGGCCAGCCAGAAGCGGCCACGGCTGCGCGCCGCCGCGCAGGTGAGGTCCTCCAGCGCCGCGTAGAGCCGCTCGGGGTGGAAGGGCCGGGTGTGCTGCCAGACGAGCGTGGCGACGCCTTCCGCATCCGCGTCCTGCGGAAGGAGAGCGCAAGCGGGGTGCTGTCGCGCCGCGGCCGCCTCGACGTCGAATCCGGCCATCGCGGCAGCAGCCAACTCTCCTGACTCCACGGCGACCTGATGTGCCGTGGGATGCAGTTGCGCGAGCAGCGCCAGATCGGCGGGCTCCGCCTCCTCCTCCCCCGGGGCGAGCGCCAGCACCGGTGCGTACTCCAGCTGGCGGGCCCAGGTGTCCGCGACGGTGCGCTGGTCGGAGGCCGCGGCGGCGAGTCCCGCCTCGGCGAGGTCGTCGCCGCAGCCGAGGTAGGGCAGCAGCAGCGCGGGGTCGACAGCGGTGATCACTCCGGTCAGCGCCAGATTCTCGCTGCCGCAGCCCGTGACCACCTCGGCCATCGCCTTCGGCTCGACCGAGTCCCACAGCTCCACGATCGCCAGCCGGCAGGTGCGGCCTGCGGCCAGGCGCTCCAGTTCGGGCACCAGGTCCTCGCGCAGCGCGCAGCAGGCGCAGTCGTTGACCAGCGGCGCCTCGCCGGTGTCGAGGACGCCGCCGCCGTCGCGGACCGTGCGCCGGACGGCGCCGTCGGCGGCCGAGGCGAGGTCGTGGTGGAGGGCGACGCTGCCGGGGACGGTGCGCAGCAGCCGCTCGACGGCGGCCTGCCGCGCCGTTGCGTGCAGGCCGCCCACCAGCACGACGTTGAGCCGCTCCATCAGCGGGCCTCGCGCTTGCCGTAGCGGCGCTCGAACCGCTCGACGCGTCCCGCGGTGTCCAGCACGCGGGCGGTGCCGGTGTAGAAGGGGTGGCTCGCCGAGGAGATCTCGACGTCGATGACGGGGTAGGTCCGGCCGTCCTCCCACTCGATCGTCTTGTCACCGGTGGCGGTCGAGCGGGTCAGGAAGGCGAAGCCGGCGGCACGGTCGCGGAAGACGACGGGCCCGTACGCGGGGTGGATTCCAGGTTTCACGGTGCTCAGCGCTCCTCTCGGAAGTCGACATGACGGCCGGCGACGGGGTCGTACTTGCGCAGCACGAGGCGGTCGGGGTCGTTACGGCGGTTCTTGCGGGTGACGTACGTGTAGCCGGTGCCGGCGGTGGACCGGAGCTTGACGACCGGGCGTAGTTCGTTGCGGGCCATGTGGTTACTATACGGAAATGGTTTCCATTTTCAATAGGCCCCCGAGGGCCGCGACCGAAGGGACCGCACCTTGTCCGCCCACTGCCAGCTGACCGGCCGCAAGCCCGGTTTCGGCAACACCGTCTCCCACTCGCACCGCCGCACCTCGCGCCGGTTCGACCCGAACATCCAGCGCAAGCGCTACTGGCTGGAGAGCGAGGGCCGGCACATCCGGCTGACGCTGAGCGCCAAGGGCATCAAGACCGTGAGCACGATCGGGATCGAGGCGGCCGTCGCCCGCATCCGGGCACGAGGGGAGAAGGTCTGATGGCGAAGCAGAGCAAGATCGCCAAGAACGAGAAGCGGCGCGCGACCGTAGCGCGCTACGCGGCCCGGCGGGCCCTCCTGAAGGCCGTCATCCGCAATCCGCAGACCCCGCAGGAGGAGCGCGACGCCGCCCGGCACGAGCTGGCCCGCCAGCCCCGGGACGCCAGCCCCACCCGGGTCCGCAACCGCGACAGCGTCGACGGCCGCCCGCGCGGCTACTTCCGCGCCTTCGGCCTCTCCCGCGTACGACTGCGCGAGCAGGCCCACGCCGGCTACCTGCCCGGCGTACGGAAGTCCAGCTGGTAGGACCGGCGGGCCACTGCCCGGGCCGGGCCACCCCCCGGCCCGGGCAGTGGGACCGTTCGGGTGATACTGGACAGAACGTCCACAGGCACCCCCCGACGAAAGCGAGCCCGCGATGCTCCGGAACGCCTTCGAACCCTGGCACCTGGTCCTGATCATCCTGGCCTTCGTGCTGCTCTTCGGCTCGAAGAAACTGCCCGACATGGCACGCGGCCTCGGCCGCTCGATGCGCATCCTCAAGTCCGAGGCCAAGGCCCTCCAGGACGACACCCCTGCGCACCCGTCCGGCCAGGAGCCCGCGACGAAGCCCGACACGGAGCCGCACGCGGAGCCCTCCGCCCGCCACTGACGCCGGGGCACCCGGCCCGCCGGCAACCGCCGGCCACGACCTAGTGGTCGCCGCCCTCGTCGATCAGCCGCCGCACCTCGCGGTCGATCAGCCCGAGCCGCGCCTCGGCCACCAGCGGCACGGCACGGCGCTGCCGGCGCGCCTCCGCCAGATCGATGTCGACGGTGACCAGCGCGGGCTCCCACTTCGGCGCCTGCGCCACCACCGCGCCCCGCGGATCCACCACCCGCGAGCCGCCCCAGAAGGCCGCGCCGTGCTCATTGCCGACCCGGTTCACGAAGACCACCCAGCACTGCAGCATCCGCGCCGTGTAGGACAGCAACGTGTCCCAGTAGAGCCCGGTGTCCATCGCCTCCGGGTCCAGACTCGCCGCGCTGTTCGTCGGCACGAACAGCACCTCGGCGCCGTCCTGCACCGCCAGCCACGGCAGCACCGGCTGCCATGCGTCATTGCACACCAGCGTCGCGCCCCGGCCCCCGCTCGCCGACTTGCTGAGGTCGTACGCCCGCAGCGACTGCCCGGGGCTGACATGCTTGCGCTCCTCCCACGCAAGGTAGTTGGGGAGGTAGAGCTTGCGGTGCGCATGCAGCAGCGCCCCGGCCGAGTAGTGCCCCGCGGTGTTGTACGCGCGCAGGCTGGTGTACTCGTGGAAGCCGACCACGACGTCGGGGCCGAGGATGCTCAGCTCAAGCAGCCGGGGGTCGCGCACCTCGATCGAGGAGTCCCGTTCGAGGGCGCCCAAGTGATAGCCGTGCAGGCTGAGTTCGGGGAAGACGACGAGGTCGGCGCCCTGCGCCGCGGCCTGCTCGATCTGGTCGCGGGCCACGTCGAGGTTCTCCGCCACATCGCCCAGCACACAGTCCGTCTGCGCCAGCGCCACGCGCATCGCCCGCACCTCCCCGATTAATCACCTTTGCCCCTTTCGCCAAGTCTGCCAGAGCTGACGCCGCGCCGAGCGGTGATGGCCGAGCCGGGGCCTTCCGACACCCCCCACGGGTACTGCGGACCGGCTCGGAGGCCCACACCCCCACCACCCCCGGTCGCGAACAGAGATGCCGGAGGGCGGTCTCCCCGGAGCACCGGCCGTTGCCTCGTCCATGCGATGCATTCCAGCCGAGTTCAAACCCCCGGCGTGAGAGGTACCACCAATGAGCGAAAGAACGATCCTTCCCGTGCCGCACACGGGTTTCGCGCGTTGATCCCCACGATCCGCCAGACGCCCCGCCGGACGGCTTCCAGCCGCAGCCCCCCGGCGGCAGGGGCGCAGCGGTAAGCGGTGGAGTCGCCCGGCGATGCCGACGGTCGGCTCGACCGGGTGGCCAAGGCCGAGCGGCCCCGCCGGACCCGCTCGGCCGGCCGCCGAGACCACTCCGCGGCGCCGACCGAGCGGGACCACCGGCCGCCGCCCCGGCGCACAACTGCGCAGCACCATCCCCCGCCGCCACGCGCGGACGTCCCTCTTCCTACGGGCACTTGCGCCCTCTCCCCAGGAATGGACAGGAAGAGAAACAGAATGCACTGAAGACATCGGACGCCGGCGCAATGTTTCCAGAATGTGGATGCTGCGCACCGCATATACGCCCGGAATTGACGGTACGGATCGAGTGTCCGGTCAGTTGTACGCCTGGTGGATAACAGGGAGCTGCTATCGGTCCACACCGAAGTGCTCACCGGTTCCCGCTCCTGGCCTGCATGCCAATGCCCGGGCAACCCCATCAATTTCGCCGGGGCATCGGCATGCATCCCTCCACACACTCTGCTAACGACTGATTCCACACCCGGCAGTCACAACCGAATAACAATGCCGTGTGCGGATGGCAAAGGCCCGGGCCGCCCAGAAGAAGGAGGTCTGGGTGACCCGGGCCTTGAAAGGCTGCTCCAGGATTGTCGGCACCTTTGCCGACTCCGGAGAGGACCGTGATGTCGTCCGGAATGTGCGACGCATCGAGAAGCGAGCCGAGGTTCGCCACCATCGCTCGGGGGGCACCTGGATTTCGGCCGAAAGGGAAAGTGACGCGACGCCAGGTGTCTCACTGCCGGACGACTTCGGTATCCGCCGCCAGCAGGAGCTTTCACACGCCGGGAATTACTTCCCGATCTGCACCCCACCGAGCAGCGGCGACTTCTTGGTGGCCCCCGTGGCGCCACCGAGAAGCCGATCGGGGTCGGACTTCGCCTTGTCGGCAGCTCCCTTGACGGTGTCGACCAGCGGCGCGATCTGGTGGCCGTCCAGGTCCTTGCTCTTCAGCGCGTCCGTCAGTCCGCCGTTGACGCTCATCTTCGAGCCCGTGGCACCGGCGGGACGGGCCGGGCCCGCGGCGAAGGAGGGTGCGGCCGCTCCCAGCGCCATGACCGAACCGACAACAATCGCGGCAGACTTCGCGTACTTCACTTCAGCTGTCCCTTCTCGGGCGGTGCTTGAGGGATCCGCGACACCAGATCCACATGAGCATTCACATCGCTGCTCGGCTCACCGCATTCCCTCTGACTAACGAGTACCGCCCCGCGGGGAAACTCCGCCGCGCCCGGTTCCTCGACACGCCGCCCAAAAGGTTTCCGGAATCCACACCCCGCGCGGGACCACTCGAACGCCGATCGGCCCCGGCGCACAAACTGTGCACCGGGGCCGATCGGAAAGAATTGACTCAGCTGGTGGTGAGTCAGTCGTTGACGCACTTGTTGCCGAACGCGGGGTTCAGCAGCGCGAGGACATTCACGGTGTTGCCGCAAACGTTGACCGGCACGTGGACCGGCACCTGGACGACGTTGCCGGAGATGACACCGGGCGACTTCTTGGCAGAAGCCTTGGCACCCGAGTCGGCGAACGCCGGCGCAGCGGCACCCGCAACCATGAGCGAACCGGCAGCGACCGCAGCGACCTTTGCGTACTTCACTTTCAGCCCTTCCTGCAGCGGGTCCGTAGCGAACACGACCATCGTGCCGCACGGGCGTCGTGACTGCTCGCCCGTAACTCCGCTGCCATGATTGGTAACGACGTCCGCTCGCCCGCGAAACTATTGCGAGGCGGACTTTGCGAAGGATCACCCGAATGCCGCAAGGACATCTCCGGGAGATTTGCCATGCCTACGACACAAAAAAAACCGGTGCCCCTCGAACGGACGGCGGCCCCTACCGAATGCGAATCCTCACCCAATGGGAAACGCGGAATGCAAGGGATGCCGCCACCGCGCACTGATGCGGTGGATCCGCGGGCGGCCCCCCGTGCTTGACGGTCTGCCGATGCCGGCGAGTGGCCGCGGACACGGCAAGGGCCGGTACGGAGAACCCGTACCGGCCCTGAAGGCCTACCGGACAGCGGACGGCCTCGATCGCTGAAGGGGAATCAGCGGTTGGTGCACTTGTTGCCGAACGCCGGGTTGAGGGCCCCGACGAGGTTGGCGGTGTTACCGCAGACGTTGATCGGCACCGAGATCGGGACCTGGACGACGTTGCCCGAGATCACACCCGGGGAGTGCGAAGCACCGCCCACCGCGCTGGCACCGCTTTTGCCGGTGGTGGCGCCGGCGATGCCCGCCCCGCCCACGACAGCGATGCCCGCGGCGGCGGACATGACGACGGCCTTGGAGACAAACTTCACGGCGAACCTCTTCACTGAGCAGCTTCAGGGTCTTTACATGCCGCTTGGAGCGACGATCTGCCCAACGCATGAAGTCAGCGGGAGGTAGCGGTCGCATTCGGGTGAACATGCTTCTCGTGTGCTGGAAGGTGCAAATGGGGCTTTCGTCGTGAACGGGCTGCCCACACTGCTCACGCCCTCTCGGGAATACGGACGAGCGCTCGCCTCATCTGTCAGTGGTGTGCTGTGCAATGACGCCATGAAAGACGTGGTGAAGGTGACGCACGCACAGGTGCTGGCCTGGCGGCTGCGGCAGCAGAGCCTGGCGCCGCGTACGACCGCCTCGCCCGAGCGGCTGGTGGGGCGGCTGGCCGGTGTGCAGGCACAGGTCGCCTCCGCCGCCGAACTGGCCGTCGGGACACGGCGGAAGAACCCGTCCGCCGATGCGGTGCGGCGTGCCCTGGAGGCGCGTTCCGTGGTCAAGACCTGGGCGATGCGCGGCACCCTGCATGTGCTGCCTGCCGACGAAGTGGCCTCGTATCTCGCGCTCTTGGGAGCTGCGCGGAGCTGGGAGAAGCCTTCCTGGCAGAAGGCCTTCGGGGTGAGCCCCCGGAAGATGGAGGCGCTGGGCGAGGCCGTGGACGGCATCCTGGACGGCGAGGTGCTGACCCGTCAGGAGCTGACCGATGCGGTGGCCGCGCGCCGCGGTCTGGAGGGGCTCGGGGAACAGCTGGCCTCCGGCTGGAGCGCCGTCCTGAAGCCGCTGGCGTGGACCGGGAGGTTGTGCCAGGGGCCTCCCCGGGGACAGAAGGTGACCTTCACCTCGCCGCGATCGTGGGTCCCCGGGTGGCATGGCGTGCCGGACGCGGAGGAGGCGGCTGCCGACGTGATCGGCGCCTATCTCGGGGCGCACGGCCCTGCCGATCCGTTGGCGTTCGACGCCTGGCTGCTGCGCGGCGCGACCGGTAAGGCCACTCTGCGCGGCTGGTTCGCCTCGCTCGGGGACCGGCTGACGCGGGTCGAGGTCGACGGCGTGGGCGGCGCGTTCGTGCGGAGCGAGGACGCCGAGGCGCTGACGCGGGCGAAACCGTCGCGGGAGGTACGGCTGTTGGCCGGCTTCGATCAGTACGTCCTGGGGCCCGGCACGGCCGACACCCGGCTGATCGAGGCCGGGCGACGCACGGCGGTGAGCCGGACGGCGGGCTGGATCTCACCGGTGGTGGTGCACGAAGGCCGAGTGGCCGGTGTGTGGGAGTTCACGGAGGAGAGCGTCGCGGTGACATTGTTCGCCGAGCACGGCGAGGTGCCACGTGCCGGTCTGGAGGCGGAGGCCGCGCATCTGGCCCGCTGTACGGGGCGTGAGCGGTCGCTCGCCGTACGAACGGAGTGAGGTCGGCGTGCCGCCGAGTTGGGCCAAAGCGGCGCGTGGGCCGCGCGGCGTGCCGAAGGTGCTGGTCAGGGGCATTGTCAGACCCTGGTGGAAGACTCAGGGACATGAGATGGGCGGTGGCGGAGACGGGCGACGGGGGTGCGCGTCTCTGCCCGCTCGCCCCGGACGGCCGGCCCGCGGGGCCGGTGGTGGAGGAGCCCTCACTCGCCGAGGCGGTGCGAGCGCGACCCGAGGTCGAGCGGTGGGTGTGGCGGTCCACCTCGGAGATCTACCGGCGGCTGCTGGCTTCCGGGGTGCGCGTCGAGCGCTGCTACGACGTCGAGGCCGCCGAGTCGCTGCTGATCGGGCACGAGGAGGGGCAGTCGGGTCAGCCGCGGTCGCTGGCCGCCGCCTGGGCGCGGCTGCACGCTCTGCCCGTGCCGCAGGACGCTCCCGCTCGGGCCGCTGAGACCCAACCGTCGCTGTTCGCGCCCGGCCCTGTGCCGCTGCCGCCGGGGACGGACGAACTCACGGCCCTGCTGGAGGTGTACGCCGGGCAGCTGGCCCGCACGGCCGGGACTGAGCACCCCGAGCGGATGCGCCTGCTGCTGGCCTCGGAGTCCGCGGGCATGCTGGTCGCCGCGGAGATGAACCGGGCCGGGGTGCCGTGGCGGGCGGATGTGCACCGCAAGCTGCTGGACGGGCTGCTGGGTGAGCGCTATCCGGGCGGGCTGGAGCCACGCCGGATGGCGGAGCTCGCGGAGAGGGTGTCCCGGGCCTTCGGGCCGGGCGCGCGGGTGCGTCCCGATCTGCCGAACGACATCATCAGGGCCTTCGCCCGCGCCGGTTTCCCGCTCGCCTCGACCCGTAAATGGGAACTGCAGCAGATCGACCACCCGGCGGTGGCACCGCTGCTGGAGTACAAGACGCTCTACCGCCTGCACACCGCGCACGGGTGGGCGTGGCTCCAGCAGTGGGTGCACGACGGCCGGTTCCGCCCCGAGTACCTCCCCGGCGGCACGGTCTCGGGCCGCTGGACGACGAACGGCGGTGGCGCACTGCAGATCCCGAAGGTGATCCGGCAGGCCGTGCTCGCCGACCCGGGGTGGCGTCTGGTGGTCGCGGACGCCGATCAGATGGAGCCGCGGGTGCTGGCGGCCGTATCCCGGGACCGTGGCCTGATGGACGTCGCGGGCAGCGGCGAGGATCTCTACGCGGATCTGGCGGCCCGTGCCTTCGGCGGCGACCGCGCCCAGGCCAAGCTCGCGCTGCTCGGCGCGATCTACGGCCAGACCTCGGGCGACGCCCTCAAGCACATGGCGGACCTGCGCCGCCGCTATCCGGCCGCGGTGGCCTACGTCGACGACGCGGCGCGGGCCGGCGAGGAGGGGCGGCTGGTGCGCACCTGGCTGGGGCGCACCTGCCCGCCGGCGTCCGTGGCGGCGCCCGACGAGGCCGGGCTGCCGCAGGAGGAGGACCCTCCGACGGGGTACGGCAGCGGTTCGGCGGCCCGGGCGCGCGGGCGCTTCACCCGCAACTTCGTCGTCCAGGGCAGTGCGGCCGACTGGGCACTGCTGGTGCTGGCGGCACTGCGTCGCTCGCTGTCCGAGTCCGGCCTCCGTGCCGAGCTGGTCTTCTTCCAGCACGACGAGGTGATCGTGCACTGCCCCGAGGAGGAAGCGGCGACGGTGTCCGAGACGATCGCGGCGGCGGCCGCGACGGCGGGCCGGATCGCCTTCGGGGAAACGCCGGTCCGGTTCCCGTTCACCACTGCGGTGGTGGGTTGTTATGCGGAGGCGAAGTGAAGCGGGTGTGGGCAGTCGGCGGCGGCGCGGGGTGCCATCGCTGCTTCGCGTTGCCGGGCGTGTTGGCTGCCGGCGTCCTTGGCCGGGGCCGGTGCACGGTGCCGAGGGCATCGCGTGGCAGCTCGGGACGGCCTTCCGCGTGGCGGGTGACACAGGAGAGGACCCTGTGCCGAGTGGTGCTTGTGCGACGCGGGGGTACGTGTCAGGAGACACCGACGGACCACGCGCCCTCGGTGCGCACCGACGGGGACGGTAGGGGTTGCGGAAGCGGTGGGGCAGCGGAAGCGGTGATGCCGTGGCAGCGGCGCCTCACGCGCGACCGGCACCACGCCGGCACGGCACCACGCCGACGCCCCTGATGACCAGGAGGGGATTCGCATGACCAACCGGCCCGCACCGCAGGTGCATCCTGAACTCACCGAGATTTTCGATTCGTTGCCACCGTCCGCCGATCCGTATGAGGACATCGAGGGGACCCGCGAGGGGTTCAGAGCGATGCTCGCCGCGCATCCGGCAGACCGTAGCGGCGTGCGCAGCGAGCGGTTCGACATTCCGCGGGCGGACGGCAGCGCGCTGACGGTCGAGGTGTACAGGCCGGAAGCGTCCTCCCCGGGGAAGCCGTTGCCCGGCGTGCTGCACTTCCACGGCGGCGGATACGCGATCGGGCGTTCGCTGCCGGGCCAGGACCGTGCGGCCATCGCGCTCTGCCGTCAACTGCCCGCCGTCACCATCGCGGTGGAATACCGGCTCGCGCCCGAGCACCGCTACCCGGCCGGCCTGGAGGACTGCTACCTCGCCCTCGAATGGACCGCGCGGCGGGCGGAGGCGCTCGGTATCGACCCCGAGCGGATCGCCGTCACGGGGAAATCCGCGGGCGGCGGCCTCAGCGCGGCCGTCGCGCTGATGGCCCGCGATCGCGGCGGCCCGGCGCTCGCCTATCAGTCGCTGTGCGTCCCCGATTTGGACGACCGCGTGGGCGCCGAGGCGGCGAAGGAGCAACCGGGGGCGGATTCGCGGGTGTCGAGCCCACGGACCGTTCAGGCGGTGTGGGACCACTACCTTCCCGAGGGCGTCAAGGCGGACGCGTACGCCGCGCCGTCCCGGGCCACCGACCTGTCGGGCCTACCGCCGGCCTACGTCCTGGTCTGCGACCTCGATCCGCTGCGCGATGCCGGGCTGGCCTACGCCCGGCGCCTGATGGACGCGGGCGTCGCCGTCACGGTCCGCAACGTGCCCGGCGCCTGGCACGGCTTCGAGCTGTACGCCCCCGGCACCCGGGTGGCGAGGGAGATGACAGCGCACTGGACGGGGCAGCTGCGGACGGCGCTGTACCCGGCGGCAGCCGAGCAGGAGGTGGAGTAGCGGGGGGCGGAGGGACCGGTCCGTGGCTCCCTCTGAGGGTGATGACGAGGGTGCGGTGATGACCCGTCACGCGTACGTCTCCGCGCAGGAAGAGCCCGGCCGCGTGAGGCCGCCGGACCTCCGGGAACTGGCGTCGCCGGGGACTTCGATCACGTCATCTCCGGCGAACCGCTTCCCCGGGAGGATCAGGACGCGCTTGAATCCCTCGGAGTGCGATACGACTTGGCGACAGAGGGGACTCATCGGCCATGAGCACGCAGAACGGCGCGGGGAACGCGGGCCACGCGGGCGGCACCGGCGGCACACCTGCCGGGCGGAACGGGCCCGACGACCACGGCGGCCGCGAGGGCTCGCGACCGGACACCGGCCCGGCCCCGGGCCCCCGCTCCGATCTGGAGCGCATCAACCCGCCCCATCTGGCTCCGCCGACGGGGTTCAGCCACGCCGTGCGCGCCGCCTCCGGCACCATGGTCTTCCTCGCCGGGCAGACGGCCCTCGACGGATCCGGCCGGATCGTCGGCGCCGGCATCGTGGAGCAGTTCGAGCGGGCGCTGAGCAACCTCCTGGAGGTGGCGGCCGCCTCCGGCGCCGGCCCCTCCGACCTCGCCAAACTCACCGTCTTCGCCGTGGACATCGCCGACTACCGCCGGCACGCGGCGGACATCGGCCGGGTGTGGAAGCGCCTGGTCGGCGGTGACTACCCGGCCATGGCGGTCATCGGCGCGACGCGTCTGTGGGACGAGACGGCGCTGGTCGAACTCGAAGGGATCGCCGTCGTCCGCTGAGGCCGTCCGGCGGGGCCGAAGCGCGAAAGACCAGGGGCACTCGCTCCACCGGCTCCCCGGTGGGGCGAGTGCCCCTGGCACTGCTCGAACGCTCGCTCACGCGCGCATGGGACTTCAGTTCCTGCCGCGTGCCGCCCCGACGGGGTCCTTCTTGAACGCCCAGGTCATCTTGGGTTCCATCGCGAACCGGAAGGCGCGCTGTACCGGTGGTGTGCACAACACCGTGACCACTGTGCCGGCGATCACCGTCAGCAGGACCGCGCCCCAGGGCGTGTGCATCCACGGGTTGTCGTACCAGTCCCAGAAGCGGGAGCCCTTGGCGAGGAAGCCGTGCAGCAGGTAGCCGTAGAGGGTGCCCGCGCCGAGCGCCGTGCACCACATCGTGCGGCCCGGGATCCAGGCGAAGAAGCAGGCCACCAGCACAAGGGAGCAGCCGAACATCGCGAGGGTCATCACCGCGCCGCTCCACCAGGGAGCCGCCAGCTCCTGTGCGCTGTCGCGGTGGTAGAACCAGGCGGCGTTCATGCGCGGCGCCGCCCAGTACGCGAAGAGCAGGGCGAGGGCGAAGACCGGCACCGCCAGGATCCGTGCCTTCCGGCGGCGGACCAGCTTGAAGTGCTCCGGCCGCAGGCACAGGCCGATCACGAAGAACGGCAGGAACTGCAGCGTGCGCTGGAGGTCCATGTCGTCGCCGATGTCGGGTGACACGGAGGCGAGTACCGCGATGGCCAGCGCCAGCGGGACCGGCCAGCGCACGATCTTCCACAGCGGGGTGGTCAGCCGCCAGACGAACAGCGCCAGCAGGAACCAGGTGAGGTACCAGGGATCGGTGAGACTGATCGGATAGCCCGGGTCGTCGTCCGCCCACCTCTTGAAGAGCGTGTAGGCCACTTCGAAGAGGACGTACGGGACAGCGACGCCGGTGACCAGTCGCTGCAACCGGTCCTTGCGCATATCGAAACTGCGCGAGAAATATCCGGAGATGATGATGAACGCCGGCATGTGGAAGGCGTAGACGGTGATGTAGAGGGCCGCCGCCGACCGGCTGCCGTCGCGCAGCGGCTCCCAGCTGTGCCCCATCGCCACCAGCACGATGGCCAGGTACTTGGCGTTGTCGAAGAACGCGTCGCGCGGCTTGGCCTTGGCGTCGGCCCCGGTGGGCGCCTTGGCGCGTCCCCTGCCGTGGCCCTTGGGCTTGGCGTGCGAAGCGCCGCCCCGGTTCGCCTGCGCCGGTGGCCGGTTGGTCTTGGTGACGTCGGCGGGCACCGCGGTCATCGTGGCCGTCGCGGTCGCTCCGGCCGGCGCCGCCGGCTGCTGCGCGCCGGGCATCGCGGCCGACGGACTCAATGCGTCATGCGGTACCTGCCGCGGCGGGGGAAGGGGCACCCGCCGCTCGCCGTACGCCGGAAAATCGTTCTTCAAGGGCCCTCCCGGAACGAACCCAGGGGAGGAGCTGAACGCGGGCCCGCACCGGGCCTCAAGACGGAACCCAAAAGCCAAATCCTGCGTCTTAGTTCTTCTACGGGGAGTGTGGCGGCGTCGAACATCTCAGGCACCTTAGCCCCGCCACGGGAATCCCGTAAATCCCCGCCCGGCGGAGCCCACACGCCACTCGTGTGGCGCACACACATCCTTCACGCGGCGCGTCCCGGAAACGAAGTACGGGTCAATATGCCTGTCCGAAACAGGCTACCGGCGAGATCTAGACAATCAGTCCTTCGATACCGCGCCCCAACGCCAACCGCGCGCCGGCACGGTTGCCGACGTCCCACGCGTAGACCTCCAACGGCCTTCCGTGGGGCCCCCGCAGCCGGTGCACGGCCGCGATCCAGCGCGAACTCACCTTCGAAAGCGGTGGGTTGATCTGGTCGGCGAACCGCGCGTAGCGAGCCAGCCGGTCCACGGCGGGGGCTCCCAGAATCCCGGTACGGACCTGCGGCGACAGTCTGTGCACGGTTTCCACGCAGCGCACGCAGAAGCTCTGGACGACCAGCCGGTTTCTCACATGGGCACGATCGAGCCACCCGGTTCGCCGCAGTTCACGGACGACCTGGGCCTCCATTCCCGGGTACCTGAGGGGCGTTTTCAGTTCCAGCAACAAGCGCTGACGGTTGTGATCCATCCGGCGCAAAAAAGCCGTCAGTGTCGGCACACGCTCCCCCGCGAACCGCTTCCCGAACCAGCCGCCCGCGTCCAGCCGGGCGATCTCCGCGGCCGTGAAGTCGGCCACGCGCCAGGGTGCCCGGCGGGGGAACAGCTTTTCGGCGTTCGTGGTCCGCGCCAGCGTGGCGTCGTGCATCACGACCAGTACGCCGTCCTTGGTGCGCTGCACGTCGTTCTCCACCCAGAGGAGTTTGCGGGCGTGCGCCGCGTCGACCGCGGCGAGGGTGTTCTCCGGCGCGTACCGGGACGCGCCGCGGTGCGCGATCATCCGGGGCGCTCCCACCGCCGGACGGTATCCCTCGCCGCTCATCACGCCGACGAACGCGCCGTCCTCCGCGGCCGCGACGGCCGAGGAGGGCACCGCGGCGGCGACGAGGAAGGCGACCCCTGCTGCGGCGAACCGCATCGACCCTCTGACCATGCGGCAGCCTCCTGGTCGCTCCCGCAGACGCGGCGGCCTGCGTCCCGTACGTCCCCTCAGGCCCTTCCCGCGTCCAGGAGTGCGCTGTCAGCTCACGATGCCTCCATCCAGCCGCCCCCGCCACGCGGACGTGCCCCGGCCGGCGGTCCGCCGAACGCCTCGGCTGCCGGGTCTTCGCAGGTCAGCGAGGTCCGATGGCGAGCGCGGTGGCTGCCGCCCATCCGAGTGCGCCGTGTCCGGGCGTCGCGACGGGGCACAGGCGGACACTGTCGGTAAATTGTTGCTATCGCTGCGTCACCGGCGAGGACCGGTCGCCCCTTCGCCGGTGACGCACGGCCATGCCAGGAGATCCGATGGTCTGTCCTTCCGTACGCCCCTTCCGCCCCGGTGACGGACCCTCGCTGCTGACCGCCTGGTGCCGCAGCGCCCCGGGCGATCCGATCACCGCGGCCCGCTTCCGCGCCCAGGTGCTCCTCGACCCCAATTTCGACCCGGACGGGCTGCGGGTGGCCGTCCACGACGGGCGGGTGGTGGGCGCCGCCTACGCCGTCCGCCGACTCGTCCCGATGGCGGGCACCGACCTGGAGCCGGACCAGGGCTGGCTCCCGTTCTTCTTCGTGGACCCCTCCGTGCGCGGCAACGGCGTCGGCCGCCGCCTGCTCACCGACGCCCTCGACTGGCTGCGCGGGCACGGGCGCCGCCGCGTCGACTTCGCCGCGTACGCCCCCCATTACGTGCTCCCCGGCCTGGACCGCGAGGCGTACCCGCAGGCGGCCGGGCTCCTGGAGAGCCTCGGCTTCCGGGTCCGCTACGAGGCGGCCGCCATGGACCGCACCCTGGTCGGCTACCGCGTCCCTGAGGAGGTGCGGCGGCACGAGGAGAGTCTGGTGGCGCAGGGCTACCGCTTCGGCACACCGTCCGACGACGACCTGGTGGACCTGGTCCGCCTGGCGGCCACCGAGTTCAACCCCGACTGGGCGCGCACGATCCGACGGTGCCTGTCCACCGGGACGCCGCTCGACCACGTGGTCATCGCGCGCGAGCCGGCCGGTCAGATGGCGGGCTGGGCCATGCACGGCGCGTACGACGCGTTGGCCGAGCGGTTCGGCCCGTTCGGCGTACGGCCGGAGCAGCGCGGTACGGGACTGGGGAAGGTACTGCTGCACCGGACGCTGGAGCGGATGCGGGCGCACGGCGCCCACGGGGCGTGGTTTCTGTGGACCGGCGAGCAGAGCCCCGCGGGCCACCTCTATCGCGCGGCCGGATTCCGTACGACCCGCACGTTCGAGGTGATGAGGCGTGAGGCCACGTGAGACCACATGAGGCAGCCCGGGACGAGGACGAGGCGCCGGGTGACGGGCAGGGCGTGGCGGGTGGCGCGATGAGGCGCCGGGCGTTCGCCGTGGGCGCCGCGGGCGGGCTGCTTGCCGCGGCCGGGTGCGGTGCGCCGGACGAATCCGCGTCGGGTGCCGGCGGCGGCTTCGGGCGCGCCGCGCACGGCAGGACCGGCAAACCGGTCGTGCTGACGGTCCTTTCGCACTACGCGAGCGACCCGCTGAAGTCGGCCCTGCAAGGGGCGGTCGATGCATGGAACGCCACGCACGACCGGGTGAAGGTCCGGACCACCGCGGTGAAATTCACCGACCTGCTGACCACGTACATGGTCCGTCAGGCCGCGGGCCAGGGGGCCGACATCCTCCATCCGTACTGCCTGTGGACGGGGCAGCTGGCACAGGCGCGGGTGCTGCGGCCGGCGCCGCCCGACGCCGCACGGCAGATCCGCCGGGAATTCTCCCCCGCCGCCGTCACCGCGTCGTCGGTGAACGGCACGGTCTACGGCTATCCCACCGAGGTGCAGACGTACGCGCTCTACTACAACAAGCGGCTGCTGCGGAAGGCCGGACTCCACGGGCCGCCGCGCACGTTGCGGGAGCTGGAGGAGACCGCCTACCGCACCGCGCGGCGGGACCGTCACGGCAACACCCTGGTGCAGGGGTTCGGGCTGTCCCGGGCCGACGACTCCACGGTGGTGGGCCAGACGCTGGCGATGCTGGCCGCCCGCGGGGGCACCTTCCTCACCCCGGACGGCCGGCGGGCCGCCATCGGCTCCCCGGTCGGGCGGGAAGTGCTCGACCTGGAGCGGCGGCTGATCGCCCGGCGGGCCAGTGACTCCGCCATCGCGCTCTTCAAGGCGTTTCCGTCCGGGCAGGTGGCGATGGCGATCAACGGGGGCTGGTGGACGGGGAGCCTGCGCAGCGTGATGGGCAAGGGCTACCGCGATGTCGGGACGGCCCCGGTGCCGGGCCTCACCCCGGCGGACCGCGGCACCCTCGCCACCGGCTTCCTGCTCGGCGTGAACACCCGGAGCAGGCACCCGGACGAAGCCTGGGAATTTCTGCGCTGGCTCAACACCGGCACGGCGCCCGCCCGAGCCGGCGGTGGCACGTCCAGGCAGGTCGCGGTGACGCGGATGAGCGCGCTCCAGGTGTCGGTGGGCTCGATGACCGGACGCGCGGACGACATGCAGGCCCTGCTGGGGAAGGGCAGCGGCAGCGACCCGAACCTCGGGCCGTTCCTGGACGCGCTGCACTACGCCGTCCCGGAGCCGAACGGGCCGCGCGCGCAGAAGGCGAAATCGCTGCTGCGGAAGAACATCGAGGCGGTGTGGACGGGCCACCGGTCCGTCGACGAGGCCCTGCGGATCACCTCCCGGCAGGTCGACCAGGAGCTTTCCCGGCCCGGCTGACCGGTGCCGTACCGCCTTCGGCCGGCAGCTGCCGTCGGTCGACCTTCAGCCGACGCAGCCGGCGAGCCCCCCGGGACCCGACCCCACCACCCGCGAACACCGATGCTCCAGAGAGGTGATGCCGTATGGCTTCCGCCGAAGGCGGTCCGGTCCGGGCGGCACGGCGGCGGCAGACCGTCGTCGCCTACCTGTTCCTGACCCCCACCCTGCTGTTCTTCACGGTCTTCCTCGCCCTGCCGCTGCTGTTCGCCGTCCTGCTCTCGCAGTCGCGGTGGGCCGGGTTCGACCTCACCGACATCGACCCCGTCGGCCTGGACAACTTCACCGACCTCTTCGCCGGCGGCTCGACCTTCCTGACGCCCATCCTGACCAACACCTTGCTGTACGCGATCGGCACCGTGGCGATCGCCCTCTCCGGCTCGCTGCTGGTCGCCAACTGCATCAACAATCTGCGCTTCCAGGGGCTGTGGCGCACCCTGTATTTCCTGCCGATCGTGACCACGGTGGTCGCCGTCGGAAACGTGTGGAAGTACATGTACGAACCCGGCGGACTGATCAACGGCGTGCTCAACGGGCTCGGCATGCCGTCCTTCGCCTTTCTGCAGGACCCCGACACCGCCCTGCCGTCCGTCGTCGTCGTCCAGGCATGGGCGTCCATCGGCACCGCGATCCTCATTCTCACCGCGGGCCTGAAATCGATTCCCGAGGTCTATTACGAGGCCGCGGAGCTGGACGGCGCGGACAAGTTCACGCTCTTCCGGAAGATCACGCTGCCGTTGCTGCGCCCCTCCCTGCTGTTCGTGTGCATCACCCAATTCATCACCGGATTGCAGTCGTTCGCCCTGATCAACGTCATGACCGGGGACGGTGGTCCGGGTGATGCCACCAACGTCGCGGCCCTGGAGATGTATCAGCAGGCATTCCAGTACGGCGACTGGGGACTGGCCGGCGCCGCGGCGTTCGTCCTGTTCCTGGTGATCGCGGTCAGCACCGTGGTGCAACTGTGGCTGTTCCGCCGGAAAGGGGCGGAGGCGTGAGCCCGCGGACGGCCCGGGTGCGCTTCCCCTGGGCGTCCTACACGCTGGTGGCCATCGGCGCCGTGCTGACCGTCGTGCCGTTCCTCGACATGCTGCTGACCTCGTTCAAAGGCCCGGGAGAATACGGCAGGCTGCCCTACCGCTTCCTCCCCGAAGCCTTCGAATTCTCGAACTACCGGGCCGCCATGCGGCAATTGAACCTGCCGCTGCTGTTCCGCAACAGCGTCATCGCCACCGCGCTGATCACCGGCTCCATCCTCATGACCTCCTCACTCGCCGGATACGCCCTGGCCAAGCTGCGCTTTCCGGGTCGTGAGCTGATCTTCCGGGTGGTCCTGTCAACGATGATGTTTCCGCCGTTCATCTTCTTCATCCCGCATTTCCTGATCCTGGTGCACTGGCCGGGAGCCGGTGGGAACGATGTCCTCGGCCGCGGCGGAGCGGGCCTCACGGTCAGCCTCGCCGCACTCGTCATGCCCTTTCTGGTCTCCGGATTCGGGATCTTCCTGATGCGGCAGTTCATGATCTCCATTCCGGACGAGATGCTGGAGGCGGCCCGGATCGACGGCGCCGGGGAATTCGCCGTGTGGTGGCGGATCGTCGCCCCGCAGACCAAACCCGTCGCCGTCACCCTCGCGCTGCTCACCTTCGTCAACGCCTGGAACGAATACATCTGGGCACTCCTGGTCTCCACCGCGAACCCGCAGCTGATGACGCTGCCCGTCGGCATCCAGATGCTGCAGAGCTACCTCGACCCCGATCGCATGGTGCCGGTCATGATGGCCGGACTCGTGCTGAGCATCCTGCCGATCCTGATGCTCTTCCTGCTGCTGCAGAAGCACTACATCCGGGGGGTCATGCTCAGCGGCCTCAAGTGAGCCCGGGGTGCTGCATCCTCGCGACCCGGGAGGGGCTCAGCGCGGCACCCGCCAGCGGTTGCCGCGCGCCGTCGACACCAGCTGGCGGACCGTGGCCAGTTTGACCCGCGGGCGGCCGTCGCTGCGTCCTCGGGCCACCTCGGCCCGGTTGATGGCGGCCAGGCCACGGGCGTCGACGAGATGGCGGTTGCGGCGCCGCGCGAGCCTGCGGAACGCGTTCGGCGCGCCCGTCGGCGCGGGCAGCGAGCCCGCGACGGCGTCGGCGAGCAACGTGCCGACCGTCTCGGCGGCGCAGGTCCGGTTGGCGCCGATGCCGCCCGAGGGACCGCGCTTGATCCAGCCCACGACGTACGCCCCCGGCCGGCCCGTCACTCGGCCCCGCTCGTGCGGGACGGTGCCGGTGGCCTCGTCGAACGGCAACCCGGCTACCGGCGCGCCGCGGTATCCGATCGCCCGCAGCAGCAGGCCGGCCGGCATCTCCACCTCCCCCGAGGCCCCCGTGATGCGTACGGCGCTCACGGGTGCATCGCCGAGCGCCTCCACGGGCGTGGAATGGAAGCGGAAGACGATGCGCCGCCCCGGCGCGGGCGCGACCGACCAGTCCTCCCGGGCACGGTTCACCCCTTGCAGGACGGCGGCTTTGTCCTTCGGTCCCGCCGCGTCGATCGCCGCACCGATCCGCGGATCGTGGTCGTCCACAACCAATTGCACGCCGGCCAGGTGCTTGAGGGCGAGGAGTTCGGGCCGGGTGTACGCCGCGTCCTCGGGACCGCGCCGACCGAGCAGCACCACCTCGCGCACCTTGCTCGCGCGCAGTGCCGCCAGGGCGTGGTCGGCGATGTCGGTGCCGGCCAGGGTCTCCGGGTCCGAGACCAGGATGCGGGCGACGTCGAGGGCGACGTTGCCGTTGCCGACCACTACGACCCGCTCGGTGGACAGGTCGATGGTGTCCGGCGCGACCTCCGGGTGAGCGTTGTACCAGGAGACGAACGTGGTCGCCGAGATGCTGCCGGCCAGGTCCTCCCCCGGAATCCCGAGCCGGCGGTCGGCGGAGGCACCCACGGCATAGATGACCGCGTCGTGATGCGCGGAGAGTTCCTCCGCGGTGATGTCCCGGCCCACTTCCAGGCCCAGGTGCATCCGCACCCGGGGGTGCGTGTGGAACCGCGCGAAGGTCTCGCCGACCTTCTTGGTCGCCGGGTGATCCGGCGCCACGCCGTACCGCACGAGACCGCCCGCCACCGGCAGCCGGTCGACCAGCGTCACCTCGGCGTTGGTGTGCAGCAGCAGGTCCTCCGCTGCGTACATGCCGGCCGGGCCGGTACCGACCACCGCGACCCTGATCGGTGCGAAGTCGGACGGCAGGCTGCGCTCGAACGTCGGCTCGCTCCAGGTGTGGAAGTTCGGTCCTTCGCCGACCGGCTCGGGTTCCGCTTCGTCGAAATACGCCGCGTTGATCTCGGCGTACTCCTTCTGCGGGCCGAACAGGCTGTCGACAGGGAAGATCGCGTCCACCGGGCAGGCGTCCGCGCAGGCCCCGCAGTCGATGCAGGTCTTCGGGTCGACGTAGAGCATCTCCGTACTGCCGAACGCCCGCTCCTGCGGCGTCGGGTGGATGCAGTTCACCGGGCATACGGCGACGCAGGTGGCGTCGCTGCAGCAGGTCTGGGTGATGGCGTAGGTCATGGCCCCGGCTCAGATCAGGTTCGCGCGCTTGTAGAAAAACAGCGCTGGCTTGGTCAGCAGGCGGGCCGAGGCCAGGAAGTCCATAAGGCCCGAACAGCTCGACCGCATCATCGACTTGTGATGTTCGTTGGTCCGCGCCTCGTCGAGGGCGCGCCTTCGGTCGAGCCCGGCGTTCGCGTAGACGCCCTTGTTCACCATGCTGGTGACGATGACGTAGGAGGCGATCGCGATCACGAAGGCATGGATCTGACGTCGTACCCAGCCCGCCTTCTTCAGCCGCTTGAGCGTCTCGTCGCGGGCGAATTTCATGTGCCGGGACTCCTCGACGACATGAATGTTGTTGATGGTGCGGACGAAGGGCACGACCCGCTCGTCGCGCATCCAGTCGCGCTGCATGACGTCGAGGACCTCCTCGGCGACCAGGATCGCGGCGTACGCGGCCTCGCCGAACGCAACTGCCTTGAAGGCACGGCCGAGTTCGATCGCGAAACGGTGCGGGCGGTAGGCCGGCGCGCCGAGTTTTCGGGCACCCCGAGCGAACATGATCGAGTGCCGGCACTCCTCGGCGACCTCCGTGAGCGCCCACTGGAACTCGGCCTCGGTGGGGTCCTTCGCGTAGATGTCACGCAGCACCATCTGCTGCAGGATCATCTCGAACCAGATGCCGGTGCTGGCAACCGACGCGGCCTCCTGCCGCGTCAACTCCTTGCGCTGCGCCTCCGTCAGCTCACCCCAGTACGCCGTGCCGTACAGCGTGCTCCACTCCGGGCTCGCGCCGTGGAAGTTCTTGTCCAGGGGCGTTTCCCAGTCCACCTCCGTGGCCGGGTCGTACGACAGCGTCGCGGCCGAGTCGAGCAACCGCTGGGCGACGACGTGCTCGTGAAGCCGGTCCTGCGTCTCCGGCCGAACGGGGCTGCTTGCCATGATGCGGCTCCTCGAATCGAGTGGGCTGTTCCTTGTTCTCTGTGCCGTGTGCTCTGTGCCGTGTCTCTTGCTGGTGCGTTGAGGCAGTGCGCTGTTGCGTGGGGGGCGTTGCGGGGGGGGCGCCTTGCTCGGGGGTGGGCCGCGGCGCCCGGCGGTCGCGACCCGGAAGGTGCGCGGCTCGTGGCCGCGGCCGTCAGGTCATTCCGTGCGCGCCCTACCGGATCGACGCCGACCGCGCGTCACGACACGCGGCGATGTCAGGCCAGGTCAGGGCGTACCGGGCCGCACGGGTGGCGCGAACAGACGTGGTGGAGCATCCTCATCCGCCGTAACGCTGCAGGTCAGCGCAGGCGTCTTCGTGACCGCCATGATCGACACCTCCGGTGGACCACTGAGAGGCCAACCACCCGCCCTCTCTTGTTAGACGGACCGTATAACAAGCGCCCCGGGCGGGCCTACCCCTCAGTAAGAATTTCGCGTTCCACTCCAGGGTCTCCGCGCGTTGAATGGCGGTCCGAAGGGCCGGAGGCCCGTGCCTGTGCCTCGGATCGGCAGGGGTGGACGCGGGCGGCGCGACGGCGGCGAACATCCCGTTGAGGACGTACGGCTCCCTGTTGAGCAGGGGTCAGCCGGCGGCTATGTCGTGCACGCGCAGCGGCTCCCACCAGGCTCGGTTCCCGCGGTACCAGGCGACGGTCTCGGCCAGGGCCTCATCGAAGTCCCGCTCCGGCCGGTACCCCAGCTCCGTACGGATCTTGGTGTAGTCGACGGAGTAGCGCCTGTCGTGCCCCTTACGGTCAGGGACGAAATCGACCATCTCCCAGTCGGCTCCGCAGGCGGCGAGCAGCCGCTGGGTCAGCTCCCGGTTCGACAGCTCCATGCCGCCGCCGACGTTGTAGATCTCGCCCGGCCTGCCCTTGGCCCGTACGAGTTCGATGCCTCGTACGTGGTCATCGATGTGCTGCCATTCCCGGACGTGGAGCCCGTCGCCGTACAGCGGCACCTTGCGGTGCTGGAGAAGGTTGGTGACGAAGAGCGGAATGACCTTCTCCGGAAACTGGTGGTGCCCGAAGTTGTTGGTGCAGCGCAGGATCCGCGTGTCCAGGCCGTGGGTGTGGTGGTACGCCAGGACGAGCAGATCGGCCGCTGCCTTCGAGGCCGAATACGGGGACGTCGGGTGCAGCGGCTCCGTTTCGAGGCAGGCGTGGTCCACGGAGCCGTACACCTCGTCGGTGGAGATGTGGACGAAGGTGCTGCCGTGTCGGGCGGCCGCGTCGAGGAGGACCTGCGTACCCAGGACGTTCGTCCGCACGAAGGGGGCGGCACCGGTGATCGAACGGTCGACGTGGGTCTCCGCCGCGAAGTGGACGATCTGGTCGTGTTCGGCGACCAGATCGTCCACCAGGGCGGCGTCGCCGATGCCGCCGCGCCGGAAGGCGAACCCGGGGCGGTCGCGCACCGCGTCGAGATTGGCTGGGTTCCCGGCGTACGTGAGCTTGTCGAGAACGGTGACGCGGACGTCGCCGGGGCCGGTGGCGCCGAGCAGCGTGCGGACGTAGTGCGAGCCGATGAAGCCGGCTCCTCCGGTTACCAGGATCCTGTTCGTCATGAGGAGATCTGCACCTTGCTGTAGTCGCCGAGGAGGTGACGGTGCGCCGCACGGGTCCGGGGCGCCGGGATGCTCTGCACGTCCCTGCCCACGAGGGAGATCTCCAGCCGGCGGACACCGGGATATTGGAGGAGTAGCCGTCCGAGAACATCGAGAACTCGATTCTCGCGCACTGCTCGGAGGCCGGGCCGAGCAGTGGCCTCGGCTCAGCCGAAGATGTGGATGTTCTCCTCGACCCAGTCGCGCAGGGTCAGCGGCGCCTTGCCGGTGATCTTCTCGACGGCGTCGGAGATCTTCCAGTCCCAGGCGGCCGACTGACGCTTGAGCTCCAGCAGGGCCTCGAGGCGGGGGCCGCCCCAGCCCAGGCGGTCGAACTCCGCCTGCGTCTCGGCCCTGGTGCGCTCGACGACCTTGACTTCCTGGCCGAGGGCCTCGCCGACGATCTCACCCTGGCGCTGCGAGCTGAGCGCCTCACCGCCGGTGAGCGTGTAGGCCTGGCCCTCGTGACCGGAGGTGGTGAGGACCTTGGCGGCGACGGAGGCGATGTCGCGCGGGTGGATCATGGCGGAGACCGGGTCGCCCTCGGTCACGTAGATGGTCCGCTCCTCGCCGATGGTGCCGGCGTAGCCGTAGAGGTAGACCATGAAGGTGCCGGGACGCAGGATGGTCCACTCCGGACCGGACTCCTGGACGACCTGCTCGCCCTGGCGGTGGCCGGAGGTCAGCGGGTCGGTGGCGCCGAAGCCGACGCCGCTGGTGGAGAGCTTGACCAGATGCTTGACACCGGCCTCGCGGGCAGCGGCGACGAGGGTGCGCTCCTGGACCGGGCCCTCGGGGCCGTAGCCCGGCGGGACGACGAAGACGCGGTCGACGCCTGCCAGGGCGGCGGGCAGCGTCTCGGGCTTGTCGAAGTCGCCGGCGACCACTTCGACGCCGGCGGGGAACTGGGCCTTCTCGGGTGAGCGGGTCATGGCCCGCACGGGTACGCCCTCGGCGGCGAGTTGGGCGACGAGTTCGCTGCCGACATTGCCGGTGGCGCCGGTTACCAGAATCATGCGTGGATCTCCTTGGGATGGGCGGCACGACGGGGCCGTGCCGGAAGTCCGCTGGGTGAAAGGGGTGTGTCAGGATTCGCCGCGAGCAGCGGACGGGGAGTCGCCGACGGCGTCGTCACCGGACTGCTCCGGCTCGGCATCGCCATGGCCGTGACCGCCGGAGAGTTTGACGTCCTTGAGGAAGAGCGCCGCCACGAGTCCGGCGAGGACGATCGGGATCACCGCGTGGAAGACCCCACGGAGCGAGTCCGCGTAGATCTCGGCGACTTCGAGGCGGACGGACTCGGAGAGACGGCGGAGCACCTCGGGCGCGAGCGAGCCGTCCTTGTCGATGTGAAAGCCGGATTCGTTGCCGAGGCGCTCCGTGAGGCCGTTGCCCAGACGCGCGTTCATCAAAGCGGCGAAGAACGAGACACCGAGCCCCGTGCCCAGTTGCCGCATGAGGGTGGCGGTGCCCTGTACGGAGCCGATGTCCTGCATGCTCGCGGTGTTGCGGGCGGCGAGGGTCAGCGCCTGGGAGTTGAGACCGCCGGCGATCCCGAAGAGCAGGACGTACACGATCGCGAGGCCGACGCTCGTCCCGGGACCGGCCCTGGAGAACAACACGGCGGCGACGGCGAACACCACCATGCTGAGCACCGGGAACCAGCGGTAGGAGGCGGTGTGCCCGATGACCTTGGCGCTGGTCCACGAGGTCACCACAACGCCGAGCATCATCGCGGTCAAGATGTAGCCGGACTTCTGCACGTCCAGGCCGAGGACGCTCTGCAGCCACAGGACCAGATAGTTGATCAGGCCGAGGCCGACGAAGCCGGCGATGAAGCCGAGGATGACGACGATGGTGAAGGTCTGGTCGGCGAAGAGCCGCAGCGGGATGACGGGGTCCACCGCGCGGCGCTGCGACAGGATGAACAGGGCCACCGCCAGGGCGGATCCGACGGCGAGGCCCAGGATGACCGGCGAACTCCAGGAGTACTTGACGCCTGCCCAGCCGGTGAGGAGGTTCAGGGCGACGATCGCGGCGACGAGAAGGAGGACCCCTGCGTAGTCGATGCGGGCCTTCTTCCTGGCCTGTGCGGGAAGGCGCAGCATCGAGGAGACGATGACCAGGACCGCGGCGCCGAGTGGCAGATTGACGAAGAACACCCAGCGCCAGTTGGCGAGTTCGGTCAGCACGCCGCCAATGGTGGGCCCGGCGAGCGAAGCGGCGCCGAAGGTGAGGGAGAACCAGCCGTAGTAGCGCGCGCCCTCCCGTGGGGAGAACATCTCGCCGATGAGGGCGAGGACGCAGATGAACAGCCCGCCGCTGCCCACTCCCTGGATGACGCGGAAGGTGATGAGCTGACTCATCGTCTGGGCGAGCCCGCAGAGCGCCGACCCGAGGAGGAACACGACGATGGAGGCCATGAAGACGCGCTTGCGTCCGAACAGGTCACCGAGCTTGCCGTAGACCGGGACGGTGGCGCTGCCGCCGATGAGGTAGCCCGTGGTGACCCAGGCGAACCGGTCCAGTCCGCCCAGGTCACCGACGACGCGGGGCAGTGCGGTGGCGACGATCTGGGAGTCGAGCAGGGAGAGGAAGACCGCCACCATGAGAGTGAGGACCACCGCGTTGGTCCTGGCGGGCGAAGCCGGTGCCGCGGGCGTGCCGAGGGCAGGCTCGGCTGAAGGGGAAGCCATGAGGAATCCTCGTAATCGCGGAACGATGCCGTGCGAGGGGCACCGCTCGAAGTGGGAGTACGCAAACGAAGTCGATGAAGAACGCTGCCTGTCATCAGCAGCGGAGAATGGGGTGGTCGGATCTCGTCCGACTCCGGCCTCTTGCGGCCCTCTCAACCGTTGATCAGACGCCAGCACATGTGCTGATCACGGTTCCTCGTGATTCGTCTTTGCTACTCGTCACTTCCTCTGTCTCGATTACGGATGCCGAACACGGTAGCGGAGGGCCCGGGCGGGGCGCTAGCAGGGCGGCCAGACTGGACGTTGCCTGCCCCCACGGGCCGACTCGCCCTCGAAGGCCAGGAGAGCCAGTCCGGTGACTTTGGCGGCGGCGTCTCACTCGTCCTGCTCAGAGTCGGACAGCTCGCCTGCACCTGCCGCGGAAGACCGCGCCGGTCTGCGCACAACAGCAGGTCCGGCAGCCCTACGTCATAGTCCGCCAGCCGAAGACCGAGGCTTCGTCCCCAGGAGTGGTCCTCAGGACCAAGGGCGACCAGCTCGACGCGGGAGCGCTCACCCAGCACCTCCGACGCCATTTCGCGCAGCGTCGCACTGAGGTCGGCCTCGGGTACACCCCGCTGTGGAAATGCCCACGATCATGGAGGTTCTTCGGCACACGCAGATCCGCCAGACGCGTCGCTGCGTGAAGGGGCGATCGCACCTCTCGAAGGATGCGATGCGCCGGATGGGGGACGTGTTCCTTCCTCGCCCCGAGCCCACACCCGCAACTGAGACCAGAACTGAGACTGAAGACCGCCGCGCGGCCCGCGCCCGGCTGCGCCGCCGCGTCCAGCAAAAGCAAAAGCCCCAGGTCACGGCGAGTGAGTCCTGGGGCTTCCACAGAGCCGCCTTCGGGATTCGAACCCGAGACCTACGCATTACGAGTGCGTTGCTCTGGCCAACTGAGCTAAGGCGGCGTGGTGCGCGGCCTAGTCTACACATCGGCAGGGGGTGCTTTGACACCGGTTTAAGGGCTGGTCAGGGGTGGGCGGCGGGCCTGACGGGCGAGTGTGGTGCAGGTCACTCGCAGCGCTTGTTCTTGGGTGGCGGGGTGCCTTCGAGGAGGTAGGTGTTGATCGCGGTGTCGATGCAGTCGCTGCCGCGGCCGTAGGCGGTGTGGCCGTCGCCGTCGTAGGTCAGGAGGGTGGCGCTGGAGAGCTGGTCGGCCAGGCCCTCGGCCCAGGCGTACGGGGTGGCCGGGTCGCGGGTGGTGCCCACGACGACGATCGGGTCGGCGCCCTTGGCCTCGATGCGGTGGGGCTTGCCGGTGGCCTTGACCGACCAGTAGGCGCAGTTCAGGGCGGCCCAGGCGAAGTTGTCGCCGAAGACCGGGGAGGTCTTGCGGAAGGCGGGGATGGCCGCGCGGGCCTGCTGGGTCGTGGTGAAGGCCGGCGGCAGGTCGAGGCAGTTGACAGCGGCGTTGGCGTACATCTGGTTGGCGTAGGAGCCGTCCGGGTCGCGCTCGTAGTAGCTGTCGGACAGCATGAGCAGGCCGCGGCCGTCGCCGCTCTCGGCCTGGGCGAGGTATTCGCGCAGGACGGACCAGGCGCCTTCGTCGTACATCGCGGCGATCACGCCGGTCGTGGCGAGGGACTCCGTGAGCGGGCGGGCCTCGCCGGTCTCGACCGGGTGCGCGTCCAGCTTCTTGAAGAGGGCGGAGAGCTGCTTGCCGGCGTCCTCGACGCTCTTGGTGCCGAGGGGGCAGTCGCTCCGCTTCACGCAGTCCGCGGCGAACGCGGTGAAGGCCGTGTTGAAACCCGCGCTCTGGTCGGTGTTGTTGGTGCGTGCGTCCAGCGCAGGATTCATCGCGCCGTCCAGGACGAGGCGGCCGGAGCGGGAGGGGAAGAGGCCGGCGTACGTCGCGCCGAGGAAGGTGCCGTAGGAGGCGCCGACGTAGTTGAGCTTCTCGTCGCCGAGGACCGCGCGCAGCACGTCCGTGTCGCGCGCCGCCTCGACCGTCGAGACATGCCCGAGCACCTTGCCGGAGCGGGATCGGCAGCCGTCGGCGAAGTCGCGGTAGGCGTGCGTCAGCTTGCCGACCTCGGCCTGCGAGTCGGGGGTCTGGTCGGTCTGGGTGTAGCTGTCCATCTGCTTGTCGGACAGGCACTTGACGGGTTCGCTGCGGGCGACGCCGCGCGGGTCCATCGCCACCATGTCGTAGCGCGCGCGGACCGCCGCGGGCTGGGGTGCGTACTGCTGGAGGTAGTCGATCGCCGAGCCGCCCGGGCCGCCCGGGTTGACCATCAGCGAGCCGATCCGCTTGCCGGGGCCGGTGGCCTTCTTACGGGCCACCGCGACCTTGATGTCGGTGTCCGCGCCGGGCTCGCGGTAGTCCAGGGGCACCTTCATCGTGGCGCATTCGAAGCCGGAGACCCCGCATCCGTGCCAGCTCAGCTTCTGGTCGTAGTAGGGGCGGAGGTTGGCCGGGGTGGCGCTGGGGAGCGGGGCGAGAGTGGCGGACGCGCCGCCCGGGTCGGTGCGGCCCGCTCCGGCCTCCGATCCGCGGCCGGGCGACGCCTCCTCGTCGGGTGAGGAACTCCCCGACGAGCAGCCGGAGATCAGCAGGGCGGTCGCCGCGAAAACGACGGCGATGGTGCGGAGCGGACGGCTGGTGGCCATGGGTGGTCCCTCGGTCTCGGTACCTGGTTCGGCTTCGGCGGCGATGGCATCGGAGATGGCGACGGGGAGGCGTGGGAGGGGCGAAAGGAGAGGGCTGAGGGGCGGACGCTACGGAGAGAGCGGTCAGCCTGCGCGGAGGGCGGCGGTCATGGCTTCGACCGCGAGCAGGGGCGCCACGTTGCGGTCCAGGGCGCCCCGGCAGGCGATCACGGCTTCTATCCGGCGCAGCGTGCGCTCCGGGGTCGAGCCGCCGGCGACGCGCTGGATGCTGTCGCGGACCTCGTCGTTGGCGATGGGCACCGAGGCGCCCATCTGGAGGGCGAGCACATCGCGGTAGAAGCCGGTCAGGTCGATCAGGGCCAGGTCGAGGCTGTCGCGCTGGGTCCTGGTGGAGCGGCGCTTCTGCTTGTCCTGGAGCTCCTTCATGACACCGGCCGTGCCGCGCGGCATCCGCCCGCCCGTGCCGGAGGCGGCGCCGAGCGCGGCACGCAGTTCCTCGGTCTCCTTGGTGTCGACCTCCTCCGCGACCTGCTTGGCGTCCTCCCCCGCGGCGTCGATCAGCTCCTGGGCGGCCTTGAGGCAGCCGCCGATGTCGTCGATGCGCAGGGGCAGCTTGAGCACCGCCGCGCGGCGGGCACGGGCGCGCTCGTCCGTGGCGAGGCGGCGGGCCCGGCCGATGTGCCCCTGGGTGGCGCGCGCGGCGAGGGCGGCGGCCTCCGGCGGGATGCCGTCCCGGCGGACCAGGACGTCGGCGACCGCGCTGACCGGCGGGGTACGCAGGGTGAGCAGGCGGCAGCGGGAGCGGATGGTGGGCAGGACGTCCTCGATGGAGGGGGCGCACAGCAGCCAGACCGTGCGGGGCGCGGGCTCCTCGATGGCTTTGAGCAGGACGTTGCCCGCGCCTTCGGTGAGGCGGTCGGCGTCCTCCAGGACGATCACCTGCCAGCGGCCGCCGGCCGGGGAGAGGGAGGAGCGGCGGACCAGATCACGGGTCTCCTTGACGCCGATGGACAGCAGATCCGTCCGGACGATCTCGACATCGGCATGGGTGCCGACCAGGGCGGTGTGACAGCCGTCGCAGAAGCCGCAGCCGGGGGCTCCGCCGAGCGCGCGGTCCGGGCTGACGCACTGCAGTGCGGCGGCGAAGGCACGGGCGGCGGTGGACCTGCCGGATCCGGGCGGCCCCGTGAACAGCCAGGCGTGGGTCATCTGCGAGGCGCCCGACTGCTCTTCCGCCACCTGGGAACCGCGCGGCGCGGCGGCCGCGGCGCTGTCGGTGGACACGATGGCGTCGGCGTCGCGCGCGGCCGCGGCGAGCCGCTCGGTCACCTGGTCCTGCCCGACCACGTCGTCCCATACCGCCATCGCTGCCGCCGTCCTGTCCGTGTCGCTCCATGCCGCCCGTATGGCGTACGGCATGTCCTGCGTGTGATGCGTGCTGTACGTCGTGCGCCGTGTCACGCCGCCGCGCACGACGGCCTGCCATACCCGCCGGCCTGCCCGTACGCCTCGCGGTGCTCCGCGTGCGACCCATTCTGGTGCAACCCGCTGACAAACGAATCCCGGGCGCCGGTCCGCGGCCCCCGCCGTGCCGTGCCGACAACCCGAAAGGCCGTGGCCGCAGCATGCGCGCTGCGGCCACGGCCGGTGGTGATACGGGGCGTGCGCTAGCCGCGCCGCCCGCCGCGACCGCGCCGCGGGTCGTCGCCGCCCGCACCGCCGTCCGCGTCCTCCTCGCCCCGCGGGCCGAGGAGTTCGTCGGCGAGCGTGGGCAGGTCGTCCAACGGGGTCTCCTCCGCCCAGTCGGGGCGGCGGCGGCCACGCTGCGGCTGCTGCTCCACGGGGCGGCCCGTGGCCGGGTCGATCTGCGGGAGTTCGCGGGTCCGCTCCGCACCCGACTCCGCGGCGCCGGGCTGCTGCCGCCCGGCTGCGTCGTGGGTGTCGTCCGTCCGGAACATCCAGGACGGCACCCGCTCCGCCGGGTCGGCGTGGCGCGGCTCCTGGTGTGCGTCCCGCGCGTGGCCCCGTCCGTAGCCGTGCTCCTCGCCCCGCACGGGCGGCAGCACGCTGGTCTCTTCGGCGTCGGGAGCCGACCCGGGCTGCGGCAGCACGGCGGTCTCGTCGGCGGCCGGGCCGCCTCGGGCGTCGCGGACCGGCGGCAGCACCGTGGTGTCATCCGTCGTCCCGGGCGCCTCGGGGCGGTGCAGCGACTCCGTCCGCTCACTGTCGGAGCCGGAGTCCGCGGCGAAGCCGGTGGGCGTTCCGCCCGAGGGCCCCTCGCCGCTGTCGTCCGTGCGGTCGGTCCGCTTGTGCAGATCCGGGAGCGGCGTCTCCGTGGTGGGCGCATCGGCCGCCTCGGCGGCGGCAGCGGCTTCGGCGGCAGCCTTGGCCTCCGCCGCGGCCGCGGCCTCGGCTGCGGCCACCCGGGCCTGTTCGGCACGCAGCAGCGCCGCTTCCGCCTTGCGCTGCTTCTCCAAGCGGCGCTCCTCGGCCTCGCGGCGCAGGCGCGCCTCCTCCTCGGCCTGCTTCCGCAGCCGCGCCTGTTCGGCCTCGCGGGCCCGCTCCTCGGCCTCGCGCCGCTGGCGCTCCGCCTCCGCGGCCTGCCGGGCCTCCTCGGCGCGCAGCCGGGCCTCCTCCGCCTGGCGGGCGGCCTCCCGTGCCTTGGCCTCCTCCAGCTCGCGGCGCCGGCGCTCCTCTTCCTCGGCCCGCAGCCTGGCGAGCTGCTCCTGACGCTCGCGCTCCTGACGCTCTTCCTCCGCCTTGCGCGCGGCCTCTTCCTCGGCCCTGCGGCGGGCTTCCTCCTCGGCGGCCTTACGCGCCTCCGTCTGCGCCGTGAGTTCGGCGTCGGACAGCGGCAGCATCTGGTCGAGGCGGTGTCGTACGGCGGTCGTGACGGACTCGGGCTCCTGCCCGGCGTCCACGACCAGATAGCGCGCGGGGTCGGCGGCGGCCAGGGTCAGGAAGCCGGACCGTACCCGCTCGTGGAACTCGGCGGGCTCGGACTCCATCCGGTCCGGCGCCTCGGTGAAGCGTTCACGTGCGGTCTCCGGCGAGACGTCCAGCAGCACCGTCAGATGCGGGACGAGGCCGTCGGTGGCCCAGCGCGAGATCCGGGCGATCTCCGTGGGCGCGAGGTTGCGCCCGGCGCCCTGGTAGGCGACGGAGGAGTCGATGTAGCGGTCGGTGATGACGATCGCGCCGCGCTCCAGGGCGGGCCGGATGACGCTGTTGACGTGCTCGGCACGGTCGGCGGCGAACATCAGCGCCTCCGCCCGGTCCGAGAGACCGGACGTCGAGACGTCCAGAATGATCGAGCGCAGTCGCTTGCCGATGGCGGTGGCGCCCGGCTCACGGGTCACCACGACCTCGTGGCCCTTGTTGCGGATCCAGTCCGCGAGGGCTTCGACCTGGGTGGACTTCCCGGCACCGTCGCCGCCCTCCAGGGCGATGAAGAAGCCGGTGGCGGCGGGCGCCTGGTTCGGGTCGCCACCGCGCAGCGCCTCGCGCAGATCACGCCGCAGCGTCACGCCCTGCCGGTCGTCGGCCTTGCCCAGCACCCAGGCGGCGACCGGCAGCAGCAGCGCGCCGACCAGCATCAGGGCGAAAGCGGCACCGCCGTGCACGAAGCCGTAGGTCTCGCTGCCGATGCGGTGCGGGCCGATGACGGCGGCGAGCAGCGGCGCGGCGATACCGGCCAGTGCGACGGCGAGCCGCACGACCGCGTGCAGATGGGCGGTGATGCGGGCGCCGCGGGCTTCCTCGACCTCCTGCTCCAGCAGGACGTGGCCGGTGTTGGCCGCGATCCCCGCGCCGACTCCGGCCAGCAGCGCGAGCAGCAGCACCGTCGTGCGGTCCGGGACCAGCCCCATGGCCAGCAGCGCGAGGCCGGTGACGGCGACCGCCAGGGCCAGCAGCCGGCGCCGGGAGAGCGCGGGCAGGACCTTGTGGGCGCCACGGATTCCGGCGACCGTTCCGCCGGTCAGCGCGAGTACCAGCAGCGCGAAGGTGACCGGGCCGCCGGTCAGGTCGTAGGCATGCAGAACGGCGAGCGAGACGGCCGCGGCGATCGCGGCGGCCACCGCGGCGCAGGCGAGGACCAGCAGCGGGATCGCGCCCGTGCGGCCCTTTTCGACGGCCTTGTCGGTCTTCGGCCGGCGCAGTCCCTCCAGCGGGGAGCGCGGGCGCGGCGTCTGCACACCGGGGAGTTCGATGAAGTAGAGGATCGACACGGAGGCGGCGAACAGGCCGGCCGAGACGTACGACCCGAGTGCGGCCTGGTGGGCGTCGAACCAGTCGATGCCCAGCCCCAGGAGCTTCCCGATCAGCGTGACGACGACCAGCGCGGCGGCCGCGATGGGCAGGGACACGAAGAGGGTGCGCAGGGAGAGTCGGCGCAGCGCGTCCATGTTGTCCGGCAGCGGTCGCACGGCCGAGCCCTCGGGGGGCGGCGTGGGCAGCAGTCCGGGCGCCGCGCTCTCGTGTGCGACCGTCCAGAAGCGTTCGGCGACGCCGACCACGAAGACCGTGACCAGCAGCATGGCCAGCGCGTCGCCCGGGGTCCAGTCGATCCACAGGGGCGCGATGACCAGGAGCGCCAGCCGGACACCGTCCGCGGCGATCATTGTCCAGCGCCGGTCCAGCGGCCCGGAGGGCGCAGTGAGCGAGGACAGCGGGCCCAGGAGGACGGCTCCGAAGAGGAGCGTCGCCAGCATCCGGGCCGCGAAGACCACGGTGACCGCGAGGGCTGCGCCCCGATAGCCACCGCCGAAGGCCGCCTCGGCTCCCAGCGGTTGGTACAGCGCCGCCTGAAGGGCGAGCAGTACCAGGACAAGCATGGACAGGGCATCGCCGATGCCCCCGACAAACTGGGCGCTCCACAGCCGCTTCAGTGGGGGGAAGCGGAGCAGGGCTCGCACGGCGCGCTCGCGGGAATCCGCGGCTAGGGCGCCAGAAGTGGGGGTCACGACCGTTGGCTGCTCGGCACGCGTCATCTGGCCAGCCTATCCGGAGCGCACGCACCCCCGGGGGCCCCACCCGAACAAACGGGCGGGCCCGACGGAACACTGTCCGCCTTGCCCGCCCTTGTCCCGCACCGCTGCCGCCGACGAGGCCGACGGTCGCGGCCCGACTCAGTCCTCGGCGGCCGCCGTCTTCTTCGCCGCCGCCGTCTTGGCCGTGGCCTTCTTGGCGGTCGTCTTCTTGGCAGTCGTCTTCTTGGCCGCGGTCTTCTTCGCGGTCGTCTTCTTGGCGGCGGTCTTCTTCGCCGCGGTCTTCTTGGCCGGCGCCTTCTTGGCGGTCTTCTTCGCCGGCCCCTTGGCCCGCTTCTCCGCCAGCAGTTCGTAGCCCCGCTCGGCGGTGATCGTCTCGACGTCGTCGTCCCGCCGCAGCGTGGCATTGGTCTCGCCGTCGGTGACGTACGCACCGAAGCGGCCGTCCTTGACCACCACCGGCTTCTCGCTGACCGGGTCGGTGCCCAGCTCCTTGAGCGGCGGCTTGGCGGCGGCCCGCCCGCGCTGCTTGGGCTGCGCGTAGATCGCCAGCGCCTCGTCGACGGTGATCGAGAAGAGCTGCTCCTCGCTCTCCAGGGAGCGCGAGTCGGTGCCCTTCTTGAGGTACGGGCCGTAGCGGCCGTTCTGCGCGGTGATCTCCACGCCCTCGGCGTCCTTGCCCACGACCCGCGGCAGCGACATCAGCTTGAGCGCGTCGGCCAGGGTGACGGTGTCCAGGGACATCGACTTGAAGAGCGAGGCGGTACGCGGCTTGACCGCGTTCTTCCCGGTCTTCGGGGTGCCCTCGGGCAGGATCTCGGTGACGTAGGGGCCGTAACGGCCGTCCTTCGCCACGATCTGGTGGCCGCTCTCCGGGTCCATGCCCAGCTCGAAGTCGCCGCTCGGCTTCGCCAGCAGCTCCTCCGCGTACTCCGCGGTCAGCTCGTCCGGCGCGAGGTCGTCGGGGACGTCGGCGCGCTGATGGCCCTCGGCGTCCTTCTCACCGCGCTCGACGTACGGGCCGTAGCGGCCGACGCGCAGCTTGATGTCGTCGCTGACGGCGAAGGAGGAGATCTCCCGGGCGTCGATCGCCCCGAGGTCCGTGACCAGCTCCTTCAGTCCGCCGAGGTGATCGCCGTCGCCGTTGCCGGCGTCCGCGGCACCGGCCGCGACGGTGTCACCTTCGCCGCCCGCGCCGAAGTAGAAGCGCCGCAGCCACGGCACGGACTGCGCCTCGCCCCGCGCGATGCGGTCGAGGTCGTCCTCCATCTTGGCGGTGAAGTCGTAGTCGACGAGCCGGCCGAAGTGCTTCTCCAGCAGGTTGACCACGGCGAACGACAGGAACGACGGAACGAGCGCGGTGCCCTTCTTGAAGACATAGCCGCGGTCCAGGATCGTGCCGATGATCGACGCGTACGTCGAAGGGCGGCCGATCTCGCGCTCTTCCAGCTCCTTGACGAGCGTGGCCTCGGTGTACCGGGCCGGGGGCTTGGTGGCGTGCCCGTCGGCGGTGATCTCCTGCGCGGAGAGCGCGTCACCCTCGGTGACCTGCGGCAGCCTTCGCTCGCGGTCGTCCAGCTCGGCGTTCGGGTCGTCGGCGCCTTCCACGTAGGCCTTCATGAAGCCGTGGAAGGTGATGGTCTTGCCGGACGCGCTGAACTCGGCGTCCCGTCCGTCGGCTGCCCGGCCACCGATCTTGACGGTGACGGAGTTGCCGGTCGCGTCCTTCATCTGGGAGGCGACGGTCCGCTTCCAGATCAGCTCGTACAGACGGAACTGGTCGCCGCTCAGACCGGTCTCGGCCGGGGTGCGGAAGCGGTCGCCCGAGGGGCGGATCGCCTCGTGCGCCTCCTGCGCGTTCTTCACCTTGCCGGCGTACGTACGCGGCTTCTCCGGCAGATAGTCGCTGCCGTAGAGCTGCGTGACCTGCGCCCGGGCCGCGGCGACCGCGGTGTCCGAGAGCGTGGTGGAGTCCGTACGCATATAGGTGATGAAGCCGTTCTCGTACAGCTTCTGCGCCACCTGCATCGTGGACTTCGCGCCGAAGCCCAGCTTGCGGCTGGCCTCCTGCTGGAGCGTCGTCGTACGGAACGGTGCGTACGGCGAGCGGCGGTAGGGCTTGGACTCGACCGAACGCACCGCGAAGTCGGTGTTCTCCAGGGCGGCGGCGAGCGCGCGGGCGTTCGCCTCGTCCAGATGGA
This sequence comes from Streptomyces sp. NPDC048248, assembly GCF_043201875.1. Lineage (NCBI taxonomy): Bacteria > Bacillati > Actinomycetota > Actinomycetes > Kitasatosporales > Streptomycetaceae > Streptomyces > Streptomyces sp. NPDC048248. The sequence continues at coordinate 133,195 of NZ_JBICZL010000016.1, forward strand.
GCACGTCGTTCTTGAGCTGGCCGTTGGAGCCGAAGTCGCGTCCCTGCGCGATACGACGGCCGTCGACGGTGGTCAGCCGGGCGTTGAGCGTGGACGGGTCGGTGGTGTCGCCCGCACGGCCCGTCGCGAAGGTGCCGGTGAGGTCCCAGTACTCGGCGGAGCGGAAGGCGATGCGCTCGCGCTCCCGCTCGACGACGAGGCGGGTCGCCACGGACTGCACCCGGCCGGCCGACAGCCGCGGCATGACCTTCTTCCACAGGACCGGCGAAACCTCGTAGCCGTAGAGACGGTCGAGGATGCGGCGGGTCTCCTGGGCGTCGACCAGCTTCTGGTTCAGCTCACGCGGATTTTCGACGGCCTCGCGGATCGCGTCCTTGGTGATCTCGTGAAAGACCATCCGGTGGACCGGGACCTTGGGCTTGAGGATCTCCTGGAGGTGCCAGGCGATGGCCTCGCCCTCGCGGTCCTCATCTGTTGCGAGGAAGAGTTCGTCGGACTCGGCCAGCAGCTCCTTGAGCTTCTTGACCTGGTCCTTCTTGTCGCTGTTGACGACATAGATCGGCTGGAACTCGGCATCGACGTTCACACCGAGGCGGGCCCACGGCTCACCCTTGTACTTCGCCGGGACCTCTGCCGCGCCGTTGGGAAGGTCGCGGATGTGCCCGACGCTGGCCTCGACCACGTAGCCCGGGCCGAGATAGCCCTTGATCGTCTTCGCCTTGGCAGGCGACTCGACGATGACGAGTCGGCGGCGGCCGCCGCTTGCGGTCTCGCTGGTCGGGGACAACTTCGCTCTTCTCTCCGGTCGACGCTTGTGGGAACCCCCGGGCCGGACGCCCGGGGCGCACTGCGGTGACGCTTGACGCTGCGGAGTGTGACGGTACCTCCCGCCCCCGTGTCAAACGGAAAAACCCCGCAACGCCACTCGAACGGTAACCCGACTACATGCCTTCATGCCGCCCGGACCGCGCTGAGCGCTCGCCGCAGGGCCTCGGCGATCTTCCGCCGCCGGACCGGCGGCCGCCCGTCCGCCCGCATGCACCCCCTCCCCCGGCCTGTCGGTGATCTCTCACAGTGACGGTTCCCACCCCGCAGGGCCCACGGCACGGGGGTCACCGGGGAGGCACCGACTGTCACAACGCTGCCCCGGATCCTGCCGATCCCTTGGTACGGCCCGGAAGGCGGCTGGCAGGATGGTCGCGGCACGGCTCATCTCTGGAGCCGAGGACTGCCGTCATCACGCACTCTCGGGGGTCAGATCACACATGGCGAACCAGTACCCCGGCCCGCCGCAGGAACAGCCCGACCAGAATCCGTACGCCAAGCCGCCGGGTGGTCAGCCCGCCGACGCCGGTTACGGCTACCCGCAGGGCGGCGTACCCGGAGAGCCCGGATACGGCTACCCGCAGGCCGCCCCGCAGCCCCAACCCGGCTACGGCTACCCCGGCGGCGCGGCGCAGCAGCCGCCCGCGCCCGACTTCCCGCCGAACGCCGGGGCGCAGCAGGGCATGGGGGGCTTCCCAGGCCAGCAGCCCGCAGGGGCCGCCACGGGTATGTCGCTCTCCCTCGGCGACATCGCCGTGACGGGCGACACGATCATGACCCCGGCCGGTCCGATGCCGCTCAGGGGCGCCATCTGGACGGCGACCGACATGTCGCGGACCGAGGAGAAGATCCCGGCGCACGCGGTCGTGCTCGCCATCGTCTTCTTCCTCTTCTGTCTGCTGGGTCTGCTCTTCCTTCTGATGAAGGAGCGCGTCACGACCGGGTTCGTGCAGGTGACGGTGAACAGCGGTGGCCGCCACCACTCCACGATGATTCCCGTGCAGTCGCGTGAGCAGGTCATGTTCGTGCTCAATCAGGTCAACTACGCCAGGTCGTTGAGCGTGTGAGTCCCAGCGAGCCCATGAGCCCCGGAGGCTCCATGGACCCCGGCGAGCCGGGGCGGCCCGGCGACGCCCCGGGCACGGTGGGGCCCGCCGACCCGGCGGGCCCCACCGCCCGGTCGATCCGGACGCGCACCATCCGCCAGGCGTCGGCCGCCCTCGGCGTCGGCGCGCTGGGTGCCGTCTACCTCTGGCACACCAATCCGCACCAGCCCGGACAACTGCTGCTCCCCTGCCCGTTCAAATGGGCCACCGGCCTGCTCTGCCCGGCGTGCGGCGGCACCCGGATGGCGTACGACCTGATGCACGGCGATGTCCTGGCGGCCTTCCACGACAACGCCGTGCTGCTCGTCCTGGGTGTGCCGGCCGTCGGCTATCTCCTCGCGCGATGGCTCGGCGCCGGGCTCCGCGGGAGGCGGTTCCGGCCACGGCTGACCGCCCGCGGCAACGCCGCCGTGCTGGGCGTCGCCGCGGTGTGGATGGTCGCCCGCAACCTCGTCGGCTGACGACCGGCCGGGAGCCGCCGCCCCCGGCCGGTCGTCAGCGGACGGTGACCGTGACCACCGGTGAGACGGCACTGCCGCCGACGATGCGCAGCTGGTTGACGCCCTTGAGGCCGAGCTTCACCCGCACCGCGTACCCGCCGGTGGCGTTGACCGGGGTCTGCGCCGGCAGGGCGACCCATTTGGTGCCCTGCTTCTGCTGTACCCCGACCTTGGTGCCGGCGGCGATGCCCTTGGCGATGCCGGAGATCCGGAACTCCTGCCAGGCGTTGACCGTGGTCGCGCTCGCCTTGGCCGTCAGGGACGCGGCGGCGGGAGCGGTGGCGGCGATCGGCTTCGGCGAGTGGAGGTCGGCGGGTGCGGCGAAGGCGGCGGCCGACCCTCCCGCGAGCAGGGAGAGAGCGATCGCGCCGACGGCGACGTAGCGCAGTGCACGGTTCATGCGGAGATCCTCACTGATGGACATGATGTGACCTTCAGTGAGAAACACGGCTGATGCCACACGAAGGTTCCTTCCTACCCCCGCGCACAGGCCACTCGGGTGAGAACTGGCCGGAATTGAACCGCCACGCCTGCGCCCTCAGGGCGCGCCGCCCAGCCGTCACCCAGCCCCTACAGCGACAGCAGCAGCCAGCAGCCCGTGGCCGTGAACAGCGCCCCGAAGAGCACCGCGGCCACGGCGCCCACCGGGCGGCTGACGCCGTCGGCGACCGGCGAGCCGATGCGTGCGCTGACGCCCGTCCACAGCAGCAGTGCCGCGCCGAACAGGGCGAAGGCCGAACCGGCGAAGACCTCGGGTCCACTCTCCATGCGGGCAGCGTGACACCCTGGGACGGCGGCCGGGCGAACGCCGGGTGAACGTCCCCCGTACGGCCCTCAGCCCGCCTGGTCCACCGGCTCCAGGAATCCCTGCTCGACGAGCATCCGGATCGCCTCCGGCGTGCGGTCCCGCAGGAGAACCGGGTCCTCGCCGACGAGTTGCGCGATGGCGTCCAGGATCCGGCCGGCGGGCAGCGAGCCGTCACACACACCGGCAAAGCCCGCGCCGACGGTGTCGACCTTGGTGGCCCGCCGCATACCGCGGTTCTGACGCAGCACCACATGCTCGGGGTCCTCCGCCCCGGGCAGCCCGACCTGCTCCTGGACCACTTCGCCGGCGAGCCGGAAGTGCCCGGCCAGCAGCGCCGCGTCATCCGTCGACCGCAGATAGTCCTGGCGGTCGAAGTGCCCCACGACACGCTCCCCCAGTGGCTGTTCGACCGGATGCGGCCATTCCTCGACCGTGACCGACGGGGTGTCCGAGCCGGACTTGCGCAGCGTGATCCAGCCGAAGCCGACCGCCTTGGTCTTGCGCGCCTCGAATTCGTCGAGCCAGGCGCCGTACCGCGCGGCGTAGGCGTCGTCGGCGGCGCGGTGATCACCGCCGTCCCGCAGCCAGAGCTCGGCGTACTGGGTGACGTCCTGCACCTCGCGCTGCACGATCCACGCGTCGCACCCGTTCGGCACCCACGACCGCAGCCGGTCGCGCCAGTCCTCGCCCTCCACGTGCTGCCAGTTGGCGAGCAACTGGCAGTATCCGCCGTCGTTCAGATACGCCGCGGACTGCTGGACGAGCGTGCGGCAGAGGTCGTCGCCGCCCATCCCGCCGTCCCGGTAGGTCAGACGGGCGCCCGGCGAGATGACGAAGGGCGGGTTGGACACGATCAGGTCGTACGTCTCGCCGTCGACCGGCTCGAACAGCGAGCCCTCCCGCAGGTCGGCCGGCTGCGCCCCGGAGAGGGCCAGTGTCAGCGCGGCGATGCGCAGGGCACGGGGGTTGAGGTCGGTGGCGGCGACACTCGTGGCGTGCTGAGCGGCGTGCAGCGCCTGGATACCGGAGCCCGTGCCGAGGTCGAGCGCCTTGGCTACGGGCTTGCGCACCGTGATGCCGGCGAGGGTCGTCGACGCGCCGCCCACCCCGAGCACCAGCTGCGAGCGGTCCACTCCGCCGGCGCCCTGGATGCCGCCCGCGCCGCCGACCGCACAGCCGAGGTCGGAGACGATCCACCAATCCTGGCCCTCGGGGCCGCCGTAGGGGCGGACGTCCACGGCGGCGCGTACCTCGTCGCCGTCCTGCACCAGCCATCCGTCGGCGAGGCAGTCGTCCACGGGCAGCGCGGCCCGTGCGCGCCGCAGCTCCACCGGACGCTGCAACAGAAACAGCCGCACCAGGGTCTCCAACGGCCCGTCGCCGCGAGTCCGGCGCAGCGCGGGGACGGTCTCGCTGCGGGCCAGCGCGGCGTAGGCGGGCGCGCCGAGCAGGTCGAGCAGACCGTCGGCCGTGAAGGCGGCGGCCAGCAGCGCCTCGCGCAGCCGGGCGGTGCGGGCGCTGCTCTCGGGGTCCTGGGCATCAGCGGTGGGGAGGTGCGTACTCACACCCCCATTGTCAGCCCAACCGCTGACAATCCGCGACGGCCCGGCGCCACGGCCCTCTCGGGCGTGGCGGCCGGGCCGTGCGTCAGCCGGTTACTGCCCCTTCCGCTACGACTTCTTGGACGGCGAGGCGGACGGGTTGCCGGTGGCCGCCTGGCTCTGGCAGCCCTCCTGATTGGCCATCGCCTTGCCGACGTCGCCGGATTCGAGGTTCTTGAAGGCTTCCTCGCTCTGCTGGTTGAGCTTGTTGATGCCGTTGGAGAGGCTCCGCAGGCCGTCCGCGAACTTGAGCTTGTCCGAGGTGTTCAGGGCATCGACCTGCTTCTTGAGGTCCGCGTATCCCTTGGAGAGAGAGTTGAGTTCGTTGACCGCGTTCTTCTGGGCCTGTTCGCCGCCGTCGCTGGGCGGGGGTCCCGCCTTTTCGAGGGACTTGGCCAGCGAGGCGTAGGCATCGGAGATCTTCTGGAAGGCCGCCGAGTCCGTCTGCTGGACCTTCTTGGAGTCCGTGTTGCCGTCATCGGCCGTCTGCATGGCGGCGTTGGCGTCCTGGATCTGCTTGAACTGGGCCTGCGCAGGGTCGCAGAACGACTTGGCCCAGTCGTCGAGCTTCTTGTTGCTGTCGTCGCTGCAGCCGGTCAGCGCGAGCACCAGTGCCGCACCGCCGGACAGTGCAGCCACAAGCTTCTTGTTCACCGGATTGGTCCCTTCCATGGCTCTCGGCCCCGGAACATACACGCCGAAAGGGCCTGGGCCATGGGTCGGGCAGCCCGCCCACCCCTCATTGCAGCCATTTGCACCAAGGAGTACAGGGCCACCCGAGCACGACGAGGGCGGGTGACCGGCGCCCGCAAAATGCGCCGTCCACCCGCCCGTTGAGCGGTTCGTGAGCGTTCTCGGGCTAGGACGCCACGGCCGTCTCCGCCGACTTCGCCGCCTTGTCGGAGGCACCGGAGTTGCCTTCGTCACCCATGGCGATTCCACGCCGCTTGGAGACGTAGACCGCACCGACGATGACTCCGATCGCGAGCAGCGAGACCACGATCCGTACGCCGACGTTCTTGTCCTCGCCGTAGCTGAACTTGACGACCGCGGGGGCGATCAGAAGCGCCACCAGGTTCATCACCTTCAGCAGCGGGTTGATCGCGGGGCCCGCGGTGTCCTTGAACGGGTCGCCCACCGTGTCGCCGATGACCGTCGCGGCGTGCGCCTCGCTGCCCTTGCCGCCGTGGTGGCCGTCCTCGACCAGCTTCTTGGCGTTGTCCCACGCGCCACCGGAGTTGGCGAGGAAGACCGCCATCAGGGTGCCGGTGCCGATCGCGCCGGCGAGGAACGAGCCGAGCGCCCCGACACCGAGCGAGAAGCCGACCGCGATGGGGGTGAGCACCGCGAGCAGCCCCGGGGTCGCGAGCTCGCGCAGCGCGTCCTTGGTGCAGATGTCGACGACGCGGCCGTACTCCGGCTGCTCGGAGTAGTCCATGATTCCGGGGTGCTCCCGGAACTGCCGGCGCACCTCGAAGACCACCGCGCCCGCCGACCGCGACACCGCGTTGATCGCCAGCCCCGAGAAGAGGAAGACGACCGAGGCGCCGAGGACCAGCCCGACGAGGTTGTTGGGCTGCGAGATGTCCAGGCTCAGACCCAGCCCGGTCGCGGCGTCGCCCACTTCCTGCACGGCCGTGGCGATCGCGTCCCGGTAGGAGCCGAACAGCGCGGCCGCCGCCAGCACCGCAGTGGCGATGGCGATGCCCTTGGTGATGGCCTTGGTGGTGTTGCCGACCGCGTCCAGGTCGGTGAGGACCTGGGCGCCGTCGCCGGTGACATCGCCGGACATCTCGGCGATGCCCTGGGCGTTGTCGGAGACCGGACCGAAGGTGTCCATCGCCACGATCACGCCGACCGTGGTGAGCAGACCGGTGCCGGCCAGTGCCACCGCGAACAGCGCCAGCATGATGGAGGTGCCGCCGAGCAGGAACGCCCCGTAGACGCCGAGGGCGATCAGCACACCCGAGTAGACCGCCGACTCCAGACCGATCGAGATTCCGGAGAGGATGACGGTGGCCGGACCGGTCAGCGAGGTCTTCCCGATGTCCTGCACGGGCCGCCGGTTGGTCTCGGTGAAGTAGCCCGTCAGCTGCTGGATCAGCGCGGCGAGCACGATGCCGATGGCGACCGCCACCACGGCGAGGATCCGCGGGTCCCCGCTGTGGTCCAAGATCGTCGTGTCGGTGACGCCGGACAGGTCCGCGTACCTGGACGGCAGGTAGACGTACACCGCGATGGCCACCAGGACCAGCGAGATGCCCGCCGAGATGAAGAATCCTCGGTTGATGGCGGTCATTCCGCTGCGGTCGGAGCGCCGGGGCGCCACGACGAAGATGCCGACCATCGCGGTGAGCACACCGATCGCCGGAACCAGCAGCGGGAAGGCCAGACCGGCGTCTCCGAAGGCCGCGGTGCCCAAGATGAGCGCGGCGACCAGCGTCACCGCGTACGACTCGAAGAGGTCGGCGGCCATACCGGCGCAGTCGCCGACGTTGTCGCCCACGTTGTCCGCGATGGTCGCGGCGTTGCGCGGGTCGTCCTCGGGGATGCCCTGTTCGACCTTGCCGACGAGGTCGGCGCCGACATCCGCGGCCTTGGTGAAGATGCCGCCGCCGACCCTCATGAACATCGCGATCAGCGCGGCGCCGAGACCGAAGCCCTCCAGGACCTTGGGCGCGTCGACCGCGTAGACGAGCACCACACAGGAGGCGCCCAGCAGGCCGAGCCCCACCGTGAACATGCCGACGACGCCGCCAGTACGAAATGCGATCTTCATCGCCGTGTGCGAGACGGCGGTGAGATCCCTTTTCCCGGTATCGCCCTCGGCCGGCGTGGCTTCCCGGGCAGCCGCCGCCACGCGCACATTGCTGCGCACGGCGAGCCACATGCCGATATAGCCGGTGGCCGCCGAGAATGCGGCGCCGATCAAGAAAAAGACACTGCGACCCGCGCGCTGCGTCCAATCGTCCGCGGGCAGCAGCATGAGCAGGAAGAACACCACGACGGCGAATACGCCGAGAGTCCGCAACTGCCGTGCCAGGTAGGCGTTCGCGCCTTCCTGCACCGCCGCCGCGATCTTCTTCATACTGTCGGTTCCCTCGCCGTAAGCGAGGACTTGGCGCACCAGCACCGCCGCGACGGCCAGTGCCGCCAGGGCGACGACGGCGATCACCACGACCAGCGTGCGGTTGCCCGACGTCAGCGACGGTTCGGCCAGAAGAGAGGGGGTGTCCAGCAACTGAGGGGTATAAGGCCCCGCCATTCGTCCTCCTTGACGTTTGGCACATGGGCGCGCGGAAGCACGCTCAGGCGTCCTGAGCAAGATGTGGACGGATTGTAGGGAGCCGCACGAGATCAAAACAGTACGCGTCAAAGGGAATTCGGCCGCAGCCGGGAAGATCAAAAGGATGACGCCCGCAGAATTCGCCCGGACGACGGAAAGCAGCAAATTCGCTGACCACGGGCTGATGATCTCGATGTCCTACTGATCGTCGCTGCTCAAAGCCGTCGCAGGGGGAACCGGACCCTCCGGTGCCCGGCGCGGTGTCCTGGGGAACCGGTCCGGTCCACTACCGCCGAACGGGTGACGGGCTCGTCGAGCGCGGCTCCCGGGCGGTGTTGAGCAGACGTCAGATCGAGTCCTGATCGGAACACGCGGCCTTCCCCCGGAGCGCCGGTGGCGGGGGCACGATGCCGGTCCGGTAGGCGGGGCGTGGGACGCGTGGGACACACGCTGCGCCCGGTCCTGGGCGGCATGGCTCAGGGAGGGCGCGGCACGGCGGTCGCCGGGTCGTGAGTCGACGAGTGTGCCAGCGGGGCGTGCCGGATGCGCTGAGGCGACCAGGGGGCTTGCGGCTGGTCTACGAGGCGCAGCCGTACGTGCGGGGACCACCGGCCGCGGCGTACCGCGTCTACGAAACGGGGCGCGGCCGAGACGGGGCATCGCAGCGGGCGTCTCCCGGGCGTGGAGCCTTCGCTGGGAGGCATGCTCGCGGGCGCGCGGCAGTAGCCGGCCAGGGGAGCCGCTCTCGGGCGTGGCGGCCTGACCGGAGGGAGCAGCGCTCGCTGGTGCTAGGGCAGTGCGGGTGCCGCGGCCGTGGGCCAGCTCATCCGGATCACTCCGCCGCTTTCGCCGGAGGTCACCTCGACGTCGTCGACCAGGCCGCTGATGACCGCGAGGCCCATCTCGTCCTCGCCTTCGGCATCGCTCTCGCCGGAGCCGTCGTAGTCGGCGCCGTCCCCGCCCGCTCCGGCCGCGCCGGAACCGCCGGGCACGCCGTCGCCCACCTCGATCGAGAACTTCTTCTCGTCCTCGATCAGCAAGACCCACACGGGATCGCCGATGTCGTTGCTGGAGTGCAGCCCCACAGCCCGGCTGCACGCCTCACCGACGGCGAGGCGCACCTCGTCGAGCACGGCCTCGTCCACACCGGCACGCCTCGCCACGGCAGCCGCGACCAGACGAGCGGTCCGGACGTGCTCGGGAAGGGCGCTGAAGCGTAGTTCGACGGTGGCCATGCCATCCCCCTCGATATGCGGGCGTGCAACGCAGGGGGCCGGACCGCTACGTCCGGAACCCCCCACTACTTCCATCCCCGCGCCGAGTGGCGCGGGGTACCGCGAAGTCGTCAGTCAGTGGCTGCGACGGCTTCGTCGACCGAGGTGTGAATCGGGAACACCTTGGTCAGACCGGTAATACGGAAGATCTTGAGAATGCGCTCCTGGTTGCAGACCAGGCGCAGCGAGCCCTCATGGGCACGCACACGCTTCAGCCCACCGACCAGAACGCCGAGCCCAGTGGAGTCGAGGAAGTCGACACGTTCCATGTCCACCACGAGGTGGTAGCTTCCGTCGTTCACAAGCTCGACCAGCTGCTCACGCAGCTTGGGCGCGGTGTATACATCAATCTCGCCACCGACCTCGACGACCGTACGGTCGCCAACGGTCCGGGTCGACAGGGACAGGTCCACGGATCCTCCAGCACCTTGCTATCGAGCGGTCGCCCCCCTGGGGCCTCCCCACCATGGTGGGGGCGGATCGGCAGCCGCGATGGCATTCAATCACTTACCAGCAGGCGCGCACGACGCCTTGTGAGCATTGTCCGTCACTCCGGTGACACACTCGGTGCCGATGGCCTCCAATCAACGCCCGCCGGACGCGGGCACGAGACCCACCCCGGGCATGATTCTCGACCGTCTCGCCCGGGGAGCGACCCGCGCTGAACGCATCACTCATACGGAGCACTTGCCCCCGCGCATCGGCAGCCATGCCGACTGGCCCGAACAGATCCGGCCGGAAGTGATCGCCGCCATTCATTCGGCCGGAATCGAGCGTCCCTGGGCTCACCAGGCACGGACATCCGAACACGCGCTGCGCGGCGAGTCGGTCGTCGTCGCCACCGGCACCGCATCGGGCAAGTCCCTCGCCTATCTCGCGCCGGTCCTCTCGACGCTTCTGGACGGCTCCGAGGCGCCGAACGGGCGCGGCGCCACCGCCCTGTACCTCGCCCCCACCAAGGCGCTGGCCGCCGACCAGCGGCGCGCCGTCCGGGAGATCGCAGCCCCGCTCGGCTCCGCCATCCGGCCCGCGGTCTACGACGGCGACACTCCCGTCGAGGAACGCGAATGGGTCCGCCAGTACGGCAACTACGTGCTGACCAACCCCGACATGCTGCACCGCGGCATCCTTCCGGCCCACCACCGCTGGTCGTCCTTCCTGCGGGCGCTGCGCTACGTCGTCATCGACGAATGCCATTCCTACCGCGGCGTCTTCGGCTCCCACGTCGCGCAGATCATCCGCCGCCTCCGCCGAATCTGTGCCCGCTACGGCTCCGACCCGGTCTTCCTGCTCGCCTCCGCCACCGCCGCGAAACCGGCCGAGGCGGCCACCCGGCTCACCGGCCTGCCCGTGGTGGAGATCACGGAGGACACTTCGCCACGCGGCGAGCTTGTCTTCGCGCTGTGGGAGCCTCCGCTGACCGAACTGCACGGCGAACAGGGCGCGCCCGTCCGACGTACCGCCACCGCGGAGACCGCGGACCTGCTCACCGACCTCGCCGTCCAGGGCGTGCGCACCGTCGCCTTCGTACGCTCCCGGCGCGGTGCGGAACTGATCGCCCTGATCGCCCAGGAACGGCTCGGGGAAGTGGACCGCTCGCTGCCGGCCCGGGTCGCCGCCTACCGCGGCGGCTACCTGCCCGAGGAGCGACGCGCCCTCGAACGCGCGCTGCACAACGGCGATCTCCTCGGCCTGGCCGCCACCACCGCACTCGAACTGGGCGTGGACGTCTCCGGCCTCGACGCCGTGGTCATCGCCGGCTACCCCGGAACCCGCGCCTCGCTGTGGCAGCAGGCCGGACGGGCGGGCCGCTCCGGGCAGGGAGCTCTCGCCATCCTGGTGGCCCGTGACGATCCGCTGGACACCTTTCTCGTTCACCACCCCGAGGCGCTCTTCGACCAGCCCGTCGAATCCACCGTCCTGGACCCGGACAACCCCTATGTGCTCGCGCCCCACCTGTGCGCCGCCGCAGCGGAAATCCCGCTCACCGAAGCCGACTTCCCGCTCTTCGGGCCCGCGGCAGCCGGTCTGATGCCGCAGTTGCAGGCCGCCGGCCTGCTGCGCCGGCGCGCCACGGCCTGGCACTGGACCCGCCGCGAGCGGGCCGCCGACCTCGCCGACATCCGCGGCCAGGGCGGTTCGCCGGTGCAGATCGTCGAGGCCGGTACGGGGCGGCTGCTGGGCACCGTGGACGCCGGCGCGGCGCACACCACCGTCCACGACGGCGCCGTCCACCTCCACCAGGGCCGTACGTACGTCGTCAAACACCTCGACCTGGAGGACGACGTCGCCCTCGTCGAGGAGGCCAATCCCCCTTACTCGACGACCGCCCGCGACACCACCGCCATCTCCATCCTCGAAACCGACACCGAGATCCCCTGGGGTGACGCCCGGCTGTGCTTCGGCTCCGTCGAAGTCACCAACCAGGTCGTCTCCTTCCTTCGCCGCAAACTGATCACCGGCGAGGTCCTGGGCGAGACCAAGCTGGACCTGCCCCCGCGCACGCTGCGCACCAGGGCGGTGTGGTGGACGGTCACCGAGGATCAGCTCGATGCAGCCCGGGTCAACCCCGAGCAACTGGGCGGCGCCCTGCATGCCGCCGAGCACGCCTCCATCGGCATGCTGCCCCTCTTCGCCACCTGTGATCGCTGGGACATCGGCGGCGTCTCCATCCCTCTGCACCCGGACACTCTCCTTCCGACCGTCTTCGTCTACGACGGCCACCCGGGCGGCGCCGGCTTCGCCGAACGCGCCTTCCACACGGCCGCCGACTGGCTGACCGCCACCCGCCAGGCCATCGCCTCCTGTGAATGCGAAGCCGGGTGCCCCTCCTGCATCCAGTCCCCCAAGTGCGGTAACGGCAACGACCCCCTCCACAAGCGAGGGGCGATCCGCCTCCTGGGCGAACTGCTCCGAGGGGCGCCGGCGGAGGCGCCAGAGGAGCAGGACGACGCGGAGGAGCGGAAGGAGCCGACGGAGCCGAACCAGCCTGGGGATGCGGGGGCAGGGGAGGGGCCCGAGGAGCCGCGGGCGTAGGGGGCGGTGGAGGCGGTCTGGGCGGGCTGAGGCCTGTGGGACGGACTGGGGCCGGCTGGGTGGGCTCGGGCGGACCAGCTGCGTCATGGCGGTCCCGTAGCGTGCCTGCGCCCTCGACGCGGCGACTCGAAGGCGTCCGGGGCGCCGTACACGCCTACGGCCCACCCGATGGGCCCGGACCGGGCCGGGCCGGGCCACCGCCTCACCAGGACGCCGGCCCGCCTCCTCAGGGGAGCCCCTCTGCCCCGGGGCGGGGCGACGGAGCGAGAGGCGGCCCCGCTCGGGCCCGAACCCGGGACGTGAACGGGGAGCTGCCCGCCTCGGCCGATACGTCGGCGGTCGCGGCGACCACGGAGCAGCGAACGAGGCGAGTGTGCTGGGCCGCCGCCACCCGACGAGCCGCCGCGCAGGCCACCGCCCGCCCCTCCACGGCACGCCCCGCTGCCGCCAACGCCGCCAGGTCCGCCGCGCCGCCGGCCCGGTGCCGTGCCGTGACGGCCTGTCCCAGCCCGATCAGCGCCGTGAAGACAGCACACAGCGCCGCCGCGGCGAAGACCGTCCACACGGTCGCCGAGCCTTCATCGCCCCACCGTCTCCTCTGCAAGAGCCACCGCCTCCCCCTGCACCTTCACCGCGAGACGTCCCATCCCCGGCAAGTCCGCCACGACCCGTACGCGCACCAGGTCGCCCTCCCGCGCCAAGCCGATCCTTGCTCCCCGTGGGGCCGCGTCGCGTGCCGCCTTGAGCACGGCCACCCGCGCCTCGGAACGCGCAGCCGCTCTCGCCCCGGCCCGTGCCGCGTCGACACACTCGATGCGAGCGCAGACGGCCATCAGGCCCCAGATGAGAGCCCCCGCCACAGCCACCAGCACCGGCATCACCAGGGCCGTCTCCGCCGTCACGAATCCGGCGTCACGACGCGCTCGCCCGACGACACCGCCGACGCTTCGCGCGGGCCTCTCCCTCCAAGCCGTGGCGCCGTCCGCCCGGATCCCCGCGCGCCTGGCCCTACGTCGCCATACGCCGACCAGCTGTCTCCAACTCCCGCCCGTGGAAGCAGCTCTCCGCATCCCTCGGGGCGCCACTGCTCTGCTGACCAAAGCCGCGCGTCGTACGGAGGCATCATCTGCATCGGCCGTGCCCCCGTCGTCCGAGGCTCTGGCCCCAGCTCCGGCCCCGGCACTGGTGTCGCCTGCCCGGCCGACGTCCGGGGGCCGGGATCCACCGTCAACGAAAGCCCCACGTGCCCCTGGCAGCACATGTGCCATGAGCCGCGCAGGCAGCCCAACCATCCACGCAGGCCCTACAGCACCGCACTCCCCCTCGCCTTGCCCGCTCTCGCCGCGCGACTGGTGCGATCCAGCCGCCGCCCTGCCGTCAGACGCCGTGCCGTCAGAACTGGACATCGACTGCCCTCTGGATCACAGATCGCAGCATCCCTTGCACCGCTTCGCTCGTCACGACCTTGTAGAGCACCGCCGCGAACGCGCATGCCGCGAGGGTCCCCACGGCGTACTCCGCAGTGGCCATCCCCCGGTCCTTCCCTGCCGCACGCAACTCCGCTCGCCATCGTCGAAACATCGCCAACCCCCTTGAACCCAGCTTCACCAACAGATCAGTTACGCCCCAAGAGCCCGCCGGCAAGGCCGATGAGCACCGGTGCCACCCCGAGCGTCAGAAACGCCGGGAGGAAACACGCCGAGAGCGGCAAAGTGACCAGCACACCGGCCCGCCGCGCTCGCTGTGCCGCCGCCCTGCCCCGCTCCGCACGGAGCTCCGCGGCAATACGCGACACCGCCTCGACGGCCGGCACCCCGGATATCCCGGCGCGCTCCATGGAGCGCGCCAAAGCCTCCGCCCCAGGGAGATCTGCCAACCGTCCCCACACGGTGGCCGGTTCGCCGCCCAACCTCAGCTCCGCCGCCACATGGCGCAGCCGCGCGGCAACCGGCCCGTCGAGCGAGCGCCCCACCGCCTCGGCTGACTCCCGCGGCCCTGCGCCCGCGGCGAGACATGCGGCCAGGAGATCTCCGACCGGCGCCAGATCCGCTTCCACGCGGGCTTTCGCCAACCGGGCACTGTCTCCGACTCGTTGACGCACGATCCAGGCGTGAGCCCCAAAGCCGACGGCGAGGCCCATCAACAAACCGGGCGCCCCATCCACCAGAATGACCACGAACCCGCACGCTCCCAGCGGCCCCACCCACTCCTGCAGTCCCCGGCCCCGACGACCGATGCCCCCAGCTCCACTACGTTCCGCGTCCGGTCGCTCCGCATCCCGATATGCGGCTCGTGCGATCCGGTGCCACAGCCTCCGGGTGCCGCCGTTCCGGCCGTCGTCGCACCGACTCCGGCTCCCACACAAGACAACCGACGCCCTCTTGCGCAGGGCCCGGCGCGACCACACTCCACGTGCCACGGCAATCGCGCACAGCACGCCTCCGATGGCCGCAATCACCATCCCCAGCCTGTGGACAACTTCACTCACGGCCTCCACCTCGCCTTCGCCTCTCCCCGCAGCCGATCGCTACCGGCGTCGGTGTCCATGCGCGTCTCGGCGGCACGCGGTATCGGTGGCATCGCATCGGCGACGATGCGTGCCGTCCATGCCACGCCGCCCCACTCCAGGAGTCCGCCGATCACCAGGCAGCCCCAGCCGACCGGCGTGTGCAGCAGCACCCGCAACGGGTCCGCGCCGAGTGCGGTGCCCATCAGGAGCCCACAGACCGGCAACAGCGCGAGCATCAAGGCCGTCGCCCGCGGGCCCGCCAACTGAGCTCGTAGCTCCTCGCGTTGATCGCGCTGCGACCGGAGCCCGTCCGCGATGCGTTCCAGTCCTGCAGCCAGTCCGGCGCCGCCCTCCACCGCGACCCGCCAACACGCCGCAACGCCCGTCAGCCCATCTGCTCCCGGCAGCCGCGCAGCGTCTCGCAACGCCTGCGCAACATCACCGCCGTAACGCGCCGCCGCCAGAACAGACGAGCCTGCTGCGCGCAGGGAGGGAGTCCGCACCGCCAGGAGGGCCTGAGCCGGCTGGCGCCCCGCCCGCAGCTCGCCGGCCACCGTCGCGCACAGGCTGATCACCTCGGTCGCCCGACGGTCTCTTGCACGCTCCCCGTCCCGAGCGGTCAACCAGCGGCGGACGAGCAACGCCGCCACCACCGAGGCCACGGCGGGCAGTGCCGACCTGCCAAGCACCCCGAGGCCGAGTCCCGCCGGAAGGCACCACGCCTCCCCGCCCACGGTCACCCGCCGCACCAGTCGTAGCCGCCGCGCCGAGCCCGCCCCCTCCACCAGGCGCCCCGCAAGCCACCTCCGCACCGCATCACCCGACGCGACCCCCCAGACCCGCCCCCCGTCTGTCTCCCACACCCCGGGCACCGCATCTCTTGCGCCACCCGCCTCGCCCGTCACCCCGTGCAAGTAGCCGGCGAACAGGACCCGAGCCCGCCGTCGCGTGTCGTCCCGGCCACCACAGGCCAACCAGCCCGCGGCTCCCCCACAGATGACTACCACCCCTGACGACACCGAGAGCCCCATGCTCGACGCCACAGATCCGAATGCCACGCACCTCACCCCCTTCACCCTCACTCGACATTCCTCGCCACTCGCCCCTCGCCGCGCCTGGCGCCCACGCCCCCGGTCCAGCAGCGAGAGACCCGTCCACCGCAGGCTCAGAGCTCGCCGCCGCCCCTCTCGCACAGCCGCATCAACCGCCCCCATCCGCAGGCCTCTTGGAAGCCGTCCGAGGCCCATTCCGCCGCGGGCACGGTCACCACGAAGCCGTCCCGATCCCGCTCCAGGACATGCACCTGGGCGATGCGCCGCCGGCCGTGCCGGTCGCGTACGAGGTGGAGTACGACCGAGAGGGCGGCCGCGAGCTGACTGTGAAGTGCGGCGCGATCCAGCCCCGCGGTCGAGCCGAGCGCCTCCAGGCGGGCGGGGACATCACAGGCGGCGTTGGCGTGCACGGTGCCGCAGCCGCCCTCGTGGCCCGTGTTGAGTGCCGCGAGGAGGTCGGTGACCTCGGCGCCGCGTACCTCGCCCACCACCAGCCTGTCCGGTCGCATGCGCAGCGCCTGCCGGACGAGGTCCCGTAGTGTCACGCGGCCGGCGCCCTCCTGATTCGCCGGCCGTGTCTCCAGCCGTACGACGTGGGGATGGTCCGGCCGCAATTCCGCCGAGTCCTCCGCCAGCACGATCCGTTCGGCCGGACTCACCAGCCCCAGCAGGGTGCTCAGCAGCGTGGTCTTTCCCGAGCCCGTGCCCCCGCTGATCAGGAACGACAGCCTGGCCCCCAGGATCGCTGTGAGCAGCCGTTCCCCGCCGGGCGGTACCGTGCCGGCCGCGACCAGTTCAGCGAGGCCGAACGCGCGTGGCCTGAGCACCCGTAGGGACAGACAGGTGCCCGCGACCGCGACCGGTGGGAGTACGGCGTGCAACCGCGTGCCGTCCGGCAGTCTGGCGTCCACCCACGGCCGGGCGTCGTCCAGTCGCCGGCCGGCCACCGCCGCGAGCCGTTGGGCGAGCCTGCGCACCTCCGCCGCGTCGCGAAAGCGGATGTCCGTGCGCTCCAGGCCGCCGCCCCGGTCCACCCACACCTCGTCCGGTGCCGTGACGAGTACGTCCGTCACGTCCGGCGCGGCCAGCAGCGGTTCCAGCGGTCCGCTGCCCACCATCTCGGATCGCAACGCGGCCACCACGCTCAGGACCTCGGCGTCCCCAAGGAGCCGCCCTTCCTCCCGCAGCGCCACCGCCACCCGGGCGGGTGTGGCATCCGCCCCGGCCTCGGCCAGCCGGGTGCGCACGATGTCCAGCAATTCTCGGCTCATGGCCGGCCCCCGCCCCAGGCCACGGCGGTCGTCCCTCCGCCGGGCGGCAGCAGCCACCACCAACGCGCCGAGCGACCCGTCTCCGGCTCCTGCCTCCCCCCTGGCCCCGGCTCTGCGGTCCGCGGCCACGCAGCCGTCCCCTGCCTCGTGCCGGCCCACCACCCGGCGACGCAGCGAAAGCCGTCCCGCCACCACCACTGCGGACTCCACTCGAAGCCGCGACCACGAATGCCGTAGGTCCGGCCCGAACACCCGGCCACACACACAGAGGCCGTCCCGGCGGCGACACTCCCGATCCGCGGTCCGGCCCCCGCCGCCCCGACCCGGCTCCCGCGAACAGGCGCGTCGAGAGCCGCCGTAGCCCTCCACCACCGCGTCACACCCAGCCCATTTCCTTGCCTCACCTCGGCACACCTCCCCGTACGTCGCCGAACCCCGCCCCGCCCAGAGCCGCCTGTTTCGAAGGCGACTGCGGCCCATCGCCTCTGGCCAGCGCCCTGCTCCAGAAGCCCGAGCAGAACCGCGCCAGAGGCCCGCGGACGTTCGCTCCCGGGGGCACGCCACGCGCCAGCCCGTCCAACAAACCCGCCTCCCATGCCACTTCGCCTGCGAGCGGCAGCTCCAGCAGACGGGCGGTTTCCTCCGGTTCAAGACCCATGTGCAGCCCCTGGCCGCCGCACGCCACCACCCGCAGGTCCCTCAGCTGCCGTTGCGCGCCTGCCGTCACCCGCCGGGCCGCCGCGACGGCTCGTAACTCCATGGGGACGAGCAGCAGCCCGACATCGATCTGGGCGAGAGCCTCCGCCGCCGCTTCGTCCACCCGGCGGGGCAGGTCCACCACCACAACTCCGCCGCGGCGGCGGGCCGCCGCCATGACCGCCCGTATGGCCGGGGGAGGAATCGTGACCTCGGCTCCGCGGTCCCAACTGAGCACCCGCAAGGAGTGCAGTCGCGGGAGCGACTCCTCCAGGGCCCCGCAGGCCACCCGGCCACGCGATTCGCAGAAGGCCGGCCAGCGCAGGCCCTTCTCCTTCTCGCCGCCCAGCAGGACATCGAGCCCGCCGCCGAGCGGATCGCCGTCCACGAGCACGGTGCGCCGGCCGGAGCGAGCGGCGGTGACAGCCAGAGCACAGGCCAGGGAACTCGCACCGGCCCCACCACGGCCGCCGATCACTCCGACCGTCACGGCCGGATCGCCGATGTCCTCGACCGCGTCGGCGATCCGGTCCACCAGCCAGCCCTCACCATCCGGGAGGGTCAGGACGCGTTCCGCGCCGATGGCGACGGCCAGCCGCCAGACAGCTGAGTCGTCCGGGTCCCGGCCGACGAGGAGTACCCCCGGCCGCTTGCCGGTGCCCCGCAGTCGGGGCGCGCAGTCGTCGCCGACGATGACCAGCGGTGCTTCTTCCCAGTCACCTTTCCGCTCGGGCGGGCCGTGGACCGCCTCGGGCAGCGCACCGGCCGCCGCGCACAGCCGCAGGAGATCGTCGAGGAGTTGTTCGTCCTCGGTGATGAGGAGCGGACCCTTCCGCTCTTCGCCGCCGCGAACCGATTGATCGGACGCCAAGGTTCCGGACACGCTCTGTTCCCCTATCGCTACACAAATCGCATCCCCGCGAAGTCCCGCGGGGTTTTTACGGTGCAGCGATCGGGAAAATCCCGCGGATCTTGACCCAAATCTGTGGACAACTCCGCGCCTGTGAATAACTCCGTCACCTATTCGGTGGGAACGGTACTTTCGGCCGCAGCAGGTCTTCCGCAGAGCAGCGAAATGACTACGATGAGTAACGAAGGGGGGTCGGCGTCAACGCCGGCGCCACAAGGCGAAGAGGAGGAGGCGGAGCCGTGCTCGAACGCTCAAAATGCGTCCGGACATGCGACGACCCCCGCCGGGGGGGAGAGCGGGGGTCGTCCCCACGGCCGACTCGGGGGGGGAGGAGCCGGACCGGGTTAGCACGGTCGCGAACGATCCGTGACTTCCATGGTGTACCCGAGGGCCTTCTCAGGCAAACCCACGCGCCACACCTTACGCCGAATGGTGGGCGCCTATGCTCGCCCCGTGGAAAACCACTCCGTGCCTCACTCGACTCCCCGTACTGCCGCGTTCTTCGACTTGGACAAGACCGTCATTGCAAAGTCGAGCACGCTGACCTTCAGCAAGTCGTTCTACCAAGGCGGTCTGATCAATCGGCGGGCCGCTCTGCGCACCGCATACACGCAGTTCGTGTTCCTCGCGGGCGGCGCCGATCACAGCCAGATGGAGCGTATGCGCGAGTATCTGTCCACCCTCTGCCGTGGATGGGATGTCGCGCAGGTCAAGGAAATCGTCGCCGAGACCCTGCATGATCTGATCGACCCGATCATTTACGACGAGGCCGCCGCCCTGATTGAGGAACACCACACCGCCGGCCGCGATGTCGTGATCGTCTCCACTTCCGGCGCAGAAGTCGTCGAGCCGATCGGCGAACTCCTCGGCGCGGACAGGGTGGTGGCCACGCGCATGGTCGTCGGCGAGGACGGCCGCTTCACAGGGGAGGTCGAGTACTACGCCTACGGCCCGACCAAAGCCCAGGCCGTCCGTGAGCTCGCCGCATCCGAGGGCTACGACCTGGATCGCTGCTACGCGTACAGCGACTCCGCGACGGACGTCCCGATGCTCGAGTCGGTCGGCCATCCCTACGCGGTCAACCCGGACCGGGCACTGCGCCGCGAGGCGGTCGCCCGAGGCTGGCCGGTTCTCTCCTTCACCCGCCCGGTTCCGCTCAAGCAACGCCTTCCCTCGCTGTCGATGCCCTCGCGGCCGGTACTCGCCGCTGCCGCGCTGACCGCGGCCGCTGCCACGGCGGGCTTGGTCTGGTACTCGGCCAGACGACGCACACGGCACGGGAAAGCCTGGCCCGAATTCACCGCATTTGACGCTCAGGGCAAAGATCTGCGACGCAGGGTTCCACTTCCCCCACATCAGTAGTACAAAGGAATTAACGGCCCGCGAGACCAAGGACATCCGAGAGGACTACCTTTAACGCATCAAGGCCCCACGGACCGATGCATGAATGCAGGGCACCCACGCGACGCCGACCCGTCGATTACGGGCCAGCCGCACCAGGTAACCAGACGAAGATTCCGACCTGATCGGCAAAATCCGAGCACGCACTGGTAACCCGGCGGACATGCCAGCGGCGGTACCCACCAGCAACGGGTACCGCCGCAACCCTGTTCAGGGCCTCGAATGCAGACCGGGCTGCACACCCGGAGGGTCTCCGCGCCAAGTGGCCCGCCGCGACGGGCCTGCGCTGACCTGCTACTACTCCCTCACCTAGGCAGCGCCGCGCTGCAGCGCCTCGCAGACAGCGGTGCTCTCCCGGGAACCCAGCTCGACCGCGCGCCCGCAGTGCGCGATCCACGCCGCGACGCCTTCCGGGGTGCCCGAGGCGTATCCCTCCAGGGCAGCGGCGTAGGCCGCCCGCCCCTGCTCGGCGTGTCCGACCTCCGCCGGGCAGATCGACTTGGGGTCCAGCCCGCTGCCGACCAGCACGATCCGTTCCGCGGCCCGCGCGACCAGCCCGTTGTGCGAGCCGAAAGGCCGAAGCGCCAGGAGCTCGCCGTGCACCACCGCGGCCGTCACCAGAGCAGGGGCTTCGCTGCCCGCCAGCAGCAGCCGCGCCAGACCGTCCAACCGGCCGGCGACCTCGTCGGCCCCCGGCAGCGTCAGCTCCACCAGTTGCTCCTCCACCACGGGCTCACCGGCCAGCCGCGGCCGCCCCACGGCGTCGTCAGCCGCGCCGCCCCCGGCGGCCACCAAATGGAGTCGCGCCAGCACCCGCAGCGGCGACTGCCGCCACACGCTCAGCAGCTGTCCCGCCTCGGCGGTCAGCCGCAGTGCCGCGCCGACGGTCCGCGGCTCGCCGTCGACACCGAAGTCGGTGCGCCGCCTGACCTCTTCGAGCTCCCAGTCCGCCCCGGAGAGCGCGGCCGAAGCACGCGCTCCGCGCAGCGCGGCCTCCGAGGTGACCTCGGTGCTGCGGCGCCGCATGATCCGGTGCCCGTAGACCCGGTCGACGCCCTTGCGCACGGAGTCCACGGCGTCCGCGACGCCCGGGAGTGACACGAGGGTGGCGAGCGGATCGTCGCTCGCGGTCGGGGGTTCGGGGGTCGTCCCCCGAGGGTTCGCTGCCATGGGGACGACCCTACGCACCGCGGGGCCACACCCCTCGAAGGAGTGGTCTTCTTCACGCAGACCTCTCACTCAAAGCGATACTACGATTACCCTTGGTGAACATGAAGATCGCTTTCGTAGGCAAGGGCGGCAGCGGCAAGACCACCCTGTCCTCCCTGTTCATCCGTCATCTCGCCGCGGCCGGCCACCCGGTCATCGCGGTGGACGCCGACATCAACCAGCACCTGGGCCCGGCACTCGGCCTTGACGAGGCAGAGGCCGCCGCGCTCCCCGCGATGGGTGCCCACCTCCCGTTGATCAAGGACTACTTGCGCGGGGGCAACCCCCGGATCGCCTCCGCCGAGACGATGATCAAGACCACCCCGCCGGGCGAGGGCTCGCGGCTGCTGCGCGTATGCGAGGACAATCCCGTCTTCGACGCCTGCGCCAGGACCGTGCGGCTCGATGAGACCTCGGTTCGCCTGATGGCGACCGGCCCGTTCACCGAATCGGATCTCGGTGTGGCCTGCTACCACTCCAAGGTGGGGGCGGTCGAGCTCTGCCTGAACCACCTCGTGGACGGTCGCGAGGAGTACGTCGTCGTGGACATGACCGCGGGCTCGGACTCCTTCGCCTCCGGGATGTTCACCCGCTTCGACATGACCTTCCTGGTCGCCGAGCCGACGCGTAAGGGCATCGCCGTCTACCGCCAGTACAAGGAGTACGCCAGGGACTTCGGCGTACCCCTGAAGGTGGTCGGAAACAAGATCCAGGGCGCCGACGACCTGGCCTATCTGCACTCCGAGGTGGGCGACGACCTGCTGGTGACCGTCGGCCACTCCGACTGGGTGCGGGCGATGGAGAAGGGCCGGCCGGCCCACTTCACACAGCTGGAGGAGCACAACCGGCAGGCCCTCGGGAAGCTCCACGCCACGGCCGACGGGGCGTACGCGCACCGCGACTGGGAGCGCTACACGCGGCAGATGGTCCACTTCCACCTGAAGAACGCGGAGAGCTGGGGCAACGCGAAGACGGGGGCCGACCTGGCAGCCCAGGTCGACCCCGCGTTCGTGCTCTCCGAAGGTGCGGCTACTCCTCAGCCTGCCTGACCTCCGCGTGGGCCGGCTCCGCCGGCACGGCCGACCGCGCGGGCAGCGACGGACCCGCGGGCCGGGACGGCGCCGAAGAGGAGGGCGAGTCGGTCAGGTACCCCGACCAGCCTCCCTTCGGGGCCTGGCCCACGGGCAGGGCGCGCAGCTTGTCGAGCACATCCGGGTCCTGCGCGTCCAGCCAGTCCGTCAGCTGTTTGAAGCTGACACACCGGACGCCCTTTCGGGGGCAGACCGTCTTGATGGTGTCCTCGACGGCCTTCATGTAGGTCCCGCCGTTCCAGGACTCGAAGTGGTTGCCGATGAAGAGCGGCGCCCGGTTGCCCTTGTAGGCGCGCTCGAAGGCACTCAGCAGGCCTTCCCGCATCTGGTTCCCCCACGCGGCGTGCATGGCCGGGTCGCCCTTGGTGGTCCCGGACTGGTTCGCCAGGAAGTTGTAGTCCATGGACAGGGTCTCGAAGTTGCGGCCCGGAACGGGGATCTGCTGGAGCGGGAAGTCCCAGACGCTGTCGATCTGCTGGGGCCAGATCTGCCGGCCGCCCACCGAGCTGGCGTCGTAGCGGAAGCCCATCTCCTTCGCGGCGGGAATGAGATTGCGCTGGCCTTCCAGACACGGCGCCCGCCCACCGACCAGCTCCTTGGAGTAGTCGAACGGCAGCGGCTCCTCCCCCTTGAGCTGCGCGTTGGTCTTCCAGGTCTTCACGAACATCTCGGCCTGCTCGATCTCGCTCTTCCACTCCTCCGACGACCAGGTGCCCACGCCGCCGTTGGAGCCGCAGAAGTGGCCGTTGAAGTGGGTGCCGATCTCATGGCCCTCCAGCCAGGCGCCGCGCATCTGCGCCACGGTGGCCTTGATCCCGCTGACGTCGTTGAAGCCGATGTCCGAGGCGCCGGCGCTGTGCTTGGGCGGGTTGTACAGCCCCTTGGAGTCGCCGGGGAGCATGTAGACGCCGCTGAGGAAGAAGGTCATGGTCGCGTCGTACTTCTTGCCGACGTCGCGGAAGTGGGAGAACAGCTTCTGGCCGTCCTCGCCGGCGCCGTCCCAGGAGAACACCACGAACTGCGGCGGCTTCTTCCCGCGCTTGAGTCGCTTGGCCTTGGGCTGGTTCGGCTGCGCGCCAGTGTAGGCCGTGGAGCCGTCCCCGATGAGCTTGAGCGTCTGCCCCTTGAGCGCCGCGCGCCCCTTCTCCGTGTTCGGCGGCGAACCGCTCTGCAACGAGGCGGAGCAGCCGGCGACGGCAGCCAGTGCCACCGCCGCCGCGAGCCCCACCGTGACTTTTGATGCGGCTGCCATCAGCCACCTCATTCCTGGCGCTGCGTGCACCTTCCGAGGGATAAATCGGAAAAACTGCCCACAAGATCGCATACGCCAAGACGAGGGATTAAAACGACAAGCCCTTAGTCATTACATTCACCCGATAGACGGAACGACTGGCTCGTATGCCCGAAAAGACCCCTCCGAGGCTTTACGTGGCATTACGATTCATTTACCGAAGCTTGAGAGTCACCGGACCATCACGCACCGCGACGACCCACCCGGTCAGCTCGCGTCCCGCCGCAGTACACCGCCGCCCACGATCGCGCCCCGCGCGACCGCGTCGCCCCGGAGGAGACGGGAATGTCCCAGATCGAGAAGTCGCGGCCGCAGCCGCAGCACATGCCGCACCGCTCGGAGCTGCCCCCCGAGTCCCGCCGGAAGCCCCGGCCCGAACCCCGCGAGAAGGGCGCCCGCCGCACGGCGGTCCGCCGGGACCTCTCCGCCTCGATCGTCGTCTTTCTGCTGGCCGTCCCCCTGTCGCTCGGTATCGCTCTCGCCACCGGCGCACCGCCCCAGGCGGGCCTGGTGGCCGCTGTCGTCGGCGGCATCGTCGCCGGGCTGCTCGGCGGCGCGCCGCTCCAGATCAGCGGCGCGGCCACCGGCCTGCTGGTGGTCACCGCCGATCTCGTCCAGCGCTACGGCTGGCGCGCCACCTGCGCGATCACCGTTCTCGCCGGCCTGGCGCAACTCGCCCTCGGTGCGGCCCGCGTGGCGCGCGCCGCACTGGCCATCAGTCCGGCGATCGTGCACGGCATGCTGGCCGGCATCGGCGTCACGATCGCGATCGGGCAGCTGCACGTGGTGCTCGGCGGCAGTCCCGACAGCTCGGCGCTCGACAACGCCGCCGCGCTGCCCGGCCAGCTGGAGCATCCGCACCTCGCCGCGCTGCTGATCGGCGCCGTCACCGTCGCCGTACTGGTGGGCTGGGGCCGACTGCCGGGCCGCGCCGGCCGCTGGGCCCGGATGGTGCCCGCCCCGCTGGCCGCGGTCCTGGCCGCGACGGCCGCCAGTGCGGGGATGGCCGTCCCCCGGGTCGACCTGCCGTCCTGGCAGATGCCCGAGCTGCCGGCACTGCCGGACGCCTCCGTTCCCGCCATCGCCGCCGCCGTGCTCACCGTCACCCTCGTCGCCAGCATGGAGTCGCTGCTGTCCGCCGTGGCGGTGGACCGGCTCGCGGCCGAACAGCCCGGCGCTCCCGTGGCGCGGGCGCATCTCAACCGCGAGCTGGCCGGTCAGGGCGTGTCGAACGCCGTGTCCGGGCTGCTGGGCGGATTCCCGATCTCCGGGGGCGCGATGCGCGGCTCGGCCAATGTGAAGGCCGGCGCGGTCAGCCGCAGGTCCACCGTGCTGCACGGCGTCTGGGTGCTGGTCTGTGCGGGTCTGCTGGCCGGAGCCCTGGAGCAGATCCCGCTGGCCGCCCTCGCCGCGCTGGTCATGGTCGTCGGCATCCGGATGGTGAGCTTCGCGCACATCCGGCATGTGCAGCGGCACCGCGAATTCCCGGTGTACGCCGCCACCTTGGGTGCCGTGGTCATCCTCGGCGTGCTGCAGGGCGTGGCGACGGGCATCGCCGTGGCGGTCTTCCTCGCTCTCCGGCGGCTGACCCACACCCGCATCACGGTGACCGAGGAGCCCGACAGCCACCGGGTACGCGTCACCGGCCAGTTGACGTTCCTGGCCGTGCCGCGGCTGACCCGCACACTCGCCCTGGTGCCCCCGCAGGCCAACGTCGTGGTCGAGCTGTGCGGCTCTTTCATGGACCACGCCGCCTACGAAGCGCTGCAGACCTGGTCGACCGCCCATCAGGCGCACGGCGGCTGGGTGACCCTCAGCGGCCGCTCCCGCCGGCCGATCGCCGAGCCCGCCAGTGCGCACGCCTGCCGGCCGTGGACGCCGTGGCGCAATCACCACTGCACCCGCCCGGCTCCGGCCCGCGAGTCCGTGCCGGAGTCCAGTGGCAGCCAGCTGATGGGCGGCGTGAGCGCGTTCCAGCGCCACACCGCTCCCCTGGTGCGCGAGGAGCTGGCCCGGCTGGCGCGCGAGGGCCAGCGACCCACCCAGCTCTTTCTGACCTGCGCGGACTCCCGGCTGGTGACGAGCATGATCACATCCAGTGGGCCGGGCGACCTGTTCACCGTGCGCAACGTCGGCAACCTGATGCCGCCACCCGGCTCGGACAGCTCCTGTGACTCCGTGGGGGCGGCGATCGAGTACGCCGTCGACGTGCTCAAGGTCGGCTCCATCACGGTCTGCGGCCATTCCGGATGCGGCGCCATGGCAGCGCTGCTGACCTCCGCGCCGGCCGGGTCGCAGGGCGATTCGCACACCGGGGTGCAGTCCACCGACGCGACCCCGCTCGCCCGTTGGCTGCGCCACGGCCGGCCGAGTCTGGCGCGCATGGAGCGGATCGGGCGGCTCGGCAGGGGCGAAGTGGCGCTCTCCGAGCGGCCGGTGGCTGACGATCAGGAGCGGCTGGCCTTGGTCAACGTCATGCAGCAGCTCGATCACCTGATGGCGCACCCCTGCGTGGCCCGCCGGGTCGCCGAGGGCTCGCTCGCGCTGCACGGCATGTACTTCCATGTCGGCGAGGCCCAGGCGTACGTCCTGGACGAGCCCAGCGGACGGTTCTGCGCGGTGCGCGCCGAAGCGGCTCCGGTCACGGTCTGACCTGCGAAAGCACCCGCGAAGACGGGAGAAAATGACAGGTCTACACCAATTTACCCGGGCGGCCCTTGTCAGGGGTGGCCGCGGGCTGATGAGCTATGGCCTGGGACACATCGGACGCCCTGGGAATGGGAGATGTCGTGAGCAACGAAAGCCTGGCCAACCTGCTCAAGGAGGAACGGCGATTCGCACCGCCTGCCGAACTGGCCGCGAACGCCAACGTCACGGCAGCCGCGTACGAACAGGCCGCGGCGGACCGCCTCGGGTTCTGGGCCGAGCAAGCCGAACGCCTGTCCTGGGAGACCGCGCCCACCCAGACGCTCGACTGGTCCAACGCACCCTTCGCGAAGTGGTTCGCCGACGGCAAGCTCAACGTCGCCTACAACTGCGTGGACCGTCACGTGGAGAACGGCCTGGGCGACCGGGTCGCCATCCACTTCGAGGGCGAGCCCGGCGACACCCGCGCGATCACCTACGCCGAACTGCAGCGTGAGGTGTCCAAGGCGGCCAACGCGCTGATCGAGCTCGGGGTGCGGACCGGCGACCGGGTCGCCATCTACCTGCCGATGATCCCGGAGGCGGTCATCGCCATGCTGGCGTGCGCCCGTCTGGGCGCCCCGCACTCCGTGGTCTTCGGCGGCTTCTCCGCGGACGCGCTGGCGACCCGCATCAACGACGCCGACGCCCGCGTCGTGATCACCGCCGACGGCGGCTACCGCCGCGGCAAGCCGTCCGCCCTCAAGCCCGCCGTGGACGACGCGCTGACCAAGCCCGGTACGGAGAACGTCCGCAACGTGCTCGTCGTGCGCCGCACCGGCCAGGAGGATGTCGCCTGGACCGAGGGCCGGGACGTGTGGTGGCACGAGGTCGTCGACCGGCAGAGCGACCGGCACACGCCCGAGGCGTTCGACGCCGAGCACCCGCTGTTCATCCTCTACACCTCCGGGACGACGGGTAAGCCCAAGGGCATCCTGCACACCACCGGCGGCTACCTCACCCAGGTGTCGTACACCCACCACGCCGTCTTCGACCTCAAGCCGGAGACCGACGTCTTCTGGTGCACGGCCGACGTCGGCTGGGTGACCGGCCACTCGTACATCACCTACGGCCCGCTCTCCAACGGCGCGACGGAGGTGCTCTACGAAGGCACGCCCGACACCCCGCACCAGGGCCGCTGGTGGGAGATCGTGCAGAAGTACGGCGTCACGATCCTCTACACCGCGCCGACCGCGATCCGCGCCTGCATGAAGTGGGGCGACGACATCCCCGCGAAGTTCGACCTGTCCTCGCTGCGTGTCCTGGGATCGGTGGGCGAGCCCATCAACCCCGAGGCATGGATGTGGTACCGCAAGCACATCGGGGCGGACACCACGCCGATCGTCGACACCTGGTGGCAGACCGAGACCGGCGGGATGATGCTCACCCCGCTGCCGGGCGTCACGGCGACCAAGCCGGGCTCCGCCCAGCTGCCGCTGCCCGGTATCGCCGCGACCGTCGTCGACGACGACGCCAACGAGGTGCCCAACGGCGCGGGCGGCTATCTCGTGCTGACCGAGCCGTGGCCGGCCATGCTCCGCACCATCTGGGGCGACGACCAGCGCTACCTCGACACTTACTGGTCCCGCTTCGAGGGCAAGTACTTCGCCGGTGACGGTGCCAAGAAGGACACCGACGGCGACATCTGGCTGCTCGGCCGGGTGGACGACGTCATGCTGGTGTCCGGCCACAACATCTCCACCACCGAGGTGGAGTCGGCGCTGGTCTCGCACCCGAAGGTGGCCGAGGCGGCGGTCGTCGGCGCGACGGACCCGCAGACCACCCAGGCCATCTGCGCCTTCGTCATCCTGCGCGGCGGCGCCACCGACGAGGACGAGGGCCTCGTGGACGAACTGCGCGCGCATGTCGCGCAGCAGCTCGGCCCGATCGCCAAGCCCAAGCGGATCCTGCCCGTGGCGGAGCTGCCCAAGACTCGCTCCGGCAAGATCATGCGGCGCCTGCTGCGCGACGTGGCCGAGAACCGCGACCTCGGTGACGTCAGTACGCTCACCGACTCGTCCGTCATGGATCTGATCCAGACGAAGCTGCCGAGCGCGGCCAGCGAGGACTGAGCGAGCGACCCCACGAGCGGAGGGGCACCGTCCATTTCAGGCGGTGCCCCTCCGTCGTTCCGGCAGAGCGTTGCCCGCCGTTCGTTCGCAGCAAGGGGGCCCGGTGGGCGCCGCCACGTGGCGCGCGGGCCGACGCTCCGACGACATGGCATGGCCGACCGGCGACCGGTATGCCCGTAAACTCCTTATTGTCAGATCGCCGCTCGCGCGCGCCGGGTAAGGTGGGAACCGCGTCAATGACACGCTAAGAACTCAGGGTGCGCCGGGAAGTCTGGTCGGCAACTGCAACAGCCGTACACAGCTGCCGAAGGCCGGAGGTCACCGCGTGAGCGCCCCCCAGAACCGTCGTTCCACCTTCCTCGGACGCATGCCCCTGCCCGAGCGGAACTTCATCGCGGACACGCTGCGCGCCGAGACCGTGGGCGGCGTCCTCCTCCTCACCGCCGCCGTGGTGGCCCTCATCTGGGCCAACACCCTGAGCGGCAGCTACGAGTCCGTCCGCGAATTCCACCTCGGCCCCGCCTCCCTGGGCCTGGACCTCTCCATCCAGCACTGGGCCGCAAACGGCCTGCTCGCCGTCTTCTTCTTCGTCGCTGGCATCGAACTCAAACGCGAACTGGTCGCCGGTGAACTGCGGGACCCCAAGGCCGCCGCCCTCCCGGTGATCGCAGCGGTCTGCGGCATGGCGATGCCCGCGCTCGTCTACGTCGTCGTCAACGCCATCGGCGGCGGCTCGATGGACGGCTGGGCGGTCCCCACCGCCACCGACATCGCCTTCGCGCTCGCCGTGCTCGCCGTCATCGGCACGTCCCTGCCGTCGGCGCTGCGCGCCTTCCTGCTCACCCTCGCTGTCGTCGACGACCTCTTCGCGATCCTGATCATCGCGGTCTTCTTCACCTCGCAGATCAACTTCCTGGCCCTCGGCTTCGCCTTCGTCGGCCTCGGAGTCTTCTATCTGCTCCTGCGCAAGGGAGTCCGCGGCTGGTACATCTACCTCCCGCTCGCCCTGGTCATCTGGGCCCTGATGGAGAACAGCGGGGTGCACGCCACGATCGCGGGCGTCGCCATGGGTCTGATGCTGCGCTGCTCCCGCCGCGAGGGCGAGGAGCACTCCCCCGGCGAGCACATCGAGCACCTCGTCCGCCCACTCTCGGCCGGCCTCGCCGTGCCGCTCTTCGCCCTCTTCTCCGCCGGCGTGTCCATCTCCGGCGGCGCGGTCCACGAGGTCTTCACCCGGCCGGAGACGCTAGGAGTCGTCCTCGGCCTGATAGTCGGCAAGGCGCTGGGCATCTTCGGCGGTACGTGGGTCACCGCCCGCTTCACCAAGGCGGAACTCAATCCGGACCTGAAGTGGCCGGATGTCTTCGCGGTGGCGTCGCTGGCCGGCATCGGCTTCACCGTCTCGCTGCTCATCGGCGAACTCGCCTTCACCGAGAACCTGACGCTGGCCGACGAGATCAAGGCGTCGGTGCTGATCGGCTCGCTCCTCGCCGCGGTCGTTGCGGGCGTCCTGCTCAAGATCCGTAACAACAAGTACCGGAGCTTGTGGGAGGAAGAGGAGCGCGACGAGGACCAGGACGGCATCCCCGACATCTACGAACAGGACAAGCCCGAGTACCACTTGCGGATGGCCGCGATCCTCGAAGCGAAGGCCGCGGAGCACCGGCGCCTTGCCGAAGTGGCCTCCGACGCACGCACCGGGGACGATGGTCCGGCATGATCTGAGAGGCTTGATTTTTCCGGTGACGAGATGAGGGAGACGGCGATGAGCACTGCCGACGACGGCGCGGACCGCAGCCTCGGGCAGCTGGTGGCCACGGCCACCGCCGAGATGTCCGCACTGGTCCACGACGAGATCGCGCTGGCCAAGGCGGAGTTGCGGCAGGACGCCAAGCGTGCGGGCATCGGCGGCGCCGCGTTCGGCGTGGCCGGGGTACTGGCCCTGTTCGCGTTGCCGGTGCTGAGCTTCGCCGCTGCCTACGGCATCCACAACCTCGGCCTCGGGCTCGCCTGGTCCTTCCTGATCGTGGGCGGTGCCTTCCTGGTGGTCGCCGGGCTGTTGGTGCTCATCGCGATGGCCAAGCTCAAGAAGATCAAGAAGCCGGAGAAGTCCATCACCTCCGCCAAGGAGACCGCGGCCATGCTGCAAAAGGCCAAGCCGCACCCGCGTCCGGCGCCGGTGGAGCACCCGGTCCTGGAGTCTGTGACACGCTCATCGGTATGACTGCCCCCGACAGCACCACCTCGGTCGTCCAGCTCGATATCCCCGGCGGGAAGGAGCTGTCGCACCGCGACGTCGCGGCGAACGGCGCGCGCTTCCACATCGCCGAGATGGGCGACGGCCCTCTGGTGCTGCTGCTGCACGGCTTCCCGCAGTTCTGGTGGACCTGGCGGCACCAACTCCCCGCGCTCGCCGACGCGGGCTTCCGCGCGGTCGCGATGGACCTTCGGGGCGTCGGCGGCAGCGACCGCACGCCCCGCGGTTACGACCCGGCAAATCTCGCCCTCGACATCACCGGGGTCATCCGCTCCCTGGGCGAGCCGGACGCCGCACTCGTCGGACACGACCTGGGCGGCTATCTCGCGTGGACGGCCGCGGTGATGCGGCCCAAGCTGGTGCGCCGGCTCGCGGTGTCCTCGATGCCGCACCCACGGCGCTGGCGCTCGGCGATGCTCGCCGACCTCAAGCAGAGCACCCGGAGTTCGCACATCTGGAACTTCCAGCGGCCGTGGCTGCCCGAGCGCCGGCTGACCGCCGACGACGCGGCGCTGGTCGGCCGGATGATCCGCGACTGGTCCGGGCCCCGGATGCCGGACGACGAAGCGGTCGCCGTGTATCAGCGGGCGATGAGCATTCCCTCCACGGCGCACTGCTCGATCGAGCCCTACCGCTGGATGGTGCGGTCCATGGCCCGTCCGGACGGCATCCAGTTCAACCGGCGGATGAAGAAGCCGGTACGGGTCCCGACGCTGCATCTGCACGGGTCACTCGACCCGGTGATGCGCACCCGCAGTGCGGCCGGCTCCGGGCAGTACGTCGAGGCCCCCTACCGCTGGCGGCTGTTCGACGGCCTCGGACACTTCCCGCACGAGGAGGACCCGGTGGCGTTCTCGACCGAGCTGATCAACTGGCTGAAGGACCCCGAGCCGGACCGCTGACGGGGGCTCCCCGGCCCGAGGGGCCGGAGCCGTTCGGCCCCGGACGGCAGGGCCGTTCGGCCGATCGGTGCGAACGTTCGTCTGACGAACAGCCAATTGCCCGGCGCATAGGCCAATTGGCGGCGGCCGGAGCGATTACGGACCTTGGGGCAAGGGCAGAGTCGTGTGTATGGGCTGGACGCACGACTACCGTGACGTGGCACGCAACCGCCGCAGCAGTGCCGCTGCAGTGGGCACTCGGGAGAGGGGCACGCCGGACCTCAGGTCCGCCGACTCCCCCGATCCCGCCCACCCGATGGGCATTCCCCTCATCCTGCGCCGCAGAGCGCGCTGGGTGAGCGCACGCCTGCGCCATCCTCGCGGCTGAGCCGCGCGGCGCAGGTCTCTCTCCTCCTTCGGCGCACAGCGCGGTGACCCTCGCGTCCCCGCGTCTGCGCCCTGACCCGCCTCAGATCGCGCAGCCCTGGCTGTCGACCTGACGCTCGGCCGTACGCCCCTTGGTGATGTCCTCACGGACTTCGTCGGCGGTCAGCGCATAGCCGGTACGGGAGTCGTCCAGCGACTTCGCGAAGACGACGCCGTAGACCTCGCCGTTCGGCGTGAGCAGCGGGCCGCCGGAGTTGCCTTGGCGGACGGTGGCGTAGAGGGAGTAGACGTCGCGGCCGACCGTGCCCCGGTGGTAGATGTCCGGGCCGTTGGCCTGGATGCGGCCGCGGATACGGGCCGAGCGGACGTCGTAGCCGCCGTTCTCCGGGAAGCCGGCGACGATGGCGCTCTTGCCACTGTCCGCGTCGGCCCGGGCGAACCGCAGGGCCGGGGCATTCAGTGAGGGGACGTCCAGCACCGCGATGTCGCGCTGCCAGTCGTAGAGCACGACCTTGGCGTCATAGCGCCGCCCCTCGCCGCCGACCTGCACGGTGGGCTCGTCGACGCCTCCGACGACATGGGCGTTGGTCATCACGCGGTGCCGTCCGAAGACGAAGCCGCTGCCCTCGAGGACCTTGCCGCACCCGGGGGCCGTGCCGACGACCTTGACGATGCTTCGCTTTGCCTGCTCCGCCACCGGGCTGCTGGCCAGCCGGGGATCGGGTGCGGGCACGGAGGTGATCGGCTCGTTGGAGAACGGCGTGAAGACCTGGGGGAAGCCGTTCTGCGTCAGGACCGAGGAGAAGTCCGCGAACCAGGTGTTGGCCTCAGGGGGCATCACGCGGGACACGCCGAGCAGCACCTTGGAATTGCGGACCTCCTTGCCGAGGGTCGGCAAGGAGGTGCCGGCCAGGGCCGATCCGATCAGCCAGGCGACCAGCAGCATCGCCAGGACGTTGACCAGCGCGCCGCCGGTGGCATCCAGCGCCCGCGCGGGTGACCAGGTGATGTAGCGGCGCAGCTTGTTACCCAGATGGGTGGTGAGCGCCTGGCCCACGGATGCGCACACGATCACGACGGCCACCGCGGCGATGGCCGCGAAGGTGCCGGGTGTCGCGTCGTCGGTGATCTCGTTCCAGATCACGGGCAGCAGATAGACCGCGATCAGGCCGCCTCCGAGGAAGCCGATCACGGACAGGATGCCGACGACAAAGCCTTGCCGATAGCCGATGATCGCGAACCACACGGCCGCGACCAGCAGCAAGATGTCCAGGACGTTCACGCCCGACACCGTCTCACGAGCGCCAGTCGAGCGGGACCTGCTTGTCACGGTCCCACGGAATCTCCCAGCCCGCGTAGTGCAGGATGCGGTCGATCACGCCGGCCGTAAACCCCCATACCAGGGCATTCTCGACAAGAAACGCGGGGCCTACGTGGCCGCTGGGGTGACGTGTCGTCACGCGGTGACCGGGGTCCGTGAGATCCGCCACGGGCACCGTGAACACCCGGGCGGTCTCCGCCTGGTCGACCGCACCCACCGGACTCGGCTCCCGCCACCACCCCAGGACGGGTGTCACCACGAAGCCGCTGACGGGGATGTACAGGCGCGGGAGCACACCGAAGACCTGGACGCCGGACGGGTCGAGGCCGGTCTCCTCCTGGGCCTCGCGCAGCGCCGCGCGCACCGGGCCGCGTCCCTCGGGATCGCCGTCCTCCGGGTCGAGGGCGCCTCCGGGGAAGGAGGGCTGACCGGCATGCGAGCGCAGGGTCCCGGCGCGCTCCATGAGCAGCAGCTCGGGGCCGCGCGGGCCGTGCCCGAAGAGGATCAGCACCGCGGACTGCCGGCCGCCGCTCTCGGGTGGCAGGAACCGGCTGAGCTGGCGCGGCTCGATGGCGCCGGCCGCTGCGGCCACCGGGGCCAGCCACTCGGGCAGTCCCTCGGCCGTGACCGGAACGTCCCGGCCGGACGACGCCTCGCGGGTGCCGGTGTCCTCGCCGTACTGCTCCCGTGCTCTCGTCATCCGCGCCCCCTCAGGCCCTGGCTTCGATGGTTGGTCCCCCTCGGGGGCACTCCTGCCCGCGGCGCCGCAGCCGTCATGGGGCCGCCATCGGGGGCGCGGGCTGCCCCGGATAGTCGGCAGGCGGATTCAGCCGCTGCCCCGGCCGGCCGCCCAGCTCGTACTTCAACAGCTTCTTCGCCTTCTCCGGGTCCGTCTCGCCCTCGCCGTACGACGGACAGAGGGGGGCGATGCCGCAGGCGCCGCAGGCGGGCTTGCGGGAGTGGCAGACGCGGCGGCCGTGGAAGACGACGCGGTGCGAGAGCATCGTCCACTCGCTCTTGGGGAAGATCTCGGCGATCTCCGCCTCGACCTTCTCCGGGTCCTCCTGGGTGGTCCAGCCGAAGCGGCGCACCAGCCGGCCGAAGTGCGTGTCGACGGTGATGCCGGGGACGCCGAAGGCGTTGCCCAGCACCACATTGGCGGTCTTGCGGCCGACGCCGGGGAGCGTGACGAGATCCTCCAGCCGGCCCGGCACCTCGCCTCCGAAGCGGTCGCGCAGCGCGGTCGACAGCCCGATCAGCGACTTGGTCTTGGCGCGGAAGAAACCGGTGGGGCGGATCAGCTCCTCCAGTCGCTCCGGGTCCATCGCCGCCATGTCCTCGGGCGTCGGGCAGACGGCGAAGAGGCCCGGGGTGGTCTGGTTGACCCGCAGGTCGGTGGTCTGCGCGGACAGCACCGTCGCGACCAGCAGCTCGAAGGGGTTGGTGAAGTCCAGCTCCGGATGGGCGTACGGATACAGCTCGGCCAGCTCGCGGTTCATCCGGCGGGCCCGGCGGACCATGGCCACCCGGGACTCCGGCTTGCCCGCCGGGGCCTTCCCGGCGGGCGCGGCGGCGCTCGCGGCCGAGGGAGCGGTCTTCTTCGCTGCGGTCTTCTTCGCGGCAGTCTTCTTCGCGGCGGACTTCTTCGCGGGCTTCGCCGCCTGCTCGGCGGGCTGCCCGGCGGGTTTCTTCGCCGTCTCAGCAGCGGTCTTCCGTGCGGGTGCCTTGGCCACAGTCGCCTTCTTCGTCGCCGCGTCCTTGGTCGTCACGGCCTTTTTGGCGACCGTCTTCTTCTTCGCGGCGGCACGCTTCGGGGCGGCCTCGTCCGCGGCGGCCTGCGCGGCCGCCACGGGCTTCGCGGGAGTTTCGTTCACGGCGGCCTTCTTCCCTGCAGAGCTCTTGCGTACCGAGTTCTCACCCGCCGAGATCCCCCTCGCGGAGATCTTCGGGGTAGCGTCCTTGACGATCACGTCCTGCGCTGCCGCTCGCGACGCGCCGAGCCTTCCCGCCGTCGCCGTCCGGGCGGACCTCACCCTGGAGGACGATTTGTTACCTTTATCCGAATTCGAGCCACTACTGGATGACTGTTCGCCCACAGCGGAATCGGGCCCTGCGCTCACTCGCTCAGCCCCCAGTCCTGTGCTCCCACCGGCGTATTGGACACCCGGCCAGACTAAGGCCACCCACTGACAACCGACTCGATCACTGTGATTCCAGACCCCAATCGGCCCCCTGCCGTATGGCTCGGGCCACGGGTCCGGCAAACTTGTGATTGATCGCACTGTTTTGCATTCCGGCATGATGGGGACCACAGTCCCCCGGAGCATGTCGACAAGGAGAGATCTCGTGGACGACGTTCTGCGGCGCGCACCGCTCTTCGCGGCGCTCGATGACGAGCAGGCGGCCGACTTGCGCGCCTCAATGGGAGAGGTCACGCTCGCCCGCGGCGACGCCCTGTTCCACGAAGGGGACCCCGGCGACCGCCTGTACGTGGTCACCGAGGGCAAGGTGAAGCTGCACCGCACTTCCCCGGACGGCCGGGAGAACATGCTCGCCGTCCTCGGCCCCGGAGAGCTCATCGGTGAGCTCTCGCTCTTCGACCCGGGCCCGCGCACGGCCACCGCCTCCGCCCTCACCGAGGTCAAGCTCCTCGGCCTCGGCCACGGCGACCTCCAGCCCTGGCTGAACGCCCGCCCGGAGGTGGCCACTGCCCTGCTGCGTGCGGTCGCCCGCCGCCTGCGCAAGACCAACGACCAGATGTCCGACCTGGTCTTCTCGGACGTGCCGGGCCGCGTGGCGCGCGCCCTGCTGGACCTGTCGCGCCGCTTCGGCGTGCAGTCCGAGGAAGGCATCCACGTCGTGCACGACCTGACGCAGGAGGAGCTGGCCCAGCTGGTGGGCGCCTCTCGCGAGACGGTCAACAAGGCCCTCGCGGACTTCGCGGGCCGCGGCTGGCTCCGCCTGGAGGCACGCGCCGTGATCCTGCTGGACGTCGAGCGGCTGGCCAAGCGCTCGCGCTGATCCGTACGACCACCGGCACCCTCCGGCACGCACTCGGAAGGACCCCGCTCCGGCGGGGTCCTTCGTGCGTTTCCCGGCACCCTCCGTACCCGGGGCCCTGCAACAAAGCAGTCGCGGGCGGGGAGTCCCGCTCGCCATAGTGACGCCATGAACGACATGCGGCGGGACGCCGCGGCCGAGGGCGTGCATCGCCGGGTGAACGACCGCGTACACGGCGTACACGGCCTGTGCGACGCCGGCACCGGACTGGACCAAGAGGGCTACTTCGTCCGCGAAGGCTCCCTGGACCGGGTGTCCGCCCCCTTCGCGCCGATCGTGACGGCCCTTCGCGACCAGCTCGCCGAACGCTTCGGTCCCTCCCGCCTCACCTGTGCCTACCTGTACGGCAGCATCCCGCGCGGCACAGCCGTGCCCGGCCGCTCCGACCTCGACGTCCTGCTCGCCCTGAGCGCCCGGCCCACCCCGACCGACCACGCCGACGCCCGCGCAATGGAGGCGGAACTGGACGCGGCCTTCCCGCAGATCGACGGCGCCGGGATCCTGCTGTGCGGCGTCGAGGAGGTGCTGAGCGACCTGGAGCGGTACGACCTCGGATGGTTCGCCGCCTGCCTGTGCACGCCGCTCATGGGCGAGGACGTCACGTCGGGGCTGCCTCCCTACCGCCCGACCTCGTTGCTGGCCCGGGAGACCAACGGCGACCTCCACGAGCGGCTGCCCGTCCTCCGGGAGAAGGCCGCCGCGGCGCGCACCGACGCCGAGCGCACCCGGATGACCCGGGTGGTGGCACGCAAACTCGTACGGACCGGGTTCACGCTGGTCATGCCGCGCTGGGGTGGCTGGACCAGCGACCTCGCCGAGTCCGCCGAGGTGTTCGGCCACTACTATCCGGCGCACGCCGACCGCATGCGCGCGGCGGCACGCGCGGCGCGTACGCCCCGCGCCGACCCCGAGCTGCTCGACGAGCTGCTCAACGGCCTCGCGCCCTGGCTGGCGGACGAGTACCTCGCCGTCCACGGCCCGAAGGCACCCCGCCCCTAGGAACGGTGACGGGGCGACGGCAGCCGGCTCCGGCTGCCCAACGGCATCAGGAGGGCAGCACGGCTCCTGCAGCAGCCGGCGGGCGACCTGCCCGTCCCTGGAGTGGCCCTGACCGGTGCGGCCAAGCCAGTGGCCGCCGCACACGTCCCGTCCCGCCTCGTCCGCCTCATCCGGGCGTCCGTTCCTGGACGTGCTCGTGGGTTCCCCCATCGCGCCCGCGCCCACCCGTGGCCGGATCCGGCGTCGGACCGCACGGCCGCCGGCGCGGCCGGAGCGGGCTCCGCTGTCAGATCAGCCCATGTTCGCCCAGGTAGTCGAGCTGTGCCCGCACCGAGAGCTCGGCGGCCGGCCACAGGGAGCGGTCGACATCGGCATAGACGCTGGCGACGACATCGGCGGGGGTGCGATGGCCCGACTCGACGGCCGTCTCGACCTGCGCGAGCCGATTGGCCCGGTGCGCCAGATAGAACTCCACCGCTCCCTGGGCGTCGTTCAGCACGGGTCCGTGGCCCGGAAGCACCGTCGACACGCCGTCGTCGACCGTGAGGGACCGCAGTCGGCGCAGCGTGTCCAGATAGTCGCCCAGTCGGCCGTCCGGGTGCGCGACCACCGTGGTGCCACGGCCCAGGATCGTGTCGCCCGTGAGCACCGCGCCGTCGGCGGGGAGGTGGAAGGACAGGGAGTCCGCGGTGTGCCCCGGGGTCGGCACCACCCGCAGCTCCAGACCGCCGGTGGTGATCACATCGCCCGCTTCGAGCCCCTCGCTGCCGAGACGCAGCGCCGGATCCAGGGCGCGTACGGCCGTACGGGTCAGTTCGGCGAAGCGTCCGGCGCCCTCGGCGTGGTCGGGGTGGCCATGCGTCAGAAGGGTCAGGGCGATGCGCTTCCCGGCCCGCTCGGCGGTGTCGACGACGGCCTGGAGATGTCCCTCGTCGAGCGGCCCGGGGTCGATGACGACCGCGAGGTCGGAGTCCGGCTCGGTGACGATCCAGGTGTTCGTGCCGTCCAGGGTCATCGCCGACGCGTTGGGGGCCAGCACGCAGTGGGCCCGCGCGGTGGCCTGCCCCTGGATGACGCCGCCTCGGGGCTGCCCGGGGAGAGCGGCTGCTTCGGTCATGCGGGGGTCCCTCCCGAGGGGCTGGGGGTGTCCGAGGGGCCGTCGGCGGCGCCGGGCCGCGCACCGTCGTCCTTCGGCGTGAGGTGCTTGGTGAACTCGTCATGGCCCGGCCAGCTCAGGAGGATCTCGCCGTTCACCAATTCGGCCCGGGCCAGGACCGGTGTCAGGTCCTGGGCAGGCGCTGCGCCCAGCGCCTCGCTGGCGGTGCCGTAGGTCTGGAGGCCGCGAAGCGTCGCGATGGTGGGCGGCATCATCAGCAGCTCGCCGCGGTCGTAGCCGGCGGCTGCCTCCGCCGGGCGGATCCACACCGTGCGGTCCGCCTCCGTGGAGGCATTGCGGGTGCGCTGGCCCTCGGGCAGCGCGGCGACGAAGAACCAGGTGTCGTACCGGCGCGGTTCGAACTCCGGGGTGATCCAGCGTGCCCAGGCGCCGAGCAGGTCGGAGCGCAGCAGCAGACCACGCCGGCCCAGGAACTCGGCGAAGGACAGCTCGTGCGCGACCAGCGCCGCACGGTCCGCCTCCCAGTCCTCGCCCGTGGTGTCCTCGACGACCGTGTCGGCCGAGGTCCCGGCGAGCAGCACGCCGGCCTCTTCGAAGGTCTCGCGCACCGCGGCGCAGACGATGGCCTGCGCGGTCGCGGGGTCGACCCCCATCCGTACGGCCCATTCGGTCCGCGACGGGCCCGCCCAGGCGACCGGCGCCTCGTCACGCGGATCGACGGAGCCGCCCGGGTAGGCGTACGCCCCGCCCGCGAAGGCCATGGAGGCGCGTCTGCGCAACATGTGGACGTCAGGCCCGGGGGAACCGGCGGAGCCAGGGAGCGCGTCCCGCAGCAGCAGGACGGTCGCGGCCCGCCGGGGCGCGACCGGCGTCAGCTCGCCGTTCGCGAGTGCCCGGATACGGGCGGGCCACTCCGGCGGGTACCACTGGCCATTGGTCGTCGACGACATGGCCGGATGCTATGCGCTCACGCGTGGATGTTCGAGGGGCCTTCCGGTACCGGGCTGCTTCGCGGCGACGAGGGGCCCCGGAATGGCGCGAACGCCCCGGGCCCCTTCGCCGCACGCGAACCGGCTGCGGACGGGTGCGTTACTTTGCGACCTCGACCTGGATCTCGACCTCGACCGGCGCGTCGATCGGCAGCACCGCCACGCCCACCGCGGACCGGGCGTGCACGCCCTTGTCGCCCAGGATCTCGCCGAGCAACTCACTGGCTCCGTTGATGACGCCCGGCTGGCCGGTGAAGTCCGGCGCGGAGGCCACGAACCCGACGACCTTCACGACGCGCTGGATCTTGTCCAGGTCGCCGATCACCGACTTCACGGCCGCCAGCGCGTTGAGCGCGCAGGTCGCGGCGAGTTCCTTGGCCTGCTCGGCGCTGACCTCGGCGCCGACCTTGCCGGTGGCCGGCAGCGCGCCGTCCACCATCGGCAGCTGGCCGGAGGTGAAGACATGGTCGCCGGAGCGCACCGCGGGCTGGTAGGCAGCCAGCGGAGGCACGACCTCGGGCAGCTTCAGGCCCAGCTCGGCGATCTTGTCCTCGACCGCGCTCATGCCTTCTCCCGCTTCAGGTAGGCCACCAGCTGCTCGGGGTTGTTCGGACCCGGCACGACCTGGACGAGCTCCCAGCCGTCCTCGCCCCAGGTGTCCAGGATCTGCTTCGTCGCGTGCACGAGAAGCGGCACGGTTGCGTATTCCCACTTGGTCATGGGCCGAGCGTAATGCCTGTCCACGGCCGCGGTGGACGGCGCCCACCACGGCCCGCGCGCACCCGCCCCGGACGGCCTCCACCGGAGGATGCGTCAGCACCCTTGGGGAACATCCCGGGCGCGGCCCCGAGGACATCGCGCGCAGATCCCAGGGGCATCACAGGCCCGTCCCGTGCGTACTCCGGACGCGGACTGGTTAGGCTCCTTGACGTGAGCAGGCTCCATGTCGTCAGCGGCAAGGGCGGCACCGGCAAGACCACGGTCGCCGCTGCCCTCGCCCTCGCCCTGGCCACCGAGGGACGACGCACCCTCCTGGTCGAGGTCGAGGGCCGTCAGGGCATTGCCCAGCTGTTCGAAACCGAAGCGCTTCCCTACGAGGAACGCAAGATCGCCGTAGCCCCGGGTGGCGGCGAGGTGCACGCCCTGGCCATCGACGCCGAGCGCGCCCTCCTGGACTACCTCCAGATGTTCTACAAGCTCGGCAGCGCGGGCCGGGCGCTGAAGAAACTCGGCGCCATCGACTTCGCCACGACCATCGCACCGGGCCTGCGGGACGTCCTGCTGACCGGTAAGGCGTGCGAGGCGGTCCGCCGCAAGGACAAGAGCGGGAAGTTCGTCTACGACGCGATCGTGATGGACGCCCCGCCGACCGGCCGCATCACCCGCTTCCTGAACGTCAACGACGAGGTGGCCGGGCTGGCCAAGATCGGCCCGATCCACAATCAGGCGCAGGCCGTGATGCGGGTCCTGAAGTCGCCCGAGACGGCGGTGCATCTGGTCACCCTCCTGGAGGAGATGCCGGTCCAGGAGACCGCGGACGGCGTCGCGGAACTGCGCGCCGCCGGCCTGCCCGTGGGCGGCATCGTCATCAACATGGTCCGCCCCGCCGTACTGGACACCGACGACCTCGACATCGTCGCCCGCGGAGCCCGTACGGGCATCGCCAAGGCGCTCTCCCAGGCCGGCCTGGGCGGCGCCCGCCGCGGCGGGCTGGCGGACCGGCTGATCGACCCCCTGCTTGAGCAGGCTCGCGAGCACGCCGAGCGGGTCGATCTGGAGCGCGCCGAACATGCCGAACTGACCGGCATCGGGCTGCCCACCTACGAGTTGGAGCTGCTCCCCGAGGGAGTGGACCTCGCCGGGCTCTACCGCCTGGCGAGAGACCTGCGGAAACAGGGGCCCATATGACGTCGGAGGACACCACGCTGGACGCCTCGGCCCCGTGGCTCGGGGTCGACGCGCTGATCGACGACCCGCACACCCGCATCGTGGTCTGCTGCGGCTCGGGCGGCGTGGGAAAGACCACGACCGCCGCGGCCCTGGGCGTCCGAGCCGCCGAGCGCGGCCGCAAGGTCGTCGTGCTGACCATCGACCCGGCCCGGCGGCTGGCGCAGTCGATGGGCATCTCCGAGCTCGACAACGTCCCCCGGCAGGTCAAGGGCGTCGACGACACCGCGGGCGGCGAACTGCACGCGATGATGCTGGACATGAAGCGCACCTTCGACGAGATCGTCGAGGGCCATGCGGACGCCGACCGGGCCCGCGCGATCCTGGAGAATCCTTTCTACGAGTCCCTGTCGGCCGGCTTCGCGGGCACGCAGGAGTACATGGCCATGGAGAAGCTCGGCCAGCTGCGCGCGACCGACGAGTGGGATCTGATCATCGTCGACACCCCGCCGAGCCGTTCCGCACTGGACTTCCTCGACGCACCCAAGCGCCTCGGCTCGTTCCTCGACGGCAAGTTCATCCGGGTCCTGATGGCACCGGCGAAGGTCGGCGGGCGCGCCGGCATGAAGTTCCTGAACGTCGGCATGTCGATGATGACCGGCACCCTCAGCAAGCTGATGGGCGGCCAACTGCTGCGCGACGTCCAGACGTTCGTGGCGGCGATGGACACCATGTTCGGCGGTTTCCGCACCCGCGCCGACGCCACCTACCGGCTGCTTCAGGCACCCGGCACGGCATTTCTCGTGGTCGCCGCCCCCGAGCGGGACGCGCTCCGCGAGGCGGCGTACTTCGTCGAGCGGCTGGCCGCGGAGCAGATGCCGTTGGCCGGCCTGGTGCTCAACCGTGTGCACGGCAGCGGCGCTGCCCAGCTGAGCGCGGAGCGGGCGCTGGCGGCTGCCGAGACCCTGGCCGACCACACCGCCGAGGACACCGCCGCGGATGCGGATACGGACGCGGATACGGACGCGGAAAATCTTGAAACGACCGGCATTGTGGATCTCGACGGCGGGAATGCTGGATCACGTGCCGCCGGCGACCACTCCCCCGGTGCCGCGGCGCGCCCTACGACACGCTCCTCCGCCTCGGCGGCGCACCTGGCTGCCGGGCTGCTCCGACTGCACGCCGAACGCATGCAGGTCCTCGCGCGCGAACGTCGCACGCGGGACCGCTTCACCGCACTCCACCCCGAGGTCCCGGTGACGGAGGTCGCCGCACTGCCCGGTGACGTCCATGACCTCACGGGGCTGCGCGCGATCGGCGACCGCCTGGCGCTCGGCCCCGCAGAGACCGACACCGACAGCTGACGGCCGTACCACCCGGCACACCAACTCACCGGTGCTGAGCAGTCCCCGGCCGGCTCGCCCTGCCTGCACAAACGGTTCGGCATCCCGCGGGCGCACCGTGCCGCACCATCAGCTCCCCAGTCGTCTCGCCCTGCCCCTCCAAGGGCGAGACGCGATGGCCCGGCCCGACGACACGCCGTGGCCCACTGGCGCACTCACGGCGCACCCGGCCCATGAGTTCACACCGGCCCGCAGGTAGCCCCAACCCGCGGGCACGCCGAAGTCGTTGACGGCGCAACCGGCCACATCCCGGCCCGGTACCTGCCCGTCGCCCGACCTCGCAACAGCCCGACTCACGCAATAGGCGGAAGTCGAAGCTCCGCCGGCCCGCTAGCCGACCGCGGCGTACTCGTCGAAGACCTCTTCCTCACAGTCGACGGGCAGCGGGCCCGTGCTGTGCTCATATTCCGAACGCGCTGTCTCCAACAGGCGACGCCATGACGTCACGGTCGGGCGGCGGCGCAGCAGCGCCCTCCGCTCGCGCTCGGTCATTCCGCCCCACACACCGAACTCCACCCGGTTGTCCAGGGCATCGGCCAGGCACTCCGTGCGTACCGGACACCCGGTGCACACCGCCTTGGCGCGGTTCTGCGCCGCCCCTTGCACGAACAATTCATCCGGATCGGTAGTGCGGCAGGCTGCCTGTGCACTCCAGTCGGTTACCCAGCTCATGCTGGCGCCGTCCTCTCCCGAATCGAGGCTCCCCCACGGCGGCAAGCGGCATATTCACCGTTGCCAGTTGAGGACGTTACGGAAGGCAGGCAGGGCGCAACACCCCCTTCGGGCCCAATCTTGAATGGCCCGAACGGACTATGCGTACGCGGCAGATCACCCAACGGAGTGACCGAAGGGCATACGCGACTTTCCCCGCAAGCGGGGCAGTTCACCATGGTCACGCGGGCTTTCCGGTGATGCCGGCGGGCAGGTCGAGGCGCGATCCCCGGGGGAGGGGGGCTTGACGAACTGGCGCGTAACCATCCGCTTCGGCAGGTGTGAACAGGCTAAGCGAACAGGTGCGCCCCTGTCCGGCGATTGAGAACGTAGGGTGCCCTCATGGCTAAGAAGCGCGAAGGCGGGGGTCTGACCAAGACCCAGCGGGCCGCCAAGTTCCTCGGTGTCAGCGTCCTCGCCGGAGCCGTGCTCGCGGGCCTGGCGCTGCCCGCGGCCGGAGCGCTCGGCCTGGCGGCCAAGGGTTCGGTCGAGGGATTCGACGACATCCCCGCGAACCTCAAGACACCGCCGCTCAGCCAGCGGACCACCATCCTCGACTCCGACGGCGGCGAGATCGCGAAGGTCTACTCCCGCGACCGCACGGTCGTCGGCCTCAAGGACATGTCGTCGTACATCCGGAAGGCGATCATCGCGATCGAGGACGCGCGCTTCTACGAGCACGGCGCGGTCGACCTGAAGGGCATCCTGCGTGCGCTCAACAAGAACGCCCGCACCGGCGGCGTCTCCGAGGGCGCCTCGACGCTGACCCAGCAGTATGTGAAGAACGTCTTCATCGAGGAGGCGGGTGACGACCCCGACAAGGTCGCGCAGGCCACCCAGCAGACGATCGGCCGGAAGGTCAAGGAACTCAAGTACGCGATCCAGGTGGAGAAGGAGCTCGGCAAGAGCAAGATCCTTCAGAACTACCTGAACATCACCTTCTTCGGGCAGCAGGCCTACGGCATCGAGGCCGCCGCCCAGCGCTACTTCAGCACGTCCGCCAAGGACCTGAAGCTGGAGCAGGCGGCCCTGCTGGCCGGCATCGTCCAGTCGCCGAGCCGCTACGACCCGGTCAACGACCCGAAGGAAGCGACCCTTCGGCGCAACACCGTCCTGCAGCGGATGGCCGACCTGAAGGACATCACCCAGGCGCAGGCCGACGAGGCGTCCGAGAAGCCGATCCAGCTGTCGGTCAGCCGTCCCAAGAACGGCTGCATCACCGCCACCCACGGCGCGGGCTTCTTCTGCGACTACGTCCGC
Organism: Streptomyces sp. NPDC048248; assembly: GCF_043201875.1. Lineage (NCBI taxonomy): Bacteria > Bacillati > Actinomycetota > Actinomycetes > Kitasatosporales > Streptomycetaceae > Streptomyces > Streptomyces sp. NPDC048248. The sequence continues at coordinate 178,090 of NZ_JBICZL010000016.1, forward strand.
GAGGTGTTCCTCAACGACAAGAAGTTCGGCAAGTCCCGGAAGGTCCGCTCCCGGCTGTGGAACCAGGGCGGCATGACGATCCGCACCACTCTGGACGCGCAGACGCAGAAGTCGGTCCAGGCATCCCTGAAAAAGCACGTCTACGAGGACGACCCGGTCGCCGGCGCCGCGGCCATCGTCGAACCGGGGACGGGCAAGATCCTCGGCATGGGCCAGTCCCGCCCCTACGGCTTCGGCGAGAACCAGACGCAGATCAACCTCTCGGTGGACCGCAGCATGGGCGGCGGCGCCGGCTACCAGCCCGGCTCGACCTTCAAGCCGGTGATCGCGGCGGCCGCGCTGGAGCAGGGCACCAACCCGCAGCAGGAGTTCTCCTCGCCCTACCGCATGCGCTACCCGAGCCCGGTGCAGACCTGCAAGGGCCAGTGGCGGGGCTCGGAGATGACCCAGAACGAGAACAAGAAAGAGGTCGGCCCGTACGGCATGAAGGAGGCGACCGCGAAGTCGGTCAACACCTACTTCGTCCAGCTGATCAGCGACATCGGCATCTGCCCCGCGGTCAAGATGGCCCAGGGCATGGGCATCGAGCGGGCCGACGGCAAGAAGCTGCAAGAGGTCCCTTCGATGACGCTCGGCGTCCAGGAGATGTCGCCGCTGACGATGGCGGGGGGCTACGCGGCCTTCGCCAACGGCGGCGAGTACTGCTCCCCCGTCGCGATCCAGTCGATCACCGACCCGCAGGGCAAGAAGATGAGCGTCCCGCGCAGCAGCTGCCGCCGGGCCATGTCGGAGAAGACCGCCAAGACCATCAACGCCCTCCTCAAGGGCGTCGTCGAGGACGGCACCGGCAAGCAGGCCGGTCTGCGTGGCCGGGACAGCGCCGGCAAGACCGGCACCAGCGACAGCCGCTATGCCGCCTGGTTCGTCGGATACACCCCGAACGCGGCCGGCGCGGTCTGGGTCGGCGACCCGCAGCACAAGCGCAAGATGTTCGACATCTCCATCGGCGGCGCCTACCACGACAAGGTCTACGGCGCGGACACTCCGGGCCCGATCTGGCGCGACGCGATGTCCGGTGCCCTGACGGGCCGCCCCGCGCCCACCCTGCCCACCGTCCCGATAGGGGATCCGCACAAGGACAAGGGCAAGCCCCCGGCCGGCGAGGACGGCAAGGGCAGGCACCGGCCGGGCAACGGAGGCGACAACAAGCCGGGCGGCGGCTGGCACCTTCCCGACTTCCCGGACATTCTGGGCGGCGGTAACGGCGGCTGGTGACCGTCGCGTTGCCCGCGAGGACGGCTCACGGTCCTTGACGGACCCACGTCATGACGGCACGCAGGTCTTGACGGCACGCAGAAGGGGCGCCCTCCCGAGGGGGGCGCCCCTTCTGTCAGTTCGTTGATCGAGCTGCCTGCGGGCGACGTCAGCCGGCGAGCAGCTTCTTCACCACCGCGGCCACCCGGCCGCCCTCCGCGCGACCCGCCACCTGCGGGTTCACGATCTTCATGACGGCGCCCATCGCCCGCGGCCCCTCGGCTCCGGCACCCTTGGCCTCCGCCACGGCGGCCGCGACCAGCCCCTCCAGCTCCTCATCGGTCAGCTGCTTGGGCAGGTAGTCGGCGAGGAGCTCACCCTCGGCCCGCTCACGCTCGGCCGACTCGCTGCGCCCGCCCTTGTCGAACGCCTCGGCGGCTTCGCGACGCTTCTTCGCCTCGCGCGCGATGATCTTCTCGACGTCGGCGTCGGAGAGCTCGCGTGCCTCGGTACCCGCGACCTCCTCCTTCTGGATCGCGGTCAGCGTGAGGCGAAGGGTGGAGGAACGCAGCTCGTCCCGCGCCTTGATCGCGAGGGTGAGGTCGTCGTGCAGCTTGGACTTGAGCGTGGTCATGACGTCGAGTATGCCCGCACCCGGCGCCGACCGCCGCGACTTTTCCCCCGCCCCACGGTCTGCCACCTCCCTGTCGTCTTCCGCTGCCGCCCAAGATCACCTGCCGCAAGCGGCCTGCCGAAGGCCGCCCACCGCATGACCGCCCCGGACCGCGGACCGCCCACCCCGCCTGTCGCTCGAACCGGCCCTGCCCGCCCCCGGTCCCCGCTCCCCCCTCCCCTCCTCCTCTTCCCCACTCCTCCCGCTGCGTCTTTCCGCGCCACTCTGCGACCATGGGGTTCATGCGCGCGCGATACGGAGTACCCCTGTCCCTGACCGCAGTCGGGGCCGCCGGCGTGGCCTACGCCGCCGGCTTCGAAGTCCGTTCCTTCCGCCTGCGGCGCGTCACGGTTCCCGTACTGCCCCGTGGCATGCGCCCGTTGCGCGTCCTGCAGGTCTCCGACATCCACATGGTCCGCGGCCAGCGCAAGAAGCAGCGCTGGCTGCAGTCACTCGCCGGGCTCCGCCCCGACTTCGTGATCAACACCGGCGACAACCTCTCCGACCCCGAGGGCGTCCCCGAGGCACTGGACGCGCTCGGACCGCTGATGGAGTTCCCCGGCGCCTACGTCTTCGGCTCCAACGACTACTACGGCCCGAAGCTGCGCAACCCCGCCCGCTACCTGATCGAAAAGGTTCAGGGGCGGCACGGACTCAACGGCAACGCGCCGGCCGTCGGCGTCGTCCACAACCCGTGGGAAGAGCTGCGCGACGCGTTCGACGCGGCCGGCTGGGTCGGCCTCTCCAACACCCGCGGCCGCCTCAAGCTGGAGGGCGTCGACATCGCCCTGACCGGCCTGGACGACCCGCACATCAAGCGCGACCGCTACGCCGAGGTGGCCGGCGGCCCGGAATCCGGTGCCGACCTCTCGCTTGCCGTCGTACACGCTCCGTATCTGCGGTCCCTGGACGCCTTCACCGCCGACGGCTATCCCTTGGTCCTGGCCGGCCACACCCACGGCGGCCAGCTCTGCATCCCCTTCTACGGCGCGCTGGTCACCAACTGCGACATCGACACCAACCGCGTCAAGGGCCTCTCCACCCACACCGCCGGTGGGAACACCTCCTACCTCCACGTCTCCGCGGGCTGCGGCACCAACCGGTACACCCCGGTCCGCTTCGCCTGCCCCCCGGAGGCGACCCTCCTGACCCTGACGGCGAAGGCGTAAGCGGGAGGATCGGGCGCAAGCAGGACGATCGAGATTGCTCGCGGGGGCACGGGCCGAGGCCGAAGGCGAGTCGCGCCACCGACCGAAGCCGCGCGACTGACCAGGCTCGCGGGCCGGCCAGGCCGGCGGGCTTACCCGGGCCCTGCGGGCGATCTGAGCCGTCTCCGCTGACCGGGCCGTCTCCGGACGGTCTCGGGGTCGACGCCACCGGATCGGGCGCCCGGGGCGGGCCAAGCCGCGTACCGGCTGCGCAGCGGCACGGCGGCATACGACGGCACAACGACACGACAGATGAAGATCGGCTTCCGGGAGCCTCGTGGCCACGAAGCGGCACGCGGCCCCTTCGGGCCCTCGGGAACGGCGGACGGCCCGTATCCGCGAACCACAGGCCCAAGACTTACGGAGCGCTGCGGCGGACCGGAACCGTTCCCGACCGGCGGCCGGTCCACCCGCCCCGCCACCCCTCTCCGCGCGGCCCCGGCCTCTACCGTGGAGGAATGTCCGACCCCACCCGGACCTCGCAGTCCACGCGCCACGCGACCGGCGCCGCCCGCGCAGCCGACCGCACGCCGGCAACAGCCGTCGCCCCCGCCGTCCGACGCCCCCTCGCCGCCGCCGTCCGCGCCCTGATCGCCGCGGCCGCCCTCACCGGACTCGCCACAGAGGCCGACCTCGCACCCGATCTCCCCCATTTCCTGGGCAACTTCGCGGTGCAGGCGAACATCGCCGTCGCGCTCGTCTTCCTCTGGTCCTCCCACCGCTCGTGGACCGGGCGCCGCCCCGTGTCCCCCCGCCTCACGGGCGCGACCCTCTTCTTCATCACCCTCGCCGGCCTCTTCGCCCTCTTCGCCCAGGCAGCCCCATCCGGCGATACCGGCGGCTTCGCCCTCCCCGGAGCCACCGCCGGACCGACCGGTGCCCACGCCATCGCGGGCCCACTCCTGCACACGGTCATCCCCCTCGCCGTCCTCGCCGACTGGCTCCTGCTGACCGCACCCGGCGGCTTCCGCCGCTCCGACGCCTGGCAGTGGCCGGCGTACCCACTCCTGTACCTCGCCTTCACCTTCCTCCCCGGCCCGCCGCCCCACGCCCTCGCCATCGCGGTGACCGCCTGCCTCCTGCCACTGATCACCATCGCGATCGACCAGGTCAGGCCGTCTCCTGGGCTCCACCGGAACCGGATTTCGCCTACGGGGATCAGTCCGCTAAAGTAGAGCTCGTTGCTTCGGGGTGTAGCGCAGCTTGGCAGCGCGCTTCGTTCGGGACGAAGAGGTCGTGGGTTCAAATCCCGCCACCCCGACTGAAGAAACACCAGGTCAGCCCTGGTCTTCCGATAAGGAAGACCAGGGCTGATTGGTTTTCAGATCCTCTTTGGGAGAACCCTGGGGGAAGATCTTGAAATTCGACTCCCAGCGAGCCGCTACCGGCGTTCGGCCAGCCGCACCCGCAGTAGTTCATTTGAGAGCGGCTACGGGCGGCGACGAGTGACCTGTGACACATCGCCAGCCGGGCATCCGGTACCGCTTCCCACTCCGCAGTGAGTCCGGCCGCCAGGTCCTCACGCATCTGCCGCGCGGAGTGGCTGTACCGATGGGGTACGCGGCGAGCGCAGGTGGTCGTGGAGGACCGCGAATGCCGTGCACGTGAGGGGGAGGGCCAGGGCCGCGGTGACCAGGATGCCGACGGCGACGGGGGCGAGGATGCCCGCGTAGTAGGCCGCGAAGAAGTTTCCCGTGGCCTGTTCGAGGAGGGCTCGCACGAGGGGGCGCAGCGGCAGCGCGAGCTGCACCGCAAGCCGGAGCACGCCGGCGGTGAGCGCGGCCAGCGGCAGCGCGAGAGCGAGGACGCGAACTCCTCCGGCGCGCGTACACGTCAGCGACCAGGAACGACGCAGGGCCGCGCGGGGCCCGAGGCCGTCGGCCGCGGCGGCCGGGGCGAGCGCCAGCGATAGGCGCAGCAGCACGGCGGCGAACACGGCCACAGCCGGGGAGGCCGCGACGAGTGTGTGGGGCCACGATCCGCGTTCCAGAATCTGCTCCTCGGTGTCGAGATGGAGGCCGGTGAGGCTGTTCGCCACGGCACTGACGAGCAGCGGCAGGGGCCATACGACCAGGCCGCGCAGCGCGTACACGGCGAGCACCGGTCGCAGTCCCGTACGGACCGGGGCACGCAGCCCTTCTGCCACCGAGGGCGCTCGCGTCCCTGCTGCTACGGCTCGGGAGTACGCACTCTGCAGGGCCGCGGTGCCGGCGCCGAGGAGGAGCAGGAAGAGCGGGAGCGTGCAGAGGGCGACCAGCACCAGGTCGGTGTGGTCGTGCAGGTAGGGGTCCTCGACGTGGTGATACCAGATGCGTTGGTTCCGCATGCGGGTGAAGAGGGGCCAGGCGAGCGCGAATATCGCAACCGTCGTCAGCAGCCCGGCCAGTCCGGACAGGCCGACGACGCGTACCGTCGCAGCCGCCAGCGACCTCCGGTGCCGCCGCAGGACGGCGAACCCCGTCGCGGTGACGCCTCGTTGCGGATTTCCGCTCGTTGGTGGGGTCGGGCGGTCGTACTGCGCCGTAGGTGTCACGGGGGCGAGCTTTCTGTAATTGCGGGCCGGTTCCCGGTGGAGACGCGGGGCGGACCGGCGCGGTTCTGCGGGCGTGCTCCGGCTCTTCGGGGGCGCCTGAGGGAATCAATTCCCTTCTGCCCGCGTGATTTCAGCAGAGCCGAGGCCGGACAGGTCAAACGCTGGCTGGGCTCATCGGACGGTGCCCGGCATGCAGTTGCTGACGAAACACATTCCCCGGGCCGCCGCGGAGGCCCGGGGAATATGTTCGTTCTGCTTCAGAGCCCGGCGCCATGCCATGCGGAGCATTCGGGCCCGATGGGATGCAAGAAGGGCACAGGGTTACCCATCACGAGCCGATATTCAGTCGTTGCCCACTTCGAGCAGCCAGCCATCGCTCTGCTCGGTGCACATGTAGCCGGCCGTCTGACCGTTGTTCGTCAGCGCTGCTCCCTTGTCCATGCACGCCTTCTGGGTGGGGAAGCCACGGTATTCATCCGCTGCCTGCGCCGCCCCCATGCTGATCGTGGTGGCCGCCGCCACACCGGCCAGGACGACAGCTGCCTTGCTGAGCTTCTTGCGCATATCCTCGCTCCTCCGAAGTGTTTCCGTGGACGATCACCACGCTCTCCGGCCCCGCTAATGGATCACTAAATGGTCACTAACGTGCGGCGCAGGGCCCACGAAGAGGGCGGCCCGCCGGAGTGATCCACCCGGGGGCTCTCACGCCGGCCGGGCAGTTGCGGGGGCGTTCGTAACGCACCAACAATCCCGGAAACGCGGATCCATGGGCGGAGCCGCCCAGGTGCTCCGCGGCGGTGATGGCGGGTTTTCGTCACCGTTCCGCAACAGGCATGAACCGCCCCCGCAGGTGCCCCGTACAGCCCGGTGTGTGCGGCCCTCTGGCCGCGGCGATACGGAGCGATGGAAGGAATCGACATGGCCGGCGGCAACATCCAGATCAGCCCGGAAGAGATGCGGGAGGCTTCGACCTGGCTGCAGAACCAAAAGGAACTGATGCAGCAGAGCCTCCACGAGGCCAACACCAAGATGGACGAGATGGTCGAGGCGGCCTACGCCACCCCGGGCTCCGAGAGCAAGTTCCGTCCGTTCTGGGAGGAGTACAAGAACGGCACCGAGAAGGCGATCGAGGGCCTGCAGGGCGTCAGCGAGTTCATCAAGCAGGTCGCCGACGCGTTCGTCGACACCGACGACCAGACGGCCGGCTCGATCGGCTGACTTCTCGACCACGGCCGTGGGGGGGGGGGGGGGGGGGGGGCGGGGCGCCGCCCCCGCCCGGGGGCGGGGGGGGGGGGGGGGGTGGCTCTCAAAAAAACGGGGGGGAGACGCCAACCACCACCACGCCAC